>JAGCXN010000018.1 GCA_017961265.1 Bacteroidales bacterium | reverse complement strand
TTATCAAGTTAAAAGTTGAGAGTTAAAAGGTTTGAAGGTAGAAGGTGATAGGTGATAAGTAATAGGTATAAAGAGGGTTTGTGCGGTGGCTACCTCCTACTTTATACCTTCTACTTTATACTTCATATTTTTCAATTTTCAGTTTTCAATTTTCAGTTTTCAGTTACCTACAGTGTTACCGGCTGGCCCGTGTAAACGTCAAGCACTTTCAGCTGCATCAGGTAGTTGTATTTGTTCTGCATGTAGTTGTTGAGGATGTTCAGGTAGTTGGTCTGCTGCTGGAGCAAATCGACGGTGGTGATGGCGCCGTACTGGAAGCGCTGGTTGTAGGCCATATAGTTGGCGTAATAGGCCGACTTCTGCAATTCGGAAAGTTGGAAATTGTTGTAAGCTTTTTTCAGGTCAAGGTAGTAAATTTCAATCTCCTTGGTAATCTGTTCCTCTGTGGTTTTCAGGGCGAGTTCGGCCTGCTGCACCTGTATATTCTTTACTTTCACATTATTGCGGACGGAGCTCTGTTTGTAGATGGGAATACTGAGGCTGAGGCCGATGGATTCAGAAAGGCCCTTATAGAGGCCCGAGACGAGGCCGCTGTTGCCGTTGCCGTAAGCGGCGTTATAGCCTGTGCCGACACCGGCGCTGGCCGACAGTGACGGATAATACGCGGATTTCGCAATCTTCACGTCGTACTCCGCGATCTCGACGGCATTGCGGCTCATCTTCACATCGGGGAGGTAATCGAACGTGCGGCGCAACACCTCATCGAGTTCTGGCACCACCATCGAGGCGGCGAGTTGGGCGCTGTCGGGCAGAACTACCGAAAGAGCCTGTGCACGACTCATATTCATATAGTTACGTAAGGAAACATACTCATTGTTGATGGCAATGAGTGTATTCTCCATACTGGTGGAGTCGGCAAGGTACTGGGCCTGCAACATCATGTAGTCGCTTTCCAGAATCTGCCCCACCTTGTACTTCTGCTCGCCTTCCGCCACCTGCTGGCGACTGGAAGCGAGGACGTTACGCTGGTATTCCAACATCTCCTGATTCATCAGGATGGTGAGATAGGAACGGATGATCTGGATGCGCACCTGATTCTTCTGCTGTTCCTCTTGTAGCTGCGCCTGTGTAAGCTGTATCTCACTCTGTTTGATACTGTTGTAGGTATTCAGCCCGTTAAAGATTTCGACACCGGCATTGACGGAGTAGTTGCCGTTGATGGAAAACTGCTCGCTGCCATGCGAGTAACCGAAATTCTGTCCTGCATTGGCGGTAACGACGGGTGCCATCTGCAAGCGTGTCTGTTTCAACCGGATTTCCGCCACATTCACGTCCAAATTGGCACTTTGGAGGGTGGGATTGTTACGCTCGGCGTACTGGATGCACTCCGGCAAAGTCATCGGCTGAGCCGACAAAATGTAAGTAAAAAGACTGAAAATTAAGAAAATAGAGAGAACTATTACAGATTTTCTTTTCATATTTTATGTAAATTCAGAAAAATGTTTTTTACGCACAATTTTTCCTGAACGTTTATTTTTTAAAAAAATTTTACGAAGATGTATTTCCGACAAAATTTTCAGCAATTCAGTCAAATTTTGTACTAAAATTGTACCTTTGCCGCCGCATTTCGAGCAACAAATGGAGCAAGAAACTTTCAATGGGAAATCGGTTTATACGCTAACGCAGGTGGGGCAAAGCATCCAGTCGATGATTGAGCGCACCTACAAGTATCCGTACTACATCAAGGCGGAAATGGTGAAGCTAAACCTGTATGCCCGCACGGGTCACTGCTATCCCGAGCTTGTGGAAAAGGACGGGCAGCGTGTGAAGGCGCAGATGCGGGCTGTCATCTGGGCTGACCAGTATGCCCGTATCAACCAACGGTTTATCCAGATTACGGGAGAACCGATGAAGGACGGCATCACCATCCTATGCCTCGCCACCATCCAGTATAGTCCGCAGTACGGGCTGGCACTCCACATCCAGGACATCGAGCCGACTTTCACCCTCGGCGAAATGGCGAGGATCCGCCAGGAGACGATTGCACGGCTGAAAAAGGAGGGGATCTTCGATGCCAACAAGCGTACTAGAATGCCGCTGCTGCCGAAACGGGTGGCGGTGATCTCCATCGAGACCAGCAAGGGATACAGCGACTTCACCATCACGCTGAACGGGAACGCGGCGGGCTACCGGTTCGAGACGACCCTTTTCCCGTCGCTGCTGCAGGGCGAGAAGGCCATCGGCACGATGCTGGAACAGCTGGACCGGATTGAGTTGCGAAAGGACGATTTCGACTGCGTGGCCATCATCCGCGGGGGCGGCGGCGACGTGGGCCTCGGCTGCTACGACAACTACGAGCTGGCCCGCCGCGTGGCGACTTTCCCACTTCCGGTACTATCAGGCATCGGCCACTCCACCAACGAAACCATCACCGAAAGCGTATCCTACGCCAACAAGATCACACCGACCGAAGTGGCCTACTTCCTTATCGGAAAATTTACCGATTTCGAAAATAAGGTTGTTGAATACCAGAATTTTATAACCACCCAGACATTAACAATTCTGCAAGAGGCGAAGGAGAAGACGGCGCAATACGAAAGCCGCCTGCAAATCGTCGGGAGCCGGATGCTCGGCCGTGAAACGAGCCGTCTGCACGAGCTCCAGAACCGCCTCCAGCTGTCAGGCCGCAAGCTGCTCGACACGCACCGGCAGATCCTCAATGATGCCGCCATCACCGTCCGCGACTTCGCCCGCGACACGGTCGGCAGCGGCCAGAGCCAGCTGGTTCTGCTGCAATCAAAAATGCGGCTTTATGCCAAGCAGCACCTTGAAAACCAGCGAACCGAGCTGTCGCACTATTCCGAGAAGCTGGAGCTACTGGCCCCAACGAACATCCTGCGGCGCGGCTTCAGTATCACCCGACACAACGGCAAGGCCGTCACCAACGCCACCGACCTCCGTCCGGGCGACACGGTGGAGACCACCTTCATGGAAGGGACACGGACGATGAGAGTGGAAAATTAAATGAAGAACAGATTCGTGCTGTTGATTAGAACCGCACGTCCAGACCGAAATGGATTTTTCCTGTCTTGAAGGAGACGGGACTGTTCCGTTGTTGTCCCAAAGCATAGCTGATATAGAAATTTCCAGCCTTGGTGTGGAAGGTCGCGCCGAGACCGAACCCGAAGGGGTAATCGTAAAAGTAACTGCCTGACAGCTTGCGCTCATACCACGCGGCGTTGAAAAACACGTTGATGTACGAAAGTTTGGCGAACCAGAAGCGGAATTCGGTCATGGCGGTCAGGTAAGAGGAGGCGTAGATCGACATTTCGTCGAAGCCCTGCAAGGTTCGAGTGCCGCCGATTCGGAACAGGTCGTTGTAGATCTGCTGGTTGCCCAGCAACATTCCGCCGCTCGCGCCGGCCACCCAACCCCAACGTTTCGCTATCGGCACGAAGCCGGTGACTTCGCCCTGCAGACGGTAGTGCGTCGTTCGCATCACCAGACCCGCATACACGTCGGCATCCACGGCCGTGTTCGGCAGGATCCGTCGCGAGCCGGCAGCGATGTCCGCCCACAGCCGCACGCCCGAACGGGGCTGGATCCCGTTGTCCAACCGGCTATAATTCAGCCGCAGACCATACATCGGCTTGCGGTAGTCATACGAGGTGGTGTCGCCCTCCGTCGCCGTCACCAACTGCGGACGTAGAATCGAACTAGTGGTGTAATCGAAGTAGAGCTGCAGAGAGTTGCTGCCTGCAAACGAGTACGTCAGCGCCACACGGTAGTTCATGTTGAGGTAGGACGTATCCTTCTTGTCGAGGACGAAATGGCCGGAAAGTCCGAAGGGCGTGCCAAACCAGTAGGGAAAATCGGCGTGGGCGAACAGGTACTGCGAGTATTTTTCGGGGGCCTGCCAGCGCAGTTCGAGCGTCTCCCCTATCTTGAAGACATTCTGCAACATAAGGTTGACTTCGCCCGTAAACATCACCCGACCGGTGGTCTCACTCACCGGCACGAGGCCAAGGTAGCCGTCAAAGCGGTTCACTTTCCGTTTGTCAGCAAAAAGGTAGAGGTAGGCTTTGTCACCCACGAACTCAACACCGGGCTCGCGGGTAATTTCCGCATACGGCAACGCACTCATTTTCTGGGCGATGCGGCACGCATTCCGTTCCATATACTTCCGGCGGGGCCGCCAGTTCAGGAAGGCCTGCAGGAAGCGCGGACGCAGCTTCAGGGACCCTTTCACGATGACGGAATCGTACCGCACCAGCGGCCCCGCCTCGACGGTAAGGGTGGAGACCACGCCGTTGCTGTCGGGCTCGGTGAGCGGCGACACCGACACGGCGGCGAAGGGGTAGCCGTCGTTCTCAAGCCGCCGTACCGTCCGCTCGGCGACAGCGGCATAGTCGCCCACGGGAAGCAGTCCCGTGGCGGCGGGACGGGCGGGGCCGTAGCGTTCGAACTGCCTCACCGCCTGCGAGTCAGCACGGAAAAAGAACCGCTCCCCCGTCCTCTCCCGCTGCGCCGTCAGCGACGGGAGCAACAAGAAAGCGAACATCAGAAAGAATGCTATATCCCTTATTTTCAACAATGTAAAAAATTCATAAAAAGAGAATCCGACAATATAAACTAATTTATATTTTATTTATTTTTGCAAACTTAAAAAATTTAACCGTAATGAAACGTATCATCTTTGTCATCAGCACTTTAGCAATATTATCTTTCTTGTTTGGCGCGTGTGCCACCCAACACAAGTGCCCTGCTTACGGACATTACACGGAAATTCCTGTGAACGTGGAAGATAACGTTGCCGAATTGTAATCACCCATTTTTTTCAATGAGTTTTAAGAAAGCGTTTTTCGGGATGCTGCTTTGCGTGTTCCCTCTTTTCGCCTATACGCAAGATGTAGGTGAAGTGGAGTGGAAAAAGATCATCGTAAAGGAGTGGAACATCAACGTTTTCATCAACACCAACGGCGGCGGTTTCGGATTCCAGCACGGGCGCACGCCCACCTATTACGACAAGCATTTTTGGGAGATTGACCTCACCTATAATTTCCACCACAAGCAGGTGCTGGCGAAGAACCCCTATTTCCCGCAGGCGCGGGCGTACTCGTATGGGAAGTTGTGCGACCTTTTCTTCCTGCACGGCGGCTACGGCTACCAGCGGACGCTGCACCAGAAGCCCTATTGGGGCGGCGTGCGCGTGCGCTACACCCTTTCCGGCGGCTTCACATTAGGGCTGGCCGTCCCCGTCTATGTCTATATCGCCCACTACGCCAACGACGGCAGCTATACGGGACAGGAAACTGTGCAGTATGACCCAGAGAAGCACACCATTGACGACATCATCAGCCGTGCCAACTTCTTTCAGGGCATCGGCAAGACGAAGCTGCATCCCGGCTTTTACGTCAAAACAGGCTTCAACTTCGATTTCAGCAAGGACGAATACACCATTCACGCCCTAGAAATCGGCGGCACCATTGACATGGTGTTCCCATTTGTGCAACAGATGGCACTCAACAAGGCAAAACCTTTCTTCATAGGGGCTTATATCGCCTATCAATTCGGACAACGTAAAGCTCCTCACGAATAATGAACATAGTAGCCACCATTCTGCAAGCGATACCCATAGCGTTAGCCATCTCGGTGGCTCCGGGAGCGGCATTTCTCGGCATCATCCAAACCAGCTTGAACAATGGTTTTAAAGCGGGCATTCTCTTTGCCCTTGGAATTGCCTTCAGTGACATGATACTCATTGCGTTATGTCTGTGGGGAACCGCCGGCATCATGCACAACGAGACAGCCAAGCTGCTGTTCAGTATCCTCGGGGGTCTCATCCTCATCGGGTATGGATTAGTCACGTTCTTCAACCGCAAAAAGCCCATCAAGACGCGGCACCAGGAGGAGGTGCTGAACGACCCGCGCAGCAACAAGCTCGGCAAATTCAAATACCCGATGCAGGGCTTCGCCTTCAACATCACCAACCCGTTCGTCTGGATCTTATGGCTCGGCATCGCCCCCTACAGCGGCCCGAACATCAACCTGCAGATTCTCTTTTTCGCTTGCATCCTGATCACCATCTTCTGCATCGACATGCTCAAAAGCTTCTTCGCAGGCAAGCTGAAAAAAGCCATCACCTACGAGGTGGCCTTCATCATCAACCGCGTTGTGGGCGTTGTCTTCTGCATCCTCGGCGTCGTTATGATTGCAAGGATGCTGGTGACGCTGTACTTTTAACCACAGGAAGTCGGAATTGCCGCGTTTCCAAGGTGGCAAGGTCAATGGTGAATAGGGTGTCTTTCATCACTTTCCCATTTTTTGTAATGATTTTCACCGCCTCATTTACCTGAAGGGAAGCTATGACCGAAGGCAGTACACCCATCACTCCCTTATTCACATTGCCACGCGCAACCAATTCTTTCTCATTGGGGTACAATATCCTATAGTTTGAGCAAGGAGGCAGGTAGTTGAACACCGCCATCTGCCCGACCGTATCTCCAATGGAACCGTAGATGAACGGTTTGTGCAATTCAAGACAAGTATCATTAATAAGGTAACGTGCCGTAAAATTGTCGGTGCAGTCGAGCACAAGGTCGTAACCATCGATAATCTCACGGGCGTTCTCGGGGACAAGGAAGCATGGATGCGCAACGATATCCACATTGCCATTAAGTCGCTGCAGCGTTTTCACCGCACATTCAATTTTCGGTTTCCCGACCTCATCCTCACGATATAGTACCTGCCGCTGGAGGTTATGCAAGGATACCGTGTCGTTCTCCACAAGACCCACAGTTCCTATGCCGGCAGCAGTCAGGTATAGCGCGGCCACACTGCCGAGGCCACCAACCCCTACCACTAGTACGGAAGAATGCAGCAACTTCTCCTGTCCCTCCTGCCCAAAACCGGGCAAAACTATCTGACGCTGGTAGCGTTCCAACTCATCTTTTGACAACATATCTGTTTTCTTTTGCAACAAGGAAAAGGATTAGGATGAATCACACCGTCTTCTCTTCACCCAACAGGTTCTCCTTCACCCATTTGGCGAGGATGGTTCCGAAGTCCTTCTTGAAGTAGCGGCGGAAAACGTAACGGTCGGCATCGGCATCCTGCTCCACCTTCGTATTCTGCTTGATGGGCAGGATGGGATGTGTCGGACGATACAGCTTGCGAATACGGCGCTTTTTCGTCAGGAAGCCGCGGTTCTCCACCAGATTGACATTCGGCACAACCGTCAACGCCCCCTGGTTCCACAGATGGAAGATATATTGGTACTCCCAGATGTCCACCTGGTTTTTCTGCAAAATCTTGTACCGGCGGTTCCAGAAGTTGGCGTGCTTCTGCTTCATCTGATATTTGTCGGTAAGCGTACGGAAATCCACATTTTCCAATTCCTTCATTTTCAAATCGAAATTCTCGAAACGGTCGCGCCATGTGGCAAAACCCCACATCAACGGATATGCGGAAAAGTAGTACGAAGATTCATCCAAACGGTTGTGTTTCAAGAGGTAACTACCAGAAATATGCCCAATACGACGGTCGGTGCGGTACGTTGACAACATCTGCTCGCAAAACGGGAAGAAATCGGGCGATGGGACGGTGTCGTCAAAAAGGACGATGCCCTCCTCTTCCTGTTCGAAGAACCACTGCATCGCCTGCACAAACATCTTCGATTTCCCCTGATGCGTCTCCTTGAAGAGGGTCTTCATCTCGCACTTCCAATTGGGGATAAACACGCACCGTGCTTCCAAACAATGCTGATAATCCGTGCGGTCACCCGACAGCGCGCCATCGGCTGCGATATACAGTTTCTCAGGTTGCAACTGCTGCAACGCCACAAAAAGGTCGTGCGTGGACTCCACACGGTGATAAGCTATTACAAGAATGGGTGTTTGGAACATATCAGTAGCAAGTTAAAAGTTAAAAGTTAAAAGTTAAAATGTGATAGGTAATAGGTAATAGGTAATAGGTAAAAGGTGATAGGTATAAAGAGGGGATGTGCGGTGGCGACCTCCTACCTTATACCTTCTACTTTATACTTCATATTTTTCAATTTTCAGTTTTCAATTTTCAATTTATTAGTATTCAACAGAATAAAGTCAATCGTGGTCATTGCAGCCATAGCTTCGACGACGGGCAGGACGCGCGGTGCCGCGCACGCGTCGTTGCGGTTGGAGGCCGTGTAGGTGACGGGATTCCCGAAGTAGTCCACCGTCTGCTGCGCCACACGCACCGACGGTATCGGCTTGAAAGCCACACGGAAACGCACCTCCTCTCCGTTGGTGATGCCGGCCTGCACCCCGCCGTCATGGTTCGTACGGAACGAGAAATCGCTGTTTTGCAGGTCGTTATATTGCGTACCGCACATCTCGGCAGCATGGAAGCCCTCCCCTATCTCAAAGCCCTTGCAGGCCGGCAGCGACAACATCGCAGCCGCGAGGCGGGCGTCGAACTTGTCGTAAACCGGTTCGCCGAGTCCTGCGGGCAGTCCGCTGATGACACACTCCACCAACGCACCGGCGGTATCTCCCTCGGTTTCAATCCGGGCCGTGAAGAGCGTCTCCGCCGCCACAGTGATGTTACGCTCGCGCAAGAGCAGCTTCGCCACAGCGCCGCCCACCACCCGGCAGACGGTCTGCCGCGCCGACGAACGGCCACCCTGTTCGTTGCAGGTGTGCCCATACTTCTCCTTATAGACGAACGATGAATGCGACGGCTTCAGCACGCCGTCAGCGGCGGCATTGGGCTTCCCGTCCTCGTTGTCGATGAAGAAGGCGACCGGCGCGCCCGTAGTGCGTCCTTCATAAAGACCTGACACAAAGCGCACTTTGTCCGACTCGCGGCGTCCATCGCCCGGGAGGGCGCGCCGATCCAGTTCGTGCCGGATGAAATCCATATCCAACAGCAGCCCCGACGGGCAGCCGTCAATCACCCCGCCCATACACGGACCGTGGGTTTCACCGAAGTCGGTGAGCCGGAAGATTCTGCCGAAGGTGTTCATGGGTTTTCTGGTTTTTCGTCATTTCCCGGGGCGTCTTCATCGTTTGCAGGCTGCGTGGACACGCGCTCCACGGGCATCGTGAAGATGTCGTGGCGGGTGGCAGGGCGATAGGCGTTCAGCCACCGGAAGTCCTTCAGCTGGCGGTCTTTGGCGTGCAGTTCCGCATCCGGATACAACTTGCCGTCAGGGTCGTTATAAAAAACTATAGATTGTATCTCATTGTCCTCAAAGAGGATACGCATCTCACTGGTGGCAGCAGAATTGATACCGACCAACGAACTGTCCTCCTCCAGAATGTAATAGAGGCTCTCAGCATTCCCGATGACATCCACGCGGGTAAGGTGTTTGTCATAGATAATTCCAACGATGTTCAAACCTTTAATCTGGTTGAATTCCGTTTCATCGTCATACACCGAAGAGACGATAAACGCCGAGCGGCAAAGTTCCATGCTCATATTCACCGAATCAAGGATATTGAAACGGATGGTATCGCCAGTCAATTGGTTCGCATCCGACCACACCACGGGATTATAATACATCGTAATCGTCGAGTCTTCAACATGATAAACCATCGAATCACAAGCGCCCTGCATATCGTCACGGTAGAATTTCACCTTGTTATAGACAAAAAAACTTTTGGGCGACTGCGCCGTGTCAAAAAGGACATGGAGCGTGTCAGAATGAAGATAGAGAGAATCACCGTTGTCAATCAGAATCAACAACATACTGTCGGTGACAAGCGCATAATTCTTATCCATGAACTCCATGTAATTTCCTTGGACAATATAATTCTTGACAGTATCAATCAGGCATACATTCTGCCAACCTTGTCCGAAACTGATATTATCATCGTAAAACAGGCTGTCCCCATACAAGCTTTGGCCTTCATTGTGCAGTTCGGCATTGCCGTCCAACAGCAGTTGCTTTCCTTTCGTGTCGTACCATCCCAAATCCGTATAAAAATCGTTCTCCGCAGAATACAAATGGGTTCTGGCGGTAAAATAGACGATTTCGGAACTGGTGTTATAGGAGGCGCTGCGAGAGTCGCCAATGTAGGTTTCATTGACCAAATGAACGGAATCGTACAGGTCCGCCATATTGGTTTTGGTGTTGTAATAACCGATGCGGCTGGTCAGCGTGTTGCTGTCGCTCACCATGCGTCCGCCAGTGAGATAGTAGCCCAGGTCATCATTCAGGTCGTAAATGAGGCTGTCGGTGTATAGCGCAGCAGTTTTGTCCTTAAGGATGACATTGCGGGAGATGGACACCGTGCGGGCATTGCCGTCGTAAATCAGGAAGTCGCCAAAAAGCGTAACGGAGTCGTTGACGATGATACGGACGCGGTGCCCGAAAGCGTGCAGCTGGTTACGGTCACGGAAATGCAAAGCCGTGTCACAATAACCCACCGTGTTGCCATGTCGAAAAACTACGTGTCCGGTATATTGTTCCGCGCCATCACGCAAATCCTCATCATACTCCAAGAGATCAGCCTCAAAGTAAATCTTCTTCTGCTGGGCAGAAACGGCAGCCAGACAGAAGAGCATCAAGACCGTTAGGAGTATTCTTTTACACACAATTAATTTATATTCAATATATTACAAAGACGCTCCATCCACAGCAACCATCCGATCATCTTTGTAAACGATGGTCTTTGAAATATTGCCTTGCGAATCGTAATAGGCTTCCTCCCCGTTTTTGGCACCATTTTCATAATGGGTTTTCTTATAAAGGACACCCGTGTCGGTATAGTTGATCTGGTCGCCGCAACCTTTCACAAAGTCGCCTTCGGCAACGAGAAAGCCCCGCATATCATAGTATTCCCAATGGCCGTCCCACTGCCCATCGGCATACTGGCCGGCACACTTAAGAATATCGCGTTCGTGCCACTCTTTGTAGGATCCGTTCATAACACCATCCACAAATTCAATTTCGGTAAGTTTCACACCATCTTGATTATAAGTGGTTTGAATCCCATTAAGAAGGTCATTACGATAAAATTCTTCCGTCTGGAGGTTGCCATTGAAGAAGAAGGTACGCAAGCGTCCTTCCTTTTTCCCTTTCACCATTGTCAGTTCAAGTGTTTTCACCCCCATCTGATCATAATAGACCGCGAGACCATCCTGCACTTTGCCCTTGCACTCGATAGCAGAACGGAGTTCTCCGTTCGGGTAATACTCCTTCACCGTATGCCGACACGAAGTGGCAAAAAGAAGGATTGAGAACAGGAAAAATGTAATCCTTTTCATAAAAAATCCTTTTATTCTACAGAAACAGGCTGTGCTTCAACTTCTTTCACTTTTTTTCGATTCTTACGCCACTGGCCGAAGTCGGCGAAAAGGCTGTACATGATCGGGATAAGGATCAGTGTGACGAGTGTGGAGACGGAAAGGCCCCACGCGACGGTCATACCGAGGGAATTCCACATTTCCGAACCCATGCCATTGTCCACGGCCAACGGAATCATACCGAGCACCGTGGTGAGGGTGGTCATCAGAATCGGGCGGAGACGCGACTTGCCAGCCGTGGTGACGGCCTCCTTGATAGAAAGTCCGCGCTCACGGCACAATATCGTATAGTCAATCAGCACGATACCGTTCTTCACGACGATACCCACCAACATCAGCACACCCACGAGGGCCATCACACCCAGCGGGGTCTGCGTGAGCGCCAAGCCGACGAACACGCCCGTGAAGGCGAACGGGATGGAGAACATGATGACAAACGGGTAGGTGAACGACTCGAACTGCGAGCACATCACGATATAGACCAACAGCACAATCAGAACCATAAGGGTGATCATGTCACCGAAGGCCTCCTGCTGGTCTTCCCATGTACCGCCTATCTTGTATGTCACTTCCGAGGGAATGTCCATCGCCTCCATCACTTTTTCCGCATCGGCCACCACGTCGCTGAGCACACCGTCCTTGCCGACCACGCACGACACCTTCACGATACGCTCGCGGTCCTTACGCTCGATGGTCGGCGGGGTGAAACGTTCCACCACTGTACCGAGGTCCTTGACACGGAGTCCGATACCTGCATTGTTATAAATCAATATGTTTTCAATGGAAGAAATATCCTGACGGAAATTCTCGGCATAGCGAACCTTAATGTTATACTCTTCACCGTCCTCGCGGTAATGGGAGGCGATATAACCGTTGAACCGATTACGCACGTATGTGGCTGCGGTGGAAGTGTTCAAGCCATGTTCGGCCAGCTTCTCGCGATCGAAGTCTATCTGAACTTCCGGCACATATTCGCTACGACTGATATTGGCTTCGGAACATCCTTTCACCTCCTTCATCCGCTTGGCGACCTCGGCGGCCACACGGTCAGTGATGTCAAAATCGTAGCCGTAAAGTTCCACATCAACGATACTCTGGCCGCCCATGCCGCCGCCGCCCACGCTCACCTGGTAACGGTAGATTTCCGGATACTTCGACAGGTCGTCACGGATGTTGTCGGCGATGGCCTTGATGCCGCGTTTGCGGTCCACCTTGTCCACAAAACGCATGTTGAACTTCACGATGTGGGACCCCGTCTCCTGCATGATTCCCCAACTGTTGTCATCATCGGGCTGGCCGACAGAGAAGTTGCACATCAGCAACTCCGGATAATTGGCTTTCATCTGTTCGGTGAAGTTGAGAGCCCACTCGCGGGTAACCTCCATACGTGTACCCACAGGCAGTTTCACCGTGGCGGACAATCGTCCCTGGTCATTGGTCGGCATGTACTCAGTGGGGATGATTTTCATCAGTGACATGCTGGCGCCAAAGACCACAAAAGCCACAACGACAACCACCGCACGGTGCGAGACACACCAGCGGAGTATACGCTCGTAGAAACGGTCGAGCCAGTCAAGGAAGATTTGCACCGGTTTGTAGATAGCGCCAAACACCTTGCCACGACTCGGATTGGTCTTGAGCATGACAGAACAGAGCATCGGGGTCAGTGTCATGGCCGCCAACGTCGAGACAGAACAAACAATACTGACAATCCATCCCAACTGTTTGAACATGATACCGGCCTGGCCACCAAGGAAGGTGAGCGGCACGAACACCGCCAGCAAAACGAGTGTGGTGGCAATCAACGACAGCGACACCTCACTGGTGGCAAACACTGCCGCCGACTTCGGTTTGGAGCCTCGTTCAATGTGCGTCGTCACATTCTCCAACACCACGATGGCATCGTCCACTACCATACCAATAGCGATACTCAACGACGACAAAGAAATGATATTCAAGCTGTTGCCTGTAACGGCAAGATAAATAAACGAAGCCACCAATGACACCGGGATGACGATGGCGACGATGAAGGTGGCACGCCAGCGACCGAGGAAGAAAAGCACCACAAGAACGACCAATGCCAGAATGATGAGAATGGTCTCTTCCAAGCTCTTCACCGTATTTGTAATACTGTCGGATGTGTTGGCGATGATGCCGAGTTCAACATCAGGCGGCAGGCTCTTCTGGATTTCAGGAAGAGCTTTCATCACTTTGTTGGAAATCTGCACCGAGTTGGCACCCGACTGCTTCTGCACGATGATCATGGCACCACGGTCACCGTTGTTGTAAACCTCCTGCATACGCTCCTGCACGGTATCCTTCACGATGGCCACATCGCTCAGGTAGATGTTGCGGTTATTGTAGCTTCCTACCACAATGTTGCGCATCTGAGCAGCATCTTTGAACTCACCCTCCACACGCATGGAGTAGGTCTCGGAACCGATGTCGATGGTGCCGAGCGGCAGGTTGCGGTTCTCCGCACCCACCACGGCGGCGATGGCCTCGATGCTGAGATTGTACGCCTCCAGTTTGTATGGGTCGCAGTAGATGGCGATTTCGCGCTGCGGAGCACCAGAGATGGAAACGGTACCCACACCGCCGATACGGCTGATAGGCGACGCCACACGGTCGTCCAGAATCTTGTACAGCGCGTTCGTGCTTTCACCCGACTTCACCGACAACATCAAAATCGGAATGTCGTCCATACTGAATTTGAACAGGAACGGCGTATTGCAGTCGTCGGGCAAGGTGGAGGTGGTCATGTCCAGCTTGTCACGGACATCGTTCGTCGCTTCGTCAATATCCACATCCTCCTCGAACTCCATCGTGATGATGGAATAGTTCTCTTTGGAGGAGGAGGTCATCTCCTTCAAGTCGCTGACGCTGTTGAGCACGTTCTCCAACGGCTTGGTGACGTTGTTCTCAATATCGGCGGCACTCGCACCCGCATACACAGTGAAGACCATGATGTGGTTCTCACCCATGTTCGGAAAGAGGTCAACCGGAAGTTTTGAAAAACTGAAAATACCGATAATCGCGACAGCCACATACACCAAGGCTGTCATAATCGGCTTATTTACAGAAGATTGATAGAGGCTCATTTATTTACTGACAGATGAAATTTGCTTTTTTGGAAACGTACAAGAAAAACTTTTATTACTTGTTTTGAAGTCCATTGATCCAAGCCATCATCGGGACGATGCGGCTGACGAAAGTGCCGCTGATGGTGACCTGCTCTTCGGAAAGCATCGGTTCGGCATTGCGGTCAATGACGTATGCGCTGCCTGAATATGAGCCGGAAATTTTGTTCTTTTTCACCTTGTCAATCTGGATAGTGCCGGAACTCATCACATAGAATTTGGTATCACTCTCTGCAATACCAATCACCTGACTGTCAGCAAATTTACCGCTTATCATATCCGTATAGCGGAAATTTGCCAAATCCTCTTCTGTCAGGGTATTATTGGCGGTAAGGGTGACACCGCTATTGATGTCATTGCCCGAAAAACGGTAGCAGAAGACAGGATACTCTACCTGACTCTCATTTTCAATTTTCATCAAATCTTTAACATCCATATTCATTGCCAGACCGACATAGAAGGGGACGGAGTCATTAGTACCTTGCATTACGATACTGGAAGCAAATTTGCTTTCGGTGCCATTGTTGATAATAGCCGTCGCCTCTCCTTTGACATTGCCAAACAAGTCATCAAAAAAGTCGGAACAGGAAACAAAAAAGAAAGTTGCGCTAATTGCTAAAAGGGCCAATACAATTTTTTTCATAATAATAAATTTTTAAATTATTGATTTACAATATAATACAACAAATTCCCACTTTTACAAAATTGAAGGCAAAAGTAGTGATTTTTTTTATGTAATGATACAATAATATAATAAGCGGTTTTTGCCCGCAACTTTCACATCTTCTTCCTTTTCACATTCTGTTTTCCCTACCTCATCGTCTTGTCCCAATCCTTATAAATCACGTCGTAGCCCTGCGCACGGATCATCGCCTCCATCGCTTTCGGCGAGCGGTCGTCGTTGATATGGAACTGTTCCAGCTCGCGGTCGGGATGCGCATAGCCGCCCGGGTCAGTGTGCGAGCCGGCACTCACTGAGGTGACGCCCAACGTGATGAAGTGGTCGCGCATGCTGGTGGTCTCGCGGGTGGACATCGAAATCTCCACGTCGTGGTCGAAGATGCGGAACGCCCACAGCGCCTGCGCGAACTGCTTCTCGCTCATTAGGAAGTTGGGCTGGTAGCCGCCCGCCGCCGGACGCATCCGCGGGAACGACAAGCTGTACTTGGTTTTCCAGTAATTCTTGGTCATAAAACGAAGGTGCATCGCAAGGTAGGCCATCTCGGTGCGCCACTCCTCCAACCCGATGAGGGCGCCCATCCCCACGCGGTGGATGCCGGCCTGCGCCACGCGCTCGGGCGTGTTGAGCCGCCACCTGTAGTTGCTCTTCATTCCTTTCGGATGATATACTTTGTAACGGTTCTCGTTGTAAGTCTCCTGATAGATATAGACGCTGTTGCAGCACGCCTGCTCCATCCGGCGGTACTCCTCCACCTTCATCGGATAGACCTCCAAGT
>JAGCXN010000017.1 GCA_017961265.1 Bacteroidales bacterium | reverse complement strand
TGACGAAAGAACGAGCGCAGAGGAAAAGCTTGCTTTTTCTTTGCCGAGTGATGAGGAAAAGAAGGCGAAGCCGACAACGGGTGCCCGAAGGGCGGGGTAGTAGTATAGGGGACAGGGTTCAGGAACGAAGAAGTTAAGGGGGGGAGCAGGTGGCACCGTCGTAGTATGGCGGCTAATCGGCCGGTTTCGTAAGGAAGCACCGCGTGCGTCTGGTTACCGCGTGTGTCCGTGTGAAAAGAACGCCGTAACGTGGGGTATGGGCTTAAATTTTCCAATGTGTTCCCCCTTCTTCATAAATATGTATAATATCGTGCAAGATAAAAAAACCTTCTTCGTCAATCTTAAAGAAATAATATATGTAATTGTTATTGCAGTCTTCAATATTGAGTCTCAAATTAGAACCGTCAAAAGAATAGTTAAGGAAAGAGTTCGAAATTTTTTTCTCATTGAGTTCTCCAGTCTCACAAAATTTGTCATAATCGAAAACCGGATAGCCATAGAGGCATATAGACGATAAAAAGTTATAATTCTTATCAAATGAAAAAAGGTAGTATATATGGGACTCCAAGTCATAAATTCTGATGAACAAAAATATCATATTCTCTTTTGAGAGTTTTCCACAATCAAACACCTTGTAAGGGTTTTCTAATTTAAGAGAACCATTCACCCAACCATATTCGGCAAAACCGCTCGTAGCAACATCGTCCGTATAAATATTGTGCCTTATTTTTGCCGTATCACAATATATGTATTTTTCTGAATGAAGATAATGCCTATTTCCAGTAGTGTCGTAATAAGATTCCCTATTTTCCAAGATAAACTCTATAAAGTTGGTGTCTTCAATGAGTTTGGGAACAATTGTGTCAAAGAAGGTAGCGTAGTAGGGAAATTCAGGCAACTCGATGGAATTATCAATGATGTCCTTTATTGCGGGAAAGGGATAGCGGGTTTTGGGAAAAACTTGCACCGAATCGGAGGTGTCGGGCGGAAGGGTACGATCCTTGCAGGAGAGCAAACAAAATGCGGTGAGGAATAACAATGTGAACGTTAGCGGTTTCATACGCAAAAGTCGGTGGGTTTTCAGTCCGCAAAGATACGACAAATTCGTTAAATTGAAAATTGAAAACTGAAAACTGAAAGGATAGAGTTAAGAAGTTAAGGAACGAAGAAGTTAAGGGGAGAGTGCATGTAGGGCCGTCATATTATGGCGGCCAATCAATAATTGGGAGGAACTTTTTATTCTTTTTCCACAAAAATGAAGAAATCCCAATCTGCAGGATTTCCACCTCCCATACTTGGCATGTACAAGAATACTGCGACTTTTTTGTCGGTCTTGCTGTAATAATGTTGAAATTCAGGCTGTTTTGAAATTGTTTCCCAAACATTTTCAATCATGGTTTCGTCAACAAGATCATAATTCCATGGGAGTGGTTGTTGTGCACCTGAGAAATCGATGAAGCAGATTCTGTTGTTCCCAGGGTAGGGGAGTCCAGCGGATTGAGCAGGCAATTCCATAAAGGAAGTGGGGAAATGAAGATTTCCGCATCCCATCCAAATCATACCTCCATAAAAAAGGAGATGGCTGGAATTCTCATAAAATAATTTGATATATCCGATATCACCAGGAGGACAATACTCTGCCAAAAAAGGAATAGTGTCAGAGGAATTATTGGTAATGTCAACATTCACAGTGGTGTATCCCTCATATTGAAAGGTTTGGTAGTCCGCTTTCATAATCAGGATATTGCTGTCAACTCCCGGAATGTCAATTTCTACAGGGTTTGGCTCAGGAGTGTCAGGTTCAACGGGCTCTTTTTCACAGCTTAATGCGAGAAAGGTAAGGACGAATATTCCTGTCATTTCCCAGATACGTTTAAGCAGAAGATGTCTCATTTGTTATAGGGAATTTGGGCGCAAATGTACGACAATTTGTTTGAAAATTTAGTTGTACCTTTGCGGCCTGTTTCAATTCCGAATGTTTATGGCTTCAAAGTTCAAGATTCCCCATACTTTCACCATCGTTTTCGCTATCGTGGTTGCTTGCGCCGCCCTCACGTGGTTCGTGCCCGGCGGCGAGTTCGAGCGGCAGACCGTTGTGGTGGACGGCGCCACCAAGGATGTGGTCGTCGCCGACTCCTACCACGCGGTGGACCACCAGCCCCAGACGTGGCAGATTTTCACCGCCTTCTACGAGGGCTTCAAGAAAAGCGCCAACATCATCGTCTTCATCCTGATGATTGGCGGCGCCTTCTGGGTCCTGAACACCACCAACGCCGTCAATGTCGGCATCTATTCGTTCCTGAACTTCACCAACCGGCTGCAAAAGAGGCGATTCTTTCAAAAAATCGGAGTGAACAACCTGGTTATCATATTGATAATGTTATTGTTCAGCTCCTTCGGTGCCATCTTCGGAATGAGCGAGGAGACACTCGCCTTCGTGGTCATCTTCGTTCCGTTGGCCATCTCCATGGGCTACGACTCGGTGACGGGCCTGCTGATGTGCTACGTGGCCGCCCATGTCGGGTTCGCCGGCGCCCTTTTCAACCCCTTCACCATCGGCATCGCACAGGGACTTTCCGGCCTCCAGCCCTTTTCCGGGATGGAGTACCGCTTTTTCTGCTGGATTCTGCTGACGGTCATCGCCATCACCTTCACGCTCATCTATGCGGCAAAGGTGAAACGCAACCCGCAAAGTTCGTTCATGTACGAGGAGGACGCCTACTGGCGCAATACGGCCGTGCAGTCCACCGAGCAGCAGACGCAGAAGTCGGGCGTTGCCGCGTGGGTGGTCTTCGGGCTGGTTTCGCTGCTGCTGGTCTATCTGTCCGTCCGTTTCCCGCAGACGGAAATCACCGTGGGTGGCGGCACGCACAGTATGGTGCTGTTTCCTGTTATCGCCTTCGTTTACATAGCATTGGGTGCATACGCCACCTATCGTTCCGTCCACGGGTCGGTGCTGATGCTGCTCTTCCTCACCATCGTGATTCTGGTGGTCGGAGTGCTCGGTTACGGCTGGTACGTGGGCGAGATTGCGGGGCTGTTCCTCGCGATGGGCTTGGCGGCGGGCTTCGCCTTCGGCACCCGGTTCGACCAGATTATCCGCCAGTTCTTGGACGGCTGCAAAGATATTATGACGGCGGCGCTGGTGGTCGGAATGGCGGGCGGCATCATCGTCGTGCTGCAGGAGGGACGGATTATTGACACCATATTATATAGTGCCTCACAGTTGGTGGCCGACAGCGGCAAAGTGGGTGCTGTGGGCGGGATGTACGTGATACAGAACCTGTTGAACCTGATTATTCCGTCGGGTTCGGCCAAAGCCGCGCTCACCATCCCGATGATGGCCGAATTTTCCGACCTCGTCGGTGTCTCCCGTCAGGTGAATGTTCTGGCCTTCCAGTTCGGCGACGGTTTCACCAATATGATCACCCCGACTTCAGGCGTGCTTATCGGCGCTTTGGGCATCGCCCGCATCCCTTACGCAAAGTGGGCGAAATTTATTTTTCCGTTCATCATTGCCCTTATAATTATTGGATTTTTATTACTTTTGCCGACCATTTTTCTAACCTTTAATGGATTCTGACAATGTTGAAGAATATTCGAAGAATCGCCGTAGCTCTTTTGTTGTTCGCCCTATTCTATACGGCAGATTCTCAAAACGATAACTATTATTTTTATAACGATTATGAATCGTGGGAAGGTGGTTTGTCCATCGGTGTGAATTCCTTTTACGGTGATGTAAACGACAATACCAACAAGATTTTTCCAGCCACTCCGTTCCAGAGATCTTTCTATAAAGATCGCCATTTTGTAGTAGGTGGCTATTTCGGAAAAAGGATGACCCCGTTCTGGACGCTGGCGTTGGACTTCAAATTCGGGCGAGTGTCTGGATCTGACAAATATGAGAATCTTGCTTTTCGTACTTCGTGGAATACGGAAGTGGTGATTTCCAATTCTTTGGATGTGCTGGCGATGGCAAACTTAGAAACCGACTGGTCGCTCTACCCGAAAATTGGCTTTGGCATTTATGCTTTCCGCTCCACTCTTCGGAGCACGCTTACGGACGAGGTAATGGATTGTTTCCCGGCGGCGGAACTAATTGATGACGGTACGGTTGTCAAAGCTACAGGTTATCGTTGTGCTTTTGCGATGCCGATTGCTCTCGGTGTCGGCTTCCGTCCTCTGCCGGAGTTGCGGGTGTTCTTCGAAACGGGAATAACATGGGTCGCCAATGATTTTTTGGATGCATACGCATCACCCAAGCCTTCATTCGAAGGGGTTTGGAACACGATGATTGGGGTGAGTTACCAATTTGATTTCACCCCGCGTCGTGGTGCGAATCCACGTTATGCGACCGCCAATGACGCCCTCAAGGATGATGGAGTGACCCGGAAATACAAAAAGATGCGCAACCGTTCCAATCTCGGCAACGGTGGCCACCCGAAATTCAGCAAGTCAAGTGCGATGAAAAAGCACAAATAGGTTTTTAATCATTCGTTTTCTTTTCCACTACCAACTGTGCGTTCTCGAATTTCACCACCCGTACGGTCGTGCCTTGCTCCACTACGCCCACATCCGTGACGGCATCGTAAATTTCCCCGTCGATCTCCACTTTTCCTGCCGGACGCATAAAGGTCAGTGCCGTGCCCTCCTTGCCGACAAGTGCCGAAAGATGGTTGTCAACGGAGGTGAATCCGTCGGTCTCTTTCAATTCGGTGTCCAAGGCAAGTACACCGTATTTGGTCTTCATTAGAAATACTTTCTTGCTGAGCCACAATGAGATAAAGAAGCCGATAATGAGGGCGGAAACGACATAGAAGAAGTTGGAAACAATGGAACCCTTCGGTGCGAAATGGAAGTCGAAGCCGATGTTGAAAATCATGGCGAAGACCAGCGAGGTTACCATCAGGACGATGCCACTAATGCCCGCCACTCCAAAGCCCGGGATGACGAATATTTCAAGAATGAGCAGTGCGAGGCCGCCGAGGAAAAGCAGGATTTCCCAGTGGTCGGCCAGCCCTTGCAGGTAGTGCGGCGCGAAAAACAGCAGTGCCCCGATAAGTGCGATGATGATGGGCAGCCCCAGTCCAGGCGACTGCAACTCAAAGTAGATGCCTCCGACCATCATCATGATCAGAATGCTGCTAACCACGGGACTGACCAAAAAATTGATGACCTTTTCAATCCAGCTGAGGTTCTGCTCCGTGATGCTGTAATCGGAGATGCCAGCGGCCTGGATAGCAGCTTCACGGCTGTCGGCCTCGCCTTCGCAAAAACCGTTCTTTATCGCTTCTTTTGATGTGAAGGTCAGTACTTTGCCATATTCGGAAACCCCCTCCACATAGGTATCGGGATCCACCATCGCTTCGGCAATTTGGGGATTGCGGCCGTTCTTTTCCGCCGTGGCTCGCATCAGCGACCGCATGTACGACTGGTACTTGTCGGGCATGATTTCGCCCGCTTGGTTCACCACGGAAGCTGCTCCGATGGAGGCGCCGGGCGCCATATAGATGCTGTCGCACGCGATAGTGATCAGTGCGCCCGCCGAAGCTGCGTTGTTGTTGATGAAGGCAATTACCGGTATTGGTGCGTCCAAAAGCAAAGTCCGAATCTCATCAGCGGATGCTAATTCGCCTCCAAACGTATTCATTTCCAAGAATATGTAATTGAAATTTCCTTCGGTAGCCTCCTTTAATGCCAGCTGGGTCTTGCGAAGCGCCGGTTTGGCAATCTCTTCGTCAATTTTAAAATAGTAGATGCTTTCTTGTGCGGTTGCACGGAAAGTCCCGAGAATGATGGATAAAACTCCGAAAAACGAGATAACAAATTTTTTCATAATCGCGATTTTGCGCGGCAAAAGTACACCAAAATTTCCAATGTCTTCTCAAAATCAGTAAAATAGGAAAAATAAAAAAAGTTATCAACATCCCTTGAAATTGCCCTCTCTGTTATAGTATCTTTGCGATGTTAAAATTAACCAGTATGTTTTTTAAAATCGCAGCAAGAATACTATTGCTTTTATCTTGTTTACAGTCTATTGCGGCTGTTTATGGCGATACTGTTCCGTATGGTGAAAATCATATTAAATATTCGTTAAAAGACGATGGATTACGTTTTTTCGGTTCAGACAATTTGGCGTCTTGTCCCTTTTTGGAACGTTCTTTTCTGTCTGTCTCGTTTGAAAACCGTTTCTGTTTGAAGGAACTGATGTCGGAAGAGTTGGATGCCGTGTTCCGATATCGTGAAAATGCTTTTTCGGTGGGCGTTGCCAGCACGGGGTATCGCCACTATGGGGAAGTGACGGTGTCGGCGGGCTATGCACGGAGCTTCGGGAAGCACGTCGCGGTTGGACTGCGGTCGCACTATCTGGTGTCGTATGCCTCCGAATGTGCGCCAATACACTCCTTCACCTTCGATGTCTCCCTCTATGCACGGGTCGGAAAGAACTGTGGAATCGGTTTTTCCGTCTATAATCCGGCGCGGCTGAAATACGGAATTGTAGGAAAGGTGCCTCTGCCCGTACGCCTCCATCTTGACTTCAGCTACCAGATAGGGCAGAATGTCCTGCTGCTTTCAATGGCGGACTGGGAACTGAAGAGCCGTATCGCTTTTTCAGCTGGCGTGAAGTATAAGGTGAAGTGTTTGATACTTATGGCAATGGCACGTTTGCCCGACCCGTCTGGTGATGTCTGTATCGACTTGATATATAGGCGGTTTCTGTTTGGCATCTCGTGCTGCTATCTGCACCTGCTGGGCTTTGTCCCACGAGCTGGGGTTACAATATTATTATAATGTGTGAAGATGAAAAAGCTATTGATTATCGTTTGGTTAATTGTCGCCCCATGGGCAGCTTCGGCACAGTTGGATTCGCTCGCCCCGATGGTGGAGGAATTTCTTCTTGAATCGTATGAGGAGCGTATAACGGAAGAGGATGGTGCGGCTGATTTTACCGATGAATTGGAGCAACTTCTTCAGTATCAGTCGCAAAAGATAAATCTGAACGATATGCCCGCTGAGGTGGCCTATACGCTGTTGGGATTTTCAGATTACCAATACTACCAATTGCAGTTATATATAGAAATGTATGGTGAGTTGGTCACCGTGTATGAGCTGGCGGCGGTGGAGGGCTTCACCCGCGCCGATGTGGAGCGGCTTTGGGGTAGGGTAGAGGTGCAACCGACCCGAAAGGGGAGGAAACTGTTTGTCGATTTCTTCCGCAAGTCAAAGAGTAACTTGTTGTTACGTTACGGGCAAGTGCTGGAGCGGCAGGCAGGCTATGACACCTCGGCGCGAAATGGCTATGCTGGAAGTCCGCCACGCCTCACCTTCAAATACTCGTTCCAGACGGGGGAGCATTTCGCCTTGGCGTTGGCCGCGGAGAAGGATGCGGGTGAGGAGTTCTTCCGCGGCAGCCAGAAACAGGGCTTCGACCATTACTCCTTTTTCGTGAATGTGAAAAGTATCGGCGTTTTACGAAACTGTGTGATCGGGGATTACACGCTTGGCTTCGGACAAGGTCTGGTGATGGGCGGACGGGCGATGGGGAGCCGTGGGGGAGGGGCGGCGCAAATCCGCAAGTTCACGTCGCTGCTGCGTGCCTCCGCCCCGATGAATGAAGGCAGCTTCTTACGGGGCGCGGCCGTCACTGTGGGAAATGCGTCGTACTCAGGCACCGTCTTCTACTCCCACCGTTTCTTCGACGGCAAACTGTCGGTGGACGATGACGGGACGGAGTGGTTCGAGGGTTCCTTGTCGCCAACGGGCTATCACCGCACCGTTTCCGAAATTGCGGCCATAGGCGCGACTCGCAATCGTGTCTATGGCGCACACTTTCGCACCCGCCAGCGGATTTTCGAGCTGGGTGTAACGGCGGTAAATACGCAGTTTGTAACAGCTGTCTCGCCTGCCACCGAGGTTTACCGCAGATATGGATTCTCGGGGAAGTCCGTTTTTAACGGCAGTGTGGATCACAAGCTGATTTTGCACAAGACTATCCTGTTCGGGGAGGCGGCGGTGAGTCTCTGCGGAACTCGGTCGGGACTTGCGGTTTTGCAGGGCGCCGTCTTTGACCCCGACCCGCGCAGCAAGCTGTCGGTGCTGCTCCGTTACTACGACCGATCCTACGTCGCCCTGCAAGGCTCCGGATTCGGGGCGGGCGGCGGTAGCAATGAGTGGGGCGCTTACGTCGCCGCCGACTTTGTGACGGGTCGCCGCACGGCCCTTAACCTCTTCGCCGACTATTACCGTTTCCCATGGCTTCGCTACCGTCTTGACAGTCCTTCGGGAGGTTTCGACTTCGGTGCGGTTTTTTCCGTCAATGCTTCCAAGTACCTGTCCCTGAGTCTGAAGTACCGTTTCACCGAGCGGGAACAGAACCACCGTCTCACAGACTACTACCAGTCGGTGGAGTGGATACGGAAGCATCGGTTCCGATGTATGGTGGAGTGTGTGCCGGCAGCGTGGCTGAAGCTGAAGACGGAGGCGGATTATGCCGTGAATGTGGCAGGTTCGGCCAAAGCCCGGAATGGACTGCTCCTGTTTCAGGATGTCTCAGTCAAAATCGAGAAGTGGGACTTCGCGGTGAAAGCGCGGGTCGCGTTCTTTCAGACCGACAGCTACGACGAACGGTTGTATGCCTACGAGAGTGACCTGCTCTACACGTTCACCATCAACAGCTACTACGGCAAGGGAGTCCGCTACTACTTGATGGCAAGCTATGGTTATGCTTTTTTCGATATCCAGCTGAGGTTCTCACAGACGTATTACGATGACCGTACCTCGATTAGTTCGGGAGCGTCGCAGATTGACGGGCGTACAAAAAGCGAGCTGAGGGCACAGGTGCTGTTCCACTTCTGATTCGTCAGGAAGATTTGCTGTTTTGTGTACTAACTTTTGGAAAATCGCGTTATGTTGCAGGAAAATCATCGTATTATGACTGACGTGCCGTTGTCCACGCTATTGGAGGAATTCCTGAAGAGGAATCATAAGGAGGCTGCTTTCAATGAGCAGACTGCTGTCGTCCGTTTTCAAGAATTGCTTCCCGAGGAGTACCGTTCCCATATCCAGAAGGTTCGGGCGGAGAATGGAGTTCTATTCGTGAATTGCGACAGCGCCGGCCTGAAGTTTGAACTCACCAACCGCCGTTCGGAGCTGATGGCGCAGCTGAACGAAGGCTACGACGAACTCGTGATTAGAGAAATGGTGATCCGATAAATGGCGAAAGTTTATCGGAGGGAAGGATGGGTGCGGGAGACCTAGTGTTTAGCAGATTAAACAGATAATGCAGTGAGAAATATTCATTGTTATTCTATGATTTTATCAAGAATTTTACTCCCACTGCTGAATCATTTGCTTTTTTTTGTATTTTCGCTTCCCGATTGAAAATCGGTCTCTCTTGAGTATTTATTTAAGAATCAGGCAGTTATCAATTACTTTATTGTTGACTTAAATCTTTATTGAGTATGCAAAAAATCGGTTTTGACAATGAAAAGTATTTGAAAATCCAATCGGAACACATCAAAGAAAGAATTTCACAGTTTGGAGACAAATTGTACATGGAATTCGGCGGCAAGTTGTACGATGACTACCACGCCAGTCGTGTTTTGCCTGGTTTCCAGCCAGATAGTAAGCTCCGAATGTTGATGCAGCTGAAAGATGATGCGGAAATCATTATCGCCATCAGTGCAGTCGATATTGAAAAGAGCAAGATCCGGGCCGATCTCGGCATTACTTATGATGAGGATGTCCTGCGCCTTCAAGATATCTTTACTCAGCGGGGACTGCTCTGCCAGTCTGTGGTCATCACCAAGTTCAATGGACAGGCCAGCGCCAAGGCGTATCGCGAACGCCTCGAACGCCTCGGACTCAAGGTCTATTATCTGTACAATATTGTTGATTATCCCAATAATGTGAACCTGATTGATTCCGAGGACGGCTTTGGAAAAAACGATTATGTGCAGACTTCGCGTCCTTTGGTGGTGGTAACTGCCCCCGGTCCCGGAAGCGGAAAGATGGCCGTGTGCCTCAGTCAGTTATATCAGGAGAACAAGCACGGAGTGCGGGCCGGTTATGCCAAGTTTGAAACCTTCCCCATTTGGAGCATCCCCCTCAAACATCCAGTGAATATGGCCTACGAGGCGGCCACCGCCGACCTCAACGATGTCAATATGATTGACCCGTTCCATTTGGACGCATACGGTGAAACTGCCGTCAACTATAACCGTGACATTGAAATTTTTCCTGTCTTAAATGCCATATTTGAAGGTATTTACGGGGAGAATCCTTATAAGTCACCGACGGATATGGGGGTGAATATGGCGGGCTTCTGCATTTGCGATGATGAGGTATGCTGTGAGGCTTCCCGTGCGGAGATCATCCGTCGCTACTTCACTACCCGCTGTGGCGTGGTGGAGGGAAAGGCCACGGAGAAGGAGGTGAACAAAATCGCCCTGCTGATGAAGATGGCCAAGATTGAGCCTGAAGATCGTCGCGTGGTCGTGGCGGCCCGTCTCAAAAAGGAGCAGTCGGGCGTGGCTTCCTCTGCCATCGAGTTGGCTGACGGCACGATTATTACAGCCAAAACAAGTCCCCTTCTCGGTCCCAGTGCCGCCCTGCTACTCAACGCCACCAAGTACCTTGCCCACATCGACCATAATATCAAGCTGATTCCGCAAGAGATGATTGAGCCTATCCAAAGGATGAAAGTGTCGCTACTGCACGGCAACAACCCGCGTCTGCACACCGATGAGGTTTTGGTGGCTCTCTCCATGTTGAGCCTCAACGACGAGAATTGCCGCAATGCGCTTGCCTCGTTGCCGCAACTAAATGGCTGTCAGGTGCATAGCACTACGATGTTGAACGAGGTGGATCGCAAGATTTTTAAGAAGTTAGGCATAGGCCTTACCTGCGAGCCGGTCCGGAAAAAGTGATTTTTCAGGTCGCATATATTTTCCCCTTCTTTTTAAGAAGGGGTGCACGAAGCGCAGGGTAGTTGTATAGAAATTTGAAAAGGAATTTTCAAGCACAAAAAAAGGGAGGCTTCAACCCCTCCCTTTCTTATTGCTTGAAAGAAATCCTTATTTCTTAACGAATTTCTGGGTGGCAGTGCCGCTGTCGCCTATCAGACGAACAAAATAGACGCCGTTGCTGAGGTCGCTGACGCTGATTTGCATGTGGTCTGTGATGTTGGTACTGTAAACGACCTGACCGACAACATTTATAAGTTCAATGGTGTTGTAACCTTCCGCTTCCACATTCAGAACTGTGCTGGCAGGATTCGGGAAGATGTTGACGGTATGGCGGGCGTTTTCGTCAATGCCGACGGTTTCGGCCGTACCGTTCAGCATGATGGTGCTGGTGAGTGTTCCGCTGGTGAGGAGAACCATGCCACTGTGGTTTCCTTCGGTGGTCGGATTATAACGGACATACAGAGTGGCTGTGGTGTTCAGACCCGTGGGTGTGACGGTGGCGTTGGAGCCATAGTTGGTTCCGTCGGTGGAGATTTCGAAAAGAGCCGTGGCACTGATAGTGATGTCCTCTGTCAGGTTGGTGCCGGTAATCTCAGCGGTCTGAGCTTCGGTCGGTTCGCCGACGGTGGTGGAAAAGTCCATTGAGGTTGGGTTGACGGTCAATGCGGGCGGCAGGTCACTGTCAACGACGAAGTGGTCAATCCAGATACGGAACATGTCTGCCGGGGATGTGACACGAATGGCAATGCGGACAGTTTGGTTGCTGTATCCGGCAATGTTGACGTATTGCGTCGTCCATACGGTATCGTAGGCATCATGTGGGGCGACGATTTCAATGGCGTTGGCGTAGGTCGCACCTTCCGGAATAACATATACACCGAATCGCTCAGGGATGATAGCCCCGCCGGATGCTTCGTTGTATTTGCCGACTTTGTAGTTGAAGTTGGCGCGGGCATTATCTCCAAGTGCAACCGCAGGCGAGATCAGCCAGTCATTTGCGGCTGTGGTCCCGTTTACGTTGTAACTATAGAGTGCCATATCGGCGCCGAAAAAGAAGGAGTACCCATCCCCGTTGGCGTCAACGATTTCCCAGCAGTTCAGATCGGCGGCGCCGTCATCAAATTCGCAAGTATAGGAGATGGAGTGGACTTCACTGCAGTCAACGGCTTGGCCGGTCAGGGTCACGGTTACGCTGGCAGTGCCGCTGGTAAGTGTGATTGTGCCGTTGTCAGTGCCGGGCACTGTGGGTGCGTACCGTACGAATAGGGTCCCGCCTGTAGTGCCAAGGGTGCAGCTGGAACTATAGCTGCTGCCGTTGGACGAAACCTCGAAAGGAGCAGTAACGGTGGCGGTGAGATTTTCGGTAAGATTATAGCAATCGACACTCAAGGAGGTGGAAGCGTTGCTGGGCAGGCTGACGGTTCCGAAATCAATGTCATTGGTTTGGACCATTATGATGGGCTCAGAAGTGGAGAAGGAAATGGTGATGTCATCGAGGAATAGGGCGAAGACATCGTTGGAAACGCAGTTGAAAGCCACGTATTTTGCACCAGCCGGAATGGAATAGCTGTACGAAGACCAGCTTTCGTTACTGACATTCACGGTCTGGATTTCCATAAAACTGGAGGGATTGTTGTCGGTAGTGGAATAGAGGATTCTCATCGTTTCCGCTCCATATTGGTTGGTGAGTTCGCGTGCCCAGAAGGAGAGTTCACCGCCGTTGGTGAAAGGTATTTCCGGTGAGATAATCCAGTCGTTGGTGGTGGTGCCGTTCGTGATGGTGGAGGGCACAGCATTGTAGATGGCAAGAAACTGGCTGCCTCCGTGGGCGGATTGCGAGTCGGTAATGTCCGGATTCGTCTGTGACGGGTTCATCACAATACAACTTCCCACGTAAGGAAGGTTCGGGACTGTGACAGCGTTGTAGTTATAGGTCGTTCCGCCGTCCCCGTCGTAATAGGTCCAGATGCCAGTCGGATTCACGGTGAAAGCGTCGTAGCTTTCAAAATTGTCCGTGATGGTTTGCGCTTTCGCCAAAAAAGTGCAAGCCAGCAGTGCAAAAATCAGGATGAAAAACTTTTTCATAATTATTTTGATTTGGTTAATACTTCAAACGACGGCGCAAAAGTACTATAAATAAATTGGATATACAAACATTTTTATACAAAAAAGGGAGGTTCAAAACCTCCCTTTCGTATTGCTTAAAAGAAATCCTTATTTCTTGATGAATTTCTGGGTGGTAGTGCCATTGGCACCGTTCAGACGGACGAAATAGACACCGTTGTCGAGGTTGCTGACATTGATCTGCATGTTGCTGGTGGCGTTGGCGCTGTAAACAACCTGACCGAGCACATTCACCATTTCAATGGTGCTGAAACCGTCGGCTTCCACATTCAGAACAGTGGTAGCGGGGTTCGGATAGATGGAAAAAGAAGTGCTGTTTTCGGCAATACCAGTGCCGCTATTGGTAATAGTAAGGGTGGTGCAGTCGTTGTTTGCACTGTTGGGGCCGCCCAAAACGGGTTCGAAGGTGTAGGTCTTACCAGCTTCGAAAACATAGTCGCTGGCATTGGTGTTGTCGCACTGGTTGGAAGCAATGTAGTTTGTACCATAGCCATCGCAACCAGGATTCAGTACGAGGTAAGAATACGTGCCGGCAGGAATAGTGATGGATTCGGTTGCATTAACAACGACGGCGGCGTCATTGGCGCTGGCGTTGGCAGGAATCATATATTCCCAATCGGTGTAAGCGCTGCCGCAAGACGGGCCAGATGTGTTTCCCCAAGCAACGTTGTCGGCATCAATCAGAATTTGATAGCCAGTGCCATCACCCCAAACATCACCAGCGGTGAGTACGATAGTGGCATTCTGTGCATTCACAGCGATAACTGCAAATAAAACTGCAACAAAGGATAAAAGTTTTTTCATAATAAATGGGTTTTAGTTAATAATGAATATTTGGGGGCAAAAATACGTCATTTTCCCCAAAGTTGTACCACATAGAAAAATTTTTTTATCAAAATTTTTTATTTTGACAAAAGGGCGGCAAGAATGGGAACGGATTCAATGCGGTGTATTTGTTCATTATGTTTTTCAAAATAACGTATCAATCCGTATAACAGTTCGTTGCGGACGATCTTCGGCGGCAGTTCCGTGTCTTTTTTGTGCATCAAGTCGGCAAGATAGGCCGAGGCCTCCTGTGACAAGTAGTCAGGATAGTCGAAATAATCGCGTACAAAAGAGGAATCTTCGATGAAAAAATGGCAGTTTTGTGCCGAAAAATTGTCCTTCGGAAAAAAGCCCAGAATTTTTGAAAAATCAACCAGAAAACGAAGATGTATGTCGGCCAGCCGTGTGTTTTCTTCGTCTAATTCCAGCAGCGCATTCTCCACGAAATCAAAGAGTTCTGTATCGGTGGAGTAATCCGTCAGTGTCTTGTATAGGATTTCATTATAAAAGATGAAAAGCGTGCGGCGCACCATGTCGAAAGGGATAAGCGAGTAGGGATGGTACAACGCAATGTCATTCAAATATTTGATGCCTTCGTGGTGGTCGTCGAAGGTGAGCTCCACCATCGAAAGATTTTCCAATAGGGCCAGCTTCCCCTTGTTCTTTTTGGAAAAAGCCCCTTTCAAAATGAAACTTTGCACCCCCGCCTCCCGCGTGAAGACGCGCGCGATGAGGCTGCTGTCGGAGTACTTGGTCTTGTTCAGGACGATGGCCCGAGTGCGGATGTGCATGGCGCGTTATTCGGCTAACTGGAGCAGCATCCCCTTGAGGTAGCTCCCTTCGGGATGGAAAATATCGACAGGATGGTCGGCACCTGCTTCGAGGTGACGCACCACACGGAAAGGAATCCCTTCGATGGCGGCGGCGGAAAAGACGATGGTCTGGAAGTCGTCCTTGGAGATGGCCTGGGAGCAGGAGAAAGTGAACAGGAAGCCTCCTTTCGCCACCTTCCTCATTGCCAATCGGTTAAGGTTTCGGTACCCTTTGATGCCTTGGTCTTTCACCTTGTGATGTTTGGCGAAGGCGGGCGGGTCGAGGATGACCACTTCGTACCCATAGTCGGGGGACATCATTTCGAGAAAATCAAAGACGTTTTCGGCGAAAGAGTTGTGCTTTTCCACGTAGGATGCGCCTAACTCGGCGATGTTCTTTTCGGTCAGCTCGATGGCCTTTTTGGAGATATCGACCGAATCGACACGGCGGGCGCCGCCCATCAAGGCGTAGGCCGAAAAGCCGCCGGAGTAGCAGAAAAGGTTAAGCACGTCGTTGCCGGAAGCGTATTGGCGGACGAGATTTCGGTTCTCGCGTTGGTCGAGGAAGAAGCCGGTTTTTTGCCCGTTTACGATGTCAATGTAGAAGGGCACGCCGTTCTCGCGGACGAGCACCTCATCGAAACTGCCGTACAGAAGCTGGTCAATGGGTTGGAATCCAGTGAGTTCTGGCAGCGTAGCCGAACTTTTGTCGTAAATCGACTTCACCCTGTTTCCGAAGATGTTGAGCAACGCTTTCACGAACGTGTCGCGCAGACGGTACATGCCGTAGGAGTGGAACTGCAGCACCACGTGCCCATTGTACCAGTCAATGATGAGGCCGGGCAGGTAGTCGCCCTCGCCGTTCACAAGGCGGAAGGCGTTGGTTTCGAAATTGTCGGTGAGGCCGAGGCTGCGTCGGTATTCGAAGGCGTTGGCGAGTTTTTCCGTCCAGAACAGCTCGTCGGGTTCCACCTGCTCGAAGCTGAATACCTTGACACAGGTGGAGCTATCGTGATAGTGACCAGTTGCAAGATATTGGTTGTCAAAACTATATACTTCCACTATGTCGCCTTCGGCGATATCTTTGTCTTTTCGGGCGATGGCTCCGGAGAAGACCCACGGGTGGTATCGCAGCAGAGATTTCTCTTTTCCTCTTTGGAGTGTGATTTTCTTCATAATAATTTATGGGGTGATGTCGGTGTCGTCGCCAAAGTCCTCTTCGTCGAGTTCGCGGTGCTTGGCGTAGGTACGCCATTTGTCGAGCACGGCGGCGAAGTCGGCGGGCATTTCGGAGTCGAACAGCATATATTTTCCGGTGATGGGGTGGGTAAAGCCTAGCGACTTGGCGTGAAGGGCCTGCCGTGGCATCAGCTTGAAACAGTTGTTAATGAACTGCTTGTACTTGGTGAAGGTCGTGCCTTTCAGAATCTGGTCGCCGCCGTAGGATTCGTCGTTGAAAAGGGGGTGACCGATATACTTCATGTGGACGCGGATCTGGTGGGTGCGGCCGGTTTCGAGCTGGCACTCGATGAGGGTGACGTAGCCAAACCGTTCCACCACGCGGTAGTGGGTGACGGCATGCTTGCCCTGCTCACCTTCGGGGAAGACGGTCATGACAAGGCGGTTGCGCGGGTCGCGTCCCACGTTCCCGATGACGGTGCCTTCGTCTTCCTTGAAGTCGCCCCACACGAGGGCGCGGTACTTGCGGTCGATGGTGTGGTCGAAGAAATTGGCAGCCAGTTTGATCTGTGCTTCTTCCGACTTGGCCACGACCAGAATGCCGGAGGTGTTCTTGTCGATGCGGTGCAGCAGCAGCGGTTTGAGTTCGTTACCGTCCTTATCTTTCTGTCCCTGGAAATGATAGGTCAGTGCATTGACGAGCGTGCCGTCGTAGTTGCCAAAGGCAGGGTGTACTACCATCCCGGCGGGTTTGTTGATGATGATGAGGTCGTCGTCCTCATATAGGATGTCGAGCGGGATGTCTTGGGGTATGATCTCGAAATCGCGGGGCGGACGGGGCAGCAGGATGGAGATGACATCGTTGGGGTGTACGCGGTAGTTTGACTTCTCAGGCTTCCCGTTCACAAGGATACAGCCAGCCTTCGCCGCTTCCTGTATGCGGTGCCGTGACACGTTGGCTATCAGGTTGGTAAGATAGCGGTCCATCCGTAGCAACTCTGTGCCCGGATCGACCTTGAAACGGAAATGTTCGTATAGTTCCTCCTTCTCTTCAGAGGGCATTTCCATCATTTCGTCATTCTCTGTCATAGGCATTAAAATGGCTTCAATTCGGGGTGCAAAAATACGACAATAATATTTTTCTTTATTTAAAGAAATATTTGTATTTTTGCCTGCTTTTTCAAAGGAAGTATAAATAATTGTAAATCAATTTAAAAAATAAAAGATATGATGAAGAAAAATTTTAGAATTATTCTTTTGGCATGCTTTGTCGGTCTGCTTCTTGCAGGCTGCGGACTTGGAAAAATGGTTCCGCGTTATCCGGAAGTGAGCATCAAGCTTGACAATGAGAACCTTGAAAACCGAGGAGGTCAGGTGGCTTATCAGGTGAAGGGCACCATTCCTCCGAAATACATGAAGAAGAAAGCCACGATGACGGTGACGCCCACGATCGAATACAACGGCCAGCGCATCGCCCTTGCCCCAATCGAACTCCAAGGTCAGAAGGCCAAAGCGAAAGGCACTGTGATTAACTACAAGCAGGGCGGTAACTTCTCCGCTACCGGTTCTTTCGAGTTCAAAGACGGTTACGAAGAGGCCAACCTTGTGGCTTCCACTACTGCCAACAAGAAGAAAGCTTCCCACACCTTCCCCGATGTGATGCTTTGCGAAGGCATCTGCAACTCCGCCGCTTTGATGGATATCAATCCGGAACTTTCGGAAAAGGCCGGCAACGGCACCCAGCTCCTCTATGCCGACCATGGCTATAAAGCGGAATTCCTTACCAAAACCTCCATTATTTACTTCGACCTCAACAAGGCTGATCTGAACATGAACCTCAAGCTCAATAAGACCGACGCTGCCAAGCAGGCTGTCGCCGAGTTCGCTGCTTTCATGAAGGAAGGTCGTGTTATCGACAAGATCGTTGTTACCGGCTGGGCTTCTCCTGAAGGTGAAGAGAGCCTCAACCAGGGTCTTTCCCAGAAGCGTGCCGAACAGGGTAAGAAATGGTTCGACAATGAGTTCGACAAATACCTCCGTCAGTATGCGAAGGACAACAAAATCAAATACAAAGATTTGAAGAAACCCGAAATCGTGTTCGACGTCACCTCCCCGGGTGAAGACTGGAGCGGTTTTGAAAGAGACCTGCAGGCTTCCAACATCGCTGAAAAGAACCAGATTCTTAATGTGGTGCGTTCTCAGCCCAACGGTGCAATGAAAGAGGAAAAAATCCGCAACATGACGGATATCTATCCCACCATCGCCGACATCATCCTTCCTCCGCTCCGCCGCGTGGAAGTCTCCATGGTCTGCAACAAGAACATGTTTAATGACGAGCAGATCGCCCAGTTCATGACCACCAACCCCGACACCCTTTCCGTGAACGAGAAACTCTATGCCGCTTATATGGAGAAAGACCTCACCAAGAAAGAGGCTATCTATAAAGTGATTATGGACAAGGAAGAGGGTGATTGGCGCGCTTACAACAATGCCGCTATCCTCGAAATCAACAAGTACATTGAAAACGGCGACAACGACGGTCTTACCGAAGGTATGAAGAATCTCGACAAGGCTGCCGCTATCTCACCGAGCAATGGCATCATCCTCAATAACCAGGGTGTTGGACTGTTCTTGCAGGGCAAGAAAGCCGAAGCAATGCAGAAGTTCGCCGAAGCCGCCAAGGCTACCACCAACCCCGTCGGTCAGGACTACAACCTTGCTATGAACAAGATTCAGTCGGGTGACTATGCAGGCGCTGCCAAGGCCATGAACAACAAGACTTGCGATTATAACATGGCTCTCGTCCAGATGCTGGACAAGAACTACACTGCCGCCCAGAACACGCTTGACTGCATTGCCCATAAAGATGCCAAAGCTTACTATCTGGCTGCTGTCCTTGCTGCCCGCACCAAAAACGAGGCCAAAATTTATGAAAACCTCGCACAGGCTGTGAAACTTGATGCTTCTTACAAAGCCAAAGCCAAGAAGGATGCAGAGTTTAAAAAATACAAGAGCCAGTCGAAGTTCCAGGAAATCGTAAGATAAGTTTTCTCGTTTCCTGATTATATAAAAAAGGCATTTGAAAAAATGCCTTTTTTTGGTGAAAAAAAAGGAACATAATCAAGCAAAAATAACAAGCTATGGATAAAGCAAAAGTCAAGGAACTGGTCAAAGATTACTGTTTGATCCTTTTAGGCACCGCCATTATGGCCGTGGGATATGTAGTGTTTGTATCCCCGCTGAAGTTGGCGCCCGGCGGTGTATATGGTATCGCCATCATTCTGCACCACTTGTTCAACTTTCCGATCGGTTTGTCGGGTCTGTGTCTGGACCTGCCGTTGTTGCTCATCGGCACGCTGTGGCTCGGCCCGAAGTTCGGAGCCAAGACGGTGGCGAGCGTGCTGGCATTGCCCGCCTTCATCTCCGTTCTTGAGTACTTCTACGGTTACGAACCGCTGGTCTCAGACCCTGCCGCCACCGTGATTTTGGTGCTGTTTGGCTCGGTCCTCATCGGGTTCGGACTCGGCATCATCTTCAAAACCCGCGCCACTTCCGGCGGCACCGACATCATCGCCATGATCATCGCCAAGTACGTGAAGCACGTCTCTCTCGGCAAGTTGGTCATCATTGTGGACTCCACCGTCGTCCTCCTTTCGTTGGTGGCGTTTAAAGACTGGACCATTCCGCTCTATTCGTGGCTGGTGATTTACATCGAAGGCATCATTATCGACAAGGTGGTGGCTGGTGGTCAGTCGGGCAAGGCTGTGATGATTATCTCCGACAAGCCAGAGGAGATTAAGGACTGCATCCTTCAGAAGCTCCAGCGTGGCGGCACCTTCATCAAAGGGGAAGGTATGTACAACCATTCCGACAAGAAGATTATTTACACGACGGTTTCCCGCAAGCAGCTCCCGCAGCTGATCCATTACGTGCACGAAACGGATCCGGCGGCGTTCCTATCGGTGCTGGAGGCTTCCGAGGTACTGGGCAACGGCTTCGCCTCGCTGAAGGAGAAAGCGGAGGCGTAGGAAAAAGCCCGCAGATTGCGCGGACTATCGCAGAAATTTCTGCGTGAATCAGACTATCTGCGGGAGTTATAAATAAAAATTGCTATTTTTGCGGCTCAATTCTTATAGCATGAGAAAACTGATTTTTTTAATGGCGCTGCTTCTGTTCGCTGGTGGGGTGAATGCTTCGCCGATAGCGGATAATGGCGGCAGTGGCGACCAGTGGCCGGGCGTTTACCGCGACCGTCCACCCCGTAACCCGCGACCGCCCCGTCCGCACGACGCTGACTTCGGAAAACGGGTCACGCTCGGTGTCGCCTTCGGCATCGGCCCCGGCTGGCTGAACCCGCGCACCGACTCCGTCAACCGCGCCGGCATCGTCAATACCATGCGCTACGGTATCCCGCTCGACATCAACTTCACCACCAAGAACAACTACTACTTCACCACCGGTGTCTTCTTTTCCCACTCCGGCGGCAAGCTCCGTTTTGTGGATGACATCGAAAACGTGGGCATTGTGGAAACTATCCGCAAGTACAATGCCATCTATCTCTCTTTGCCGACCGGTATCAAGCTGAAAACGCCCAGCATGAAGGGGTTTGTGGTGGCGGCGCAGTTCGGATTCCTCCACAGCTTCCGTCTTACGGCAAAAGCCTCCGACCAGTACGAGGTAGGGGAGGAGAAGGTGACTACTAATAAATATATGTACACCAAAGAGACGGCTTGGTTTCGTGAGGCCGGCTTCATTGGGTTGGGCATGGAGTACGTCATCAAGGACGATTTCCGGGTCTATTTCTATGCCACTTACGACCATTCGTTCATCAATTTCTTTGGCACAAAGGCGGAACCCAATCTCCTTTCCGGTCAAGATATGCGTGCCACCGCAGGCAATGTGGAATTTCTGGTGGGTATCTGTTTCTAATTTGTAACGTAATGAAAATCATTTGTATCGGTCGCAACTACCTCCCACACATCAAAGAATTGGGACATCAGGTGCCGGAAAATCCGACCTTTTTCTTGAAACCCGATTCCTCCGTCATTACCCGCAACCGCCCTTTCTTCCTGCCCGACTTTTCGCAGCAGATGGAGTACGAGGTGGAGATTCTGGTGCGTATCGACAAGGTGGGGAAGTGCATCCAGGAACGATTCGCCCACACCTACTATCACGAAATAGGCCTCGGTATCGACTTCACGGCGCGGGATTTGCAGAAAAAGTGCATCGAACGCGGCGACCCGTGGGAAATCGCCAAAGCCTTCGACGGATCCGCAGTCATTAGCCAATTTATTGAAAAAGACCAGTTCGCAGATATTAACAACTTGAATTTCCATCTGGATTTGAACGGCACGACCGTCCAAAGCGGTAACAGCGGCGACATGATTTTTTCCATCGACAAGATCGTATCGTACGTTTCACAGTTTTTCACGCTGAAAACGGGCGACATCATCTTCACCGGCACGCCGAAAGGAGTCGGCAAAGTGGCCATAAACGACCGTCTGGAAGGCTACATTGAAGACCGTAAACTGCTGAATTTCAAAATCAAGTAATTATACGATTATGCGATTATACGATTATGCGAGGATGCGAGGAAAAGATGAAAGATAGTGTAAAAAGTAAAAGGTATGAAGTAGGAGGTGTCCAACGCACACTTCCCTCTTTATCCCTATCACTTATTACCTTTTACCTATTACCGTTTACCTGTAACTTGATAAACTTGTAACTTGATAAACTTTATAAATCTGTTGTTATGCAACTGAAAATCAGACTGATTGTAATGAACTTCCTTGAGTTTGCCGCTTGGGGGGCTTATCTGACCTGTATGGGCAACTATCTGGGAAGTGTGGAAATGGGACATGCTATCCCGTGGTTCTATGCTATCCAAGGATTTGTTTCGATTTTTATGCCCACCCTTTTGGGTATTGTGGGTGACAAATGGGTGCAGCCTCAGCGGTTGCTCGGCATCTGTCATCTGATTGCCGGTGCCACGATGGTGGGGCTGTTCTATATGGGCTGGCAGGCTGATGTGGCGGGCGTTGTGCCGGACAAAGCCGCCTTTATGGCGCTATACACACTGAGTGTGGCTTTCTATATGCCGACACTGGCGCTGTCCAATACGACGGCATTTACCATCCTGAAAGACAATGGGATGGATACGGTCAAGGACTTCCCGCCCATCCGTGTTTTCGGCACCATCGGTTTTATCGCCACCATGTGGTTCGTCAACTGCGCTTTCCTGAATGACGGCAGTTTAGGATTCACACTGGAGGCCAATCCCGGAAAATTCCAATACACTTATTACCAGTTCCTTGTATCCGGCATTGTGAGCCTCGTGCTTTTCCTCTACTGTCTGACTTTGCCGCAATGCAAAATCGTGAAGAAAGAATCCGAATCTTTGGCGGAAACGATGGGTTTGAACGCTTTCAAATTGTTCAAAAGCAAGAAGATGGCTCTCTTTTTCATCTTCTCGATGCTGCTGGGTATGTCGCTGCAGGTGACCAACGGATTTGCCACGCCGTTCCTCACCCACTTCAAAAGCGACCCGATGCTGGCCGACACGTTCGCAGCCAACAACGCCACTATGCTGGTGTCACTCTCGCAAATTGCTGAAGCACTGTGTATTCTACTGATTCCCTTCTTCCTCCGTCGTTACGGTATCAAGGTGGTGATGCTGATTGCCATGTTCGCATGGGTGCTCCGGTTCGGTTTCTTTGGAATCGGAAGTCCCGCCATGCCGGGCGTGCTGCTGTTCGTCCTCTCCTGTATCGTTTACGGGGTGGCCTTCGACTTCTTCAATGTGTCGGGGGCGATGTTTGTGGACCAGGAGTGCGACCCGAAGGTGAAGGCCTCGGCACAGGGACTTTTTATGTTGATGACTAACGGATTGGGTGCCACTATCGGTACTCTTGCTGCCGGTAAAGTGATACAGAATTTCTGCCGTTGGGAAAACGGTTATCTCATCGGTGACTGGCGCAGCGCGTGGCTGATCTTTGCTGGCTTCGCCCTCGTCGTCGCCATCCTATTCGCCGTCTGCTTCCGGTACAAACATACCAGAAGTGAGGACGGAATTGCTGATAATAAAGGTGTTTAAATAGAAGTAAAAAGTGAAAAGTATAAAGTAATAAGTATCCATCGCACAGCCCCTCTTCATACCTATTATCACCTATCACCTATTACTTATTACTTATTACTTATTACCTAATACCTATTACTTTTCACCTTCTACCTTTTAACTTTAAACTCTAAACTTGTAACTTGATAAACTTGACGAACTTGTAACTTGATAAACTTGATGAACTTGTAACTTGATAAACTTGCAACTATGGTAAATCCGGTGATTGAGGAGTCTTGGAAACGGGAGCTGGCGGACCAGTTTGCGGCGCCGTACTTTGAGGAGCTGAAGCGGTTCCTGATTATGGAGAAGCAGCAGTTTCCG
>JAGCXN010000004.1 GCA_017961265.1 Bacteroidales bacterium | reverse complement strand
TCGATTTGTACCAATGGAAGACCATTGATGAGGATAATCACGTCATAGCGGTGATTGCTGTCTTCTGTGTTGATACGAAGTTGGTTGCAAACTTCGTAGGTGTTTTTACACCAGTCTTTGATATTGACGAGCGTATAGTTGAGCGGGGTGCCATCGTCACGAATGAACGTTTGTTTTTCGCGGAGCAACTGTGACGCTTTGAAAACATCGGGCGAGATGATTTCACCAAGGAGTCTCTCAAATTCATGGTCTGAGAGGTGTACGAAGTTAAGGTGCTCAAACTTCTCGCGAAAATTATTTCGAAGAGATTCTGAATTGCGGATGTCGTTGCGATAAACGTAATTCAGTCCCTGTAATTGTTCGATGAACTGCTGCTCAATTTGTGCTTCTTTTCGACTCATAGTCTTGTTCTTGTTTTTGACGGTGCAAAATTACAACCCACTTGTGCAATCTTTCTGCACAAGTGGCACTTTATTGTATTTTTCTACCATTTGTTGTACGTAATCTGCTATTTTCAGCCGGATCTCAGCAGGTTCAAGTATTTCAACATCAGGACCAAAAGAGAGGATACGTTGGTACAATTCTTTGTTCGGAACCACTTTCAATTCGATTATGCCTTCAGAAGCGCGGTGGTTGCGCTGAGAATGATGTAAAGGTTTTGAAAGGATGTAGGGTATCCGATTGGGAGCAACCTGCAAAACAATCTTTTGTAATTCAGCATCAGTTTTGGTCACACCGATAATGTCATCAAAGAACTCCTCAAAGTCGCATAAAGTATTTTCAATAAACGGCACAGCCGCAGGAGTAATTTTTTTTATGCGATCGAAGGCCATGTTGATGATGTTTTCGTGTACGCCGTCGGTTGTATAGCCGAATAAAAACCATCGATTGTTATACTGCTTGATGAAATAAGGGTGTACTATACTTTTGATTGCTTCTTTACCATATGGCTTATACGTTATACGAAGAGCTTGCTTGCTGACAATGGCTTCAAACAGTTGGCTAAGATGTTCTACCCCAGCAGCTTCTTCGTTTGTATCAAAGGCAATCACCCGTTCTGGCGACTGCAACGTAAATTCATATTTCTCCTCAAGTTGGTGGATAATTTCCTGAATACGTTCAAATTGGGGAAGTCCCCGAAATTGTTGAAGTAGCAACATCAGCGATTTCAGTTGTTCCAACTGCTGCTCATTGAGATCCTTTTTCCAAATAGAATAATCGGAGTCAACATAGCGGTAGTAACGTCTCCCGTCTATACGTGCTGGTTCTTCAAACATGACATTCCAGTCATGGTTAGATTCCATATCGCGAATGTCATTATAAACAGTACGTCGCGAAACGGGTTTCTCGTCGTTATTCTTGAGTGTCCTATTCACTGCTTCTATCAAATCGCCAATAAAATATAAACGGGACCTGTCACTGAAGCAACTGTCAAGCGCCTGGTATCGCATAATGGCAAGTCGGGTATTTGGCATAGGCTAAAATGCTACTTTTTACATTTAAACGTGCAAAAATAGCACATTTTTCGCAAAGACCGGTAAGCGAATGTGCAAATCAGGTTGGAAATTTAAAATGGGATGCTTTAGGACTGTCACTTCCCTCTCTCGACATCGACGACGGCCTTGGCGACACCGTAGAGTCCGCCGAACAGGTGCTTCCATTCGGAAGTTTTTTTCTTATATAACTTTCCCCTCCTGCATAAGAGGCAGAACAGCGGTTACTTTATGAGGCTACGGTTGTCCCCCTTTTCTTCGCCTTCACCACAAAGATGATGAGCGCGACCACGGTGATGGCCGCCCCGATAGCATAGCCCGCCGGGCGGGGAATCACCGAACCCAAACCGCCGTCGCCGGCCTTTGCTATAAAGAGGAAACACCCTGTCACCATCGTCATGAAAAGCGCTGGGAGAAGGGTAATAAGATACCATAGTTTTCCCTTGTTCTTTTGCAGGTAAACCGTGATGGCCCATAGGGTTACGGTGGCTAATACCTGGTTTGCCCATGCGAAGTAGCGCCAGATGAGCTGGAACCCCTGCGCGTTGGAAATGCTATACACAAGAATGAGTGCGGTGACCGCAAACATAGGGATGGCCACAATCAGACGGTTTCGGATGGGCTTCTGGTCGAAGTGCATGAAGTCGGCAATGATGAGGCGGGCGGAACGCAGGGCCGTGTCGCCCGATGTGACCGCCGCACTGATGACACCGAGGATGGTGATGGTGGCGATGACGGGGGCGAACCATGTGTTAGCGATGACACCCACAATGGCGGCACCGCTCTTGCCGGTCACATCCACCACACTGTCGGGGCCAAAGAAGTAGGCCGCTGCCGCTGCCCAGATGAGGGCAACGATGCCTTCCGTGATCATGGCGCCGTAAAAGATCGGACGGCCCTGCTGCTCGTTCACCATGCAGCGCGCCATCAGCGGCGACTGCGTGGCGTGGAAGCCGGAAATCGCGCCGCACGCGATGGAGATGAACATCATCGGGAAGATGGGGTTATTGGGCGCGTCGGGATGGCGGTTCTGCAGGCCGCTCCACAGTTCGGGAATCTCGGGTTTGTAGAGGAAGAATGCCACAACGATGGCCACGGCCATGCCCAGCAGTAGGATACCAAAGACAGGATAGATCTTGCCAATCAGTTTGTCAATTGGCAACAAGGTGGCGATTAGGTAATAAGCCAAGATAATGCCAATCCAGATGTAGGGATTCCATCCTTGCGTAAAGTGCGCGTTGATGAGGGTGGCGGGGGTACTGACAAACACCACACCCACCAATATCATCAGAATGATGGTGAAGCCCCGCATCACCTGCTTGGCTCCGCCGCCAAGATAGTTACCGTGGATTTCGGGCAGGCTGCAGCCCTTGTCGCGCAGGGAGATCATGCCCGCCAGGTAGTCGTGTACCGCACCGGCGAAAATGGAACCTAACACAATCCACAAGAACGAGGCCGTTCCGAACTGAGCGCCCATGATGGCTCCGATAATGGGTCCCACACCCGCAATGTTCAAGAACTGGATGAGGAAAATGCGCCACGGCTTCATCGGCACATAGTCCACGCCGTCGGCCATGGTTACCGCCGCCGTTTGTCGCTCAGGATCAATACCAAACACTTTTTCCACAAACCAGCCATAGAGGAAATAGCCGGCCACGAGAAGCACTATTGCAAGGATAAAACTAATCATGTATGTCTATTTTTGAAAACGGGCGCAAAGATACGACAAAGTTCGTCACGTTCATCAAGTTTATCAAGTTTGTAAAGTTCATCAGATTTGTAAAGAGAAAGGATGGAACTGAAATTGTTTTATAAAAAATTTGCTGTGTAAAAATCAATTATGTAGCTGTGCGGCATTTTCTAAAAAGTGAGTATCTTTGCGCCCGTGCATTGTATCCGTAATATGAAGAAATCTGCTTTCCTTCTTCTTTCTATCTTCTTGATTATGAGCAGTAATTTTGCCCAAAATCAGGTCAATCCAAATGGATACAACACTTTCTATTATCCCAACGGGGTGAAATCGAGCGAAGGGAATATGGTGAACGGCAAACCCGAAGGATGGTGGAAATCGTACAACGAGAAGGGCACGCTCGTGTCGGAAGGCAACCGCAAGAACTCCCTTTTGGACAGCCTCTGGTTTTTTTACAACGACAGCGGCGACACCACCCTCATCATTCATTATAAAGAGGGCAAAAAAGAGGGCGAACGCATCCAATTCTTTCAGGACGAGCGTATTGTGGAACAGTGGGTGGACGATAGTCTGACCAGTCCCGTGCTCGCCTACACCCTACAGGGGAAGCTGAAACGCCTCACGCCATACGTGGACGGAGTGCCGCATGGAATGGCCAAGGAGTTCGACACCGCCGGCCATATCGTGAAACTGTCGCACTACTACCGCGGCGTGCTCACCAAACGGGAGCAGATCAACCGCACCGACCAGTTCGGCTACAAACAGGGCAACTGGAAGTACTTCTGGGACAACGGCAACCTGCGTATGGAAGGCACCTACGTCAACGACAAACGGCACGGCTACTTCAAGGAGTACGACGAGGATGGTAACTTCCTGAGTGTGGAGAAATACGACAACGACTACCTCGTGGCCGACGCCGCCGAGACGAAGCAGTTGGAGCGCAAGGTATCGTATCACAAGAACGGTCAGCCCGCCATCATCGCCACCTACTACCATAACAAGGCGGACGGGCTACGGCGCGAGTTCGACGAGAACGGGAACGTTGTCAAAGGGTACGTCTTTTCCAACGGCATCCTGCTCAGTGAAGGCATCACCGACATGGAGGGACGGCGGCAGGGCAAGTGGAAGGAGTTCTACGAAACCGGCGAGCTGAAGTCGGAAGGCACCTACAAGAACTCAAACCGCACCGGCCAGTGGAAGTTCTATTTTCCAAACAAAACTATCGAAGTTGTAGGCAGTTACGACAGCAAAGGACGGATGGACGGCGAGTGGAACTGGTACTATGCCAACGGCGAGGTGATGCGGACCGAAAACTACGCGAACGGCACCCTTGACGGCGACTACCGCGAATACGACGAGAGCGGAAACACCCTGACGGAAGGGAGTTTCGAGGCGGGTACGGAAGAAGGGCACTGGATTTACCGGCGAGGCTCCTCCATTGAGGAGGGCGACTACTTCGACGGGATGCGCACTGGCCTCTGGAAAATCTGGTACGAGGAGGGGAACATCGCCGCCGAAATCAACTACGACCAGGACCTGATGAACGGGAAATACACTATTTATTATGAAAACCACGTTATAAAACGCACCGGCAAATATGTGAACGGCGAGCGTGACGGCGTCTGGTACGACTACTACGACACCGGAGAGATGTTCCTCACCACGCTCTACAAGGACGGGAAGGAGATCCGCTGGAACAATTACAAAATCGACTATTGATATCTCGTCTCCATATCAAGGTTTTAGACAACATCCTACGACACAAGCAATACTCACACCAGACTCTATACTTTAGACGTATTGCTTGATATACTGAACAAACTTTATTGTATCTTTGCCGCCAAATTTCTTCATTATTAATTAAAAACAAATCAAAATGAGAATCAATTCAGAAATTCGGGCACTTGCCCGCAGAGAGTTGCACGACAACTGGACAAGTCCTGTGCTCGCCACGTTAATTCTCGTGCTCATTAGTGGGGTAGCGAACGGTTTATCCAACACTACCGGCATACATTCGTTGCATTTAAGTCCATTTTTCTATGCAAGTACCAGTGTCGGCTTTTTAATCTCAATTCTCGTAGTGTTGCCCCTCTCATTCGGCTATTCCATTGCTTTCCTTCAGTTCCTTCGTGGCGGAAAGGATGACGTCATCGAGAATATGTTCAACGAGTGCAAAAACTATGGACGGGCTTTGGGGGTTTCATTACTCACCGCTGTATTTACCTTCCTTTAGACGCTGCTGTTCATCATTCCTGGCATCATCAAGGCATACTCTTACGCAATGACCAATTTCATCGCCAAAGACCATCCCGAACTGGACGCCGACAGCTGCATCGAAGAGAGCATGAAGATGATGGACGGCCATAAGGCGGACCTCTTCCTCCTCGACCTCAGCTTTATTGGTTGGTTTCTGCTTTGCATCCTCTCGCTCGGCATTGGCTTCCTGTGGCTTTATCCTTACGTGGAAACTTCACACGCCATTTTCTACAAGGAAATCAAAGCTGAACTCTATCCCGAAATGGAAGACGCCGATGCTTCCGCATTCGAAGAGGATATGAACAACGGCACAGAATTCACCGCCGAATTCGAAAACTAAAATCCATTAAGTGAAAAGTAAAAGGTAGGAAGTAATAGGTTCCCACACGAACCACCCTACCAGGCCAACCGTTCCATACGAATTTCCACATCCTCTATTGTATTGACTTTCTCTTTACAATAGGGGATTTTTATTTTGATGTAATTATCGGTAAATCCGAACATTTCACCGCCTTTCTTTTCCGCCTCCCACAGCACGGGACGTACTTTCCCAAGATGCTGGTGGTAGAAGGCCGTCTTCTTCTGTTCCGAAAGGGCAATCAGACGGTTGGTGCGCTCCTTTTTCACCTGCGGCGGCACCTGACCGTCCATCTCCGCGGCGATGGTGCCGGGGCGACGCGAATAGGTGAACACGTGCAAATAGCTGATGGGCAATGACTCCAAAAACGAAAGTCCTTCCGCGAACTCCGCCTCCGTTTCGGTCGGGAAGCCGGCGATGACGTCCAACGCGATGCAGGCGTGGGGCAGCACCTCCTTCACTTTCAGCACCTTTTCGGCGAAAAACTCCCGCTGGTAGCGGCGGCGCATCAGTCCGAGCACACGGTTGTTGGGCGACTGCAACGGAATATGGAAGTGCGGCATGATCACCTTCGACTGCGCCGCCAAGCGGATGATGTCGTCCGTCAGCAGGTTCGGCTCAATGGAGGAGATGCGGATGCGTGTGTCGAATTTCCGTTCCTCAATCGCACACAACAGCTGGTAGAAGTCCGTGCCGTTCTTGCGGCCGAAATCACCGAGGTTGACGCCCGTGAGGTTTATCTCCTTGATGCCGAGGTGGCAAATCCTATCTATTTCTGCTACAACATTTTCAACACTGTCACTGCGGCTTTCACCCCGCGCCTTCCAGACGGTGCAGTAGGTGCAATGATAATCGCAGCCGTCCTGGATCTTGAGGAAGGAGCGGGTGCGGTCGTTGGACGAGAACGAAGGGAAAAACGCCGGCTTTTCCGGCAGCGCCTCGCCTTGCAGATACGACACTACCGACATCTTGTCCTCATTGCCGAAGGTGGCGACCACGCCCGGCCACTGCAGAATCTCACCGGCACGCAGGGCGGCATAGCAGCCCACTACCACAATACGGGAGTCGGGGCACTCGCGGTGCAAGTGCGCCACGAGGTTGCGGGCTTTCTTCTCCGCCACCGCCGTCACGGCGCAGCTGTTCACGATGATGTAGTCGGGACGGTCGCTTTGGCGAAAGCCCGCCTCCGTCAGCCGCCGCGCAATCTCCGACGATTCACTGAAGTTGAGCTTACACCCAAGTGTATGAATATCAAATGTTTTCGTTTCACTCATAACAGCGGCAAAAGTACAACAAAGTTCATTAAGTTCATAAAGTTTATAAAGTTCGTAAAGTTTATCAGGTTTAAAATTTATAATACCTTGAATCGCCCCGTAGGGGCAGCAGAACATAGCCCTACGCGTAAGCGTAGGGGCTAGAAGAAGAACAGGCAGGCGCCGGTGACACTGACGCAGGCCCCGATGACCTCCCGCACGGTGACACGCTGGTGGAACAGCAGTGCGGCGGGCGCGATGATGAGGATGGGCGTGAGGGCGAACAGCGTCTGCGCCACCCCTGTAGAGGTGTATTGCGCCGCCAGCAGCGACAGGCTCACCCCGAAGAACGGCCCGAAGAAAGTGGAGGCGAAGGCGCAGAGCATGGACTTGCGGTCACGGGCAGCCCGCCGCAACTGACCCGCCCCATCCTTGCTGAACAGCATCAGCAGGAGCATGAAACCGGCCAACCCGATGAATGTGCGTATCATCGTAGCAGCGAAGGGCAGACTCAGGTAGAGCGGAATCGGGAGCAAAGCACCATCCGGAACAAGCTGTCCGTCCAAGCCTTGGGTGGCGATGGCCGCGTGGTATGCCTCCATTCCTCCTTTGCTCACCACCAGCCCGATACCCTGGCAGATGCCGGCACCGCAGGCGTAAAGGACACCTTTCAACGGCAATTTCAGACGGAACGGTGACGCGTGTGTGCCCGCCGCCTGCGTACCGTCGTTTTTCGACAGGATGGAAAGGGCGATACCTGCGAGCGTGACACACATACCGACAATCGCGAGCGGCCGCATCTGCTCCCCAAGCAGCAGCCTTCCCGTAAGGGCGGCGGCGGGCGCAGAAAGGGTCATAAAGAGCTGGCCAAAGCGGGAACCGATCAGAATATAGCCCTGAAACAGACAGTAGTCACCGAGCACATAGCCCACCACTCCCGACAGCAACAGCCAGACCCACGTGGAGGCGTCGGCAAAACGGGGGTACGGCACCCCCATGATCACCCAGAGGGTGAGAACAAACAAGAGTAGCGAAAAGACCATACGGGCCACATTGAGCGGCAAGGAACCGATACGCTTGGAGGCGACTTCGGCAAAAAGTGCCGTTGCCGTCCACGAGATGGCGACCCCTATGGAAAGTATTTCACCTAAAAACATCCTCTTTCAGAACGATTTACAAAGAGCAACCCTCCCCAAAAATCTCCTTGGCGTAGGGCGTGAGTTTGCGGTGTTTCGAAAGCCAGAAGATAGGCAGCACCACCTCCTGCGTTCCGCACGCGTAGGGCGTGATGTCATAAATCTGATAAATCAGGACGATGGTGCTGCGGGTGCTGTCGATATAAAAATCGTCAGAGCCGGGAAAAGCGTCGCCCAGCAATTCCTCATCAAAGAGGCACTCCCGCACCTCACTGTTCACATCCAAATCCTCAATGGCGAGAGATACCACTTCACCCAAATTCGTAGTATCCACAAGATCAGAAAGATGGATAATACGGCCCACGTTGCGGTCATAAACAAGGGGGAGAAAGTAATGAACTCCGTGGGCGCCACCCATATAGGCTTCAAGCCAGACGGAAAACTCCACTAAATTTCCATCCTCACGGATGGTGCCGTCCACATAGTTATAACACAGATTATCAATATTTTTCGGAATTTTGCCAACAACAGAACATTCCAAGAGTTCATCCCCGAAAAGCGTCTCATACTCATTGCTTTTCACCCAACGGGCCGCAGCCTCGTCAAACGAGGCAGAGGTGCTGTCGCCAAATATTGCCTTCAACAATTCCCGTTCCACTTCACGCGGGAGTTTTTCATCTGGCCATTGCACCGAATACTTGTTTTCCAGTCCCATCACCGGCCACATTTCTTCAGTGGTCTTCATCAGGTAGTAGCAGGAGTCCTTTTTCACGGAGTAGGTGAACGTCTCCGACTTTGCAGCGGAATCGGTCAGTTCAGACTTTGCGAAGGGATCCGTTGATTCCGACTTCGGGCGGCAGCCCACGGACAAGAGGACGGCAGCGACAAGAATAGCGTAAACAATTTTTTTCATCTTTACTTTTTTAAACTATTGTAGAACAATTTTCTGAGAAATCTTTTTCCCGTCAATGAGTGTTGCAATAAAAATGTAAGTTCCTCTTGCATAATTTTTTATAGAAAAGGAATTTTGTTCATGGAGGTTTATTTCTGTCATTTTCCTTCCGTTCATATCATAAAGAGCAGCTTCTTGAATGAGGTTAGGGTCGAAGGAAGTTTCCACATTCAGCACTTCGCTGGCAGGATTGGGATAGACGAACAATTTCTTGGTTTCAAATTCCGTGATAGAAACAGTGTCTCCCGGTCGCAAATACTTGAAAGTAAGACTATCTTCCGTAACGTTGATGTCATAAATCCGAATGCCGCTGACATAGCCATCAGAAAGGAACGGTTTTGGATTCGTAGCGTACGAAAACTCAGTGCATCCCTGAATTTGGGTAAAATGTGCATTATTAACTTGGCCATTTTCCGTAAGAGTCCCATTGGGGCGATAGATGTAAATTTCGTCCAGAACATCTACCCCGTTCCAGTCGGCATTCCCATTAAACTCGGAATTGATACGATAGATGAGCAAACCCGTTCCAGGAATTGAACTTTCATAATTACCCATTTTTTTCCGATATTCCAGCACAAAAAATTCATTATAATTCTCAGAAGCAATTTTATAGCATATTCCCTCTGGTATTTCGGAACTAATGGGAAACAGCGTATAGGTTCCCGACTCTGTTATGGAGGGGATATCCTCGATCCATTGTCCATACTTGAATTTCATATACGCGCCAGAATGTTGTGGCATGCTCCCGTTCTGCGCCATCAAGTCCCAGGAGCCGACCGGCACAAATCCTACGGTGTCGCTGTAGTGATATAGGTCAGGTGCACCCAGCGTGTGGAACATCTCGTGACAAAGCACTGATACAGAAAAATAGGAAGGGTTGTCGCTGAGTTGGAAATTAAAATTCCATACTCTTTTTCCATTGATATAAACCTCATTCATGTACAAGCACCACATGTGCGGCCACAACAGATCAGACCAGTCTTCGACACCACCCTTCACCACAAAACAGATATTGTCCACCATCCCGTCATCATCATGGTCAATATTCAAGTCATTAGGAATGTTGCTACGCACATAATTAATTGCATTGGTCACCAGTGTCATTTCCCGTTCTGCTCGGGGAAAGCTCTCGTTATCCGGATCGTCCTCTCCATAACCGTCAGGATTATCTTCCGACCATTTGCAATAATAGTTCCGGGGGTGACTATCCTGATAGGACAACAGCGTCGTTCCTGTGGGCGGGGGCAGCAGAAGCGATTCCACTTCCAATTGGTTATAGGAGGCGATTTCAAAATATCTTTTCAACGAAAGGTTATTGGGAGCATTAAACATATTATACAGAGTGACAGGGCTTTGTTCAAACTCATTATCATCGGCGAAACGGATGAAAACCACAAGGTTGTTGAGTTCGCCATGGTTGTCGCGGACAGCTGTGTCAAATCTTCGGGCGACAGTTGTCATAGAGGTCCGTCGGGCCCGCCATTCTGCAGCAGAGATCCTGATACCCGGCTCAAGACCGACACTCCGGGGAGAAATGCTTCCCGCCACATACTGGCTGGGGGCAACCTTCCCGTCTTCACGTGTGGCATATACATAATAGCCCGTCTGCGGATTTTTAACAATGGTAAAACCGTCCGCATCGTGCAAATAATGGTAGTACTCATCACCCGTTATCAGGCAGGCGAGGGTGTCACCATTCGGCTGCTTAAGTGTATAAGGAAGGTTTGAAAAATAGGCGGCAGACAAAGCTAAACTCATCATCCACAACACAATAAAAACAAGAAAGCCCTTTTTCATAGAAAACAATTTAATGCGGCAAAGGTACGATATTTCGTTCATAAAGTTCATCACATTTGAAGGTTGGGTGGGAAAATGCGCCCTGAACTCTGTACCTATTTCCGCAACAATTCCGCAAAGGGAATCTGCTTCCGCTGCGACTGCAGCAGCAGGGCGCGGTAAGCATCTTTGTTGCCGAGAGTCTCGTTCAATTTGACAATTTCCGGGTCGGGGATGTAGGTGCTGTCCAAGGCGGCCAGTGACTCCTCCACAAAACCCCAGCCGAAGTCGTAAAGGTTGGCCTCGGTAATCATCAGAAGGATAATATCGTTGTTCTCAATTGTTTCCTTCAGCTTCGACTTGTCAACCCAGACGATGGGGTCCCAGATATCGGGATAGACGGTGCGGTTGTAGTACCAGAAGGTGTTTTCGGAGAACAGGCTGTGGGCGATGCCGTAGTTCCAGATGCTCCAGTAGTAGCTGTCGGCGATGGTGAGGGCGCGGGGACGGACGTGCCGCGTGCTGTCGTACCGGAAGGTGCGGATCGGGAAGTTCATCGTCTCGTGCGGCAGGTCGCACAGCAGGTTCATTGGTGGCTCAAGGTCGAAGTCGAGGTCTTTGTTCTGGGTGGAGTTGGAGTCGCCAAGCACGAGGCATTCGGGCAGGTCGATGCCGCAGGTGCGTTCAAGGTAGCCCATCAGCGTGTCGGTGGCGAGCCAGAGGCCGTAACTGCTCCAGTGTACTCCGTATTTCGAGTAAAGTTTGTGCGGGCGCAGCGGCTTCTGTTTCACGAAGTAGCGGTTGAGATCCAGGTAGCCGACACCTTGCCGGTCGCACTCTCGGGTGAAACCCTCGTAGTTGCTGGTGCTTTTCCGCTTCGGATGGTAACGGTCGGGAATGAATTCTGGCGAGAAGGAGGCTTTGCCCGGCTCAAAAACAAGAATCAGATACTTATTGTATTGTTTTTCAAGAATTTCTTGAAGCCGTTTCAGATTCGCTACCTTTTTACGGATAAAATATTCACCGATGTAATTGTGCCCAAGATATTCTGTGATATAAATTTCTTCATAAAAGCAATCGTTTTTACCCAGCACCAATTTCTCGGTATTGCTGTAGCGGAACATCTTGAAATTGATTTCGTTATGCAGCCGCACCCAGTAGTTGGAAAGTCCGATATTTTGTCGGATGAGTTGGTCGGCATCCTCTTGGAACTTTCCTGAAGAAATGCCCTCCCCTGTCAGTGAAATATCGTGTCTGTCGATAGTATTGACTCCGTGCAATTTCTTGCCTGAAATATCTGGAAATTGCGACAAAATCAAGGGAAAAGCCAACAAAACTACGATGAAAATCCAGAGAAAAAAGGCAGTTTTGTTGGGATTTTTTTTCATAAAATAAGACTATACCTTGTTGTAAAACTTTCATTATTAACGAGATTCATTTTAAATTATTGTAGAATAAAAAATTTTTTAGTCAATGCATTTTCATAATAAAAAAGTTGTATTTTTGCAGCCTCAAAATCAAAGAGCGGTGCTATAGCTCAGTTGGTAGAGCAACGGACTGAAAATCCGTGTGTCCCTGGTTCAATTCCCGGTAGCACCACCCGAAAAAGGCCTTCTTAACGAGGGCCTTTTTTCGTTTTTAGATTTTGTGTATCTTTGCGGCTTCAAAACAAAGAATCATATAATATTTATACTACAATGAAAACCAAAATCAACCTTTTGTGCATCATTCTAATGATGTTCGTCTTCAATGCGCGTGCAGATGAAGGCATGTGGCTACCCTATTCCATTAATGGACAGAATCTTGCCGATATGCAGCGGCTTGGATGCAAGCTCACTGCTGAGCAGATTTTCAGTTTTAACCAACCCAGCCTGAAGGACGCTATCGTGCAGTTCGGTGGCGGATGCACGGGTGAGCTAATTTCAGCCGAAGGCCTCCTGCTCACCAACCACCACTGCGGCCTGTCGTACGTGCAGAGCCACGCCTCCGTAGAACACGACTACCTCCAGGACGGCTTTTGGGCCAGAAGCAAGGCCGAAGAACTGCCCAACGAAGGCCTTACCGTTTCATTTCTTTCTTTTATAGAAGATGTGACGGAAGCCATTTTGAAGGGCGTCACCGATAACATGTCGGAGGCTGACCGTGCGGAAAAAATCAAAGAGAACGGCCAGATGCTGATCAAGGAGCGCAAGGGCGACCGCGACGTGAAGGTGGAAATCGTGCCCTTCTACCACGGCAACCAGTACATCCTTTTCGTCTATGATGTATATAAAGATGTGCGTTTGGTGGCCTGCCCGCCGTGGGGCATCGGCAAGTTCGGCGCCGACACCGACAACTGGACGTGGCCGCGCCATAAGGGCGACTTCTGCATCTTCCGTGTTTATACCGCCCCCGACGGCTCGCCGGCAACTTACAGCAAGAACAATGTTCCGATGAAGTCGAAGCACTTCCTGCCCATTTCGCTGAAAGGCGTGAAACAGGGCGACTATACCATGATTCTCGGCTATCCCGGCTCCACCGACCGATACTCTTCATCAGGTTCTGTCAGAAACGTCATCGAACAGGAAGGGCCCGCCATCGTGGCCTGCCGCACCACCAAGCTGGAACAGTACCGCAAGCACATGGATGCTGACCCCGCCGTCTTCATCCAATACGCCTCCAAGCAGGCCAGTGTCAGCAACTACTGGAAATACTATATCGGGCAGGTGAAGCAGCTCCAGCGTAACAAAGTTCTGGAAAAACGGCTCGAACAGGAGCAGGCTTTCCGCCAGTGGGCCGCCCAGGACAAGGACCGCAAAGCCAAATACGACGGCATTTTTGATGAAATGGACAAGTACTGGGAACACCAGTCACAGTTCACCAAAGCCCTGATCTATTACCGTGAAGCAGGATGGCGTGGCGGCGAAGCAGTTTCTTTTGCATTGAAATTCAGAGCATTGAATTTTGCTATTCAACAAAAAGCCCCGCAGAGCAAAATCGATGCCTACGTCAAAAGCCTGAAGGCTGCGTCACAAGATTTCTTTAAGGATTACAACAAGGAACTGGACCGGGACGTAACCATTGCATTGCTTAATCTTTTCTATAAGGATATTGACCGCAATATGCAGTGCGGCATCCTCAGAAAAGGGGATAAGACGGGCGGCGATTTCACCGCTTTCGTGGATAACGCTTTCGCAAAATCCATCTTTGTGGATGCGAACAAGTTGAACGCTTGGCTTGACAATCCGAAATCGCTTTCGAAAGATCCGATTTTTGATCTTATGTCTAACATTGTGGAATCTTACATCACACTCAGTGACGTTGCAAGCAAGGTGAACTGCAGCCGTGCCGATCGTCTCTATATGGAGGGGCTGATGGAGATGCAGAAAGACCGCAACTTCTATCCGGATGCCAATTTTACGATGCGCCTCACGTACGGCAGCGTCCAGGACTGCAAGCCGACTGACGGTGTGGAGTACAGCTACGTCACCACTCTTGACGGCGTGATGCAGAAGTACAAACCCGGCGATTGGGAATTCGACGTACCGAAAGACCTCATCCGTCTGTGGGAGAACAAGGACTACGGCCGTTATGCCGATGAAAACGGCAATCTGGTCGTCAACTTCATCACTACCAACGACATCACGGGCGGCAACTCCGGCAGTCCGGTGATTGACGCCAACGGCAACCTCATCGGCCTCGCTTTCGACGGCAACTGGGAGGCCATGAGCGGCGATATCTCTTTCGAGAACAAGGTGCAGCGCACCATCTGTATGGACACCCGTTACCTGCTGTTCATCATCGACAAGATGGCCAACGCACAGAACCTGATGCAGGAACTGAAGATTGTGGAATAACCTTTACTATTAAGAATGAAAAACGCCGACAATATCAAATTGTCGGCGTTTTGTTTTTAGAAAGAAGGGTTGAAGAGGGGATGGTGTATTGGCAACTTTATACTTTTTACTTTCTACCCTATACTTTTTACTGAAGTTGTCGGATTTGACCCTCTGAGAGGCCGGTGTCTTTGGCTACGTCCTTTCGCTCAAATAAATGACTGTATCAGCACTTCCTCAAGATCAGGCAGCCGATGTCGCAGTTGAGGCACTGTTTAGGGATGCAGTATTGTTTGTAGAGTTCTAAGATTCCTTGTGAATGGAGCGCACTCCCATTAGGGAATCCAGCCTTTACGTACTGGCGGGTGATGACGTTGTTCTCGAAGCTGACCTCCTCCAACAGGGAGAAAACCCCTTCCTTCATCGTGTCGTCACCATGGAAGGTAGCGTAGGCAAGGCGGACGGGCACCACGGTGTTGATGACCAGCAAGTTCACCGTCTGCTCCCCAATCTGGCAAGAGTGGGGCGGACAGCTTTTTCCGAAATGCCGGTGCGTCTCCCAGTACTCGTTGGGGGTAAAGTCGGAGATATGTGCCAGCGATTCCGCTTTCTGGCAGTGTAGCAGCTGCTCGATGAGGTCGGGGCTGCGGTAGAGGCACTCACTCAGCTGCGCCAGCCGCACGCACGGAAAGTTCTGCGGACGTAGCCGCAACAGGTTCCACGTCTTCAAGGGGATCGCCGACAGTCCGTACTTGTACCGCAGGTAGCGGTACTCGTCCTGTAGCATCCGGTAATAGCTGTCCTTTTCCAAATCGTCCGTCCGCTCGGCCTCCAGCATCCCGGCCTGCCCGAATACTAGCGCATACACTTGCAGCCGTGAGTCCTTGTGTTTCAGTACGTACTTGTAGGGTAGGCTCTGGGCTAGCAGCTCGAAGGCGGCGGCGTTGGTACGGAATCCGAAGCTCACGACGAAGCGTCGGAAGACGGCCTCGTGCCAGCTGTCGTGGCAGTTCCGCAGCGTATCGAAAAACTCCTGCTTCCGTCGTTCACACCGTTCAGCAGCGAGGCGCGACAGTAATTCCGTGAACTGGAGCGGTGTCACCGAGGGTAGGAACGATCGGCACGGTAACAGTTCCAAACTGCGCGACAGTTTCTCGTACTCCGCAATCATCTCGGACGGGATGTACGGCTTCAACTCCAAAGTGGGACAAGGGAGCTCCAGCCCAACATCCTCCTCATAGACCACGTGCAGGACGATGCTGCCGTACTTCTCGTCGTGCTGGTGGCCGTGCCGTAACCAGTCTGAAGCCCGCACGTGAATCTCCACATCGCCCGCCCAAGTAAGACCATCCAGCTTGATCAGCGCCTGTTTGAAGTCCGGTCCTGCATCGTGGTGCGGATTCCCCCCTCGCAGAATCCGCAGCTCCCGTCCGTCGGTCGTCCTCAAGGGCACCGTGGCAAAGATCTTGTTCCTCCAGAAATAGTGCAGCAGCGACTCGTCCATCGTCGTTAGATTTTTATAAATTTTAGTATTTAATATATATGTAGAAAGATAGGTTTTGTGATTTTGTTTTATTTTGTAAAATATACCGAAATCTTTATATAAGCCTATCTTGGGATTTTTTATCCTGTTTCTTTTGTTGTATAAATATTAACTTTATGACAATGCAAAGATACTATCATCAGAACGAAATTCGTCTGATGTTAATAACTTTTTTTACAAATTGGAAATCAGAGGATTAGTGCCCGTATTGGAGAATTTCTTCGGAGAAGAACTCCAGTTGGACACCCGCTTTTCGGAACATTTCTTCCGATTCGGCTCCGGCGTGGTATTTTTTCTCGCACACAACCCGCGTGATGCCGCAGTTAATGATGAGCATGGCGCAGACGCGACACGGAGTCATCCTGCAATATAAAGTACTGTTATTTAATGAAATACCAAGTTTTGCGGCTTGACAAATGGCGTTCTGCTCGGCATGGACGGTACGCACGCAGTGCTCGGTGACGCTGCCGTCCTCGTGAATGGTTTTCTTCAGCTGGTGACCCACCTCGTCGCAGTGGGGGAGCCCCTTCGGAGATCCGACGTAGCCCGTCACCAGAATCTGGCGGTCACGGACAATGACACAGCCACTACGGCCTCGGTCACAAGTGGCGCGGCTGCTGACCGCATTGGCGATTTCCATAAAATATTCATCCCACGTAGGGCGCTTTCTGCCTGTTGTTTCCATAGTCTTATATCCTTATTTCTATATTGTTTTGTAATACAATATATTGATCCGCAACATGTTGCGGCTTTACATCATTTTGTCGTCCTTACAATTTGTAGTAGATATTCATCGATCCAACCGTTCTCTGTTTGGCACCAATCCTTCTTCTTTCCACAGATTTCAAAGCCCGCTTTCTGGAATAATTGTAAACTATAACTATTATCAATCAATATGTTGCAATAAATCTGGTGCAACTTGACCGTTTCAAAAAGGTACTTTTTCGTCAGTTCGACAGCCTCCAAGCCGAAGCCGTTATGGCGGTGCTTTTTGTCGATGAGGATGCCGATGCCAGCACGCCGATTCTGCGGGTCGAAGTCGAAAATGTCGATAGCCCCGACGGTTTCGTTTGTGCCGTTTGTTACCACCATCAGACGCTGCTGTCGGTTTCCGTACAGCCCTTGCGCCGAAGTCTCGATGAATTTTTCCAACAGTGCCTTAGAGTAAGGTTCCATTGTGTGGCTAACCTCCCAGTTTTCCGGATCGTTTTCCCACTCGTACAGAAGCGGGAGGTCGGTCGGCTCCACGGCCCGAAGATGCACCTTTTGTCCCTTCATTAGTCGATTAACCGTTTGATGATTCGGAGGTTATGGGTGTATTTCTTGTATTCGGCACTATAAATTCCGGTATCGTCGAGGGTGTCGATACGCACGCGGCCGCTGGAATGAAGGATGCGCCCGTGGTCGCAGACGAGCCCGACGTGGACGATGTAGCCCGCATCATTCTGGAAGAAGGCGAGGTCGCCGGTACGGGCCTCCTGCACGAAATCGACCGTCGTGCCGCACAGCACCTGCTGCGAAGCATCGCGAGGCAAGGTGATGCCGATGCTCTTATAGACTATCTGCGTGAAGCCGGAACAGTCGATGCCGGCGGGTGTGCGACCGCCCCACAAGTAGGGGCTTTGTAGGTAGCGTGAGGCAAACTGCATCAGCCGGACCTGCTTCTCGGAATATCCGGCAACGGGTTTAAATTCCTCTTCCTTAGGCAGTTCTATCATAAAAATGGAACTGCCCAGAATCAGGATTCCGTCTTTCGGGTAAGGAAAGGAGGAACCGATGAAGATGGGGAAGGCGATGTTGGATTCGAACGTCTTGATGAACAGCAGGTAGTCGCGGACGGCGTACTTGGGTGCATTCAAATAATCCTCCACATCTTTTTCGTGCAGAGGATTATGGTTCTTGCGGTTGATCCACCCTTCGTATTTGCAGTCGCAAGTGCTGATTTTGAGCCAGTTGTCGTTCTCGTCCACCACCGAATAGGCATCACCGAAAAGGAGTTGCGAAACCATCTCGGCTCTTTCGGACGGTTCCGCACGCATCGGGATCACGGAAAGGTTGGCTACACCGTGCATGGCTTTTTCAGTTAGAACGGGAGGTCGCTGCCGTCTTCAGGAAGGTTGGCGCCTGGAGCGTTGAAAGTGGGCTGCGGAGCTGGTTGCGGAGCCGGTTGGGGCTGCTGGTACTGCTGCGGCTGTTGATACTGAGGCTGCTGATACTGAGGTTGTTGCATCGGCTGTGCGGCGGGTTGGGCATACGGCATTCCGGGCTGTGCCATCGGTTGTCCGTAGGGCATCCCCTGCTGCGGCATCGGAACCTGTACGGGGTTCTCCAACTTCCAAGCGCGGATGTCGGTGTACCATCTGCCGTTGAATTCGCGCGATTCGATGTTGATGTAAGCGCGGATCATATCCCCAATCTGATAGGATTGAAGAATCGGTATCTGATTGGTCCACAATCCGATACAAATCTTGCGGGGAAATTGGGAATCCACCGTCTCAATGATGAAATTCTGTTTCTGCCACGGGCCGCGTGCACTCTGGCCGCTTTCCACATCCAACTTCTGGATGATTCTTCCTTCTACAATATTATCCATAGATATTATTAATTTTTAGTTTTCAATTCTCAATTTTCAATTTACTTCTTGTCCGCTTTGTCCTTTTTTCCGAACAGTGAGAAATGGACGTAGCGTTTTGGATGCGCTTTCAGGTCTTTCAGCAACTCATTGAGGCTATTGACCGTATCATCGACTTTCTTGGCGATGGCGTCGTCGCTGACGAGGTTGCCGACGGTACCTTCGCCGCTGTTGACCTTGGCGACAAGAGTCTCCACTTCCTTGATGGTCTTGTTGGCGTTGGTGATGACGGCGGCAATGTCGGCTTTGGCGATCGTGTCGCTGATTTTGTCAAAGTTGTCGAGGATGGAGGTAAGCTGTGGGGAGGCTTCGTCGAGGGTCTTGCCGAACCGTTCAAGCGAGGTGACGAGGTGGCTGACCTTGGTTTCGTTCTGGCCAAGGATGTTGTTGAGGTGAGCAGTCGCGTCCTCCACATTGGCGAGGATGCCTTTCAGGTCTTCGCCGCCGCCCTCTTTGTGTAATACGTCCTTCAGTTCCATTCCGATGGTGTCAACGGAAGCTAACACATTGGAAATCTGTCCTTTCATTTCGTCGATACCGTCCAACATACCCGCTTTCACAGCAAACGGCAGAGTGTCGCCATTGTGATAGAAGGTGTTGGAAACGCCCATTTCCAGACTCAGAACCTGACTGCTCAGGAGGCCCGGTGACATGCTCAATAGTTTTGAATCATTGGGGATGTCAATCTTTTCCGACAACATAAGTGTGGCGCAAACTTTTGGGGGACAAGTACTTATCAGTTTGGTAGATTGCACTTGGCCGATTTTGTAGCCTGCCAACATGATGGCAGTGTTCTGCTGGATGCCAGTGGCATTGTCCATCACACAATAATAGTAGGTCTTTTTATTGAAGATGTTGATGCCTTTCAGAAAATTGGCGCCGATGACAAATATCAGGACAGCCGAAATGCAAAGGATTGCCACCTTGATCCGTTTGTTGCGATTCTGGGAATCTTGCGGTGACTTTTCTTTGTTTGCCATAATAATTTATTCTAATTCAATATGTTATAGTAACCCATTATGAGGCGGCAAAGTTACTATAAATAATTGTAAATTCGGAAAATTTCCCAAAATTTATTTTTGAACAACCGCGTTCATAACAGCTTGGATAACCGTCTCCACCTGTTCGGGGGTCAGGTCGTAATAGACCGGCAGGGTGATTTCGCAGGCGTAATTGCGGTAGGTGACGGGATAGTCGCCGATGTTGTAACCTCCATTTTTATAGAAAGATAACATCGGAAGCGGAAGATAATGGACGTTCACGTAGACCTCCTGTTCGGAAATTCGTTGGATGATTTTGTCCCTCTCTTCTTCTGTTATATTGTTGATTCTCAATAAATAAAGATGATAAGAAGAGGTTTTATCAGCGGTTTCGTAAACGGGGACGTTGAACTGCGGGTATTTGGCGAAGGCTGCCGAGTAGGTGTCGAAAATCCATTTGCGTTTGGGGAGATTTTCGGAATCGTACCGTTGCAGTTCCACGAGGCCGATGGCGGCAAGCACATCGGTCATATTGCACTTGAAGCCCGCTTCGGTGACGTCGTAGCGCCAGTTGCCGATTTGTGTCTTTGCGAATGCGTCCTTGCTCTGCCCGTGCAGCGACATAATACGCAACCGTTTGTATAGCTGTTCGTTGTCGAACGGTTCTGGTAGGTTGAGGCAGATGGCGCCGCCTTCCGCCGTGGTCAGGTTCTTGACGGCGTGGAACGAGAAGACGCTGAGGTCGGTGAGGCTGCCAGCGGCCTTTCCCTTGTATTTGGCCCCGATGGAGTGGGCGGCGTCGGCGAGGACGAGGATGCGTCCGAGGCGGCGCTGCTCATCGGTATTGGGCGTGAACTGCGCCACAATCGCGGGCTCCCGGACGAGCGCGTTGAGTTCGTCGTAATCGCAGGGAAAACCGCCGAGATCAACAGGCATGATGACTTTCGTACGGGGCGTGATAGCGCGCCGCACGGCTTCGACGTTGACGCAGAAGTCGTCGCCGACATCCACGAGGACGGGGCGGGCACCGCAGTGGACCACCACGTTAGCCGTGGCACAGTAGGTGTATGCGGGCACAATCACCTCGTCGCCCGCCCTGACTCCGAACCAGCGGAGCATCAACTCCAGACCGGCCGAATTGGAACTGACACACAATACGTTGCTGATTCCGCAGTAGGCAGCAAGCTGTTCTTCAAGTTTCTTGACACGCGGGCCGGTGGTGATCCAGCCGGAGGTAAGCGCCGCCGTCACTTCGGCAACGGTGGCTTCATCTATGCGGGGAGGGGAAAATGGAATCATAATTGTGTTTTGAAGCGGCAAAGATACAACATTCAAATGTTTCCGCCACCCCCCATCTGATAAACTTTACAAACTTTATAAACATGATGAACTTTATGAACGAATTGTAGTATTTTTGCACCCAAATTGAAACCGACTATGGAAGAAATCGAACTGGAGGTTGCCAATCTTGCCCCGCAGACGCAGGGGGAGGCCTTCAATCTGATATTGAAAGAGAAAAATGGTGACCGTTTCCTGCCCGTCATCATCGGGCTGCCGGAGGGACGGCTCATTGTCATCGAGCAGAACCGCATTGCGCTGAAACGGCCGTTTGCGCACGATGTCCTCATCCAACTGTGCGAAAAGACCGACAGCGTCATCGAAAAGGTGGTGATTGACGACTACAAGGACGGCATTTTCTATGTACACATCCACATTCTGCGGAACGGCGAGTTGCTGCTGCTCGACAGCCGCGTATCCGATGCCGTAGTGATTGCACTGAAAGTCGGGACGCCCATCTTCGCCCTCGCCTCCATCATCACCGCCGCCGGTTACACGAAGGATGGGCGCATCGCCAACCCCACCCGCCACGCATACGATGACGATGAGATAGATTTTGAACCTGTTGAGGATGAAGATGATCGAAAAAAACTTCACTTCTCGGAGGGGATGGATTTGTCGATTTATACAATAGATGAGCTGAACGAGCTTCTCCGTCAGGCTATCGAAACCGAAAATTATGAGGCCGCCGCGATGATTGATGCCGAACTGAACAAAAGACCCGATTATGCAAAAGAATAATGATGTTGTCAGCCACGAAGGGATTGTACAATTCGTTGATGGCGAAAAGGTTATCGTAAAAATGACGGTGTCATCCGCATGCGCCGGCTGCCACGCCCGACACCTCTGCTCCTCCCTCGACACGCGCGACAAGCAGGTGGAGGCGGAGAATCCGTACCGCCTTCCGTTGGAAGTGGGTGAGAAGGTGACCGTCACCCTTCAGGAAAAGCTGGCAATGAAGGCCGTTATCCTATGTTTCCTTATCCCGCTGATTGTAATGCTGGTGGTTTTTATCCTGCTTAACAATCTGACAAATAGCGAATTAGTAGCTTCACTGGGTTCTCTTGGAAGTATTGCCCTCTACTATTTTGTCGTGTGGCTTTTCCGTAGCAAAATTGCCCGCAACTACTCGTTCATTGTAACGAAGCCCCTGGACTAACCTCTTTTTTCCTGTTAAAAATGATTCCTTTCCAACGACATATATTGAAAAACGGCCTTCGGATCCTTGTGCATGAGGATCCATCCACGCCGTTGGCTGCGGTGAATGTGCTCTATAATGTCGGCTCCCGCGACGAAGACCCGCAGCAGACCGGCATTGCACACCTTTTCGAGCATTTTATGTTCTGCGGTTCCAAAAACGTGCCCGACTACGATACGCCGTTGCAGAAAATCGGGGCCTACAACAACGCCTACACCTCGCAGGACCATACCCATTATTATATTGTATTGCCCGCCAACAATCTGGAGACAGCTCTCTGGATCGAGTCGGACCGTATGATGGAGCTGGCTTTCCAGCAGGAGAGTCTGGATGTACAGAAACAGGTTGTGATTGAGGAGTTCAAGGAGACTTCACTCAACCGTCCCTATGGCGATATGTGGGGAATGTTCAATGATTTTGTTTTTGAAAAATATCCGTACAAGTGGATGCCAATAGGCAAGGAGATAGCTCATATAGAGTCGGTTACGATGCCGATAATGCACGACTTCTTCTACCGGTTCTACCGGCCCGACAACGCCATCTTGGTGGTGGGAGGCAATGTCCATTTCGAGGAAGTGGTATCGTTAGCGGAGAAGTGGTTTGGTGACATTCCGGCGGGTGGCTGCAGCGCGAAGAATTTTCCGGAAGAGCCCGTCCAGACGGCAGCGAAACGGCTTTCGGTAGAACGCGACGTGCCCTATCCGATGTTGCTGAAAGGGTGGAAGATGCCCCCGCGCCTCCATCCCGACTTTTACGCTTACGACCTTCTGTCCGACCTCTTCAGCAGCGGACAGTCATCCTATCTATATCAGAAATTCGTGGTTGATAACCAGCTGTTTACAGATATATCCCTAACGGTGAGCGGGACGGCAGGTCCCGGCATTTTCGCGCTGGTGGGACGTCCCGCCGAAGGTGTGGGTGTGGACGAGGCCAATGAACAGCTTGACCAGTACCTGTACCACGACTTCCGCCTTGACGACAACCTGAGCCACGACCTCCAGAAGGTGAAGAATAAGAACGAGTCGGTGCTTCTGAACAACGAGATCAAGTTGTCTAGTCGCACCTCCATTCTGGCGGTTTCGGAAAGCATTAGCCGTGCCGAGGACTTCGCTCACGATGACGAGGCCTACCGTGCGGTGACAGAAGAGCAGATTCGGCGCCTTGCCGCCGAAGTGTTCCGTCCGGAAAAGGAATGTACGCTGTTTTACCGCAGCCGCGGATAACAAAGTAAAAGGTAGGAGGTAAAAAATAGAAGGTGCTAATTCGAAAAAAGTTGTATTTTTGCCCCTCCAACTCCGTAATCCCATTTCTCCTTTCCAACTTTCAGTTTTCAATTTTCATTTTTCAATTCAAATATCAGGTATTATGAAAAAGACAACCCTTCTCCTTGCCCTTTTCCTCTTTTTTGCTGCGTTTTCTGCCAATGCGCAGGTGAAGCAGATTTTTAAGGTGGTGTCTTATCCCGACGGGAAGCCGCTTGCCGGCGCCGTCGCCACCCTGTACGGACAGCCATTGCAGACCAATGCGAAAGGGGTTGCGGTGGCGAACCTTCCCGAAAACCGCAAGGGCGACTTCCTCTGCCTAAGCGAGTGGAGCCTTGACGGATATTATCAAATCGGCAGGACGAAGGAGTCCCGCTATCGTTTTTTCCAGAGCAAGGACACGGTGTGTTTTTATCTGGCCAAGGAAGCCGACTATCGTGAGGCAGCGTCAGAAATGTTCGTCAAGTATTTCCGCCCTGCATACGATAGCGAGGCGGAGGTAATGCTTGCCCTTAGGGACTCCGTCCAACTCCATCCGGATATGGCCGACGACTACGCCCAAAGCCTGATGGATATGGCTACGCACGCCTACTCTACCGTAATTGCCAGATATTACAGAGATGCAGTAAGTACCTCGCCGTATCGGCTGTACCGGCTGCGCGATGACGTGCGGGCAGCGGCCGAACCGTTCATACAGAAAGGGGAATTGGACAGCGCGGCCCAAGCGGTGAAGGCGCTGATACGCAAAGATGATGTCAGCCGAGATAATCTTGAAATAATAAATAACTATTTGTTTTTCAGGGATTTGAATCTTGTACAGAATGATGACGAACCTGCAAGCACTTACACAAGAATTTTGTACCAGAATCATTTTTCGGATTTTTCCGTTGGAGAACATTTGCTGAATCTATTGAATGAAAGCAACTGGCAGGAAGCGGATTCGATTACAGCGAAGGAAGAGGACCGTATCCCGGAGTACTCGTTCCTTTTTGAACCCTCTGTCGCAAAGTATGCGAATGAAGGAGATCCCGAACGGGTGGCCGAAGCTTTCCAACGATATGTTGACAAGAGTGAGAAGGCCTGTCGCAATTACCCCTATTCGGACAGCTACTGGGCTTTGTATATCAGTCGCTGTATGATGTTGGTAGCTTTGCAGTCAGTTGGTGATACGGTAAGAATCAATCAGCAGTGGGACAGTTTATTAATCGCCTGTAAGCATTATATAGATACGGAAGCCGATGGGGATTTTTACAAGAACAGATTTGCCATTAATGTCTATTCGGATATTTTGGATCGTGTCAGTCGGGGTTCATCAGCTTATTCCGATGCCAAGCTTCTGGAATTGGAGGAGGCTGTTTATCGTGCCGCCAAGGAAAACTATACCCGTTATCCTTCCGATCTGTTCCTGCAGTTACAGTATGCGGGCCGGACCAATATTTATGCAAACAGCATAGAAAAAGCCGATGCAGAAAATCCGTTACGTCTGGAACTTTATCGTGATCAAGCCGAAATTAATGAGATATTGATGAAGTCTTTCCCCGAAATGTTCACAGTGAACTATTTGGTGGCCCAGTCTTCGCTGCTCGCCTACTCGGTATATGTACAGGAAGAAGATGATGATATGGTGCGCGATGCCATCCGTGGTTTCAAACGGAGCTTTGTAATGCTGGATTCCCTCTATCCACATGTTTTTACGGGAGTTGCACTCGACTTCTGCTCTGGAGCTTCCGACTATTTGCACAATCAGAAAAGAAACGGGGCTGTGGCCGAACTGGATGCTTTCATCGAACTCCTTTTGGACACGCACGCCAAGGAGAACAGCCGCTCCATTGAGGCGGAAAAAGCGCAATTCTTTAATCATAAGGCGGAAAAGATGTACTACTACGAGCAGTATGAAAGCACGCTTGACTATTATGAGGAGGCCAACCGCTATTATCAGATGGCTGTCGAGAAGGATCCGGAACTCTGGATTCCTTTCCTGACCAACTATTTGCAAATGGGCGACGCTTACCTCAATATGGAAATGAACGAGAAGGCGCTCGCGACGTACCGGCAGATTTTCACCTACGAATCGCAGATCCCGGCCTCACAGATGGCTTCCTATACCCGCCTCAAGGGTGAAGCCCACTATTATTCAGGGGATGCCTACAGACTTATCAGCAACACGAAAACAGCGGAGAAAGAGTACAAGGCGGCGGAGAGCCTATATAAGAAAGCGATAACGTTGGGCGACAGCAGTGCCTGCTTCTCCTTGGGCGAGATGTACCACACGAAGGCCATCGCCCAATACAATGCAGGCAATTTCAAGAAGGTTGTCCCTCTAATGGAAAAGTCGGCACAATATTACCAGCTCTATCCGATGAGCCGCCCTTACCAGCGTTATGAGCAGGTGCTTTCTGTTCTTGAAAATTATTATAAAGTGAAAGACAGCGTCAAGTATGTACGGAACTTGGAGGCGGAGGTAGAGTATTACAAACGGTTTTCTAAAAGAGATACGTCGTATTTGAACAACTATCTTTCCTATTCTGAAAAATTCATTTCCTTGAATCTGGAGCCGAAACGCCAACTTAAGTATGCCAAGTATGAGGTGGATGCGCACCGCATAACCCTTGATTGGGGCAAAGAGATGAGTGTCACCTTCTTACAGTCGTTGTACCGGCTCGCCAAGGCATACACCGCCACCGACTCCAACAAGCAGGCACTCAAGGTGTACGACGAATGTCTGACGGTAAACCGCTATCTGTTCATCGACACCGCCGCGTCTATGTACCGTGCCAATGCCATTACCGTGTATGGCGAGATGGTGAACTGTGCCAGTACTATCGGGGATGACGCCGATGAGCCGGAGGACAAGGAATGGTACGAAAAAGCTCTACGCTCAAGCGACACACTGATCCTGCTTGCGGAAGAGTCCCTCGACGAGACCAACGACTATCATATATATGAGATGTCGCAGTATTACCTGAAGAATGCCGTGATCTGCAGTCAGCTGAATTGGCACAACATGGCCATCGGGCAGCTAGACAAGGCCAACGAGTACCTGCTGAAGCTGTACGAGGGTAAGTACAAGGATGTGGTAGAGTCGGAAGTCATCCGGAACATTTATCTGAAGGGCTTGCTGGCAGCGGAAGCGAATGACCCCGATATGGCGAAATCGTACTACAGCGAGGCCGTGGAGTATGCCACCCGTGCCGACGACATGAACAGCGTGGCCCCTATTTACTACCAGACGGTGGAGGCGTGGCTCGACATCCTTGAACACCGTGACGTGGAGCGTGACGAGGCCACCATCACCAGCCTCCAAAAACAACGCGATGCCCTGATTAAGATACTGAAAGGGAAAAGGTAGAAGGAAAAAGGTAAAAGGTAAAAAGTAGGAGGTGAAAAGTAATAAGTAATAAGTCCGTTTGAAGAGGGGCTGGGTGCAAGCCACTTATTACTTGTTGCTTATTACTTGTTAGGTCATATCAAAAAAGCGCGCGGAAACGTGATAGTTTCCGCGCGCTTCCGTTATCATTGGTATCTCCGCCCTACTTCAAATGGCTGTCGAACCAGTCGATGAAGTTACGGTGCCAGAGGAGACTGTTCTGCGGTTTCAGCACCCAGTGGGTCTCGTCGGGGAAGTAGAGATAACGGGCCTCCAAACCGCGCATCTTGGCGGCGTTGTAGGCGGCCATACCCTCAGAAGCCACGATGCGGAAGTCGAATTCGCTGTGAATGACACAGATGGGTGCGTTCCACTTATCCACATACAGGTGCGGCGAGCAGGCGTAGCTCTTCTTGATCTGAGGGTTGTCCCAATCCCAGTAAGGTCCGCCGAGATCCCAGTTGTCGAACCAGAGCTCCTCGGTTTCAAGATACTGCTGCTCGAAGTTGAACATACCGTTGTGGGCCAACAGCACCTTGAAGCGTCGGCCGTCGGCATAGCCCTTCACATCGTAGTTGTGGCCAGCGAGCCAATAGACGCTGTAGCCGCCGAAGCTTGCGCCGCACGCCCCGAGACGTTCCTTGTCAATCTGTTTCACGCTGTCCGTGAAGAAGTCCGCCGCACGCATGTAGTCCTGCATGCAGAGTCCGCCGTAGTCGCCACTGATCTCCTCGCACCACTCCGTGCCGAAGCCAATAGTGCCGCGGCGGTTGGGCGCGATGATGAAGTAGCCGGCACCGCTCATCACCATAAAGTTCCATCGGGTGCTCCAGAACTGGCTCACCATCGACTGCGGGCCTCCCTCGCAATAGAGCAGCGCAGGATAGACCTTGGTGCTGTCGTAATCGTAGGGATAGATCAGCCAGGTGAGCATCTTCTGGCCGTCAACAGTGGTGATCCAGTGCTCTTCCACCTTGCCCATCCGCACCTGCGACAAAACCTCATCATTGATGGTGGTGAGTTTCTTACCTTCGGCCTTGTCGTCACTGAGATTATAAACATACACTTCCGACGGGTACTGGATGGAGACTTGGTCGGCATAGAGCTTATCGCCCACCAGTTCGAAACCGTGGATGTCGTGGTAGCCATGCGAAATCTGGCGGAAGGTCTTGGTGGCGGGATCGCAGGCGAAAATCTCGTCCATGCCGCGGTAGTTCACCACGCCCAGAATCTCCTTGTCATCTTCCGTCCAGCTGATGCCGGTGAAATTGTAGTCGAAATCGGTGGACATATCGGTGCGCTCGTTAGTGGTGAGGTCGAGAACCATCAGGCGTAGCTTGTCGCTTTCGTAGCCGTCGCGTTCCATACTTTCCCAAGCGATGAATTTGCCGCTGTGGCTGAAGACGGGGTTCTGGTCATAACCCTTGATGTCCTCGCAGAGGTTGCGGTTTGTGCCTTTTTCGATATCATACAAAAAGATGTCGCTGTTGGTGGAATGGGCATAGTCGGCGCCGGTTTTCTTGCGGCAGGTGTAGGCGATGGTCTTGCTGTCGGGGCTGTAGTTAAACTGCTCCACGCCTCCCCACGGACGCATCGGGCACTCGAAGGTACTGTCGATGAGGCAAATGGCATCTTCTACACTTCCCGTTTTGCCGTCGAATTTGGCAAGGAAAATCTGCGGGTACTCGTCCACCCAGCAGTCCCAGTGACGGTACATCAGGTCCTCGTTGATGCGGCCGGTGGTCTTGTCGAGGCCATCGAACAACTTGTCAATGTGGCCAGGACGCACCACCTGTTTGGTGGCGATGAAAACGATGGACTTGCCGTCGGGGGCCAGTTTGAAACCTTCGATTCCGTTTTCGAATGTCCAAATGGTATTTTCTTTCTTGCTTTTCACATCCATGGCGATAATGTCGTTGCCGCGGCAGAAAAGCAGGGTGTTGTCATCCTGCCATACGGGGTTGAATTCGCTGGCGGCAGTAGTGGTGAGGCGTACGGCTTCACCGCCTTCGGTGGGCATCAGATAGAGTTCGGCATTACCCTTGTTCTCCTCCATGCTATAGTAAGTAAGGGCGTAGGCCAGCTGTTTTCCATCGGGGGAGACGGCAGTTTCGCCCATTTTGCCTAACGACCACATCACCTCGGGGGTGAACTGGCCGTTGTTGATTTGTACTTCTGGTTTCCCGATGACATTCTCATCGGCTTTCTCTTTTTTGTTGCAGCTCGCGCAAACAATTAAGGATAAAGCAATTAAAAAATAAATTTTTTTCATATTGGAACAATTTTGATGATGTCAAATGAAGTCGCAAAAGTACACAAAAAAAAGAGACAAACTGCTGTTTGTCTCTTTTTTCAAGGGCGGGCCGGACGAGGCTCGAACTCGCGACCCCATGCGTGACAGGCATGTATTCTAACCAAACTGAACTACCGGCCCTTTTTGTCTCACTTGGAGGCTGCAAAAATACACTATTTTTGATTCACAGCGACATTTGTCAGGAATTTTTTTAAAGAAAATTTACTAATTGATTGTCAGTATTTTACGACAAATACAAAGAAGTGATTTTCAAAATTGGATTTAAACTGCCTCACTTTTCTGCCGGCATTTCGGAGTTTTTTGCACAATCAATGACAATTTCGGCTGCTCTTGCGGAGGCTCCACGCCCTCCTAAACGGGTCAGAAGCTGGGCGTATTCGTCCGACATTTTCTGGCGCACCACTTCATCGAAGAGGATTTTGTCCATCTCTTCTTTCAGCCGCTCCTCCGTGAAGTCGTACTGGATGAGCTCTGTCACCACGGGTGCGTCCATCACAAGGTTCACCAACGAAATGTACTTGATGGTGTCTTTCACCACCGCCATCGCAATGCGGTACGACAAGTCGCTGCCCTTGTAGCACACCACCTGCCGTGTCCCCAAGATGGCCGTCTCCAAGGTGGCGGTACCAGAGGTAACCATCGCAGCCTCGGCATTCAGCAGCAGCGGATAGGCGCTTCCCATCACCGTTTTTACGTTGTAGCCCTGCAAGTATTTGTCATACAATTCTCTCGGAAGCCACTTCACGGTGGATACCACGAACTGATACTGCGGATACGCTTTCGTCACTTCCAACATCACCGGCAGCATCTTTACAATCTCCTGCTTGCGGCTGCCCGGCAGAATGGCAATGATTGCACGTTCGTCCAAGCCGTTACGTTCCCGAAATTCCGTCACCTCACGGCTCTCCCGAATATTCTCATCAATGGCGTCCAACAACGGATGTCCCACAAAATCAGCATCATATTCGTATTTTTTGTAGAAGTCCTTTTCAAATGGCAGAATCGGCATCACGTGGTCACAACTGCGTTTGATTTTGTGGACGCGGCCGGTCTTCCAAGCCCAGATCTGGGGCGAGATGTAATAGATAACCTTGAAACCCTGCTGCTTGGCCCATTCCGCGATGCGCAGGTTGAAACCGGGGTAATCGACCAAAACTAAAATATCAGGCTGGTATTGCAGGATGTCTCTTTTGCAGAAAGCAATGTTTTTCAGGATGGTACGAAGGTGGAGCGCCACTTCGACGAAGCCCATGAAAGCGAGGTCGCGATAGTGTTTGACGATTGTGCCGCCCTGCGCCTCCATCAGGTCGCCGCCCCAGCAACGGAATTGCGCTTCCGTGTCGCGAGCTTTTATCTCTCTCAAAAGATTGGAGGCATGAAGGTCGCCGGAGGCTTCGCCTGCTATAACGTAGTATTTCATCTTCGGTTAATTATGATTGTTTTCCCTCACTCCGTCACCTTCGGTTTCCGTTTGAAACTATTCAACCCCACTTTCAGCGAGAAGATGTGGGAGTACTGTGCGATGGAGAGGTCACCGATGTCGGTCAGGGCGTAGTCAATGGTGACAATATTCTTGATACACACACCAATACCGAGGTTGATCTGGAGGGTGGTGCGTTTCTTGCCGTCGTAGTCCAGTTCCTGCTGGAAGTTGCCGATGCCGGCGCGGATGGCGACTATTCTCTTGTAGGCGAACTCCATCCCAAAGTGCGGGTCGATGGAGAGCACTTTGCCGTGTATCAGGGTGTGGCGGGCACCGTCGAAAGTGAAGTCAAAGTCAAGGGCGAAGGTGGCGTTGAAGCCTTTGCCGAAGTTGACGTACTTGCCTGCGCCAACCAACAATTTCGGAACTGTGAGTTCCAGCGAGTTTTGCGGAATTTCGTTCCCCGTCTGTTCAAAGACCTCGATGACGCGGTCGCTGAGGTGGTAGCTCCATGCATTGAAAGTGGAGGTGGCGTCGCGGAGGTTGGCCCCGACGTGCCATCCTTTGGTGGTATAGTGAATGCCGGCATCGAGCCCGAAGCCCCAAGAACCGGCGAAGCTGCCGATGGTGCGGCGCAGAATCTTGACGTTGCCACCAACCGACAATCCCTTCACCTGACGGAAGTTATGGGCGTAGGTAAGCAAAATGGCGTTATCGGCCGATGAAAAGTAGGTAATACGATTGTAGTCGATATTTCCTTGATTATCAATCAACTCCGTCGTATTCATAATTTTATCCACACCGAAACGGATGTAGGAAATCGCCACCGAGGAGGTAGAGTCGATGCGGTAGGCGATGCCACCGTAGTCGTACTTGGCGATGCCGGCGAAGTACTCGGCGTGCATCAGTGCCAGCTCGTAGTTCTTATCCGCCACCGACAGGCAGGCGGGATTCCAATAGGCCGCCGTCACGTCGTCGGCAATGGAGGTCATCGTGTTCGACATCGCCAGTCCCCGCGCCCCGATTCCGAGCGACAGGAACTCGTTGCTGTACTTCGCTGTCTGTCCAAATGATTGGCCGACAGAAAGTAACAGGATCAGCAGTGCGACGATGGAACGGAGTTTATTCATCTTTTACTTGTACATTGAACGAAACGAGCGTCTTGCCTTTGGGCGTGGACTTATCACCGAGCGGCATCATTTTGATACGGTCAGCAGCGATTCCTTGCGTGGTGAATACGCTCAAAATGTGCTCGTTACGGCGTTCGATATTCTTGTTGATATGCGAATCTATGGTTTCCAAATTGTAGAGTTTCAGACACTTGTCGCCCAAGTCGCCGCTGACGGTAGTGCCGTCTAATCGTTTTTCAACGTACTTCTGGAATTTGTTGTCGGAATTTTTGACGGCAGTGGCGGCATTATACAGCGCCGGCCCGTCAGCCGTTCCGTTCTGGCGGCAGTAATCCATTTTCGCGGAGAAGAGGGCATATTCCTTCCGGTTTTCCTCCCTGTTCAGCGACTGCTGCACCTCCAAAATCAGTTCGCCCTTCTCCTTGAGTGCGTCCGCAATCTTGTTCAGCTGATCATCGGATTCACTTCCAAGGCCTTGAGGATGAATATCGTACTGGATGTCCGCAAAAATGTCGGGTTCTTTGTTCAAACTCTTGGCAATGAGGTCAATAGGAGCAGCAGCAATCTTCACCATCAGGTTGCAGAAGGTCTTGAAGATGATTTTGCCGTACGAAAATTCGGGTGATTTGAGGTCGCCTTTCACGGGCAGGTCAAAAGTGATGTTACCTTTCCGGTCGCTGAGGATATAGACTGCGGCACGCAACGGGATATTGAACTCTTTCTCTGCACCCTTTATCTTCTTTTCAACCACACAGTTATGGATGTCAATCTTGTTTTCACTGGTGATATAATTGTTGACGATGGTGCTCTTGTCCGCAAATGAAAGCACGCCGTCGCTGATGGGATGGGCGAGGTAGTGCACGCTGTACGGGGAGACGGTTGTCAGCTTGAAATTCTTGAGAAGGACGTCAAACTTTTGATTTTCAATGTCAGAGAAGTTGCCTTCCCAGTGGGCGGTCAGCTGGCCGCTTTCGCCCACGACGGCACTGAGGGTCGCGGTGACGGGGCCGTCAAGACGGAAGTTTTGGATGGAGCTTGACACCTGCGAAACCGGAATGCGTACGGTGTCACGCAGTCTGTAGTCGCAGTAAGAGAACCGTGAATCGTTGATTGCCAATTCTTTAATGAGGAAATCAATCGGGTTTTTGGAAACTTTGGTGGCGGTGTCCACATCTTCCATCTCCTTTTCGGTGCTGTCGATTTTGTCGTCCAGCGCCAGCATCCGGCTGATGGCGTTTCCTTCCTCGGTGATTTCGTAATTGAAGTTTGCGTTCGAGGTGAGAACCTTGTTGAAATGATAGATATTTTGCTTTATATCAATCTTTTCGATACCAATATCCAATGTCCCGATTTCAGAGAAAACCTCACCGCTTTTCGGATCGGTGATGAAGAGGTTCTGGAAAATGACGCTGCCATCGGCTACAATATCTAATATATGGTCAAGGTCTCCGACAATATTGAGGTCGGTGGTAAGCCGTCCACCTAAATCACCCACATTAAGGAACTGCTTGACGTAGGGAGCGGCCGCAGACACGGAGAACTTGTTCAGCTTCACGGCCAGATTGTAGGCGTTGTTTTCGATGGCATATAACAGCTTGATATTCAAATCACCGCCGTCATCAAATTTGAGGTCAAGGCCGATGTCCGTATTTTCGCTGCTGAAATAAATTCGGGGAATGGCGAGAGCCAACTCGTTGAGTTTGAATCGGCTGCCGACGGCCAAATCACGGTAGAGCACGTTGCCGCCTGCAAGAGTGATATTGCGCAAATCCACCGTCCATTTGCTTGGAACAGTGTCCTTGGGTTTGTCGGTTTTGTAAAAGTCGATGATGTCCGAAAAATTGAACCGGTTGCCGTTCTGAAGCACGGTCACATCAGGATTGATTAATGTTATCTCGGTGATTTTCACTGTTTTGCCCAAAAGATAGGCGAGGCTCATATTCACTTTCAGCTTGTCGAAAGTGAGCATGACATCCTTGTCGTTCTCTTCCAATGCTTTGAAACCTTGTATGGTGACGGAACCATTGAACAGGTTGACGCACAGCTTGTCCATTGTTACCACTCTGTTGCACAGTTCTTTACTGTGTTTTTCAAGATAATAATGGGCGATGGGCGAAACGAGGATGGCGATCAGGAGGAACAGACCGAAGAGGCTTCCTGCAATGATCAGAAGGATTTTAACCGGTTTTTTCAGATGGAGTTTCATAAATTCTTACGGAATTTTAAACTGAGATCCAGACTTTTGATATGGTGGGTAAGGGCGCCGACGGAGATGTAATCGACACCGGTTTCGGCGTACTGGCGGAGGGTCTGGTCGGTGATGCCGCCGGACGCTTCTGTTTCGTACTTTCCGCCGATGATTTTCACCGCCTCGCGGATAAGGTCGGGGGTGAAATTATCGAGCATGATGCGATCCACACCGCCGTGGGCCATCACGCGCCGCACGTCATCGAGACTGCGGGTCTCAATCTCGATTTTGAGGTTGAGATTATTTTCTTTCAGATAGTTACGGGCACGGTCAATGGCCTGTTCAATGCCGCCGGCGAAGTCGATATGGTTGTCTTTCAGCATAATCATATCGAAGAGGCCAAAACGGTGGTTTTCGGCGCCGCCCACCTTCACAGCGTACTTCTCGAAGTAACGCATGTTGGGAGTAGTTTTACGGGTGTCGAGGATGGTGGTCTTCGTGCCCTCCACCATCTTCACGTAGCGGTGGGTTTCCGTGGCGATGCCGCTCATCCGCTGCATGAAGTTGAGCACGGTGCGTTCGGCGGTCAGCATGCTCTGGACGGAGCCGGTGAGGATGAAGGCGATGTCGCCCTTGCGGACGCTGTCGCCGTCGTGCAAGAACTGCTCCATCTTAATTTCGGGGTCAATGATGGCCAAGACTTCCTTCGCCACTTCAATACCGGCGATGATACCATCTTCTTTTACAAGAAGTTGCATTGAACCCTGATGGCTTTTGTCAATGCAGGAAAGGGAGGAGTGGTCGCCGTCACCGACATCCTCCAGAATGCTTTGTCTGATGATTTCTTCGCGTGTCATGGCTATTCGGTTTTAGGGGCGGCTTTGAAGCGGAGCACTTCCTGGTCCTTTGCGCGGAGAATCAGCACGTCACCAGAAATGGCATAATGGCTGATTTCTTTCTTGAGGGCAGCAGCGAAGGCACGCTCTGTCTCCATCTTGTTACATAATTTTTTTGTAGAACCTTTGTACTCAATGCTGATTTTGTCCTTGCTGACGGAGCAGTTGCCGAAAAAGTCGTTACAACCGAGGTTCCCCTTTACGCCACCATCCTCGGAGAAGATGACGAACGGATTTGCCGGTGCTTCACCAACAGGCTGGCCTTCAATGCTGGTCAGCATCCATTGTGTTCCGTAAAGCGGAGCGTTGGTGTCCGAATCGGCGGCGTTTTTGCTGGTCTGGCACGAAAAAGCACAGATTGTCAAGATGGTACAGATAAGAAATAGTTTCTTCATATTTATTGTTTTGATTAATTTCGGAAAAGATTAAACGGGGAAAGGGTGGTTTTATTTCATGGCAGACTATTAGCATCAAACTGATTGTTGATGCTTTCGATGTAGTTGAGGATTTCGTCGCGGCCGTCGCCTTTTTCGGCAGAAGAGAGGAACAGCGGGGGCATCTCCTCCCACGTTTCCAGCATCTTCTCCTTGAATTTCGCCACATTCTGGGAGACCTTCAGCTTGGAAACCTTGTCCGTTTTGGTGAAGACGATGGCAAAAGGCACGCCGTTCTCGCCCAGCCGATTGATGAATTCGAGGTCATTTTTCTGCGGGTCGAGGCGGGAATCGATGAGGACGAAAACTAATTGCAGGTTCGGACGGAGCGTAAGGTAATGGTCGATCATCGCCGTCCATTTGTCGCGCATCGTTTTGGAAATGCTGGCATAACCATACCCAGGCAGATCCACTAAATACCAGTTCCCGTTAATGATAAAATGGTTGATAGTCTGTGTTTTGCCTGGTTTGGAAGAGGTCTTGGCCAGTCCTGCGTGGCGAGTCAGCATATTAATCAGCGACGACTTCCCGACGTTCGAGCGCCCGATGAAGGCATACTCCGGATAAGGGCCAGTCGGACATTTGCGCCAGTCCACGACACTTTGAAGGTAGTTGGCAGAGGTTATGTTCACTTTCTTTTTTCGTAAGTGTTAATATGACGGTTAATTTTCTTTTCGTAAATATCTTTGATGGTCAGTAAAATAGCAATTTCTTCCACCTCACCAAACTCCTCGTTGGCGGAGGCTCCGAAATATTGCATTGTGGAAGAGAGCGACATATAGGCCTTGATGAGCGGCGGGATAGTGGTTTTGATATCCAAAATATTCTGGTTCAATATTTTGAAATCTTCTGCAAGGGTTCCTCCAGTAAACATTTCCTTGAGCGGTTTTTCCGATTTTTGTGTCGGATTGAAGGGCGTGACAAGAGAGGCATCGCCTTTGAAACGTTTCTCAAGGAAGTTGAGGATCATGTTGCGTGCCACGCGGTTGTAACTGTTGTACATCGTCATCTTCCCAAAAAAATACTCTTGATCGGGGTAATCGACGACGAGGGTGCCGAGCCCGTCCCACATGTTGTCGAGAGAGAAGAGGCCGAGTCGGGAGTCGTTGGTGGCTTGGTACTTGGGCTGTACGAAGCTGCGTCCTAACTCAATGGACTTCTGCCACTGGTTCTCGATGAAAGTCTGGGAGAAGCGGAACAGTTTGGAACAGGGAGTGTGGGGGTATCCATTCTCGTCCAAAGGCACGTCCCGCCCGAGAATGAAACGGTAGGAACTGATGATCTCCTTGTCCTTGTCATTCCACACAATCAGCTGCTTGAAGGGGATGTCGCAAGTGTCGAACTCGTCAATGTCCACCGACTTGCCCGTACCGCCGCCCGCCGCGCGGAAAGTGATTTCCCGCAACCGCCCGATTTCCAACATCACATTGGGCGCATTGTGGGCGTCAATCATAAAGATGTCGTTGTCGGCAGCATTGGTTTTCCGAAGAAAACGGTCCTGCGTCAATTCCGACTCAAGTATCTTTCGGTCAACAGGTTCTATGATGTTTTCCATAACTATTGTTTTAGGGCGTAGGTCTGCTCTTTCAGCCATGCCGCCCACTCCTTGTTGTCTTTTTCGTCAGTGAATGTTTTGTATGATATGGGTTCTCCGAAGGTTACACGGAGGGTATTCCCTTTCTGCCGGTACATCTCATCTACGAGATAAAGCATTTCGATATTGAACTTGATGCCGATTCTTTTCCTGAAACGGGCAAGATTGTAAAAAAACCGACTGTTATGTCCTTCAAAATAAGCGGGGATGATGTCCCTTTGGTACTGTTTCGCTTTGGTGACGATAGTGGGCTTCCACTCCAAGTCGCGGATAACGCCGCCTTTCTGTTTGCGGGAACAAAGCCCCGCCGGAAAATAGACGATGATGTCGTCGGAGGCAAAGGTGTCGTTCAGTTCCTGCACGGCATTGCGGTCGAGACTCCCGTGCTTGTTAATGGGGATGAAGATGCCGTGCATCGGTTTCACGTTCATCAGCAAGTCGTTGACGGGCAATTTGATGTCGGTACGATAGCGCGAAAGAAGACTGATGTAGCAGAGCCCGTCCAAGCCACCAAGCGGATGATTGGACACGATAATGTAGCGGCCAGTTTTGGGAACTTTCTCCTCGTTTGTTACCTCCAAGTGCGCACCGAGCATCTTCACCACATTGTTGGCGAAGTCCAGCGGAGCATCGTCACTGTGGTAAAGCAGAAAGTCATTCATATCATCCTGATGGATGGTCTTTTTCAGCCATCGGATGACAAACTTGGGAAACCGCCGGTACCATTTCGGCGACTTCGCTTTCAGCACTTCTTCCAAATCAATGCGCAGGGCCATCGAATTAGTTTTTGACGATTTTGGCAGTTCCCAAGGTGCGATTTCCTTCCACCACTTTCAAAAGATAAATGCCGTTTGACAAAGAACCGATGTTGAGGTCTGTTTCTTCCTGCATGATTTTTCCGTTCAAAAGATTTCTTCCGAAAAGGTCGAAAAGCTGATATTCGGGAGCGGAAGCGGGTTCAAGATTTTCAAAGAGGATGGTAATGTGGTCAGTTGCAGGATTCGGGTAGGTGATGATATTAGGCGCAATTTCCGAATAGTGACTGATGTCAGAACTCTCCACAATCGAAATATTGTCAAGATAGACGTGATCAAGTGTGAAGATCATGAGGTCACCGGCAAAACACTTGGCTTCGAAGGTGATCGTATGTTTGCCCCCGATAAAATTGCTTAAGTTGACACCCCGCCTTTGGAAGGGATCACTACTGGAAGTGGCGGGAGTGTAGTTCTGGCTCACCTGCTGCCCGTCCACGAGCACACGCATCATGCTTGATTGCAGGAGGCTTACGCCATCAGGAATGTAACCACTAAGCATTTGCTGGTAAACATCATTGCCAGAGGTCTGTTTCAAGTCAAAATGGATACCCAATTCGGCATAGTCGGTGGCATCGGCACAGAAGGTGATGCGTGAATTCATCTTTGGGTTCGAGCCCCACCAGTCTATTGAATTCGGAAATTCGATGTCATTGTAGTATTCCATCGCATTACCACCACTCATGTTCACCAATTTTCCACCGTTGTAGCCACTCAGTGTACCGATAGTGATAGTGGCATATTCTTCTTTTTCAGTGAAATAGTACTGCTTTGATACATTATCCTCAAAAGCGAGACATTCGATCTGATTGAGCGGGGTGGGGTTATAAATGGTTTTGGATTTGATATTATCACTGGCATCCAAATCGCCCGGATTGAGAGAATATACACGCAAAGTGAATTTGTAAGATTGGGAGAGGTCTGCCAAAGTATGGAAGGTATAATCCAATGTATCTTCTTGTGTAACAGTCTGTTCTAAAACAATATATTCAACAATGGTATCCCCTTGCGTGGAGTTGACATCCAAACGGTAACCCACTCTTACGGAGTCGCCGGCGGCAATGCTATCGCATACGTCAAAGGTGAACCGAGCCGTAATGGCTGTCTCGTTGGAGAGAAAGCAGGCGGAGACGGGGGAAACGATATCCACCACGTGCACGTCGGTGTTCTGATACACCAAATTGGTGAAACTATAGTTGCAGAGGCTGTCGTTGAATGATGAGGCCATTTGGGGGCGGACGAAGGCATTGATGCGATGGGTTCCAGAGGCGGACACATCAAGAGTCCCCTCAAGCGTCACTTCAAAAGTGGAACCGGCAGCGATCTCTTCAGTGGTGATCACTGTTTCGGTCATTTCGGTAGTGTTGTCAAGTACAATGCGGACTTCCACTTCCGTGCCGGCGGGCAGGTTCTCTGAGCAGGAGTTATACAGCAGCTCCAGTGTGACAGGTTCCTCACTGCCGAGAGCGCAGTCAGTAGCAGGAGAAAGAATATCGGTAATAAAGAGGGTGGTGTCGGAGTAGTTGTAGCCGACGCCGATAGCGCGCCACGCGTCCGCAACCGACAGCATTTCGTCCGAACACTCACCGAACAGGTCGGCGGCAACGATAAGGGAAAGTTCGTAAGTTTCATGATAATCAGACGTCTCGGTCAGATTTTCGGTCAATGTGTAGAAGACGAGACTGTCGGCCTTGTCGATACCAATGGGATTCACACGGTAGGCGGTACCGTGGTCGTTGGTGCCTTCGCCACCTTCACAGAGCAGATAGAACCAGTAGTTGGCGGGGCCGCTGTTGCTGTGCACACCACCGTTGTCATCGCTGCCCGTCACCCAGTATTGTCCGTGGTAGGTGTCGGGATTTTGGTATGCCTTGGGGTTCGACATGTCGCGGAAGGCGGATCCGAGCTCGTCACCGATAGTCCATTTCAGCGTGTCGGAGCCGTAGTAGGCGATGGAGGCGCCGAACATGTCACTGAAAGCCTCGTTCAAAGCTCCGCTTTCATATTCGTAATAGAGATTTGCGGTATTTTCAGTAAGGCCGTGGGTGATTTCATGACCGCATACAGAGAGGAAGGTGAACTGGTACCCGTTCACACCGTCACCATAGTACATGGCACCGTCGGTCCACATGGCGTTCTCCACGTCCTGACCGAGGTGGACGTAGCTCAGCAATTGCAAGCCATTATTATCGATACTGTTCCGACCAAATTTTTCGTAATAGAAATCGTAAGTCTTTTCGGCACCGTAATGGGCGTTGTTGGCCACACTGTCGGTGTCGAAAAAGTTGTCGGTCTCCACCACATCGGTGGCATTGTTCGGATTGAAGTCGAGCAGGGAGCCGCTGTTGTTCAGCGAGCGGGTATAAATTCCGTTACCAGCACCGCGGCTATTCTCACGAAGCACAAACTGTGTGGGACTCACCGAGTCCACGATGATGGTCTGGATTCCATTGTAGCGGGTTTTCGCCTGGACTTCTACATTAACGTTTTGATTTTTTTTTACACTCTTCAATACTTCGCCCGTGGTGGCATCAATGTAATAGGTGTGGCTTTCAAGCGGTTCAAGGGCAAAAATGTGCACCTCGTAAGTGAGGCGGTAGTTGCTCGCATCTGAAGAGAACTGCGGGTCGAAGAAGATAAGGCGCGGAGTGGGATAGTACGTGGCCTTCTCGTCGTTGCGGACCATCTTCAGATCCTGTTCCAAACTCTCGTTCTCCCAAGCGTATTTCGCAGCGCGAGTGTTGAGGATGGCGGTGGCGATAGCTTCCTCCTTCTGGACCGTAGGCGTGAACGGACGGTAGAAGTTCTGGATAATCATACCATTGGCATAGGTCACCACACCGTTCTTCTCATGCAAGATCATGGTCGCACCCTCAATCGGCACACCACGGTACGACTGCCCGTACCGGTAGGTCTTGTTTGTGCCGCGAGTGGTGGTTTCATCGCGTAAAACCATATCTTCGGGTGAGGAAAGTCCCAATTCTTTGGCATAACTTCCGAAAAACTGTGACGCAGGAATTTGGTATTCCGGCTTGATCATCAATATCCTTCCTTTAGATTTCACAGTTGCAATTTTTTGTAAATCAGAAGGATAATTAACATTAGAAGTCCCGTTGTTTTGGGCAGCCCCCTCCATCACGAACAACATCGCAAGGAGAACAAATAATAATTTTTTCATAAAATGGATTTTGAATTCTACGTCAATAAAAAGGCTGCAAATATACACTTTTTTTTGTGGAATTCGTTTTTCCTTTCACTAAAAAAATCCCGTATAAACCTAATTCTTTATAAAATTTAAAACTTTCCAACTTTATAACTTGATGAACTTTCCAACTTGATATACTTTATGAACGAAATATCGTACCTTTGCCGCCCGAAAAAATGACCATTAATTTATGGACAATGATATCCGAGTCGGAGGTTTCAACATTCTGCCTCCGGTTGTCAAAAACTTACTGATAATTAACGTTTTATTCTTCCTTGCAAAAATCGTAGGACAGAAGTTCGGTTGGGATTTGGACGGATGGCTTGGGCTGCATTTTTTCACCGCAAGTGCGTACCACCCGTGGCAGTTGGTCACTTATATGTTCATGCACGGCGACTTCGGCCACCTTTTCTTCAACATGTTCGCCTTGTGGATGTTCGGCGCGACAGTAGAGAACTACTGGGGCGGTAAACGATTCCTGATTTACTACTTCGTCACTGGAATTGGCGCGGGCCTCGTGCATTATGCCGTGCTGGCCTTCACGCTCGTGCCGGAAATGGCGGTCATCAACCAGTATCTCGATGCCCCCTCCGTCGAGAACCTGATCAATATCGCCCAAAGCCACCGCTTCCACGTCGATCCTTACACTGGCGACTTCTACGCCCAGTTCCTTGCTTTCAACGAAGCCTTCCACCAAATACAGCTCCAGCCTGACAACATCGACCTGCTGAACCAGTGCACGGAGTTCCTGACGGAATACAAGGAGTACTACCTCAACGCGCACGTCATCATCGGCGCGTCGGGCGCAGTGTTCGGTGTGCTGCTCGCTTTCGGAATGCTCTTCCCCAACTCACAGATATACTTGTACTTCCTGATTCCCATCAAGGCCAAATGGTTCGTCATCTTCTACGGTGCTCTCGAACTTTTCTACGGCATCACCGGCACGCAGGAGGGCGTAGCACACTTCGCCCACCTCGGCGGCATGATCTTCGGCATTATCCTCATCCTCCTCTGGCGCAACCAAGACCGCAACCGCCAATTCAACCAATGGAATGAATATTGACCATGACGCAGTAAACCACATTTGAGGGACGCGGTACACCACGTCTCTACAAAATGAATAAATACGAAACATACTGATAAACGAACCTATTACCTTTCACCTATTACCTATTACCTTTTACCTATTACCTTTTACAATAATTAAATATGTATCCGTCACCGTTCAGACAGCGGCTCCGATTTTTGGGACAAGGCATCCGGCAGTTTTTCGCCGAACGTTCGGCACTCAGCCGGCTGATGCTCATCAACATCGCTGTTTTTCTGCTGATGCTGGTGGCCCGATGGCTCGTTTACGTCATTTCGTTCCTGTTCCGCCTCAACCTTGACTTCACCGGCTGGACTACAGAATATTTGGACTTTCCCGCTGATTTCACCGCTTTGCTTTACCACCCGTGGACTCTCGTCACTAGCCTGTTCGTCCATAACGGTTTCTGGCACATATTTTTCAATATGTTCATGCTCTATGTGGCAGGACGGTTGTTTTTAAAATATCTCACTCAAAAACAATTAGTTACAACTTATTTCATTGGCGGCATTGTAGGCAATCTCTTTTTTATGGGGGCTTACAACCTGTTTCCTGTATTCGCCAATGCGGTGTCCTACTCCACTTGTGTGGGCGCATCTGGGGCTATTATGGCGATTCTGATTGCCGTCACGGTCTATCGTCCCAACCATCCGCTCAACCTGATTCTCATTGGGCAGACAACGATGAAGTGGGTGGCGGTCGTCTTCGTCGCTATTGACCTGCTGTCGATTACAGGCGGCAATGCCGGCGGTCACTTCGCCCACCTTGGCGGGGCAGTGTATGGTGCCCTTGCGGGCCTTTTCTACCTGAAAGGCAATCCGTTCCGGAAAGTGGTCTTCGAACGGAACCAACAGAAAGGCTACCGTGCCCCTACAGGCACCTCAGGACGTCCTGTCTCCGATGCCGATTACAACGCAAAGAAACGGCAGGATGAGGCAAAGGTGGATTCCATATTGGACAAGATTTCAAAATCGGGCTATGACTCTTTGACGAAGGAAGAGCGCGACTTCCTATATAATTATAAACGGTAACGATGGCAAAAAAAAGACGCAGCCACACTTCCGCACCGGAGGCGGAAAATAAACGGCACTCAATATTCTTCTGGATTTTCCTATTTATAAACATTGTAGCGGCCATTCCCCTCCTGCTATCTTATTGTGCGGGCTTCATCCCTCCATCATGGGGTGGGGCGCTTGTTGTCTGCAGCATCGGCTTCAAATACATCCTTTGGGTGAATCTCGCATTCGTGGTGCTGTGGCTGCCATTCAACTACCCCTGGAGTCTCATTTCACTTTCGTTGGTGCTGCTTAATATAAATAATATTGACAAACACCTGCAGTTGCACAGCCATGATGTGCCCGAGAACTGTCCAAACAAGGTAAAGGTGATGAGTTACAATGCAAACTTGTTCGGACTGTACAAAGATGATGACATGAAGAGAAGGATCGCTGAAAAGGACGAGATCTTGGATTACATTGGGCGCATACAACCTGACATCCTCTGCTTTCAAGAATATTTCTGGGACAAAAGTGAGCAATTGCATTTCCATACGACCGACACTTTGTTGAAAATTCTCAATTTAGAGGACTCTAAAGAATATTACTACCAATATTTTACGAACACAAACCGACGGCAGTACTACTATGGACTGGCCATTTTCAGCCGCTACCGTATTGTGGATGCCGCTCCAATTGTGACCGACAGCAGCTCGAATGCGGCGATGTACATCGACATCAAGTACCGGAGCGACACATTTCGTATCTATAATCTTCACCTCACCTCGATGCACCTAGATGCCACCGACTATTCTGTGGGTGAGCAATTCGCCTCAAATAACTTTAGCGACCCCAAAATGGACAAAAACATCAAAAAGCTGTACCGGAAGCTGAAGAAATCGGCAGTACAGCGCCAACATCAAGTGAACATCATCCGCGAACACATCGACTCCTGCCATTACCCTATAATCATCTGCGGTGATTTCAATGACACGCCAGCGGGGTATGCCTACAACCGAATTTCGAAAAAATTGAAGGATTCCTTCCGAGAAAGTGGCCGCGGGCATGGATATACCCACCATGGAAACAGCATGCCCCCCTACCGAATTGATTATATTTTGCACGACCCCAACTATAATTCTTTTGGACACACAGTCGTCGATTCCCTTTCTGTATCAGATCATTATCCTATTTTCAGCACCCTTTCGCTCATAAAAAAATAGGGGCAATGTTAAAAAAAAATAATTTTCAAAAAGAAGTTACCCACATTTGAAAATTGTAGTATTTTTGCGCCATTAAATTTATCTATTAACCATTAAAATTTTACAACTATGAAGAAAGTATTAAGCATCGCAGCAATGGCTCTCGCCGTTGTTTTAGTTTTCACTTCTTGCAACAAGGAGAAAACCAGAACCCAAATGCTGACCATTGAAAAAGGTTGGATTGTCAGTCTCGCTTCCTGCCCCGATGGTTATGGTGAAAATGCCACCACAGACCTTATGACTATCTTCCCGGAAAACTGGAAAGATAATGTTATGAAATTCAAAGAAGATGGTAACAAAGAGTACATCAACGCTGGTGCAAACAAATACGATTTTGAAGGCGAAGGTGACCAATTTGTTGGTACCTGGGAATTCAAAAATGATGAAAACATTCTCGTTTGCCAGCTTCCTATGTTCTATGCTGCTGATGGCGCACCCGAAAGCGAAATCTATTCCGCTGAAAAAGAGGAATGCAACATTGTCAGCATGGAAGAAGAAAAGATGGTTCTCTCCCACAAATTCAATGTTCCTGCCGGTGCTGCTAAATGGCAAGTGGGTACTTGGACTTTCCAATTCACTTTCGTTCCCAATAAATAATCTTAATCAGAACATAAATTAACCACTTAAATTTTATTAATCATGAAGAAATTATTTTTAGTTGCTCTGGCCGCTGGTATGTTCGTTGCTTGCGGTAACAAAACCAACGAAGAAGCTGCTACTGATTCCGTAGCCGTTGAAGAACCCGTAGAAGTTGTTGAAGCTCCCGCTCCGGTTGAAGAAGCTCCCGTTGTTGCTGAAGAGAAAACCGAACCCGCCGTCAAGGTTGAAGCTACCGACGAAGGCGCTAAGGTTAAAGTTGGCAACAAAGCTGAAATCTCTGTTCAGCCCAAGCAGACCAAAGGCGACAACATTTAATCTATACCAATTAGATTGAAGAAAAAAGAGGATGACTTTCGTCATCCTCTTTTTTTGTGGTTATATCTTTTATCCCATTTCGGATAATAATTATAATTTTGCTAAAATAAAGCATTGACAGACAACAAAAAAATGCTAATTTTGTAGCCATAAAGTATGGTCAATTTATACACAATGAAACACCCTTATTTCCTTTACAAAATATTGGTTATCTTTATTTTAGCCAGCACAATAGTTTTCAACTCCTTTGCACAGACGGCTTCCACGCAAGGTCGGGATTTTTGGTTTGCCTTCATGAGCAACCATGATGAAGACCCCACACAAACCTGTCTGATTCTTTCGGCAGAACGGGCGTGTAATGTCACCGTAAGCAATCCCAACACTGGATGGAGCACCACAGCGTCTATCCCTGCAGGCGGCAGAGTAGATGTAACCATACCGCTGGCTCAGGGCTACCATTCGGGCACGGATGGCAGCATCTATAATATCGGCTGTCACCTCACCGCCACAGATGTCATATCCGCCTATACCATGAACTACCGTCATGCCTCTTTCGACGGTGGCCATCTCTTGCCGACGGAAACATTGGCCGACAACTACATGATCGAAACCATTCCGCCCGGCATTAACGGCAGCTCTGTCCTCCTTGTCGGAACAGAAAACAACACCATTATTGATATTGTTCCCTCTGCAGCCACTAGTAATGGATGGGCCGCAAACAGCCAACAGACCATCACCTTGAATGCAGGGCAAGTGTATGAGTTCACTACTAATTCAGCAACGGCCTCCTTTTCCGGGACGACCATCCAAACCCGCGACTGCAAACGACTTGCCGTCTTTGCAGGGAGCAAATGCGCCCAAGCTCCAGCCGGTTGCGATTATTGCGACCACGTTTACGAGCCGATGGTACCCACCATCTATTGGGGCAACCACTTCGCCATCACAAACTCTCTGTCCCGCACGAAAGATGTCGTCCGCGTTACCGCCTTAAATGCCAATACCACCGTTTCCAAGAACGGCACCACCGTTGCCACCCTTGCCGCCGGCGGCACCTACGACTTCGAACTCACCGCATCCGATGCATCTTGCTATATTGCGACTTCCGGGCCTTCCGTCTGTTATCTCTACCTCACGGGACAAGGTTGCGGCGGCGGTACCGGCGACCCTTCCATGGTCTATATCACTCCTATTGAACAGAATATCAAGAAGATTATTTTTGGCACCTACCAAGATGCCTCCCATACCTATAACCATTACGTCAACATCGTCACCCCAACAGTCAACGTAAGTTCCGTCACGTTGGACGGTACCAATATCAGCGGACAGTTTTCCGCCCTTACGGGAAATTCAAACTACTCCTTTGCCCGCCTCAATATCACTCATGCTTCCCATACGCTGCAATGCGACAGCGGTCTCGTGGCCCATATCTATGGCCTTGCCGAAGTGACCTCCTATGCCTATAACGTCGGTTCCAGTGCAATCGACCTCAGCAGTGCCTTGTACATCAACGACATTAGTACCGCTGACATCCCTGACAACTGCACCTACTGCGCCAACCTCAACATCCACTTTGCGGTAGATCTGAACTACGGGTATAATAGTATTATGTGGGATTTCGGTGACGGCAGTACAGGCGACGGGAACCCCATTGACCATACCTACCCGACACCAGGCACTTATCAGGTAAAGGCTATTGTGGAGCGCAATAGTACCAGTAACTGCTTCGGCTCTACAACCGACACCCTGCAAGCCCGTGTCGTCATTGTTCCAACGGATCCTATTGTCCAGAACGCCGCTATCTGCAATGGAGAATCCTATGATTTTTACGGCCAACTACTGACAGAGCCAGGCGTTTACGTTGACACCGTTGAAAACGACGGCGACTGCGACAGCATCGTGGAATTGCATTTAGTTTATGCTGCCGCTCCTACCGTTAACCTCGGTAATGACCGGGTTATATGCAGTGAGGACGAACTTCCCGTCAACCTGTCTGCCGGTACAGGCAACAACTTGACCTATCTCTGGAGTACCGGTGCCACTTCACAATCCATAAGCGCTTCCCAACCAGGCACCTACACCGTTACCGTCACGAACCAATTCGGCTGTACTAGCAGTGATGAGGTGGAAATTCGCATCCAAGAGCAGATAAATGTCAGAATTGACATGTCCGGTGATATGTGTGAAAATGGCAACGCCACACTTTCGGTCATCACTAATGCCCCCAATGTAACATGGAGCACCGGCGAAACTTCCACAGAAATCGAAGTAACCCATCCTGGCACATTCTCTGTCAGGGCATACGACGGACCGTGCGAGGAAAGCACCTCCATTAACCTGCTCCAATGCCCCTTTGATCTTTACTTTCCGAATTGTATCACCCCGACTTTTGAGGACGGAATCAACGACGTTTTCTTCCTGAGCAATCCCGATAATATTTCAGAATTCGAGATCTTCATCTATGACCGGTGGGGCACTCTCGTCTTTCATTCCACAGATCCTCATTTCAAATGGGACGGGAAACATAATGGCAGAATCGCCACCAACAACGTATTCACATGGAAAGCCTATGCTGCCCCCCGCACCGAGAAAAAGAAAAGGGAATTCAGCGGAAGTATCCTTGTACTATAAATTCCATCCCCATACAATAATAAGCAAGCCTAATCCGTTAAACCAAGATTGAAAAAAGAAGAACGAATGAAAAAAATCACTCTTGCCCTCCTACTCCTTGCAGGAATGTTTATTGGTGAAATCCAAGCACAAAATAAGAATGACGTACTTGTCACCATCGGCAAAGAAAAGATAACCGCAGGAGAATTTCTGGATACCTACGGAAAAAACAACAATCTGAATACAGCCACAGCAGACGACCTTCGGGACTATCTAGAACTCTTCATCAATTTCAAAATGAAAGTGATGGAAGGAATCGAACTCCAATATGATACCGCCCGACAGTTTAAAATGGAGTTGCAGTCGTACAAGAAACAGTCGGCGCAACAGTATCTGGTGGATAAGGAGGTTACAGAGGAATTGGTCAATGAAGCAATTAACCGTGCGAAACTGGATATCCGTGCCAGCCATATCCTTGTCAACTGTCCCGAAAAGGCCATAGGGAAGGATACCCTGACGCCCTACAACAAAGCCCTTTCCATCCGCAACGAAATTCTTTCCGGCAAACTGACTTTCGCTGAAGCCGCCGTGAAATATTCCGACGACCCGTCGGCCCGTGACATGGTGAATCCCCAGAACGGACGGCTTCATTATGGCAATATGGGCGACCTCGGCTATTTCACCGTCTTCGACCTGATTTATCCGTTTGAAACCGCAGCATACAACACCAAAGTGGGAGAGATCTCCATGCCGATACGTACCCGTTTTGGCTACCACCTCATCCTTGTGACCGATTGTATGGAAGCAGTTCAGGAAATCACTATTGCCCAAATCTTTGTATCTGACACCCTTGCTCGACTGGGCAAGCAATCGGATGCCACCGCTAAAAAACTGAAAGATATCCAGAATGCATTGTCCAATGGAACATCTTTTGAAGATGCCGTGAGACAGTTCTCTGAAGACAAAAACGTGGACAATGGTGGTCTTCAAGAACCTTTTGCCCCTAACCGCCGCCAAGGTGATTTCGTGAAGTCCGTCCTTTCCCTCCAACCAGAACAGATTTCCCAACCCATCGCCTCCCAAAACGGCTGGCACATTGTCAAAATGGTTGAGACTAAACCTGTTCCTTTCAACGATGATGCCCTCTATGCCCTTCGCAACCGTATTTCCCGCGACGAGCGTTCCCATAAGAGCAAAGATTCTTTCGTCACCCGTCTGAAGAAAGAGTATAACTACAACGAATCCGGACGGGCCAAAGCCATGAAACTCTTCCTCAAGAATATGCCTCCTGAATTCTTCCAATCAAAGGACCTCAAACTGCAGGATATCAGTGGCATCGATAAGTTGAAGCCCCTCTGCACGTATGCTGACCAGCAGATTACGGCCGAAGAATTCGCCAAGTACTGCGACCGCTTCAAAGGTATGAGACTTCAATATGAGGAGTTCCCAGGATTTCTTGATGAACGTTACGAGGCATTCCTGAAAGAGAAAATGATACGGTACGAACAAGGGCGTTTGGAAGAAAAATATCCCGAATTCCGTGCCCTCGTGAAAGAGTTCCACGACGGAATGGTACTTTACGAAATCAACACTAAGAAAGTATGGGCCGAAGCCACCTCCGACAGCATCGGACTGGAAAAGTTCTATCAGGAGAACAAGGAGAAATACATCGACCCCAACACGACAGAACCCAGCCCACTCAATGAAATCCGCGCTATCGTCATTACCGACTATCAGGAATACCTTGACCAAAAGTGGATTGCTGAATTGCGGAAGAAATACAATCCCACCATCAACCAAAAGACATTCAACACTCTCTTAAAGAAATAATTGTGAGAAAGTTGATATGGCTAATGGTGATTGCCAGTTTTCTGCTTGCCTCCTGCCAGCAGAAGAAGGATCGAGTGGTGGCACAGGTTTACAGCCACAAACTCTACGCATCCGAAGTACAGAAACAGCTTCCTTCTGGTATGACGACAGACGATAGCCTCGCTTTTGCCGCCAGATTCATTGACAGTTGGATTTCTGAACAGATTCTTTTGGTGGAAGCGGAAAAGCAGCTTTCAATGCGGGACAAACAATTCCAGAAAGAGATGGCGGAATACCGCAACTCATTGGTTCGCAATAGGTTCCTGGAAAAACTTACCACCGATACGAATGCTTTCTATGTGACCGATGAGGAGGTACGCGCTACCATATCGCAAGCTCGGACAAACTTTGTGAACGAGAAAGAAATTGTGCGTCTCAACTATGTGAAGGTGTCTGAGAAGTCACCCATAAAAGAAAAAGTGAAGGAGATTCTATTCGATGAAGACAAACGGCTTCTTGAAAAGGAAAAACTTTCGGAACTTTGCGCCGACAGCATTGAATATTTCATTGACGACGACACATGGCTCTTTTGGGACGACATACAATTAGAAGTGGATATAGATCTGAAAGTCCCCACCGGTGCTTTCAATCAGCCTCAATATATTGAGAAGAACAGCGGGAATTCCTGCTATCTTATTGTCATTCTGGATTATAAATCCGAACAAACTGGTGCTGACTCCAGAGATTATTTCGAGAGTGTCCGTACTATGCTGATACAGAAGAAGAAGACAGAATTTATAAACAAAACCATTGACGAACTATACCGGAAAGCTGAAAAGGCTGGTAAAATCGCCAGATAAAGACACATCACCATGACCATTTCCGTTACTGCATTTTATATCATCCTTGTCATTTCCTATATCGGGTTCAATGCGGGACTTTGGGGCGTTTTCGAAAAGGCCGGCGAAAAAGGCTGGAAGTCTTTGGTGCCTGTTTACCGTGACATTGTATGGCTTCGGATCCTGTCACGTCCCAAATGGTGGATGATCCTCATCATTCTGCCTGTCAGCAACGTGTTCATGGGATACCTGATGATTTGGAAGACCATCCGGCTTTTCGGGAAGACAAACTATATTCCGCTGGTTTTCGGCACCTTCTTCAACTGTATCTACCTCCCCTACCTCGGGTTTTCAAAGCGAGAAAAATACATGCGGTTGGAGGATCTTCCGAAGTTCAAGAAAAGTTCCTTGCGTGAGTGGGGAGACGCCATCATCTTTGCCGTGTGTGCCGCCTTCCTGTTCCGCACGTTCCTTGTCGAACTATACGCCATCCCGACTTCTTCTATGGAGAGCACCTTGATGGTAGGTGACTATCTGGCAGTCAGCAAGGTACGGTTCGGGGCACGTATTCCCGAAACCACACTCGCCATCCCGTTCATGCACCACACCCTCCTTGGCACCCAGAAAGTGCCGTCGTATGTGGACTGGCTGCAGCTGCCCTACCTGCGCTTTCCGGCACTAAGTCCTGTGAAGAACAACGACCCCATTGTTTTCAACTATCCAGATGGCGACACGGTAGCGTTGGAACGGCAGAGCGAAAGCTACTATGCTATCGTCCGTGAATTTGAAGCGATACTGAACCCTAATGCTACTATCGAAGAGAAATATATGGTGGCCACCCGCTATCCTGCCGAAATGGTAGCGTACATACAAAGCAAATATGGCACAAGCCCCTACCATCCTGGAATGGGACGAGATGCCGTCAAAAAAGAATATACCGTAAAGTCCCGTCCCGTGGACAAGCGTGAAAACTACGTAAAACGCTGCGTCGGACTCCCGGGCGACAAGCTGCAAATTATCAATGGTCAGCTCTATGTAAATGATAAGGCCGCCCATAATCCAGAAAATATGCAGTTCCGTTATGTGGTCAAGGAGGGAATTCCAAAATCCAAAATGAAAAAAATGGATATCAACGAGGAGGACATTTACCGCGACTATGAAGGATATAACTATTGTCTTAACAGCAAACAGATCAAAGAACTGCAAGCAATGGGCAAAGAGATTATACCACAATTTGAAGGTGAAGAATACAATGCCTCCATCTTCCCACACGACCCCCGTTACAAATGGAACAAGGACAACTTCGGCCCGATTACCATCCCACAAAAAGGGGTCACCGTTGCGATCAATGACTCCACTATCGTATTGTATGACAAGATTATACGCAACTACGAACTGAATACTTTGGAACAAAAGGATGGAAAAATCTACATCAATGGAAAAGAGGCGACAGAATATACCTTCCAGATGGACTACTACTTCATGATGGGTGACAACCGGCACAATTCGGCAGATTCACGTTACTGGGGCTTCGTACCTGAGGACCATATTGTAGGCAAACCTGTGGTAGTATGGCTTTCTCTTGACAAATTCAAGGACTTTGGAGACGGGAAAATCCGCTGGAGAAAGATGTTCCGAAAAATCAAATAGTTTTTATTTTTCATATTATCAATTATTTATTATAAAAATCCCTGCTTTCTGAAAAAAAATTTTTCAGAAGGGTATTTCTATTGATTTTTTTTCTATTTTTGCCGCGTTATTTAACAATCTATTCACCCCATTAATTAAATATAGGAGGAACGCTATCGAGTAAAAATCTATCTTTTTGATTTATTGACCAAAAGAAAGGAGAGCCTTATGAAAAAGATAGCGTTAACAGACAACGAGCTAATAGCTCAATATGTGGCTGGTGATGAATCTGCTTTAAAGACTTTAATTACGCGTCACGAGAAAAAAGTGTTTTCTTATATCATGCTTTCGGTGAAGAACCGTGAGTTGGCGGAAGACATTTTTCAAGATACTTTTATCAAGGTAATCAACACCTTACGTTCTGGAAATTACAAAGAGGAAGGCAAGTTTGTGCAATGGGTAATGCGAATTGCCAATAATCTGAAAATTGACTACTTCCGGAAAATGCAACGGATGCCCGCTTTTGAAGGAAACGGCGATTTCGACATTTTCGATGTAATTTACGGAAGCGACCCCTCTGTTGAACAAAAGATGATCACCGAACAGATTTATGAAGAGTTGCGCGTGCTCATCACCCTGCTTCCTGACGAACAACGGGAAGTGCTAGAGATGCGTATCTACAATGATATCAGTTTCAAGGACATCGCCGAAATCACCGGCGTGAGCATCAACACAGCGCTGGGTCGGATGCGCTACGCATTGATCAACCTCCGCAAAATCATCAAGGAGAAAAACGTGGTCGTCTGCTAAAAGGTAGATTCCTCGAAAAATGTAGAGACGTCACATTGTGGCGTCTCTACATTTTTATACCGTCTCCACAATTTTTTACAACCAAAATAATATTTTGACGACAACGTCGTTACATATAGGTAATTTGTAAACCAAACAACTTGCCTATGGAACAAAGTTCTACCCTTTTAAAGGGGAGAAAACCCCTTAACCGCTTAGTGCCTCGCAGGCACATCATTGAAAACCTTTTAAATTATTCAAAATCATTAAGCATCATACGTTTACCAATTGGAGAAACGATGATTGTCTGCAACAACTAAAAAAGCGCATCTAAAAAAGATGCGCTTTTTTGTTACCCCCTCAAAGCCTTTTTCACCTCCTTCACAGTCTTAAAAAGAGTGTTGTAGTCAAGTCGGTAGCGGGTATCGGTGTGGGAAAACAGAGAGATAAATTCCACGTTCTTGACTTTTTCGAAAAGGGTGGAAATGTTGATTTGGTTCAAATAAAGCCCGTGGATGACGGCCTCCTGTGTAACACGCTGGATAGCAATCTTGTATCCCTTTTCATCGGTGACGATTCCGCTTTTGTTGAGGAACGATGCGCCCGCTTCAAACTGCGGTTTGATCAGGAGTACGCACTGCCCGTCCTCCTTAAGGAACGGTTTGAAATAAGGAATCACATAACTGAGGGAGATGAAGGAAACGTCGGAAACAATGAAATCGTACTGTCGCCCTCCGACCTCCTCCGGCGTGAGTTCCCGGAAGTCGCGGTTCTCGATGGACTGCACCTGCGGGAGGTTCTGGAGCGAAGGGTGCAACTGGCCGGTACCCACATCCACGGCGGTGACGAAAGCGGCACCGTGTTTCAGGGCGCAGTCGGTGAAGCCGCCAGTGGAGCTGCCCACATCGAGGACAGTTTTCCCAGAAAAGTCGAGGCCGAAGTCTTCAATGGCTTTCTCCAGTTTCAGACCGCCGCGGCTGACGTACTTGTTGAAAATGTCAACAACCTCAATGACAGCGTCTTCCGCTACCTCTTTCGACGGCTTGTCCACAATCTTGCCATCGACAGTGACGGTCTTCTGAATGATAGCGTCCTGTGCGCGCTCGCGGGAAGTGAAAAATTCACGGATTACAAGAAGTTTGTCCAAACGCATAAGTAGAAATTTTGCGGCGGCAAAAGTACAGATTATTTGCCGATATTGCGTATCTTTGCACCCTCATTTCAAGAAATCGTATGAACCTTTATACCCAAAAAAAGCGATGGAAATGGCTGCTTTTCGTGTCAGCTTTCATCGTCTTTCTTGTCATCCTCTACTATTCCAACGTGCTTTTAGGCGAAATTGCCCGTGAAGAGCGGCAGAAGGTGAGCCTGTGGGCCGAAGCGGTGACGCAGAAGGCACAGCTGGTGAACTACACCAACCACTTCTTTGATGAGGTGAAGGCAGAAGAGGCCAAACGCGCCACACAGATGGCGAAGGTCATCAAGAAAGTGTTTGACGCGCCCCTTGACGAAGATCTCACCTTCTACGTCGATATGTTGCAGGAAAACAAGACGATACCGTTGATCATGGTGCAGATGGACGGCAGTATCAGCTACACTGCCAACGTACCGGAAGAGGTCAGCAAGATGAAGAACATTTCCGAACTTGGCGACGAAATCAACGCCTTCGAGCAGCTCAAAGTCTATTACGACCGTCCGAAGTACGTAGTGATGTACTACCGTGAGTCGAAAATCTACACCGACCTCCGCGACTATATGAAGAACCTCCAAGAGAGCTTTTTCGAGGAGGTGGTCATCAATACGGCCTCCATTCCCGTCATCATCACCGACAGCACCGAACAGCGCGTGGTGATTGCCGGCAATGTGGATTCGGCCAAAATCGCAACGCCCGAAGGCCTGCACCAACTAATTGCACGGATGAAGTCGTCGAACAAGCCAATTGAAATCGACCTTCCCGACCAAGGGCACTGCTACGTTTTCTACGAAGAGTCGTCCATTCTGACGCGACTACGCTACTTCCCTTACATCCAGTTCTTTATCATCCTTGTTTTCGCCATCGTGGCGTACCTGCTGTTTAGTTTCGCCCGCCGTTCCGAACAGAACCGCGTGTGGGTGGGCATGTCGAAGGAGACGGCGCACCAGTTGGGCACCCCGATCTCGTCTCTGATGGCGTGGACGGAAATCCTGCGCGAAAGCGACGTGGACCCGTCCATTGTCGGGGAAATCGACAAGGACGTCCACCGGCTGGAGACGATTGCACAGCGCTTCTCCAAGATCGGCTCCGTACCGGAACTGAAGGAGGAGAACATCGTGGAGGTCATCGACCAGTTCACCGCCTATCTACGCACCCGCATCTCCTCGAAAACCACCCTGATTTTCAATGCTGCCGACTATCCGGAAATCACCCTGCCCATCAACCGCTACCTATTCGAGTGGGTGATTGAGAACCTCTGCAAGAACTCCGTGGATGCGATGGAGGGCGACGGCGTGATTGCCATCAACCTGATTGACGACAAGACACACGTCCATATTGACATTACCGACACGGGCAAGGGTATTCCACCGCAGAAGCAGAAGACGATTTTCAAGCCAGGCTACACCTCCAAGAGCCGCGGCTGGGGCCTCGGGCTCACACTCGCCCGCCGCATCATCAAGGAGTACCACAAAGGCAACCTATTTGTCAAATCCTCCATCGTGGGCAAAGGCACGACGATGCGAATCACGCTGAAAAGGTAGAAGGTGAAAGGTAATAGGTAAAAAGTAATAGGTTTTGTACAGAGGCAACCTACTGCTTTATACTTTCTACAATTAGTACTCTTCGTTAAAAAATAATTGGTAGTAATTCATTCCCGTTTCTGGATCCACACCCTTCTTGATCATCTTCGTGTCGCCGTGGACGTAAACGTGGAAGTTCTTATCCAACTTAATGACACTCTTGAAGTTGCGCGACTGCTTCTTTAGGGCACTGTCGGAAATGCCGAAGGTGTCGGGAACCGTCATATCATGCTCCAGTTGGTACTCCTCCTTGTAGTCGTTGAACTTCTCAATCACATTCGGGTCGCCGATGACCTCCTGCTGGAAGTCGTCCATCTCGAAAGTCTTGTTCTCCTTGAAGAAGGAAACCGACTTGTTCAGGATTTCGGCCTGGTCAGCCTTTGAGACCTCGAACTCTTCCGGCATGCACTCGGTGACGAAGCTCTTGCACATATTCAGGACGTGCTGGGTATTGTAGAATTCGTCCTTGCGCTGGCGGATATGGAGGAAGTCGTCGGTCCAGTATTGGGCCTCGGAATTTTTGTTCGTATTATCCACGATAGCCACCACATAGCCCTTTTCCTGTTCCGTATTGAAAATCAGGCAGCCTTTGTCCAGCTTGTTGAGTCCGAAGCCGAAGTCGCTTTCCACCACGAAACGGTCGTCCTCCTGATGCACCTTAAGAAAGGTGTCTTTCGTTTCCGCCTTGAAAAGTCCCACTGCATCCACCAGCTCGTCATCCATCACGCAATTCTTGAAATAGACGACATAGAACTCACCGTCCTTGATTTTCGGATGGGTACATTGGTTGTACAGGTGCTGCGCCAGATAAAGCGACTGTTCCAGCAGTTCGTCCTGATTTTCAAAAATGGCCGTAACAGATTTATACACTGTATTCTCCTCTACACCATTCTCATCATAGAGCTGGAAATATTCATCCGTTTTAAACGGGAAGAGGAAGTAGGTTTTCAGCATATTTTTTACCTCATCGCTGACGCGCAAGAGTTCGTGCGACAGGTTCAGGGGTTCTTCCAATTGTTTGTTGCCGACGGCGTGGAGGGCAATGGATTCAACGGTGGCTTCTGCTAAATGCATAATAGGGTATAGGGTTTAGGGTATAGTAGAGACGCTGTGTACAGCGTCTCTTTATATTATTATCCAATCGAATTTTTCAAAGAAATGGAGAGCAGTTCCTGTGCCTCGGCAGCGAATTCGAGGGGCAGTTTTTCCAACACGCCTTTGGCGTAGCCGTTGACGATGAGGCTGACGGCCTTTTCCATGCTGATGCCGCGTTGCTGGCAGTAGAAGAGCTGTTCTTCGGAAATTTTTCCAGTGGACGCCTCATGTTCCATGATGGAGCTGTTGTTGTGGCAGTCCACGTAGGGCCATGTGTGTGCGCCGCAGGTGTCGCCCATCAGGAGGGAGTCACACTGGGAGAAGTTGCGGGAGTGTTCCGCGCCTTTGGTGATTTTGACGAGGCCGCGATAGCTATTCTGGCTGTGTCCGGCTGAAATACCTTTGCTCACAATGAGGCTGCGGGTATTCTTCCCGATGTGGATCATCTTGGTGCCGGTATCGGCCTGCTGGTAGTTGTTGGTGACGGCCACGGAGTAGAATTCGCCGACGGAGTCGTCGCCTTGGAGGACGCAGCCGGGGTACTTCCACGTGACGGCGGAACCCGTTTCCACCTGTGTCCACGAGATTTTGGAGCGGGCACCTTTGCAAAGGCCGCGCTTGGTCACGAAGTTGTAGATGCCGCCCTTGCCGTCCTTGTCACCGGGGAACCAGTTCTGGACGGTGGAGTACTTCACTTCGGCATCGTCGAGGGCGATAATTTCCACGATGGCGGCGTGGAGCTGGTTCTCATCGCGCTGGGGAGCGGTGCAGCCCTCGAGGTAGCTTACGTAGGCGCCTTCGTCGGCAATCAGCAGCGTGCGCTCGAACTGGCCGGTATTCTTGGCGTTGATACGGAAATAGGTTGATAGGTCGATGGGACAGCGCACGCCCTTCGGGATGTAGCAGAAGGAGCCTTCGCTGAACACCGCCGAGTTGAGGGCCGCGAAGAAGTTGTCGGAGGCGGGCACCACCGAGCCGAGGTACTTCTTCACAAGGTCGGGGTATTTCTTCACCGCCTCGCCGAAAGAGCAGAACAAAATGCCCTTTTTCTCCAGCATATCGGAGTACATCGTTTTCACCGACACAGAGTCGATGACGGCATCCACAGCCACCATCGATTCCTCGCTTTTGCCCGACTCCTTGTCCGAAAAAGCTTTCTCGTTTTCATCAAGGGAGATACCGAGCTTGTCAAATGTTTTTACCACTTCCGAAAACTCTTTCTTTTTGGGAATAGAAAGATAGATGATGTTCTGATAGTCAGGTTTTTCGTATTTGAGGTGCGCCCAATCGGGTTCTTCCATCGTCTGCCAGAGGCGGAATGCCTTGAGGCGGAATTCCAACAGCCATTCAGGTTCCTCTTTTCGCGCTGAAATCATCCGGATAATCTCTTCGTTCAAACCGCGTGGAAATTCCTCGTTCTCGATTTTCGACTCGAAGCCGTGTTTGTATTCCTCTGTGCTTATGTTTTTTATGATGTCTTCTTCCATTCTGAAAAAAATGATTTCCCTCTAAAAAATGCCAATCGAGGGTTCCGATTTTGAGGCGGCAAAAGTAGCAAAAAAAGCCGTAAGTTTGCCACCCGAAATCTTGATTTATGCTCTACATTTTCGACCTTGACGGAACGCTACTTAACTCACTGGAGGACTTGTGCAACAGTTGCAACCACACCTTGGCGGCGCACGGTTTTCCCACCCATCCGTTGGATGCCTACCGCTACTTTGTGGGCGACGGGATGGCGAAGCTTATTGAGCGGGTTCTGCCCAAAAACGCCCGTACTGAAGAGGCGAAACAGTTGATATACAACGAGTTTTTAGCGCATTACCAAATTCACAAAATGGACCTGACCGTACCTTACGAAGGCATTGTGGAGGTAATGGAAACGCTGCAACGGCGCGGTGATCAGCTGGCCGTGGCGTCGAACAAGGCGCAGGAGGCGATGGGGGAGCTGATGCGGCACTATTTCCCAACCATCCGTTTTGTAGCGGCATTGGGGAAGCGTCCGGGCGTGCCAGTGAAGCCCGCGCCCGACATTGTCTGGGACATCCTGAGGATAGCCGGAGCCACGCCGGAGCAGACGTGGTACATCGGTGATACCGCCACCGACATGCGTACGGCGCACAATGCGGGCTTGCGGAAGATAGGCGTTCTCTGGGGCTTCCGGAACCGCGCCGAACTGGAGGCTGCGGGTGCCGACATGATTATCGAAGAACCGGCGCAACTGCTGGAACTATAAAGGAGGATGCGGTTATAGGTTTACGCGTATCCTCGCATAATCGTATCCTCGTATAATCGCATAACCGCAATTCCGGAAAACGAAAAGTAATTAGTACTTCCGTCGTTTCTCCTCCGGCAGATCGTCTAACTTAAAGATTGACTCGCTGTTGGCACGCAGGACGAAAACTCCGTTTTTCTTGGCATATAGGTCGCTGCTGCCGTCGAACTTGATGGCGGCGACGGCCACATAGACGGTTTTGTCCTTGAACTCGCGGAAAAGTTCCTTGAAGTTCTCCATTTGCTTAAGGAAGTAGTCCACATCCTTCTGTTTCAAGGTGGTTTTCACTTCCACGGCTACGACGGCCGTGGTGTTCACCAAAATCACATCCACTTCCATCTCCATCTCGTCCCGCTTTCGGTGTCGTGGCTCCTGAAAAACGTGGTCAATGTCGATACCGATATCCATAAACAGCTTCAAGGCCGCCGGTTTTGCCACCTCCTCCACGATCCGTCCCCACTGCGTAGTAAACTGTCCATACATCTTCTCCAACTTACGGTCGGTCTCTTTCATTTGCTCGCCAGTTTCTTTTATTTGTGCCCACACTTCAGCACTCATTTGCTTCATCTGACAGTCAGTTTCTCTCATCCGACGATACGTCTCCTTCATTTGCTCGCTTGTTTCCTGTACAATCCTTTCCAATCGTTCCCAGCTCTCTTCATGAGTAATACCATCGGTAGCGGTTGCCCCCAATTTTTCTTCCATTTCTGTTTTCGCGTCAATCAACTCTCCCATAATTTCAAGATTAATCATTGGTGATAAAAATTCCGGTCGCAAAGATATAGTAAAGAAAACAAAATTTTAAACAAATAGTAAAATTTTATTTTACTATATATCAGTAATATACAATTTTATTTAAAAATAAATTAGGATTATATGTAAATTTCTCGGATATTAATTATATGCTAATGACCTATCTTTGAATGGTGATGACAAGCATCGTGCAAAAACCCAAAAAAAGTATAAGCAAAAAGTTGTATCTTTGCACCCGTTTTTTAACAGCAAATCATAATTAAAAATTTCTACTATGGGAAGAGCATTTGAATATAGAAAAGCAAGAAAACTGAAAAGATGGGGCAACATGGCCCGCGTGTTCACCCGTCTGGGTAAGGAAATCACGATGGCGGCGAAGGCCGGCGGCCCCGATCCCGATACCAATGCGAAACTCCGCCTGCTGATCCAGAACGCCCGTTCGGAAAATATGCCGAAAGACAATGTCGATCGCGCCATCAAGCGCGCTTTTGAGAAGGACACCTCCGACTACAAGGAAGTGCTCTTCGCCGGCACCGCCCCGCACGGCGTCGCCGTGGTGATTGAAACCGCCACCGACAACAACCAGCGTACCGTCGCCAACCTCCGCAGCTACTTCAACAAGCTCGGCGGCACTCTCGGCAACTCCAACATGCACGACTTCATCTTCGACCACAAGAGCATCTTCACCGTCGTCCGCACCCCCAACCTCGACCTTGAGGAATTCGAACTCGCGATGATGGACTTCGACGCCGAAATTGACGCCGACGAAGAGGAAGTGATCGTGATGGCCGAATTCTCCGCCTTCGGCCCCATCCAGAAATATCTGGAAGACAACAAATACGAAATCAAGAGCTTCAAATTCGAACGTATCCCCAACGTGATGAAATCCGTCACCGACGAACAACGCGAGGAAATCGAAAAGCTCCTTGAAAAAATCGAAGAAGACGAAGACGTCACCAACGTGTTCACCAATATGGAATAACCTTAGAAAGTGAAAAGTTAAAAGTGAAAAGTGAAAGGTATCCAACGCACAATCCTCCCCCTATAACCTATAATCTCTTACTTATTACCTATTACCTCTTACCTATTACTTATTACCTACTACTTATAACTTTATAAACTTGATGAACTTGACAAACTTTATAAACTACTGATATGTATTACTACAAATTCCGGGTTTATTACGATGAAGTCGAGGATTTCGTAAGGGACATCGAAATCCTGTCCAACGACAATTTTGAAAGTCTGCACAAGGCTCTACTGGATGCTATCCCATTGGACGGCAAGGAGTTGGCCTCCTTCTACATCTGTGATTCCAAATGGAACAAGCAGAAGGAGATTTCTTTGATGGACATGGAGGACGACGAGGCTAAGGAAATTCCTGAATACGAGGAAGATGACGAATTCTCCCTCCGCTCCCGCCTCCCCATTTCCGTGATGCACGACTCGTTGCTCAAGGATTACATCTCCGACCCTCACCAGCACATCATGTACGAGTACGACTTCCTTCGTCCGAAGGTGTTCTACATTGAGTTGCAGAAAGTGCTGCAGGTGCAGGACGGGGTCTCCTACCCGCGTTGCACACACAAGGTGAAAGAGATGCCGAAGGAGAACAAGAACTTCCGTCTGCCCAATCCCGATGACGACTATGTGGAGGACATTGACCTTGAAGAGGATGACCTCGGCACCGGCTTCGACGACGGCTACGATGATTTGGACCTGAGCGGCTTCGATGAACTTAAGGAATTTTAGTAAACCCACACTGGTGGTCATTGCGGGTGCCACAGCGGTTGGCAAGACGCAATACGCCATTCAGACGGCCATTGATTGCGAATCTGTCATTATTTCGGCAGATTCGCGTCAGTTTTATAGGGAGATGAAAATCGGGACGGCCGCCCCCACGCCGGAGGAACTGGCCGCCGTTCCGCACTACTTCGTCGGCAACCTCTCCATCCACGACTATTACAGCGTTTCCGTTTTCGAGCAGGAGGTCCTGCAGCTCCTCCCCTCGCTCTTTGCCCAACACTCCGTCGTGGTGATGACGGGCGGTTCGGGACTTTATATCGACGCGGTATGCAACGGCATCGACGAGCTGCCGGATCCCGACCCGGAACTCCGCGCCTTCGTCAACAACCTGTATCTCCATGACGGCATCGAAGCCCTCCGGACGGAGCTGCGCCGCGTGGACCCCGCCTACTACAACCGGTGCAACCTCGCCGACCACAAACGGATGATCCGGGCGGTGGAAGTCTCCCTCCAGATGGGACAGCCCTACTCCGATTTCTTACAGAACACCAAGCGACAAAGGGACTTCGACATTCTGAAAATCTGTCTGGTACGTCCGAGGGAGGTGCTGTTCGACCGCATCAACCGACGCGTCGATCAGATGATGGAAAACGGACTTCTTGACGAAGTCCGCTCGCTGTACCCGTACAAGCACCTCAACTCCCTCAATACCGTCGGGTACAAGGAACTGTTCGATTACCTTGACGGGAAACTCTCTTTGGAACAGGCTATTACGGACATCAAAACCCACACCCGCCGTTATGCCAAACGGCAAATGACGTGGTTCAAACGCAACGACGGGGAGTACCAGTTCGTGGAACTTTAATTACAATATGGAATCGTTTTTGCATCCGTAGGCGAGGTCGCCGGCGTCGCCGAGGCCGGGCACGATGTACGACTGCACGGTAAGTTCGTCATCCACGGCGCCGAGCCAGATGGTGCAGTCGATGTCAGGCAGGTTTTTGCGCAGGTACTCCACCCCTTGGGTGCTGGCAATGACAGACACGATGTGAATGTACTTAGGGTGCCCTTGTTTCATGATTTCGTTGTAGGCACACACCATCGACTGGCCGCTGGCAAGCATTGGGTCGCAGATGATGAGGATGCGGTCGTTCATGTCGGGTGCCGACATATAGTCAATTTGGATGTCGAAGGTGCCGTCCATATAGTGCTTGCGGAAGGCGGAGATGAAGGCGTTGTCAGCGTGGTCGAAGACGTTTAGCATCCCTTGGTGCAGCGGGAGGCCGGCGCGGAGGATGGTGGCGAGGATGGGCTGTTCGTCCATCAAATGCATCGTCTTGACACCCAGCGGGGTTGTCACCTCAACAGGATGGTAGGAAAAGGTTTTGCTGATTTCGTAAGCGAAGATTTCCCCGAGCCGTTCCAAGTTGCGGCGGAAGCGAATCGGATCCTTCTGTACTTTTTCATCGCGGATTTCGGCAATGTACTGGTTGAAAACCGTTTTCTCCAACCCCAAATTTTTGATTTTTTTCATAATTACCTATTTTTATTTATATTATATATTTCTCAAAAACGTATAAAGTTTCACGGGCAAGGCCAGCAGTGGATTGTTGCAGAAATTGAGTGCAGGATAGGTGCTGCGTTCTGCGCCGAAGCCGCGATAAAGTTGCGAAACATTCTCATTTTTAGAGCCGCTCATTCTGAAAATAAGACCGCTTCCTGCGTGTGCCTCAATGTAGCGGTCCATCAGGTAGAACATAGCGCGCCGTTCAGAATAGGCCTCATCGCGTCCTGAAAACCAAAAACATAGGTAGTCGTAGTCACGTAGGAAGCAGGCACCGGCGAGCAGTCGTCCCTCTTCGTCGCGGACGCCCCAGTTCTCCACCAACCCCTTGCGATACATAAAGTCGGTCATTTTCAGGAAAATGTCATAGTCGGCGTCACTGATGCGGATGTGGCGGTCACGACCACGGTTGCTCCGAAATAGCGCGATGACATCTTCCACCTTTATCTCCTTGTCCAGAACAGGCTGGAACTTGGCGGCGACTTTGATGTTGTGTTTGTGGCTCCGGCTGAAATTCTTGTATAGAGTTTCGTAAGGTTCGTCCAATTTCAGTTGGTGCGAAACTTGGAAAATGGTCTTGTTCTTGAAAAGTTCATCGGAGTTGCTCTCGTTAAGATTTAGGTCAACTTGTACGAAGCGAGCGGGGATGTGGCGGACAAACTCGTTGACATCGGCAGGGGTGAGCGGCGCAGGCGAAAAAACCCCGAAACGGAAATAGAATGGCGGAGAAAAGATGTAAGAAATTCCGAATTTGGTGCGGTGAGGGAGGGGCATCACGGCTTCATAGTCCCCTTTTATCAGTGCGCCCCACTCCGGATCGGCAAGACAGAGGAAGTCGAAATCCACAAAAACGGTGGAGGCCTCCGACGTCTCTATACATCGGTTCCATTTTGCCTTGTCAACCTCATCGTGTTGGTAAAATCTAATCACTTTCTTTCCAAATAAAGAGAATCGCTGAATGGTTTCGTACAGATTTTTCCTCAATTGAGAGCGCAAAAGTACGTAATTTTCATAGAGATTTTCAGCCTTTTACGATTTTTTTCATTTTTTTTCAAAGAATATTTTTAAATTAAAAAAAAGTAGTATTTTTGCAGCCCTAAAATTTGAAAGTAAAAGTAGAGTAAAAACATAAAGAAACGTTAGAGAAATGGCAAATCATAAGTCATCCATTAAGAGAATCAGATCCAACAACAGCAAGAGACTTGCTAACCGTTATTATGCCAAAACCATGCGCAATGCTTTGAGACATCCGTCTGATGGAAAACAAGGCAGAAGCAACTGCAAAACTCCCGAGCGTGGTTTCTTTGATTGACAAATTGGCAAAAAAAGGCATCATCCACAAAAATAAAGCCGCTAACCTCAAATCAGGTTTGATGCACAAGATCAACAACCTGTAATTTTTTGTTTTCATAATGACCGAAGAGCCCTGCCTCCACAAGAGGCGGGGTTTCTTTTTGGTATAAAGTTTGTCAAGTGAATAACAGATTCGAGTATAAAGTAGAAGGTATAAAGTAGGAGGTTGCCAACGCACCGTCCATCTTCAAACCTATTACCTAATACTTTTTACCTTTTACCTTCTACCGCTACCACAGTAAGCACATCTCCTTCCACGCGAAACCGGACCTCGTAGTCCCCGAAGGGGAAACCATAGACTCGTGCCGGGTCGTTGTGGAAGGCCGGACGCGGGTCCTGTGCCAGCACTCCCCGCAGCGCCTCCCGCTCCGATGCGGGCATCTCGGGTGCGAGCTCGTCGGGCAGCACCACCGTGACGCCGTAGCTGCCATGCTCGCCTACAAAGCCGTCGTGCGCCTCGGGGTGGCAGTCGGTGGTGGTGAGGTACGGCTTGATGTCGTAAATCGGCGTGCCGTCCATCAGGTCGGCGCCCGACACGCGCACCACCGGCACGCCGTCCACCGTCTCTACCGCTTCGATACGTACCGACGAGAGTCCCAGTCCGTTGGGACGGAAGGGCGAGCGGGTGGCGAAGACCCCCATCCGGGTATTGCCGCCCAAGCGTGGCGGGCGCACCGTCGGCGACCACCCCTCCCGCTCGGCAGCGGAAAAACCCCATATCAGCCACAGGTGCGAAAAGTCGGCCAACCCGCGCACCGCCTCCGGCACGGCGAACTCCGGCTCGAAGACGATGTCGGCCCGCAGCTCCGGAACGAGGCCGCTCTGCCGCGGAATCCCGAACTTGGTCGGGAACTCGCTGCGAATATGGGCGATAGGGGTAATCGTTTTCTGCATAATGCGTTACTTCTGTGTCATAATGTCAAGGACGAGGTTGTCGGTGGCGGCCATCCCCTTCAGCCCGATGTTGGCCATGTTGCGGATGCACTTCTCGATGTCCTCGTCGATGATGCCCTCGACGGAGCTGACGGTTTCGTTCTCCATTGCCAGCATGGCCGAAAGGACGGCGGTGGAGACACCCGTCGCCACCTTGAGGGAACAACTGGGCTTCGCACCGTCGCAGATCATACCGGTGATGTTGGCGATCATGTTCTTGATGGCAAAGACGATTTGGTCGTAGTTACCGCCGAGGAGATAGGTGAGGCCGCAGGCGGAGCCAGTGGTAGCCGCCACGCAGCCGCACAGAGGCGAAAGCCTCCCGAAGCTCTGCTTGATGTATATGACGGTGAGGTGGCTCAGCGTGAGGGCACGGATCAGATCCTCCTCGCTCTTGAGGCGCTCCTTCGCATATACCCAGACCGGCAGCGTGGCGGCGATGCCTTGGTTGCCGCTGCCGGAATTGCTCATCACGGGCACTTTCAAACCCGCCATACGGGCGTCGCAGGCGGCGGAGGTGTAAGCCAATATCTTGGAATAGATGCCGTTGCCGAAGAACTGCTCGTGCGGTTGGAGGAAGATCATTTTCCCGAGCTTGTGGCCGTAATCGCCGCGCAGGGAGACTTCGGCGGCTTTCTTGTTGAGTTCGGCGGCTTCAAGGATGAAGTGCAGCTCGCCGACGGGCGTGGTCGTGGCGAAGTCGTAAACCAGCGGCATGGTGAGCGGAATGTCACCGGAGATGGCGTCGCTGGCCGCGGTGCCGCTATCGTCGGCGAGGACTTCGCCGTTCTTGGCGATGTAGCGGAAATGGGTGTGTTCACCGCTGATGATGACGGTGGCGCGGTCGTCGCCGTTGTGGCTCGTCACCTCGATGTAAAGCTTCTCCTCGGTATCTTTTTTCTGGACGATGCGGATGCGCTGCTGGCGGATGTACTCTTTGGCGGCTTCCACGGTTTCGGAATCCACGTCCTTCAACACTTCCAGCCGGTATTCCGACTTTCCGGCAATGGCACCGAGTGCAATGGCGATGGGAAGCCCCACCATGCCAGTGCCGGGTATGCCGACCCCCATGGCGTTCTTGAGCATGTTGGCGCTCAAAGCCACTTCAATCTGCTTGGGCATCCCGCCCAAAATTTCTTTCGATTTTGCCACGGCTAAAGCCACGGCAATAGGTTCAGTACAACCGATGGCGGGCACTACCTCCCGCTTCATCAGCGTTATAATCTGGTCTTTTTCTTCGGTTTTCATCGGATGAAAAATTGAGCGGCAAAAATACGTCAACTTTCCCCAAAATACTTCATTTTTCTTATTTTTTCTTTGCAAAAAATGTTTAAATTTGCAGCCGATTTTTAGTTTCGGAAAATGTTGTTGTTTCAGCAAGATACAAAATTTTCCAGAGCGGAAATTGAGACGAATATTTATCAATAAAAAAATAAGAAGCACATGACAATGCAAGAAAAAATCAACGAGCTTTTGGAACTCCGTGAGAAAGCTCGTATGGCCGGCGGCGAAAAACGCATCGAAAAGCAGCACGCCCAAGGCAAGTACACCGCAAGGGAACGCATCCTCAAATTTTTGGACGAGGGCAGTTTTGAAGAATTCGACATGTTCTCCACCCACCGCTGCCACAACTTCGGCATGGAGAAGGACACCCCTCTCACCGACGGCGTGATCACCGGCTACGGCACCGTGGACGGACGTCTCGTCTTCGTCTATTCGCAGGACTTCACCGTTTCCGGCGGTTCCCTGTCCGAAACCGTCGCCAACAAGATCTGCAAAGTGCTTGACCAGGCCATGAAGATGGGTGCTCCCGTCATCGGCTTCAACGATTCCGGCGGTGCCCGTATCCAGGAGGGTGTCAACAGCCTGGCCGGCTATGCCGAAATCTTCCAGCGCAACATCCTCGCCTCCGGCGTGGTTCCGCAAATCTCGGCCATCTTCGGCCCCTGCGCCGGTGGTGCCGTCTATTCACCGGCCCTCACCGACTTCATCATGATGACCAAGAACACGAGCTATATGTTCGTCACGGGTCCCAAGGTGGTCAAGACCGTCACGGGTGAGACCGTCACCGTGGAAGACCTCGGCGGCGCCAGCGTCCACTCCACCAAGTCGGGCGTGGCCTCCTTCGCCGTGGAGAACGAGGACGACGGTATCGCCATGATCCGCCAGCTGCTCAGCTTCCTCCCCTCCAACAACATGGAGACGGCCCCGCGCTACAACTGCGAAGACCCCATCAACCGTCTCGATGACGTGCTCAACCAGCTCATCCCCGAAAATCCGAACAAACCCTACGATGTCAAGACTGTCATCAGCAGCATCGTGGATAACGGCGAATTTCTGGAAGTCCAGCCCAACTACGCCAAGAACATCGTGGTCGGTTTCGCCCGCTTCAACGGAATGTCCGTCGGTATTGTGGCTAACCAGCCCAACTGGCTCGCCGGCGTGCTCGACATCAACGCTTCCCGCAAGGGCGCGCGCTTCGTCCGCTTCTGCGACGCTTTCAACATCCCGCTGGTTACGTTGGTTGACGTTCCCGGTTTCCTCCCCGGCACGGGTCAGGAATACGGCGGCATCATCCTGCATGGCGCCAAGTTGCTCTACGCTTACGGCGAGGCCACCGTTCCGAAAGTCACGGTCATCCTCCGCAAGGACTACGGCGGTGCCTACTGCGTGATGAGCTCCAAGCACCTCCGCGGCGACATCAACTACGCTTGGCCGACCGCCGAAATTGCCGTTATGGGCGGCAAAGGCGCTGTCGAAATCCTCTACAGCAAGGATGTCAAGAATATTGAGGATCCCGCCAAGAAAGCTGACTACCTCAATGAGAAGGAAGCCGAATACACGCAGGCCTTCGCCAACCCGTATGTGGCTGCCAAGTACGGCTACATCGACGACGTCATCGAGCCGCGCAACACCCGTTTCCGCGTCATCCGCGCCCTCGAGTCCTTGCGCACCAAACGTCTCGAAAATCCTGCCAAGAAACACGACAACCTCCCGTTATAGTCTAACTAAAATACTGATTATCAATGAAAAATCTCAGATATTTATGTCTCACCCTCGTCATCTCACTGGCTGCGTTCGCCGTTCAGGCACAGTCCATCGTTGACTTGCGTCTGAACGAGGTGCTCATCAAGAACGATGAGAACTTCACCGACGAGTACAGCCGTCACGTGCCGTGGGTCGAGGTGTTCAACACGTCCTTCAACTCCGTGAACATCGGCGGTTGCTACCTGACCAACGATACCACCGGTTTGGCGGCGGCGCAAAAGCGTGGCAAAGCCGGTCAGGACGCTCTGAATGCCTTCAAAGCAAAATGTTACAACATTCCCAGCGGGGATCCGAAGACCCTGATTCCGCAGCGCAGTAGCGTTGTCTTCTTCCTGGACGGCGATCCCACCTACGGAACTTTCCACGTCAGCTTCAAAGGGGAAGAGTGCAGCTACATTGCCCTCCTCGGCTCCGACGGCCGCACCCTGCTTGACCTTATGGAACTGCCCGCCGACATGCGTACCTCCGACAAATCTTTTGGTTGTGAAGTGGATGGTATCGTCACTGAAGACGAAGAGAATACCGTCGTGGGCAAGAAAGCCGGCAAGGACATCCGCAAGTATTTGGAAACCTTCACTCCCGGTTCCAACAACAAGGTTATTTCGTCTGAAAGCAAGGCCGACAAGCTCGCCAAGAACGACCCGCACGGTATCGCCATGGCCCTCACTTCCATGGGTATCGTGTTCACGGTGCTGTTCATCATCTTCCTCGTTCTGAAGATCTTTGCCTACTACTCAAAGAAAGAGCAGATGAAGAAGGAGGCGAAAGAGGCAAAGAAGAAAGATGAAGTGAAAGCTGCTCCCGCATCCAAGGACGGCAAGCCCACGGATGAGGAACTGGCAGCCATTACCGCCGCCCTCCACCAGGCCAACATCGGCGGAAGCGACGAAGAGACGGTCGCCATTGCGATGGCCCTCTACTTCTACCTCTACACGAACCACGATTATGAAAGCGAAGTGCTGACCTTCAACTATGATTCCGAGAACTCCACTTGGGCTCAGAAGCACTTCAATTTCAAACAGAATCCGAGTTATAGGGGATAGTCTTTAGTAATTAGTTGTTAGTGATAATTAAATAATTGAAAATCAAATAAATATTATGAAAAATTACAAATTCAAAATCAACGGCAATGAGTATTCTGTTGACATTGTCGAAATCGTTGATAACAAGGCTCAGGTTGAGGTGAACGGCAAGGCCTATGAGGTGGAACTGGATATGACCGGTGTGAAGGTTCCGGCTGCTCCCGCACAGCCCACCCGTCCTGCCGCAGTGAGAGCTGCCGCTCCCGTTGCTGCCGCCGCCGCTGCTCCTGCCGCAGCACCCGCTGCCGCTCCCGCTCCCGCCGCCGGTGGTGCCGGAATGCAGGTGAAATCGCCGCTGCCGGGCACCGTCCTCGACGTGATGGTTCGCGAAGGTGACACCGTGACCGCCGGTCAGCACATCATCCTGCTCGAGGCCATGAAGATGGAAAACAACATCGAGGCTCCGAAGGCCGGTAAGATCACCAACATTCGCGTCAAACAGCGCGATGCCGTCATGGAAGGCGACGTGCTGCTGACCATCGAGTAAGCTGGAATCACACATTTTTTACCGAAACAAAAGCCAAGGTGGAATTCTCTGCCTTGGCTTTTTTGGGTGAGAATAATTCACTTTTCCGTTTCATTTTTTTTGTACCTTTGCCGCGTTGTTCGTTCCGAAGCCGGACGGGTGGAAGGCGGGCGATAGACATATTGAAAAGGCGTTGTTCAACGCTTTATCTGCGGCGTATCGAATCTCGCAAATTCAAAGCATCCGCACGGTAAGGCAATGTTTCAATGCCCATTGGTTTGTGTATTATAGCACAGCGTGGGCTTCGGCATTGCTTATCTTCGGATGCGGGCAATGCGAGAGCCTGATACGCGGGATGAGCAGTGGTTCAGATTCCCGCGCTTTTTATTTTGTCTTTCTCTTCAAGATTTTAACCTCCCAGCACAGGGAATCTGTTGGGGACTTATTAACCATATTATGAGAAAGAGATTTTTCTTCAACTTGTTTTTAAGCACCCTGCTGCCATTCGTGTGCTTTCAGGGCATGGACCAGCCGCCCAACCCGTCAGTGCAACCATTAGACAACCAATAAAAATATCCATATTATTAACAATCAAATATTTAAATTATGAAAAGATTATTATTATTATTTAGTGCCACCTTATTAATGGTAAATTTCACATCGTGTAACAAAGATCCAGAAACAGATCCAGATATTGTTTCACAAATTGCTTCACAAACCGCATCCTCCTATACAATCAAGTGGGTGCGTTTGGAAAACATTCCGATGACGGATGCCAACAATGATACATGGGACACCGGTATTTTCGGAGGCAGCGATCCCGACATTTTCTTTAAGCTTTATGATAACAGCAACAATGTGATTTATACCAGCGACGTCGAAAACAACGTAAGCAGTTCGGATCTGCCCATCACATGGAACGGTGTGAACACTACGATTGATTTCAAGACTGCAGAGTGTAGCATTCGTTTTTATGACAAGGATGACGGACTTGATGATAGTGACGTCATGGCATGGTGTGAAATAAACAATTCCCACCTTACGCCAGGCAATAGTTCATTCGTATGGTACAACAACGAAATTGGCGTGCGCTTCACGATTGGACTGTCGTGGTCATATACCCACTAGCTTTTTTCAAACATCGCATTCAGCCGCGGCACACAAGCTGTCAGATTCTATCTTTCAGTCTGTGTGCCGCGGTGCTTTTTGCAAACAAATGTAGCTCCAAAAAAATATGTATCTTTGCAGCATGATAATAACACCCATATCAAGATGATTCAAATCAATGGAATTGAGAAGAGTTACGGACCCCTGAAGGTTCTGAAAGGCATCAATCTGGAAGTTTCCGACTCGTCGGTGGTGACGATTGTCGGTGCGTCGGGCGCTGGAAAATCGACCCTGCTGCACCTCATCGGCACCCTTGATCGCCCCGACGAAGGACGGGTGCTGATGGACGGCACCGACCTCTACAAACTGTCGGACAAGGAGCTGGCGGAGTTCCGCAACCGCAACATCGGCTTTGTGTTCCAGTTTCACCACCTGCTGCCGGAGTTCACGGCGGTGGAGAATGTGGCGCTGCCCGCGATGATAGCGGGTGCTACGAAACAGGAGGCGATGAAACGGGCGGGGGAGCTGCTTGACTACCTGAAACTGTCGGAGCGGGCCACGCACAAGCCCTCGCAGCTGTCGGGCGGCGAACAACAGCGGGTGGCGGTGGCGCGCGCCCTCGTCAACAACCCCAAGCTCATCCTCGCCGACGAGCCGTCGGGAAACCTCGATACCGAAAACGCCCGCAAGCTGCACCAGCTCTTTTTCGACCTCCGCGACCGCTTCGGCCAGACGTTCGTCGTGGTGACACACAACACCGAGCTGGCCCAGATGGCCGACCGCACTGTCACCATCAAGGACGGTGTTATCATATAGGGGGATAGTATTAAATTTGTATAAAGTATAAAGTATAAAGTATGAAGTAAAAGGTAAGAGGTCTCCGTCACACATCCTCTCTTCAAACTTTATACCTATCACCTTCTACCTTTTACCTTGTACAAAGCCATCCGTTAGCCGCCATACTATGACGGCTCTACTTTTATACTTTCAAACCTTTTAACTCTCAACCTTTAACTTGGCAAATCAATATCGGTAAATATCCGATTTGAACGGGCCTTCCTTTGGCACGCCGATGTAGTCGGCCTGCTTCTGGGTTAAGTGGGTAAGTTTGACACCGATTTTAGCAAGATGCAGTCGGGCAACTTCTTCATCAAGGTGCTTGGGCAGGCAATAGACGCCCAGCTTGTAATCGTTCTGCCAGAGTTCAATCTGGGCCAGGGTCTGGTTGGTAAAGGAGTTGCTCATCACGAAAGAGGCGTGTCCTGTGGCGCAACCGAGGTTCACGAGACGGCCTTCGGCAAGGATGAAAATGGAGTGTCCGTCGGGGAAGATGTACTCATCGACCTGCGGCTTGATGTTGCGCTTGCGGATGCCCGGAGTCTTCTCGAATTCAGCGACTTGGATTTCATTGTCGAAGTGGCCGATGTTGCACACGATGGCCTGATCTTTCATCTTACAAAGATGTTCTGCGGTGATGATGTCGCAGTTGCCAGTGCAGGTAACGTAGATGTTGCCTTCGTCGAGGGCATCCTCCACAGTCTTCACTTCAAAGCCTTCCATAGCGGCCTGCAGGGCACATATCGGGTCGATTTCGGTGACGATGACGCGAGCGCCGTAGGAGCGCATGGAGTGCGCACAACCCTTGCCCACATCACC
>JAGCXN010000016.1 GCA_017961265.1 Bacteroidales bacterium | reverse complement strand
TTCAGTAGCGACGTTGATGGTCAGGTGCAGCGTCACGGTGCTGTCGCAGCCCGCTGCGTTCGTCATAACGTCAGTGTAGTTGCCGCTTTCGGTCAGCTGCTGGCCGTGCCAGTCGAAGCGGCCGCAAGCAACAGCGGTGGTGTCGCCTTCAGTAGCGACGTTGATGGTCAGGTGCAGCGTCACGGTGCTGTCGCAGCCCGCTGCGTTCGTCATAACGTCAGTGTAGTTGCCGCTTTCGGTCAGCTGCTGGCCGTGCCAGTCGAAGCTGCCGCAAGCAACAGCGGTGGTGTCGCCTTCAGTGGGAACGTTCACCGTCAGCGTCAGGTTCACGATGCTGTCGCAAGTACCCGGACGCTCAATGGTGCGGGAATATTCGTTAACGCCCGCCGCAGGTGCGGTAATGGTGAAACCGTTTTCGTCATAATTCTCTCCTTCACAAACAGATGCCGTCAGATAGGTGATGGTTTCACTTCCCACCGCCAGGTGCAGGACGACCGTACTGTCGCAACCATTTACCGTTTGCAGATCCAACTGGTGGTCGCCCGCAGTACTGACATTGAAGCCGTTCTGGTTATAGGTTTCCCCTTCGCAAATCTGCGCTGAAATTTCCGTCATTGCCGGCTGATACAGAGACAAAAGCAGAACAGTCGTGTCCGTGCAGGTATTGGCATTGGTGCTATAATGATAGTAGGTACCCGACTGGGCAACGGTGATGTCACCCAGCTCCCAATAGAACTCGGTGCCGCAGGTGTCCACCGTAACTTCCATGTAATTTCCATGGTTGATAGTAAGGTTGAGGTTCACCGTGCTGTCGCAACCGTGCGAAGTTGAAAATTGAAAACTGAAAACTGAAAAGTTGGGTGTGCCGACTTCGAAGGTGGTGTCGATATCACCGTTTACGTAATGGTAGGGAAGTTCACTACCGCAAATGGTGACTTCCACAGTCTCATTCACGGGCTGATATATCGTAAGGTTCAGCGTCACAACACTGTCGCAACCGTGCGAAGTTAAAAGTTGAAAGTTAAAAGTTGAGAGTTGGGGTGTACCGACTTCGAAGGTAGTGTCGATGTCACCGTTCACATAGTGGTACGGAAGGTCATTTTCACAAATGGTGACTTCGACAAGCTCAGTCGCGGGCTGATATATGGTCAAGTGCAGCGTAACGACTGAATCACAGCCGTTGGCGTTCGTAAACGTCTGCACGTAATCGCCAGATTCTTCGTAAACCTCTTCATTCCAGACGTAGCTGATGCAAGCCGTTTCTGCTAATTCTGCGTGGTCTGAGGAATTAATGGTCAGGTGCAGCGTCACGACTGAATCGCATCCATTGGCATTGGTGAACGTCTGCACGTAATCGCCAGATTCAGTGTAAACTTCATTGTTCCATGTGTAACTATCGCAAGCCGTTTCTGCGAATTCCACGTGGTCCACGGCATTAACGGAAAGGTTCAAGATGTACTGCGTGGCGCAATAGTCACCATTGGTCTGAAGGTAGGTGTGCGTTCCCTCCTCCCCTGTGGAGAAATGGTCATCTTCGTAAGTCAGTCCTTCACAAATGGCCTGGTTGATAATCACAGTATCCACCGCCGACATTGTATAGAGGGCATCACCGCTGGTATAGACGACCACAATGCTGTCCACGTATGCGGCTCCACCAGAAAGTTCGATATAAAAATAGTTAGCATTGAGCGCTGCGTCCACATTCCACATCACAGAGGATGAAGGTTCCAAATACTTCGTCTCCAAACTGGTTCCTGTCTGATGGTTTTCCTTATTCAGTGGGGACGAAGAAAGCCACGGAGTCCACTGGCGGGCACTTCCGCCGCCAGCAGCATACATCGAAATGGAGGTGATATTTCCGGGCAGTGCCGTCACATTGTACGGGTAGCTTCCATACGGAGTGTTCACCCTCATCTGCATCGTCGCATTGTTCGTGTACAGGTCGCACCAGCCCGTAATTTCAGTTCCGGCGTTCTTTGATACGACCGTCCACTGGTCGTCCGTGTCATAACCTGCCACTTCGGCAAAGCTGCTACGGCTGATGACGATTTCGTCATTGATAAGGTTTTGGGTGCTGCTGAAAACGGCATAGAAGGTAGTGTCGGCCACGGGGACGAAACTGCTGACCAAGGCGGGAGCTTCGGTAGTCTGCCCTTCAAACGGCACCAGCGTCCAACCGGCGAAAGCGAGATTCTCGCATCCGTCAATAACAGGCAGTTCAAGAGGATCCTGACCTTCACGGAAATAGAGCGTAGGCGCCGCTTCCAGCTCCGTACGGCCGCTCACGACAAAATGAACGGTATATTCCTCCGGCACAGCCTGTTGCACGGAAGCCACTTCGCTGTAGCCCGTCCCCACTTCGTTGGTGGCGAAAGCACGCACATAATAGGTGTCATAGCCAAGCTCCGCCAAACGGTAGGAGAATTCCTCTCCCGCCTCAATCGCGGTGCCCAACACGACCGTGGTACACAAATCATCGTTCAGCTCGGGTTCCGTGTTCATCACACTATAGACAAAACCGTATTCATGTAAAGTGCAAAGTGTGTCGTCCACGGCAACCTGTCCCGTGAAGAGCATGTCGCGCTCATCCAAAACTGCCGTGCAGGCGCCCATCGTCGGAGCATTCTCACATTCAGTAGGTTCAGGAATATAGTCTTCCAATGCAAGCAAAGCGAGTTCAATCAAATCATTGTATTGATATACAAGTGCGGTAAGATTTTGTGGAGTGGTCGGAATTTCCGTACCACTCAAGGTATTGTCACGATAACGGATCTGAGTGACCACATCACTTTCAGCAAGCGCGTAAGTGGTACTGTTGTTGGCAGCTCCGAAAGTCCCCTCCTCAGCAAAAGTGACATTCATCACCTTAACCAACTGTGCCTGATAGGTCGCATCCAACTGCGCCAAGCTAATTTCAATGGGATCGACTGCACTGTCGGCAATCAGCACCTCACCAACATATTCAGGAATGAGTTCCAACATATTTCTATAGACATCCAACCTGCCGATGAACGTGGAAATCACCATACCATTAGAGAGTGTATTTGTGACAGAACCGGACTGATCATAGATATACATCCCCGCCGTGGCATCCTGAATGTAAGTGTAATGTGAGTCGCCTGAAGGGCCATATCCCGAGAAGGTGACGACGGATGCGCCCGTCAGACGGTAGAGCGTGCTTCCCGTAGATTGTGCACGGAGTTCCGCAATGGTAGCGACTTCCACCGGAAGCGTGTACGTCGCTGTGGCCACATTACTTGCATCTTCTCCCACGATGGCAATGGCCTTTACGGTCGTAGTAGTGTTGATGGTGAGCGGTTCGGAATAGACAGCGGAAGTGCCATTCGGGGTCGTACCGTCCAGCGTGTAATGGATGACCGCGCCGTCCGTCGCACAACTGATGGTGACCGTCTGCGGCTCATAATAGATCCCGCCGTTCGGCGAAATCACCGGAGTTTCCACCGAAGAGTCCTCCTCCGTATATCTGAAGAAACGGGTCTGGGTATTGGCGATATTGTTATTGGTATTATTGTATCCACGCCAGTCACTACTATTATACACTCCGACATAACGGGTATGGGTTTCCGTATATACGTGAGCAAGCCAATTATTGCTGTGTAATATAAATGTCTTATTTTCCCCCGTCCCGACACGCATATTATTGTTGCTGCCAGTGGCCGTGCTTGCTCCAACGGAACAATACAACCAAGTTTCTGTTGTACCATTCGGATAGAAAATATACCCATCGCTGCTGTTGCCGCTAATGTTCCATTTCAAGTTGTCGGCCACAACGTTCGTAATTTGATCGCCACTAATCGAGACTGAAACAGCAGCGGGAGCCGAACCCGTTCCATTGTCATTCGACATCGCACAACCGCTATTCAAATCCACAATCACAAAGACATCGCCAGGAGCAAGTTCCGAGATGTCCACCATTTGCCACGTCTGGGCAGAAACTTTTCCGAAACAGGAAACCAACATTACAGCCAGCAATACGACTGACTTGAAAAAGTAACTTTTTTTCATAATTTATTCTGTTTTAATTGATTATCTGAATGCACGCACAACATCCATTCCATTGGCATAGAGCAGCAGAAGGATGAGCAGGGCGAAACCGACCGTGTTGGCGTAGCCGATGAACTTGTCGCTCGGCTTGCGGCCCGTGATGATCTCCACGAGGATGAACAGGATATAGCCGCCGTCCAGCGCTGGGATCGGCAGGAAGTTCATGAAAGCGAGGATGATGGACAGGAAGGCCGTCATATTCCAGAAGATTTCCCAGTTCCACACTTTGGGAAAGATGCTACCGATGGTGCCGAAGCCGCCGAGCTGCGACGCACCCTCCTTGGTGAACACCAGCTTGAACGACTTCACATAGTCGGCCAGTTTTTGGAATCCTTTGGCGATGCCATTGGGGATGGAGCTCCAGAAGCTGTATTCCACCTTCTTGGTGCCCAGCATTTCCACGTAAGAAACGGGAATCACACCGAGCATGCCGTCTTCGCCGAGCTGTACAAGGAACGTGTCGGGCCGGCCGGCGCGATAGAGGGCGAGGTCAATATTCTCATTTGCGTGATGAGCCAGCGCTTCACGGAAGTCGAAGAAGGAGGTGAGTGCCGTATCGTTGATGGCGGTAAGGCTGTCGCCGCGCCGCAGGTCGGACTTTGCGGCCACGGAGCCGTCCATCACCGAGTCGATGACGAACGGGAAGTTGAACTGACAGAACTGCTGCTGGCCCGAGGCGAGCACCTTCTGCGCGAAGTCGGAGGAGAGATAGACGGTGTCCTTTCTGCCGTCGCGAAGGATTTCCACGCGGCGGGCGTTGTCCACCAACAAGGCCGTGGCAAGGTCGCCCAGCCGCTCGTAACTTTTCCCATCAACGGCAAGAATCTGGTCGCCATTCTCAAAACCAGCCTCAATGGCCGTTTCCGAGAAATAAAGTCCGTATCGGGCATTCTCCATCGGGATGAACTCATCACCCCAAGTGAAAAGGATGGCCACATAGAGAATCAGGGCGGTGATGAAGTTCACCAGCACGCCGCCGACAATAATAAAGAAACGCTGCCAAGCCGGTTTGGAGCGGAACTCCCACGGCTGCGGCTCACTTGGCAAGTCGCCGGCCTTGGTGGTCTCATCCACCATGCCCACGATGGAGCAGTAGCCGCCGAAGGGCAGCCAGCCGATACCCCATTCGGTGTTGTCGGGCTCGCGACGCCAGTCATCCTCCGGAAGCGCGGCGCGGTCCTCGTCCGTCATTGGGCGGGTTTCCGGCTTGCCTTTCTCATCCAGCTTCGGCTTTCCGTCCGCGTCCGTGAGCTCCACCACCGCATCGGGCGTATTGCACGAGAAGAACTTGAAGTGCCAACGCCCGCCGAATTTCTTCATCTTGAACAGTGAGAAATAGGGATTAAAAAACATATAGTACTTGTCCACCCTCGTCTTGAACAGGCGGGCAAAGCAATAATGCCCGAATTCATGCACAATCACGAGGATTGAAAGGCTCAGTATCAGTCCGATAACTTGTGTAGTAATTCCCATTTAGTCTTTATATGATTGTTTAATAGTTTCTTTTGTTTCTTTGTCAATGGCCAGATACTCCTCCACAGAGGCGGGGGTGCAGTAGGTGGCACGGGCCATCGCATCCTCAATGATGCGGGGGATGTCGTAAAAACCGATTTTGTCGCGCAGGAAGAGGCTGACAGCCACCTCGTTGGCGGCGTTGAGCACGCACGGCATACAACCGCCCTCACGGGAGGCTTCGTAAGCGAGCCGCAGGCACGGGAACGTCTCCATATCCGGTTCCTCGAACGTAAGGGTCGGATGGTCAGCGAAGTTCAGACGGGGCAGCTCGTTGGCCAGACGGTTCGGGTAGGTCAGCGCGTACTGGATGGGCAGCCGCATGTCGGGAAGCCCCAGCTGCGCCTTGACGGAACCGTCGGCGAACTCCACCAGCGAGTGGACAATGGACTGCGGGTGCACCACCACCTCAATCTGCTCCAGCGGCACGGAAAAAAGCCATTTGGCCTCGATGACCTCCAGCCCTTTGTTCATCAGCGTGGCGCTGTCGATGGTGATCTTGTTGCCCATCGACCAGTTCGGGTGTTTCAGCGCCTGCTCCTTGGTTACGTTCTGGAGGAACTCGCGCGTCTTGCCGCGGAACGGTCCGCCCGAAGCTGTGATGATGATGCGGCGGACGGGGTTATGGAACTCACCCGCAAGCGACTGGAAAATAGCGGAATGTTCCGAATCCACGGGATAAATCACGGCGCGGTTGTCGTAGGCGGCCTTGGTCATCAGCTCGCCGGCCACCACCAACGTCTCCTTGTTGGCGAGGGCAATCTGCTTGCCCGCCTCGATGGCACGGTAGATGGGCGCAAGTCCGGCAACCCCGACGATGGCCGACAGCACGATATCGACACAGTCCATCCGGACCACATCACACAGCGCCTTCGTTCCGGCATACACCTTCACATCATCATCCCACAGAGCCTGCTTCACATATTCGTACTGGCTCTCCTCCCCTATCACCACCACATTTGGCTGGAACTCCTTGGCTTGCTGGATAAGCAAGTCGGCGTTGGTGTGCGCCGTAAGCACCTCCACCTGAAACAGTGACGGCATCTGCCGCACCACGTCCAAGGCCTGCGTGCCTATGGAGCCAGTAGATCCGAGAATGGCGATGGTTTTCAATTAGTTAAAATCTTTAAGGTAAGAGGTTAAAGGTAATAGGTAGAAGGTAGATATTAGGAATTAGGAATTAGGAGTTAGGAGTTAGAAAGTTTTCAGTTCTCAGCTTTCAGTTTTCAATTCTTTCCGTGGAACAAAGATGGAGGCCAGTATGCTGATGGCAAGGATGCCGACGATGACGATGAGGGAGACGCCCGTACCGATGGAGAGGTCACGACCGATGAAGCTGAGGCTGCCGATAAAGGGCAAGATCATCTTTACGCCAATGAAGCAGAGTAGAACCGCCACACCTACCTTCAGGTAGTAGAACTTGTCCATCACGCTTTCCAGCATAAAGAAGAGGGAGCGTAGTCCGAGAATAGCGAAGATATTGGAAAAGAAGACGATATACGGGTCTTGGGTGACAGAAAAGATGGCGGGGATGGAGTCAAAGGCAAAAATCACATCGGAAAATTCAATAATGAGCAGAACAATGAACAGCGGGGTCATCAAGGTGCGGCCGTCGATTTTAGCAAAAAAGTCGTGCCCATGGAATTCCGAGGTGGAAAGTTTGTGCTTGGAGGTGAATTTCACCACAGGGTGCTGTGACACATCCATCGTCTCCTTCTTTTTACGTTCAAGATACATCTTGAAACCGGTGTAAATCAATATAATACCAAAAACAAGAAGAATCCAATGGAACTTCTGGATGAGGGCCGAAGCAGTGAAGATGAAGATGAAACGTAGGACAATGGCTCCGATAATGCCGAAGAAAAGCACCCTGTGATAATACATCTTCTCCACCCCGAAGGCCATAAAAATCATGATCATCACAAAGATGTTGTCCAACGAGAGCATCTTCTCAATCAGATAGCCGGTGATGTATTCGAGCGAAAGCGCCTTACGGTACATTTTCACTCCTTGCTCAAAGGCCTGCTGTTCGTCCAGATCCTGCAAAGCAGAGAAATTTATGCCGTGGCCATGGCGCACATTCAGCTCCTGCAACTGCGCCATATTTTCAGGACCATGAATCATTTCCCCCTTTATGGAAATGAAACCGTAAAAAAGGAGTGCGACCCCAATCCAGACGCAAGTCCAGACGGTGGCCTCCTTGAAGGTGACAACATGGTCCTTTTTATGGAAAACGCCCAAATCGAGCGACAAAAGCAGGGTCACCAAAAGCAGGAAACCTATCAAGAATAAGAGTTCATGCATAGTTGCAAGGCCTAAAATTTGAGAGTGCAAAAGTACATTTTATTTTCCAATGCGTGGGGCAGGGTTGAAATAATTTTCAAATTCAGGATAAGACTTTTTAACACACTCAATATCTGATAGACACACATTATACTTAAAGGAAAGGAGGGCGAATGCCATCACCATCCGATGGTCGCCGTGCGTGTTAACTTCCATAGGGGCTCCAGACCCATTTGGGGGCGTTTTCCGGCCATCTATCTGGAGGGTGCCCTCCTCCACTGAAACGTTGGCGAAGGGAGCCAATTCCTGCGCCAGCACATCCAGCCGTCGAGACTCCTTGAGGTTCAGATTTTCCAGTCCGGTGAGGGTGCATTGCACGCCGAGCATCACCGCCGTGACGGCCAGAACTGGCGCAAGGTCGGGGGTGTTTTTCAGGTCAAAACTGAATTTAAAGTCATGGTTTAGGTCCCTTTTTTTTTCTATTAAAACACCTTCATCTTTTTGTTTAGAAAATACCCCTAATTTACTGAATATTTGACTTATAATGAAATCACCTTGCGTGGTATCGAGGTACAAATCACGAAGAAGGAGCGTGTCCACATCGGGGGAAAGGAGGACAAAGGCATACCAAAAGGCTGCGGTGCTCCAGTCGGCCTCGCGCCGCAGCGGCGTGCCGGACAAGACACCGTCGAGGACCCGTCGGGTCATGGCGATGTAGGGGGCGGACGGGGGTACGTCAGGGAGGATGTTCAGGTCCTTCAGCCTGATTTTGGGACCGATGAGCAGCAGGGCGCTGGCGAACTGGCTGCTGAGGGTGCAGTCCACGGTGAGTGTTTCTGCGTGGAGCGGGCGGCCCGTGATATGCCAGCCGTTGGGGGCGGGCGTAATGGCGGCGCCGGCAGTGCGCAGGGCAGTGACGAGCGGGGTGACGGGACGCTGGAGGAGACGGGGCGTGCCCGTGAGCAGCCACTCCCCTTCCGTCACCGCAAGCAGCGCCATCAGGAAACGGAAGGCCGCCCCGCAGTCGCCCGCATCCACGAGGACGGGGGCAGACAATTCCTTCGCATTCCGCACAACCGAAAGGCAGCGGTGCGTCACACAGACATCCTCTGAATCATCAGGGACGACATCCAAAAGTTCACCCTTGTATAAAAAACAGGCTACCATCTCCCTGATTATCAAGCTCTTCGAACTATTCAAACGGATGGTATCATTATTGTGCACAAGAAACATGGGCATCTTTTTCATTTCATCAAAAGGACGGCAAAAATACATCATTAAATTATTGTTTTGAAAAATTTTTAAATATATACAATATTAAAGGCGGTGAAAAAAGAAAATTTTGTATCTTTGCACGCAAATTTATAGCTTATGGCGAAAAAGAAGATTCTGTATATCGCATCGGAGATATACCCCTATTTACCAGAAAGTTACATTTCAAATATCTGTCGTTTTTTACCACAGGGAATCCAAGAGAGGGAGAATGAGATCCGCACATTCATGCCGAAATTCGGATGCATCAACGAGCGTAAGAACCAGTTGCACGAAGTGATCCGCCTGTCAGGGCAGAACATTATCGTTGACAACATCGACCGAACGCTCATCATCAAGGTAGCCTCTCTGCAGGTGGTTCGGATGCAAGTGTATTTCATTGACAGTGAAGACTATTTCAAACGCAAGCAGATCTTCCACGACCCAGAAGGGGTCTTCTTCAGTGACAACGACGAACGCATGATCTTTTTCGCCAAAGGTGTGATTGAAACGGTAAAGAAATTGGGATGGGAGCCGGACATTATCCATTGCCATGGTTTCATGAGCGCCCTTGTCCCCATCTTTATCAAGACTTATTACAAGGACAGCCCACTGTTTCAGGACACGCGCCTCGTATATTCCGTCTATAACGACCAGTTCGGAGACCTGCTGAACGAGACGATGGCGAAAAAACTGATCGGCACTGGCATCGACGAGAGTTTTGTCAGCAAGTTTGAAACCCCGGACTATCCCTCCCTCATACGCCTTGCCGCCGACTATTCCGACGCAGTGGTCATCGGGCATCCTGACATACACCCTGCCGTGGCCGATTACTTGAAGGAGTATCCGCGTCCCATCTTCACCCATCCCACTGAAGAAAATTATGCCGACGCATACAACGCCTTCTACGACGAACTCATCAAAAAAGAACCGATAACCTTTTAACAGGCAATGAAAAAACTTTTTCTGATTCTCCTCACCCTATCCGCCATACTCCTTTGCAGCTGTAAGAAAGACATTGACACGATCGGCCTCAACCTACAGGACGGTACATTGGGCAACGCATACGTGGAAATCCCCCTCACCGCACACTCTTCCCTTGAGGATTCTCTGTTTTCCAAAGACCTTTTATACACTCTTTTGGGCGAAATACACGACCCTGTTTTCGGCACAACAAGCGCTGGATTCTGTTCGCAATTTGCCCTACAGGGTACCAATACACAGTTTGGCGACAATCTGGAACTTGATTCTGTCATCCTCACCTTGCAATACGGCGGCTACTACGGAGACACCCTTTCCGGACTCCGACTGGAGGTTTACGAATTAAATGAGGCGCTGACACAATCCCAATACTACAGCAACGAAGACAATCCTTCCCACCAAGGAATCAACCTCGTCTATTCAACAGCGCCCGTTCAGCCGACACCCACAACCCGCATCAAGGTGGACACCCTCAATTACGTCCCCCACATGCGCATCCGCCTCTCAAACGAATTCGGGACATACTTGCTCAATCTCGGCAGCAATGACCTGAGCAGCACCAATGCATTCCAATCCACATTCAAAGGTCTTGTTGTAAAAGCCTCTTCCAATGGAACGGGCAATTTCTGTTACTTCAACCCTGTTGCAGCCATGACCGGCATCACTCTCTACTTCAAATCAGGCGATGTGTCCAAAAAATACACCTTCCCTGTCAGTACGGACTGTGCACGGTACAACTTCTTTACCCACGACTACAGCACTGCCGATGCAAACTTCCAGCGTCAGGTCATCAACGGCGATAGCACCCTCGGAGCCGATGTTCTGTATGTACAACCCATGGCAGGGGTCAAAACACACGTCAATCTCGACAAGTTGATGGAGTGGAGCGCTGGCAAGAACATTATTGTCAACAAGGCAGAACTGATTATCTCCAATATTAATCCGACAGAAACGACGCTGACTCCACCCAGCAATCTCGGTCTGCAGCGTGTTCTCTCGGATTGGACCACCACCTACCTGCCCGATGACGCCGTCTATACCTCCACCAGCTATTTTGGTGGCAGTTACGACAGCGGTACAAAAGAATATCGTTTTCGCATCACATACTACATTCAAGAATTATTGCGTAACGGACAGATTAACGACAACGGTCTCAACATCGTCGTTTCAGGTGCGGGCGTACGCGGCAACCGCCTCATCTTCCGCGGCACCGACGAATCCTACACCGACCGGCTGAAACTGGCGATCTATTATCCGGAATACTGAACAAATTGAAAATTGAGAATTGAAAATTGAAAATTTAAAACTTTCTGACTCCTAACTCCTCATTTCGAACTCCTAACTCCTAACTCCTAACTCCTAACTCCTACTTTCTACTTATTACCTATTACCTTTAACCTTTAACATAGAACTGAAATGTGCGGAATTGTAGCATACACGGGGTGCAAAGAGGCGTACCCCATTTTGATAAAAGGCCTCAAACGATTGGAATACAGAGGATACGATAGTGCCGGTGTCTCCATCATTCAGGGTGGCGAGCTGGCAACGTACAAGCAACGGGGCAGCGTGGACCAGTTGGACGAATTCTGCATGACGCAGAATGTGACGGGTCACACGGGCATCGGTCACACGCGCTGGGCCACCCACGGCGAACCGAGCAGCACAAACGCCCACCCGCACCTCTCCGCCGACGGGCGTATTGCCATCATTCACAACGGCATCATCGAGAACTACCTCCCGCTGCGAAAGGAACTGACCCAGCGCGGCTACGTCTTCCATAGCGAAACCGACACCGAGGTGCTGGTCCACTTGATCGACGACATCCACAAGAACGAACAGTGCGACCTCGCCGAGGCCGTCCGCATCGCCCTCACCAACGTGGTGGGCGCCTACGCCCTAGCCATCATCTCCGCCGACGAACCCGACCAGATCATCCTTGCCAAGAAAGGCAGTCCCCTGCTCATCGGGGTCGGCAAGGACGAATACTTCATCGGCTCCGACGGCTCCCCCATCGTGGAATACACCCGCAAGGTGGTCTATCTCGAAGATGGCGATGTGGCCGTGGTTAACCCTCATAAGAAGTTAGAAATCAAAAATATCAATGATAACGTCAAGAAACGCCCGTACCTCCAGAAACTGGAGCTCAACCTCGAACAGTTAGAGAAAGGCGGTTTCGAGCATTTCATGCTGAAGGAGATCTTTGAGCAGCCCCGCGCCATCAAAGACAGCATGCGCGGCCGTCTGAACGTGAAGAAGGACATCGTAGCTCTTGGCGGCATCATCGAGTACGAACAGAAGATGCTGAATGCCAGACGGTTCATTATCGTGGCTTGCGGCACTTCGTGGCACGCAGGCATCGTCGGCGAGTATCTGTTCGAGAACTTGGTACGCATTCCCGTTGAGGTGGAGTACGCCTCCGAATTCCGTTACCGCAACCCGCTGATTTACGAGGACGATGTCGTCATTGCCATCTCGCAGTCGGGCGAAACTGCCGACACCATCGCCGCCATCGAGCTTGCCAAGAGCAAGGGCGCGACCGTCATCGGCATCTGCAATGTGGTGAGTTCCACGATTTCCCGCATCACCCAAGCCGGCTCTTACACGCACGCGGGTCCGGAAATCGGCGTGGCTTCGACCAAAGCATTCACCGCCCAAGTGACCGTCCTCGCCCTGATGGCCCTCAGTCTGGCCCGCAAGAAAGGCACCCTGCCGCTCTCCGAATACCATCGCATCATCAGCTGTCTGGAACTGATTCCCAAGCAGGTGGAAGAAACCCTCAAGCTGAACGACCAGATCAAGGAGATCGCCAAGTTCTTCGTCAACAAACGGAACGCCATCTACCTCGGACGCGGTGTCAACTATCCTGTGGCACTCGAAGGGGCATTGAAACTCAAGGAGATATCGTACATCCACGCGGAAGGCTATCCGGCGGCCGAGATGAAGCACGGTCCCATCGCCCTCATTGACGAGGAGATGCCCGTGGTGGTATTGGCCACAGAACAAGATACTTACGAAAAAACGGTCAGCAACATTCAGGAGGTCATTTCCCGCAAGGGAAAAATTATCTCCATCGTCACCAAAGGCGACACGCTGGTCAAGGGGATGTCCGACTTCTGCATCGAAATTCCAGAAACCATTGAACTGCTCACTCCCCTGCTTTCGAGTATCCCGCTGCAGCTGCTGGCCTACCATGTGGCCGTCCTGCGCGGCTGCAACGTTGATAAGCCCCGCAACCTCGCCAAATCCGTCTCCGTCGAATAGTCTTGCAACATTTTCCCGACTTTAGCGTCATTGAACATTATGCAAAGAAATTCGCTGAACGAACTTTTCCGCAAAATCATCCTTATATTAATAATATGTATAGGGACGGTGACTTGTTTTGCACAGAAAAAAGGGTACGACATACGGGTACAGGTTACTCAAATGGAAGGGGAAACACTCTATTTTACAGGACATTACGGTGACGAACAAAGCTATATTGACAGCTGCCATGTGAAAAAAGGCATCGCTCGTTTCAAAAGTGGGACGCTGCTGCCCGACGGTTATTACTTGATAACCGATAAACGAAGTTACATTCTTCCTATTGTGGTGGAACAGAGCCGCAACTTTACCATTTCTTCTGAAACGGTCAGCAATTCCATTGAGAATCAAACTTATCAGAACTTCAACAAACATTTTATCGGCTCCACACAGGAAGATTTCATTTTTGCAGAGGCACTCTGTGCGGCCAATCCAAACGCATTGGTATCCAAATATATAAAATTTGAAATCTATGGTTTGGACTCCTGTGATGCAACCGAAAGCCGGATGTTACGCCATCCCGTTTTCGCCACGGAAATTTATGAGAAACTTGTCTCAGCTGACATCGCCACCATCGACCAAGTGTTAGATAAATTCGGTGCGACCAGCGAAATCGGGAAGTATTATCTTGCCAAGATGCTGAAATACTACAACATGGACAACAACGCGCCCTTTGACGACATTTTGGTCCATCTGTACGACAAGTACTACGTTCCCAACAACTTGCAGCTTTATTCTGACACCTACGAGCGGACGCTGAAGCGTGCGGTGATGCGCAAGCGGCACACGCTCATCGGAGCCGAGATTCCCCACTTGGAGGCGACCAACGCCGACGGGAAACGCGAGACCACAGACAACCCGCAGCACGCCTACACTGTCATCTGGTTCTGGGACCCCGACTGCGAGGATTGTCAGGAAGAGACCCCAATCTTGAGCAAGATGTATCAGGAACATAGCGAAGACTATGATTTCGAGGTATTTGCACACAGTCTCACCGCCGACATTGACCGTTGGAAACGGCTGAGCAAAGAGTGGGGACTGACATGGCCTAACACCTGCTCCGAGGTAGGTGAAAGCAATTACGACTTCATCGACTATTTCAGCATCGTGACCACGCCATGCTGCCTGCTTATTGACAAAGACCACAAAATAATTATGCGGCAATTTTCGTTAGAGCAGCTTGAAGAATTTTTTCAGAACAATCAACAAAACAACGAATAATGAAAAAGCTGGTACTGATTCTTTTATCTGTAATCGTATTGATTCCCTGCGGCTTGTATGCGCAGAAGAAAGGTACAAGTAATCCGAAAGGGCACAATATCGTTTTCAATATCAAGGGTGCGAAGGACGAAAAGGTTTACCTAGCAGTCTATTTCCGTGAAAAACTGATACTGAAGGACTCCGCCGCTGTCACGATGACCAAAAGCGGCCCGCAGTTCATCTTCAAGGGCGACGAACCCTATCAGGGAGGATTGTACAAACTGGTCAGCCAGAAGCATTTCCCCTACCTTGATTTCGTGATTGATGGTTCACAGAACTTCACCGTCAACTGCGATACGACCGGAAGTGTTGAGAACGTCGTGTACACTAATTCGCCCCAGAACGATGAAGTGCTGGCTTTCCAAAAGAAGACCGTTGTCGCACAAAAGCGAATGACCGAACTGCACAAGTCGTTGGACGAGGCCAAAAAAGCCAATAATCAAACCGATATCGACAAATATACAGAAGATATCAAAACTTTGAACAAAGAGATGAAGGACTATATTCTGGCTCTCATCGATCGGAATCCCACGTATCTTTTCTCAAAAATGCAGCGCGGTTATCAGGAAATTGAAATTCCTGAAGCCCCAGTGGATGCCAACGGCAAAAAAGATTCCACCTTCCAGTTCCGTTACTATCTGCACCACTATTGGGACAACATCGACCTCGGCGACAGCCGCCTCCTGTTCACCCCGATGCTTGAGCCGAAGATCAAGGAATATTTCAACAATCTCCTCAAATATCAGGAGCCAGACACCATTAATATTCTTGTAGATGAAATTCTTGTCCGCACAGAGAAAGACACTCTGATGTTCCATTTCTTTGTGGACTGGCTCGCGTACCATTACGAAACCAGTAAGATTTTAGGACATGACGGCGTTTTTGTACATCTTGTCAAAAACAACCATTTGAAAGGCAAGTGCACCTGGTTAGATGAGGACATTCTCAAACAATATGAGAAGCGAGCCAAACACCTAGAGCCCATCCTCATCGGGAAGCAGTCGCAAGAGCTGATTATCCCCGACACTTCCATGACCGACGATTTCAGCAAGTGGCACTCTTCCTACCGTCTGCCCAAGCCCTACGTCATCCTCTGGTTCTACGACCCCGACTGTCCCACCTGTAAGAAAGAGTCGAAAAAGCTCCGCGCTTTGTACGATTCTTTGGAAAATATCGGAAAACGAAACTTCGACGTCTATGCCGTGGCCAACGATGCCGACATCGACCGCTGGAAAAAATACGTGAAGGAGAACAACTACCCGTGGATCAATGTTGGCGGCAACAAAGCAAACATTGACTATCTTGATGCCTACAATATCTATGAAAGCGGCAATCCTGCGATGTTCATCCTCAACGAAAAACGGGAAATCATCCTCAATCGCCGCATCGAGATGAACACCATTCCCGAAGTTCTCGAACAGTACGCGAAGCGACAAGCAAGTAAAAAGTAAAAAGTAAAAAGTAAACGGTCGCTTACGCACAAACCCCTCTTCAGACCTAT
>JAGCXN010000015.1 GCA_017961265.1 Bacteroidales bacterium | reverse complement strand
CTGGTACGAGCGCATTATTTCGGTACTCTTGCTGTCGAGCCTTTCGTTGGATTTGATGGCTTCGGGATAATTCTTGGAGGAAGAGTAAATTCTTGACAGATAGGTGGTTGCCTCTTCGCTGCGGGAGGAGTGGGGATAGCGTTTCACATAATCCTCAAGGGCGGAGATGGCGTTGTTAAACGGCGCACTGGCCGTTTCGTACTGAAGCTTGGCGTAGTTGTAGTAGGCATCCTCTTGGATGTCGGCGTTGAAGTCCATCTTCGAGGCTTCGAGGAAGCTCTGGGCAGCGAGGCGCGGCTCTCCCGTCTTGACCTGGCAGTCGCCGATGATGTAGTAGGCGCTCTGGGCCACGGCATCGTTCTCCTTCGTCGCTTTCGACAGGTAATCGACGGCGGCCTTGTACTGCTGCTTGCGGTACTTTGTGAACCCGATGGCGTAGCAGTCGCTGGCGGGGAGTTCGACGCGGGCACCGCTCTTGGCCTTCTCGTTCAACGTCAGAAAGTCCTCAAAGTAGCGGTCGGCCTGATCGTAATTCCCTAAGTTATAATGGGAAAGGGCGATGATGCGGTTCAGTTCGGCTTTTTCGGTGGATTGTGACAGCAGGGCGGGGGCGGTCTCCACTACGGTTTCATAATCCTTGTCCAAAAAATGGATTTGGGCGATATAGAAGGGGACGGTGGAGGAAAACTCCTTCACGCCTTCCAATGACTTGAAGTCCTCGAGGGCGGCGATGTATTGTCCTTCTTCGTAGGCGATGTGGGCACGGTAATAGACGGCTTTCTGCTGGTAGGGGCCTTCGTACTCGCTGGCCTTTCGGAAGAGGTACTTGGCATCGTCCTTGTCACCTTTCACGAGGTTGGCGTAGCCTTTCTTGAAGTAATATTCCGCGAGGTCGTTGCTCTTGACGGTGCGCTCGTCAATCTCGTCAAAATTGTCGAGGGCGCGTTTGTAGTCCTTTTTGAAAAAATAGTAGCGGGCGAGGTAGAACCGCGCATCCGGCACGCAGCTGTGGATGGGGTACTTGCGGATGAAGTCCTTCAGTAGGAAGGCCGCATTCCCGTTGTTAAGCTTGGCGGCGCAAACCCCTTGGTAGAAATAGGAGTTCGTTTTCAAGTCATATTGCTGGTCGGTGGCGTTCTCATAGACGAACTGGAAATACTCCTGTGCTGCCCCGTACTGCCCTTTCTGGAAAAGTTCGGTCGCCATTTTGTACTCATAGTTCGGAGAATCATACGCCACAGGCCGTTGTCCGAAAGTAAAAGTTGCGCATCCTAAAAGTATGAGAATGAGGATGCTGCTATAAACTAATCGCTTCATAATCAAATAAATTCTTATGTATAATATTATAGCAAAATTATAAAAGACCAATTAGATAACGGCTGAAATCTCAACAAATTATCAACATCTTGACTTTTATATCTATAGATGGGAAATGGGTAAAAAAACGTAGAGACGCCACAGGGTGACGTCTCTACAATAGACCTTTAAAATTCTAATGTTGAAATTATTCGACTACTTCAACCTCCATGCCGTCGGAGAGTTTGGTGTAGCCGGCGGTGACGACGAGGTCTCCGTCCTGAACGCCAGAGCGAACCTCGTAGCGGTTGCCCATACGGCGGCCCAGTTCGATCTTGTTGTAGCTGACCTTGCCGTCTTTATACACATAGACGTAGCGGTCGCCGGAGCCTTGCTGTTTCACGATGGCGTTGTCGGGAACTACTACGTTTTTGTTTACACCGTAGTTCATGGTGACGCGGGCGTACATGCCGGGACGCACCTTGCCGTTGGTGTTGGGCAGGCTCACTTCCACGGGGAAGGTGTGGGTCTGGGCGTTGATGGTGGGATAGACAAGCGTGACGTTGCCCGTGAATTCGTCGTCACCGTAAACGTCGAGTTTTACTTTGGCTTTCATCCCTTTCTTCACGATGGGGAAGTGCGCTTCCGAGACGTTGATGAGCATTTTCACGGGGGAGATTTGCTGGATCTGGAGGATGGGGTTACCGGCGTAGATGTCACCGCTGTCATAATTCCGCAGGGTGACGATGCCGTTCAACGGACTTGTTAACTGTGTGTTCGTAAGGAGGTTCTGGTAGGAGGTGCGTGCCACATCCAACTGTGTCTTCTGGGCGTCCCAGTCGGCTTTGGAAACACCGCCCGACTTGTAAAGTGCGTCTATACGACTGAAGGTGAGTTCGAGGTTGTCAAGCTGGGCTTTTGACTGTTCAAGGTTGGCTGCATCCATCTTTACGAGCTTTTGGCCTTTGGTCACTCGGTCGCCCACCTCCACGTAGATGGCTTCAATACGTCCGGCGATGGTCGGGGCGATGTTGTTGACTGCCTCCGCCTGTACGATGGCGGTGTATTCGTACAGCTGTTCCACGTCTTCGGCATAGACGCTTTCCACGCGCACCTGCTGCTTCTTGTCAACTTGCGTTGCCGTTCCTTCGTCGCTTTTCTTGTTGCACGAAAATAGCACTGCCGAACCCACGGCAAACATCAAAACGTATTTCCCTATTTTATTCATTATTATGATATGTTGTTTTTGTTTTCATTTATCCCCCGCGCTTACGCACGGGTTTAATATCTTTTGCCCTTTCAGGGCGGCTCAATGTATTATTTTTATTTTAATTTTTTAATTTTCAGTTTTCAATTTTCAATTCTCAAATTTCAATTATTTCTCCGCGCCGGTGACGGCTTCGAGTTCTGATTTTGCGGAAAGGAAATTATAGATGGATTGATGGTAAAGAAGGCGTGATTGGGTGAGGGCAAGTTCGGCGGAATTGAGGTCGAGCCATGTGGCCATTCCAACGTCAAATTGCTTTTTTACAATATTATAGGCGGCTTCAGCTTGTATCATTGTCTCCTTGTTGGAGGCCATGTCGGCGATGGCATTACGCATATTTGAGAGGCTGTTATTGACGCTCACACGGAGGTTGTTTTCGACATATTTTTTCTGTTCCTCAAGATTGGAAATGGAGATTTTACTTTGCTTAATTTTATAAGATGTGCCGACCCACGAAAGGATAGGGACGTTAAGAGAAAGTCCAACCACGGCATAGGGGAACCAAGTGAAGTTGAAGTCATTGCTCATGGCCGAATATTGGGCGTTGCCGCTGAAGGCGAGGGTGGGGCAGGCCGAAGCCTTGACAAGTTTCAGGCTGGTGTTCAGTTGCTCCTGCGAGAGTTCGAGCTGGCGCAGTTCGCTGTTGGCGGCGAGGGAAACGGATTGTGCGTCGGCGATGACGTAGTTATTCATTTCTTCCTCGAAATCAGAAAGTTGTCCGTCGAAGATGATGGGTTCATTGACATCCACGCCGATGAGTACCTTCAGCATCATGGATGCGAGGTAGATAGAACTCTCGGCGGCGGTGAGCTGCGGCTTCTGGTTCTTCACCTGCACGTCGGCGCGGAGCTTGTCGAAGTCGGAAGCAAGGCCCTGCTCGTACTTGTCATTGATGTTCTTGGCGGTGAATTCCGCATTGGCGTATGTGACCTGTAGCACGCGGTAGGAATCCTGTGCGAAAAGCAGTCCGTAGTAAGCTTTTTTGATCTCATTGATGAGGGAGATGCGGGAGGAACGGGCGCTTTCTACGGCGGCTTCCACGTCAAGTTGTGACAGCTTGAGGTTATACCATGTGGGAGCAGCCACAAGCGGGAGGCTGAGGCTGAGGCCTGCAGAAACGTTGTTGCTTGTGCCCACTTCAATTTCGTTGACTTGACCGAACATTTCCATCACCATGGTCTGTTTCTTGACAGTGCGCTGGTAGCTGCCCGTGCCGGTGAGGGTGGGGAAGAGGGCGGCAATCTGCTCGCTCTTATAGTATTTCTTTGCTTCGATGGTGCGATCGGCGATTTTTACCGTCGGGTTCTCCGAAAGTGCAATCTCAATGGCTTTCTGCAAGGTTACGTGTACGGAGTCCTGGGCGCGTAGGGGACAGGAAAGGAGTACAGCTGCAAGTGTCAGAAAGACAAGGTGTATCGTTCTTTTCATAGTCTGTTTTGCGTTCTTCAAGATGTTTGGGTGCAGGCAAACCGACACCTTTCAATGCAATTTCCACATTGAACAATCTTCTTTAACGTATAACTTTCGGTTTTGTTTTACTATTTTTGAATATTTTTGCTGAAACATGCTCTTGTTTGATTGAAGTAAGACATCTTGCCCTGTGAAATAGAAGTTTATATCTTTTTTGTCATTAAGTGTGAGGGGCAACATTTTTCTAAAAAAGATGTATTAAAATAGGTTTGTAAAAACGAGATTTTTCTTATTTTTGCTGCAATTTTGTGTATTGTGCGGTGAGTAGTGGCGAAGGATGTCAGTTATGAATCATAAAACAGTCAGTTTATGGATATGTTCAAAAATAAATTGCTGATATTCAGTGTTTTATTTTTATTCTTTTGTTATAGTGGATATTCTCAGAGCACCAATAACCTTTGCATAAATGCCAATCCTTTTTGTACGGATGCGGGACCTGGCGTGACTTTTCCTGCGGGTACTGATGCGACGGCGACTCCCGACCTGCCTTCATCGCAACGAGGATGTCTTTCTTATACGCCTGCTCCTGCTTGGTATGTGATGCAGATAGACAGCCCTGGCGACATGCTGATCTATATGCGGCATAGTGGCGGACGGGATATCGACTTCGCCTGCTGGGGACCGTTCACTGGCTACGCAAATCAGCATGATCTTGTACAGGCTGTTTGTACTTCGCAACTGACGGGTAATAGCCACGGTAATCATCGCCCGACCAATGGCTATCACAATCCTGACAACCCGAATACATGGGGTGGCTATCCGGATGGAAACCTCATTGACTGCAGTTATAGTGCAGAGTCCACAGAATGGTGCTTCATCCCCAATGCACAACATGGTCAGTGGTGTGTGTTTTTGATAACCAACTACTCCATGGCCTCAGGCGACATCACGTTTGAAGTGCAGGGAGCTACGGCCCAGTCGGCCACCACCAACTGCGACATTTTGGCCAATGTGAGTAACAACGGTCCCCTTTGTGCCGGACAGGCATTGCAGCTGACTTGCAGTGCGTACAGCCCGACCTACTCATGGACGGGCCCCAATGGATTTACCTCCAATGAGCCCAACCCCATCATTTACAATGCACAACCGGAACATTCAGGAACCTATACCGTGACCTATATTTCAGGAGGAGAAGCCACAACAACCTCCACTACGGTTGAGGTTTACCCTCGTCCTACAGCTGCCATTGCCGTAAGCCCAGAATCTGCTACTATCTGCAATGGCGGCCATGTGACCTTGAGCGCTATTGGCGCCTCCGATTGTGAAGACTGCCAGTTCCGTTGGAGTACCGGTGCCACGACTCCCTCTATCGATGTGATGCCCAGTGTCACCACCGCGTATGGTCTTACTGTTTCTAATGGAAATTGTTATGCCGTCACTACACAGATAGTTACGGTTGGTTCCGTACCTACGGTGGCGGTCACTCCAGCTGTCGTCACTCTTTGTGAGGCAATCGGTTCGGTGGATCTGAATGCCATCACCAGCCGGTGCGGCACAGGGTGCGAATACCTCTGGAGTAATGGTAGTGAAAGTCAGGTGCTGACAGTACATACCAGCGACATTCCTGCCTCATCAGCAGACGGCGTTACCTATACTGTTACGGTGACGAATAGCTACGGTTGTACGGCGGAAGCTTCTGCGGTCGTGCGACTGGAGGCAGGCTCCAATGTTTCCGAATGTAATGTGTTTTATGCTTCTCCCACGGGGAATCCCGCCTCACAGGGCCTTACCCCATCCACACCAACCACCATACAGCACGCCATTGAACTTGCCTCTTGTACGGATGCCATCATCCGTATGGAGGTAGGAACCTACACTATTGAAAAGTCGTTGCAGCTTGCAAGCAATATGACGCTGGAGGGCGGTTTCTTCGATGAGTATCGGCAAAAAACTTCTGAGCCAGGTGCCACCACCATCTACCGTACTTCTGAAAATGTGGAAGGTACCGCACGTGCACCGCGCCTTGTGGCCATTGAAGCCAACAGCCTCAATAATTTCCGATTGCAGGATTTGACGGTACAGACTGCGAATGCGGAGCAGTTGCCTCCCATACAGACCAGCACCACCAATTTTGATGACATGGAGTGTACCAACGGAACAGAACCGGGAGAGCCAGTGGTGAGTCTTGTGTTCGGGCAAATGACAGCGCCGGCCCAATTCCCTGGTCCTATTCCGGGAAGTTATGCCTATTATCGGTATGCTGCCCTTTATACTTCTGCAGAAATGGGGGGTGAAGCTTTCACCATTACGGCCATCGGTTATGATGTCGTTTCCGCAGCCAGTGTTCCGAGTGACGGACATCCGAGAAGAATGAAGGTGTGGATGAAACAGACCACCCGGCAGAACTTTACCACGCCTATGGCAGGTATGCGCGCTTGGAGCTATCTGACCTCCGCGCAGCCAGGCTTCAGTGAGCCAGCACCTGTGTTGGTCTTTGACGGTACCATCTGTGTGAATGCGGGAAGGGTTACCATTCCTGTGAATTTTGATTATAACCCTTCATCCAATCTGATGATCCTGATTGAGAGTGAAGGATGTAAGTTCGACGGTGCGCAGCAAGGATATTGTGCTACTCCCGTCCGTTGTGGCCCCTCCACGACGGGCGGCCCGATGTGTATAGGCGCCTTTAATGTCCCGCAAGGAGGAAATCCTGCATGGTCAGGTGTTGATCCACAGTTGAATACAAATAACAACTATGCCAGTGCGGCCCATCGTCCCAACACGTATTTCTATTCTTGTACCGAGCGTTCTGTGGAAGGTGTAGTGGTGGCTACCGTGGGCAATGGCGCTACAGCAGAAACCTTTCCGTTGCCAGGGGCGCATGGACATCACCGTATGGCGGCCCTGTATTCCAGTGCAGAAATTGGGACAGGTCCCAAAATGCTCACAGGTCTCGAATTGGAAGTGTCAGACCTTCCGGCACCTGCTGAAGGCGGTAGAACAAGGTCGGTGCGGGTCTATCTGAAAAATACCACTGCTGCTGCTTTAACTGGAGGACAGGTGTGGAACAGCTATTTGTCAGGAGCCTCACTGGTCTATTCTGGGACATTGTGCATAGATGGTACAGGCTGGGTTGGTATCCCTGTGCCCAATTTTGCCTATGAAGGGGAAGGTCTCTTGGTTCTGGTTGAGGGTGAGGGCTGCTCGATTACTGGAGGATGTTCTGTTTCGGTATTGTGTCATCCAGCAGCCGCTTCGTGTACATTCTTTACAACAGATGATCCGGTCTATCATTCCGTCAATGCATTGGCTCTTAGTTCAAATCGTCCGAATATCCGTTTCTATTCAATGAGTGAGGATGGGGATGACTATCATGTGGCACAATCGAATTACGGTGTTTCCACTTATGCATTGCATATCTCCAATAGCCATAGCTATGACCTTGTACGCTGCCAGTTTATTTCGGGTAATGCCTCTTCAGGAAGGAATGGTGTTGCCGGTAAGGATGGTGGTGACGGTGGTGATGGCGGTGACGGCGCAAAGGGAACAGACAGCTATTGTGCCATGTCTGGCGATATTGTACAGTCTATGAACTGGGGAGGAGTTTTCTCTGGTGGTGCCGGTGGTGCTGCCGGTGTCGCAGGGTATTCTGCTGGAACCGCATCTCCGGCCAGTCAGGGCGGTCAAGGCGGAAATGGTGGCATATATGATACGGATAATCCTAACTGTAATAATGGTAGTCCCGGTTCGCAAGGTGAAGGTGCTGGTGGAGGTGCGGGCACTATGAATTCAGACAATAGATCTTGGGTTCATTCGGATAACCCGGGTGAGGTGATTGCTGCTGCATCCCATGTCGATGAGTCAGGGATTGTGACTGCCTCCCGTGGTACGGACGGTGCCAATGGTGTAAATGCAAGTCCTAATGCTGTTACCTATTCAGACTATTTCAATCCTGCGTTGCAGTCGAACGGAGGAGATGGTGCTGGGGGTAGTGGTGGCGGCGGTGGCGGTGGCGCCTATGCCGAAAGTACGTATGGCTCTGGGTAGCGTCGGGCCATGG
>JAGCXN010000014.1 GCA_017961265.1 Bacteroidales bacterium | reverse complement strand
CGGGATGAACCTGCCGGGCTTCAGAAGCTCGACGAGCATCACGAACTCCCGCATTTTTGCTGTCAATTTGCCGATTTCCTCCTCCATCGCTGGAAAAAGGAACATTTGCATGTTAAAGTAAAACTGTTGTAGAGGCTTCATATTTCTCCTATGTAACAACACCACCATTAATATGTAGCCTCTACATTTTTTTTCATGTTTTCCATGAAAAAAATCAGACTTTTGAAATTACCTCAATAGTTAACCCCCTCCAGGAGTTTGCGCTGAATAACAACTCCTGACCTCTGCTCATGGCATTTTTCGTACTCAAAAACGTTTTTCGGGAATTCTCCGAGCAGTTTTCCGACAGGTGAAAAAAGTAGAGGTCAAGAGTTTTTATGGTAGTAGAGGTCAAGGATTTTACTAGTGGAGAATCAGCGGAGAAAAAGTCGCGTTTCAGGCCAAAATCATAGGGATTTTTCAGCGAAATTAAATTCTCTGTCCTTTGCCGCCTTTGCGAAGCGGACGTCACAAGTCGCCTGTTTCCACCATGTTGAACAGAAATAAAAAACGCCCGACGGCGATTGCCATCGGGCGTGGAGAAAAGCAAAGCGATGGAGGACTTGACGCCGCAGGCAAACACCCTCTCTGTTATCTGAATCTCCAACCTATGACCGCTCTTTTGTGGGCTCTTTTTCTCTGTTTACTCACCTAAATCACTGTAGATAATATGCTTAAAGGCATATAGTTGCGTTTAGGTCAGCAAGTTCGATTATAACGGTTTTGGTGCCGTGGTAACAATTCTCCGATTCACACCACCGACTTTCAAAATAGAAAAGAAACTGAAGTTTGAAAGCGCGTCTGTTGTTTTGAAACAAATCGATCATCGACAGCGGATAGAATACAGATGATGCTACCAATTACTCAGGCGAAAGCCTCATCCCGTTTCTTTGCCTCTGTGAGCAGGAACGGGAGTTCTTTGTGGAACAGGAGGATGTCGCGCGAGTGTCGGTAAATATCAAATCTTACTCTACAACTCACCATCAAGGGCCATCTTGCAGCGAATGTATCTTTTGTGAAACAACGATATTATTTTCATCAAATGTGATTACGTAATAATCCCATTCCCCTGGAATGGCCAAACGTCGTTGCGTTCTGTAACCACCTAAAGCCGGAGCTTTTTTCAGTTGTTCATCTGCTAGAGCATCTTCAACTGTGATGAAATATCGATTGTTGCCACAGTAATAAGGGGGAGTTTCTTTCAACGGGGTGCAGATGTTGATATGTGTTCCCCATGCTTTTTCCGGATTCTGAGCAAATATCCTGATTGCATCTTCACGGCTTTTGCCAATAAAATCGATTTTTGGCAGCCTGGAAAAACCTGAACACCCTGTCGTAGTCAAAAGACAGAAAGAAAGAATGGCCAGAATGATATATTTCATATTCTTTGCCGTGCTGACGGATTTGATCCACCTGATTGAGAGCTTGTGTTAAAACAACTCATTCCTCTTCAACCTCACACTCTTGCAATTGTTATTCAGCGATTCCGGAATGCGTAAAAATCGCCATAACTCTGCTCAAAAAGCACGATTTAGCACTCGTCAAGCAGTAAATTCAACACCCCGAAAATGGCATCAAATGGCACCTTTTTCGCTCCTAAGGTGGCACCCAATGGCACCTTTTTCAAGGCGCCACATCATGCCGACAGCAGCCGCAAGAACCGAATTGTTCTTGCTCTGTCACTCGTTAAATATAGTCTTGTTTGCGGTGCAATCAATCTGGATGGCAGAAATTTGTTGGCATTTACGACAATTTTATGTCATAATAAATTGAAGAATGTCATAAAAGAGATTATAGTACGGCTATCATCCAAGAGGAGTGCAATATGAGCAAATTTAACAGAAACGAATCAGAGACACTGGAGTTCAAGGAGACCTACACCGACACCATCTGCAAGGAAATCGTCTCCTTCTTGAACGCCAACGGCGGCGACATCGTGCTTGGTGTCGATAATGACGGCAATATTGTCGGAGTAAAGAAGATTGACGAGATTTCAAGGAAGATTTCCGATGTGATCACCACGCAGATAGAGCCCAACCCGCAGGAGCTGGTCTCGTCGGAACTGCGCTATGCAGACGGCAAGACGCTATTGGTCATCCATGTGCCCAAGGGCACACGGCCAATCTACTGCCAGAAGAAATACGGCTTCTCGTCCGCAGGCTGCTCAATCCGCATCGGAACGACCTGCAAGGAGATGTCGCCAGAGCAGATCAAGGCCAGATACGAGCAGAACTTCACGGACACGGATTTCATGACCCGCACGCCTGCACGATATGGCAACATCTCCTTCCGTACACTGAAAATCTACTATGCCGAGAAAGGATACCACCTCGATGACAAGTCGTTCGAGCAGAATCTTGGCTTAAAGACACCAAAGGGGGAATACAACTTGCTGGCCGAGCTGCTGTCCGACAAGAACACCATTCCGCTGATTGTCGTCAAGTTCCAAGGCAAGGACAAATCCGCCATTTCCGAGCGAAACGACTATGGCTCGCAGTCGCTTCTCTTCGCCTACGAGCAGGTGAAGAACCGCCTGATCTCCGAGAACATCTGCGTGTCGGACACCACCAGCCGCCCTAGAACCGACAAATACCTCTTCGACTTCGATTGCGTGAATGAGGCTCTCATCAACGCGCTCGTCCACAATGATTGGAACCTCTCGCAGCCCCTTGTCTCCATCTTCGAGGACAGAATCGAGATATTGTCGCACGGCGGTCTTCCCAAAGGACAGACCGAGGAGATGTTCTTTCAAGGCATCAGCCGACCACGAAACGACATGCTGATGAGGATTTTCATGCAGATGGAACTGACCGAGCACACAGGTCATGGTATTCCCGTCATCGTCTCCAAATACGGACGTGATGTCTTCCATATCGGCGACACCTACATCAATGTCACCATCCCGTTCGATATGGATGTGACAATGGCAAACGGACAAAATGTCAGAATAATAAATGTCAGAATAAACAGGACACAGAGACAGATTCTTCAATGCCTTCTTGATAAGCCTGGCATGACCTCAAAGGTCTTGGCAGAGAAGCTGGAACTTTCGCCTCGTACCATAGCACGCGCACTGCAGCAACTCCAGCAGGCAAACATCATCCAACGTACAGGCTCAAGGAAAAACGGCTCCTGGCTTGTCTTGAAAAGCGAGTAATGGTGCCTATTATGACATTTTATTATGACAAAATGGCATATTAAGTGTCAGAATAAAACAGTGGCACGGCAAATAAGTCTGGTATAGCGTGCATCTCAAGAATTCTCGCGTATATATTACTCCTGTGAAATAGAGACAATCCAGCTCAACCACAAACATCAAAGTCCATCGTCGCATTGCGCGGTGGTGGGCTTTTTGCGTTTATGTTCCACGGGTTATGGGCAGTTTTGAATGCCCCAACCATATATCACATATACCCTGTGGACATATGACCATGGGGGCAGAGACTTTTCGGGATAGAGGCAGTCTCCATGGACGTTTTTCGGCCAAAAGTTGAGTCTCCACGGGGGCCACAGAGACTGGCAGAGAAAAGGCCTCACCCCCCGGTGTTTGAGGAGGATGCGGCCTAAAACATAGCAACCCGCCGAAGTCGTGGACTTGGCGGGTCTCTTGAAGTTGGGTGGTGGAGCAGAAGAGATTCGAACTCTCGACCCCCACGTTGCGAACGTGGTGCTCTAGCCAACTGAGCTACTGCCCCGAGAACAACATTACAATACCCCTTATTTCGGCTTTGTCAAGAAAACAGGCTCATTTTTCTTCCATGCCGTGGACTTTCCGGCTGTTTTTCCCATGAAGCGACTGCTTTCATGGGTCTGATTAATTGATTTTCAGCCGTTCATGCTATATTTTATTAGTTTTTTCATTGATTTTGCATGGAATCCATGCAATAATCCGCCCGAAGCTGCGTTTCATGGAATGAAACGCAACCGAAGAACCCACCATACCTTATAATTATAATAGACCAATGAACCGCTCCATTTTCATCTTCCTGCTGGCCCTGTTCGCCATCGTCCATTTTTCCGTAGCCGATGCCAATTGGCGTGACGACGCGGCGGAATTGAAGAAAATCCGCCATGACAATTTTGAACTGCGGGCCTACCCTGCCCCGCAAGCCAACGCGTTCAACTTCGCGTTCGGCGACCTGCAACCAAACGGCGAATCCGTCTTCTTCCTATATCAAAAGAATGTCTTGTCATTTTCAATCAGCGACGGCACGAAGCAAGACATCAACGATGTCGTCATCAACGACAAGACGCCGCTTATCATCCGTCGCCATGGTGTCTGGCTGGAAGTCCTCACGCCTGCCAAACGACTCTGCCGCGTTCCCACGTTCGCCAAGCTGAAAGGACAGTTTCTCGTTGCGAAAGCCGACGGCAAACCGGCCATTGAAAAGCTTGACTACCAGCGGCTTGAGCCGTTCGCTTTCGGCGACGACTTCATGCGTACGGAAGAGGAGGCGAAGCAATGGGGCGTCTGGACGCCCGTTTCCGGCGAATGGAAAATCTATTCCGTCATGGAACGAATCCACGACAATCCGGCCGCACGCATCCGT
>JAGCXN010000003.1 GCA_017961265.1 Bacteroidales bacterium | reverse complement strand
TCAAGAATGTTGTTCGGGAACATATTGACAATCTGGTCCATCACCGACAGATGCGGGGTGGCGATGGCTTCCGCTGTGGCGTCCGTGCTGATGTGGATGGTCGGCAGGATGCCTCTCAGCAAACTGGGAACGACCAGTCCCAGCGTTACTGCAAAGAGGGTGGTCGCCATAAAGTAGAGCAGGGCGCGGAGACCCAGTCTGCCCACTTTCGAGACATCGTTCATTGACAGGATGCCCGCCATAATGGAGAACAGCACCAGAGGCACCACGATGAATTTCAAGAGATTAAGAAAAATGATGCCGAGGGGCTTGATGTAGGTATTGACGAAATCGGCGTGGTTGCCCAAGAGGATGCCGGCAATGACGGCCAGCACGAGGGCGATGCCGATTTGGGCAGTGAGGGATAGTTTTTTCATATTTCTACCTTAAGATCTCTAATTTTCTGCAAAAATAAAAAAATATCGTTTTGCACACTCATTCCGGCATGGCCTGTATGCCCGCTTCGGTCATCAGACCTCGTTCGGCCAGGTTGCGGCAGCGTTGCAGGTTGAGTTCCGTCCAGTGGCTGTTTTTGCGGCGGGGCGAGAGGCGTTGGGCGCACCGCCCGTCCGGCAGGCGCTTGACGGTGCTGTCGATCCAGCCGAAGCACAAGGCCTCCTCGACCGCCTCCACGTACGGGATGCAGTCGGTGCGCGGCTGCTTGCAGCGGTTGACCGTCACCCAGCACTCCTTGGCGGTATGGTGGTTCTCGTCGAGCCACTGCCTGAGCTGGGTACGGGTGGTGTATTCTAACAGGTTGGTGATTGGCATGGCTCCGAATCTCACTCTATCTCCTCCAATGATCCTGTCTCCGAATCAATGATGAAACCGCGTACCACGATATCTTTCGGCACGAGCGGGTGGGTGCAGATGGTTTCGACGGTTTTGCGGACGGAGGTTGGGGTGTCTTTGAACCCCTCCAACCAGTGGTCAAGGTCGATGCCGCATTTGCGGATGGTGTCGAGGGTTTCGTCTGTCACGCCGCGGGCAATCATCTCGTGGTGGAAGTGGTCGTAGCTCATGTGGCAGGCGCCGCAATGCGAGTGCGCCACCACCATAATCTCCTCAACCCCAAGCTCGTAGATGGCGACAATCAGACTGCGCATGGCGGAGTCGAAGGCGGAGATCACTAGTCCACCAGCATTCTTGATGATTTTCGCATCGCCGTTCTTCAGTCCAAGTGCGGCGGGCAGCAGTTCCGTCAGCCGCGTGTCCATGCACGACAGCACCGCCAGTTTCTTGTCAGGGTACTTGTCGGTGAGGTACTTCTCGTAACCCTTCTGCGCCACAAATGTCTTGTTGTATTCGATAATTTGGTCAATCATAATTGCTTTAGAACAGAAAACTAAATGCAAAAATACAACTTTTTTGAAGTAGTCATGAATTCCAGTGCAGAAATGTTATTTCAAAAACTATATGTTTATCCGATAATACCTCTTCCTAATCGCCAATATCCTCCCAACCAAACCGCAAAGAAAATATCGGACAGAATCGTTTGCCGCATCGCCTCGGAGAGGCGACACGCACGCAGGGCAGGTCATACCTCCAGCATGTACTGTCATAGAGATCGTATCTTTTTTATAATCTTTCTTGCTGCCTTTTTTGATTTTGCTGCTGTTTTGCTGCCTTCATAGATAGTTATACTATTTTCATAGCTTCGGGTGGCATGAGGGTAGATTTGTCTATGCGAAAAACCAGCATTGATGGTGTCGTAGCCGTGGGTGGTAAGGAATTGGAACAATTCATCGGGGTGGCTGAGAGGCCAGTCCATCAATCCAAACATATATTGATCTAATGCAACGTTGTCAATGCTGTCTGACGCCAGTTCGTCAGGGACATATATTTCGTATGGCGAATAATCATAACTGCTGGTGCTTTTAATCGTGTAATCTTTCAGGCATGTTCCTTCGCGAACAATGATGACTTTCTGCCAGTCGGTGGTGTCAATGGTGATGTAACCCCAATCGCGCAAGTTTGCCAGTGCCGCACTGGCATTGGCTGCATGGTCGCTGCCAGGATGATGAATGAGTTCAAGGTCAAGTATGTACTCGCCTCTGAAATGGACAGAGTCGCTGTACATATAGCAATCTTCTGAAAGCATTTCCATCTGGAGTGCCACCCAAGTCACGTCATTGTGCAAAGTCACGGTGTCACCGAATGTACTACCGGTATCCTTGGGAATGGCAGCCAGTTGCTCGTCACTGAAGATGCGCTGCCCGCTGACCGTCAGGGTGTAGCCATCGGTCTCTATGTGGTGGTGCGTCTTGTCAATCTTGCGGAAGCAGGAGGGAAGAACTACCAACAGAACTGCGCATACTAGTAGGATTCTCTTCATTGATTGTGATTTATTGAAGGAGAAATATTTCAATCTGCAAAAATACATCTTTTTAAAAAGAATTTCCACAAAGTTGTATTTCATCACTGATTTTCAACGAAAAGTGACAGAGACATGATAGTGGGTTATATCGCCAAGCAGAAAGAGCACCATCATAGTGTGGCCTTTGCCGATGAGTACCGGGCTTTTCTGGTTGAGAACGGCGTTGAGATCAAGGAGGAGTACTTTCTTCAGGACTGATTGTCACATCTCTCCGAGATGCTAGTTGCACCCGTGCCCGGCTGGCACCATACTGCGCCATCGCTGCCACCATACTTGCGCCTGTCGCACCACACTACGCTACGCTGGTGTGTCACCATACTGCGCTACGCTTGTGTGTCCACCACACTACGCGCTATCGCGCTTGTATGGTGTTAATTGCGCCTGGCGGCGCGTCTCATGCCTCCGGCATGACTTGTTACTCTTTGCACATCCTCTCAATCAACTCACCGTGCTGGGGATAGAGCTTCAACAGTTCTTCCTTTTTGGCCAACTCGAAGTTCTCGAAACGGAAGGCCGGACCGACGGCGCAGCCGACGAGGCAGAAGCCGCGCTTGGAGGGGATGTCGGCGGCGAACCACTGCTCCGGCTGGATGACCACCTGCATTTCGTCCTGCTCGGAAAGACGGTGGACGGTCAGCGTACCGTCAGGATCAATGACGTAGATGTTGAGCGGCTCGCCTGCGTGGAAATACCAGATTTCCACCATGTTGTGCAGACGATGGAACGCCGACATGTCGTTGGCAGTCAGCATGTAATAGATGGTGGAGACGGTCTTTTCTCCCGTCTCGTCGTTGCCGAACAGCTGGAGGTAGTAGCCCCCTTCCGGATGCGGCTCCAAGCCCAATTTTTGGATGTATTCTGTTGCGTTCATAACTTATTCAAACGATGCTGCAAAAATAAGACATTTTCCATTAATGAGGATGCAAGAAATCCCGTACGTAGATGACGTTTGACGTGAAAGCAGGATTTGTTTATTTCAAAAAAAGCGAGTATTTTTGCAGAAATTTTGAATTTGGCAATAGTGTTGTGTTCTAGGATTTTACGAATCAAACAGTCGAAATTTGTAGTTACCACTGGAGCACAATTTAAGGAAACGGGCAAAGCGTGAGCAAAAAGAGACTGATTTGGGAAATACCATGCTTCATTCTCGGTGTCATCTTGGGGATTGAACTGTTGCTATTGAATACGGTAACGGTTATTCTGGTGACGCCCGGGGCTCGGTCGGCTGTCCTGCAAAGATGCGTGAAAGAAGTCAATAAGCGGACCGACCTGGATGTGGATCTGGGACGGCTCTACCTCTCCCCTTTCTATCATTCTCCGATGATTCTCTATCACGCTTACAAGGGCGAAAAAGACCTGCCGCTGCGTATCGAAATCGACAGTCTTTTTATCGGTCACCGCGGGAAAGACACGCTGCTATACGTGCATACTTTGCGTCTGGAAGGCTGCCTGGAAAAACCTGGGGATGGCGTACCGAACGATGATTTTCTGGCCCGCACTATCGTGGTGGACCAACTGCTGTTAGAGCAAGCGACTGTCCATTCCGACACCCTGATCGACGCTGTGGGTATCGACGTTATCGGAAGGCATCTGTTTACAACGAGTCCGGGGCTCAACATCGCGAAAGGGCACTATCCACTGCACGGCTTGCAACTGGCGGATACATACGTGGGTATTGAACTGCGCGACACCGAGGAGGAAACTGAGGAGGACACCACCTCCACACCGATGGCTTTCGACATACTGGATGGCGAGCTCCGCAATGTGCGGTTCGTGCTCAATCCTTTGGGACTGGATCTGCGCGCCCGCTCCCTGTCCACAAATGTGCTGGCGGATGTCGGGGGCAACATCTACGATGCACGCCGCCTGAATATCGGGGAGTCTTCGCTTACACTCGAGGACCTGTACCTACCGTTTGATACGATTTATGGAGACGCCCGGTTGGATCTGAACACAGATTCGATTACATCCAACCGATTATACGTCCGTTCCGACGCCTTTGGAGCGAAAGCAAATTTGAAGGCCACGACGATGAATCTGGGGACCATGCGGGTGGACTTGTCTGGCATTGCCGATTATCAAGGCAATAAGGCGAACTTGAAAGGTTTCTATGATATTGATGATGAGGTGTATGACATGCAGGCGAATGTTATGCAAGTGAACCTGAGCCCTTTCATCCAAGACAGTGTCCACGCAGTATTGGCCGGCGAAATACACGCGAAGGGAAAGGGTCTGGATCCCCATTCGCCTGCGATGAGATGCAAAGTCTCCATGAACCTGACCGACTGCATCTATAATCAGATCAATGCTTCCGGCCTGATTCTCGACGCCGAACTGGCCAATAATACCGCGACAGGAATCCTGCATTTGCCGATTAAAATGACGGACAACGACCTGCGCTTGAAGGCGGAAACGGAGCATCAGTTCTGCGTATCAGACTTTTTCACACCCGAACAGATGACTGTGGACTACCATACGCAGATGAAGAATGTGGTGGCCTACGTGGCGGGTGAGAATTTTGATATCGACTCTCTGAACCTTGACTTCACCACAGATTCCACAACATCGTTGCACTTTGCTACACAGGGACTTGTCATCGATGCACAAAGCCCGATGCAGGCACTTCAACTGGTTGATACTTTGCAACCGCTGCTGGATCTTGTTGCAGATACGACGTTTCTCCAGTCCATTACTTCGCTACAAGACCTGACGATGCTGGACACGCTCCGACGGCTCATACCCGACCTGCAGGCGGATATACAGCTTACAGAAGGTAGTCCCATTCAGGCCATTATCGAGCGAAACGGATTGGATATAAATGAGTTGACACTATCGCTAACGTCTGATTCTCTCCAATCCGACCTAGCCTTGGACGCTTCTATCCCCTATCTCGACTATGCGGACGACAGTACGGGACTGCGCCTGCCCGCTGCTACGGCGGCCATGCGGGTGAGCATGACGGAAGGCAGGACCACCGCCGCGCTCACGGCCAACACCAGCATTACCGACGGCGTGATGGATGTACGTGACATCTGCACCGATGCTGCGCTGCAGCTGAATCTGGAACGGAACGGGCGCGAGCTGAAGGGAACGGGACACCTTGCATTGGACAGTCTCATCTACGATGAATTGGATCTTGGAGATCAAACGGTGGACATCCGAATCACGCCATCTGAGCAGTTCGACCATGCCGTCCGGGCGGATGTGCGGTTGGACGACATTCCGCTTGAACTGGTGAACAACATTCTCGATATGGAAGATATCGACATAGACGGTTTTGCGAGAGTTAAAGCTTCCGCAGACGGTCTGCCTGCAGAAATGGACCTTTCCGCCGAAGTGAAACCGCTGGATGTAACCGCCCACTACAAGCCCTACGATGTGAAAATGAGTCTGAGCGAAACGCCTATCGTGATGGAGCACAACAAGGTAAAGCTCAACGACGTGCGCATCATTAGCACCAATGGTTCCTATCTGGCGCTGAACGGAGGCCTGGATATCAATACGATGCTGGTGGATGTGGATTTGTCTGCGGATAATTTCGCCCCGGTGCAACTGGAAAAAAACGGACCTTTCCCTGTCTATGGTGAATTGTCAACCGGTATCCGCGGACGGGTGACTGGGCCGATAGACAGTCTCCTCGCTGATGTCGATGTCACGATTCTGCCCTCCACCGATCTCACCTATCCCATCGACAAGAAGAATCTGGCTCAAGTCAAACCTCACGGTACGGTCAACGTGCAGTATGGTACTGCTGACGGGGAACTTAACTTGGGCGGAAAGATCAATATAGACGAAGGATTGGTCCGCTATTCGCCCAATTTATATCCCATGATACCCTTCCATGTGGATTCAGGAAGTAACGTCACCTTCAACGGCCCCTTAGGGCAGACGATGCTGAACGTCTCCGCATCGCAACAGGTGAAAGCCGATGTGCAATCGGAAGGCGAAGAGACACGACGTGTGGTCTTCAATACTGGCGTACGAGTAACTGGTGTACTTGATTCGGTAGGTCTTAACGCCATAGGTTTCTTCCTTGAGGCGCCGGATGACGAAACCATCACTCATGAACTCGCTTCTTTGGATGAAGACAACCGTGAAGGCATAGCGGCTGTATTGCTCACCACCGGAATGTATATGGGTGAAAGCAATGTGGCTGCGCAAAAGAGCGGATATGCCCTGAACAGCATCATCAACAGCCGTATCAATGCCGCGATGGCCAATTCCAAGATAGGGAATAAAATAGATATTGATATCAGCAGTGGACAGACCAACCATGCGTCCGGCAAGACCAATGACATGAATATTGCCATCAGCAAGTCCCTGTTCCATGATAAAATGCGCATCACGGTCGGCTCCACCATCTCCGACAATCCGGAGGTCAATAAGGCCAATGGATTGCTCAGCCTTATATCCGCAGACTTCAAACTGACCCCATCAGGCAATGTTTTTCTGCGCTCGTTTTCGCAACGCGATTATGACAACATCTTTGAAGGCGAGCTCACTAAGTCCGGCATAGGTGTGGCGGCCACCAAGCAATGGAGGCTCAACCGGTTCGCGCCTTCATTGGGCGACTCTATCATACGCATACACAATTTCTCGGCTGAGGCGGATGTCGCCTATCGTTCCAACAATAGTCTCGGTCCTAACATTATCCTTGCCCATTCAATAAAGAACCTTTTAGGGCGGGGAGAGACATTCACGGTCAAGGGCTATGGGGCATACTATTGGTCGCTGCGCAAACGACAGCCGGGAGATCCGAAAATGACCAACACCTACAAATTCGGTGTGGATGCCGCATTTGTCTTTCCGTATCTGCACTGGGTGGGAAACAACAACCCCGACGGCGATACCCGCTACAGGATAGGATACAAGTACGAGAACATAGCAGGCGGATACGGAATTCACAAGCTCTACGGAGCCTTCTCGTATTTCATCCACTCGTCTCGTTATGTCACGCATGTCTTCACGCCCGCCTCTCTTTCAATAGTCAGAGTGAAGGCTGAGTCACAAGATGTGCTTCGGGAAGCGATCGACCATCCAGAACTCCTCAAACTGCTTTCAGGAAACGAGTTCGTCCCCTCCATCGGCTATGGAATCACCTACAGTGACTACCGCACCCAGCGGAAAGTCAACACCATGTTTGACTTCGAGGTCAAAGAATCCGGCAACCTGACGAACGCCATCTATTGCATCTTCAGGCACAAGTGGAGTGAGCACGACAAAGAGATTGGCAATATCCCCTTCGACCAGTTCGTCAAGGTGACGGCCGAACTGTGGAATCGGTTCAACCTGACGGATAAGGTATGCATCGCCACGCGTCTCTATGCAGGCGCCAATCTGCCGATGGGCAACTCCTATGAGTCTGCTCCGCTTTCCGAATCCTTCTATGCCGGCGGCCCCAACAGTTTGCGTGCGGCCGCCCCATACGCCTACGGACCGGGAAATTTCCATAGCACCAAATACAACCAGAACTTTTTCCATGCCGGCGATATAAAACTCGAAGCAAACTTCGAACTGCGCTTCCCCATCGTTTGGAAACTCTATGGCTCCGTATTCCTCGATGCCGGCAACGTATGGAACTGGTATGACGTCTCCGAATTTATGAGTGATGAAGAATATGCGTTGCTTGTCGAGAGAATGGGGATAACTGAAGAACTGCATAACGGAATTATCGGAAATCCCAATATCGCGAAGCAGATTGCCCTTGGTACCGGTGCGGGACTCCGCCTCGACATCGACGGACTCGTTATCCGCCTGGACTTAGGGGTAGGCATCCACGCTCCTTACCAGACCTACAAATACACCAAGGAGGGCAAGACGGATTTCACGCGGCCAATCACCAAATATTACAATATGCCTTCTGTTCTGGATGGTCTGCGCCTCAATTTCAGCATAGGCTATCCGTTCTAATGGAATCGACTTAAATAGCGCCAATCATCTTATAGAATTCCTCCTCTGAAATAATCGGCACGCCGAGCGCTTCCGCCTTCTTCCGCTTTTCAGGCCCCATCTTCTCGCCCGCCAGCACGAAGTCGGTGTTTTTGGAAATGGAGGAGACGTTCTTCCCGCCGTGCTGCTCGATCATTTTCTTGATGTCGTCGCGGGAGATGGTAAACACCCCGCTGACAACCACGCTCTTGCCTTGCAGTTCATCGGAGGACACAACGCCCTCGTCTTCTGCTATTTCAAACTGGAGGCCGGCCTTGCGGAGGCGGATGACGATTTCCAGATTCTCGGGATTGTTGAAGTAGCTAATGATGCTGTCGGCCACGCGGTCGCCCACGTCGTTCACCTCCATCAGCTCCTCACGGGTAGCGGCCGACAGGGCGTCGATATTCTTGAAGAAACGGGCCAGCTTCTTCGCGGTCGTCTCGCCCACGTAACGGATGCCAATGGCGAAAAGGACCCGCTCGAACGGCACCTGCTTCGACTGCGCTATCCCCGCGAGGATGTTCTCCACGGTTTTCTCGCGGAAACTCACCACACGCTCGGGCTTGCCGTCTTCGGCGGGGAAACGCTTCTCAATGCCCAGCAACTGATTGAATGTCAAGTCGTAAAAGTCGGCAATATTCTTCACCAAACCGCAATCGTACAGAATTTCCACCTTGCCCTCGCCCAGAGAGTCGAGGTTCATCGCCTTGCGCCCGATGAAGTGCTCCAGTTTGCCCTTGATTTGGGGCGGGCAGTGCATTTCGTTGGGACAGAAAATGCCGGCCTCGTCCTCATTGCGGCGCAGTTCGGCACCACATTCGGGACAATGGGTGACGAAAGCAACGGGGTGGGCATCGGGAAGCCGCTTGTCCAAGTCCACACCCACAATCTTGGGGATGATCTCGCCGCCCTTCTCCACAAACAGGGAGTCCCCCTCGCGGATGTCGAGGGCCGCCATCACGTCGGCGTTGTGGAGAGTGGCGCGTTTCACGATGGTGCCGGCCAGCGGCACGGGCTGCAGGTTGGCGACGGGCGTCACGATACCGGTTCTTCCCACCTGATAATCAATGCTTAACAGCGGGGTGGACATCTTTTCCGCCTTGAACTTGTAGGCGATGGCCCAGCGCGGGTTCTTGGCCGTCATACCCAGCTGCTGTTGTAGGTCGAAGCGGTTGACCTTGATGACGATGCCGTCAATCGGGAAGTCGAGCTGCTTTCTTTCAACATCCCATTTATGCATAAAATCAATAACTTGCGATATGCCCGATACTTTTTCGAGCACATCGGGAACGCGGAAGCCCCAATCTTTCAGACGGCGGATGCTGTCGTAATGGGTGGTGTCGGCGAGGTTCTCGCCCATCACGTAGTAGAGGCGGAAGTCGAGGCCGCGGCGGGCGACTTCGGCGCTTTCCTGCAGTTTGAGCGTGCCGGACGCGGCGTTGCGCGGGTTGGCGAAGGGCGGTTCGCCAATGTCCTCCCGTTCCTTGTTCAGCGCCTCGAAGCGGGCGAAGGTCATCAGGATTTCGCCGCGCACCTCAAAAAAATCGGGATAGCCGGAGCCCTGCAGGCGCAGCGGCACCGACTTGATGGTGCGGACGTTGGCCGTGACATCATCCCCTTTCGTTCCGTCACCGCGGGTCACGGCGCGGGTCATCAGTCCGTTTTCGTACCAGATGCTGATGGCCAGTCCGTCGTACTTCAGCTCACAGGCATATTCAATATCTTGATTTACAATGGATTTTATACGATTATCAAATTCCAGGAGTTCCTCTTCCGAATAGGTGTTGCCCAACGAGAGCATCGGATAACGATGCGCCACGCTTTCAAACTTCTTGGTAACAGTACCGCCCACCCGCAGCGTCGGACTGTCGGGCTGCACGAACTGTGGGTATTGCACCTCCAAATCCTGCAACTTCCGCAGCAGCTGGTCAAATTCGTAGTCGCTGATGACGGGCGCGTCCAGCATGTAATAGTTATAGTTGTGACGGTTCAGCTCGGCGGTCAGGGCGATGATTTCTTCTTGTGGGGACATTTGCAAATTGAAAAATGAAAATGGAGAATTGAAAATGGAAAATGGAAAAGTGAAAAGTTTATGGTAGGGTGTTATAGTGTCATCGGGTGTGAAAAACAAGACGGCAAAGATACGCAGAATTTTTGAACGATGGTCGTTGCAATTTGTAACGGCTTTTTTCGTAGTTTTGCCGCAACAAAATTTAAATTCTTTAACTATGAAAAAAATCATCCTTTTTTTGCTTTCATTTGCAGTGGTTTCAACGTCTTTTGCCCAATTGACACTCCTACACACTTTTCCGTCTTGTGGGTACTTTTACACATACGGGGATGCTAACTATTTAGGGGAGTCTTTAAACAGATATGTAATAAAAAACGATAACTCCATTCAAATTTACAAGCCAGACTTTTCATTGGAAAAGACAGTAAATGTAAACCTTCCCAGTGGATATGTTTTGAATAGCATAAGTGTCTCCAAGCATTTGTATAATACTGACAATAGTTATGAAATTTATATTTCATCAATAAGTGCTACCGCATTATCAAATCAACAGTACAATAGCTATTATTATTGCGCTATTATTGATGAGAATGGTTCTGTCCTCCACAATTTTGGCAACGCTTATTCTGCTTCAGGCAGCTTTATCCATATTGGAGGACAATTACGGTTTTATTTCATGAAAAAAATGTACGGTGAAACATCATACATCACAGAAGTTTATTCTTGCAGTGGCAATTATTCGGGTATCGCACCAACTGAACCCTCAAATATGCTCCTGCCTTACCCCAACCCCGCAAGTTCCATTGTAAATTTGCCCTACGAAATTCCGCAAGGAACTACTGCCGAAATGAGAATATTCAATCTTGACGGCCAACTTGTTGATGTAAAACAAATAGGTTCTCATTTCAACAACATACAACTCAATGTTGACAACTACACTCCGGGGCTCTATTTTTACGAGTACAACGGGAACAAAGGAAAATTCATCGTTCAATAATTAGGGCGACCGGGCACGCTTTCCGCTCAAATTTCGTCCTAAAGTCCTCATAACCGCTTCAATCGTTGTCGCGGACACCAAGGTAACAAAAACGCTGCCAAATCCCACGGCAGCGTTTTTCTTTTGTCCCGTTTTTGTCCCGCGTGAATTCGTTCCATTCACTTTTCTGCGGCATCATCCGTGGTGTTCTTCCGTACCCGTCGCCCGTGCCGCGGGCGGGCGCACGGGAATATTCCCCTTCTTCCAAAGAAGGGGTGCACGATGTGCGGGGTAGTTGTATAGAAAATGGAAGAAGTCCTTGTGCAGGAACAACGACTCAACTAAACAGCGCCATTCCGCACGCCGTCAGGCGGTCGGAATCTCCTCTACTCCGCCATAGGTTCGTCATCAACAAATTCGCGTCATCCGCGTAATTCGCGGCTGTTTCTTTTTCGCGGCATCACCCGCAGGTGTTTTTTCGTACCTGTCGCCCGTGCCGCGGGCGCCTTCGACAAGCTCAGGCGCCGCGGTGGTTGAGCCTGTCGAAACCACCGCAATAGTAGAGACGTCATATTATGGCGTTTCTACAGCTGCAAACTGCGAATTCTTGCTGACGTATTCGGGGACGATCTCCTTCATCTTGCGGACGATGGCGAAGGGATCGCCGTTTTTGAGGGCGATGAGGTCGTCGATTTCCTTCACCACCTCCTCGTACTGGTAGGTGCGGACCTTGGCAATCATGATTTTGGGATTGGGCGTTTCAATCGTATTCTCCTTGTTGGCAAGCAGTTCCTCATAGAGCTTTTCGCCGGGGCGGAGGCCGGTGAAGGCAATCTGGATGTCTTTTCCGAGGGTCAGACCCGACAGTTTGATCATTTTGACGGCGAGGTCATAGATGCGGATGGGCTTGCCCATGTCAAAGATGAAGATTTCTCCCCCCTGCCCCATTGCACCGGCATTGATGACGAGCTGGCACGCTTCGGGGATGGTCATGAAGAAGCGGGTGATGTCGGGGTGGGTGACGGTGACGGGACCACCTTCGGCGATCTGACGTCGGAAAATGGGAATGACGGAGCCGTTGGTACCGAGGACGTTGCCGAAGCGGGTGGTGATAAAACGGGTGGTATCTTGCTGGAAATTTAGCGACTGTACGTAAATTTCGGCAATTCGTTTGGACGCACCCATCACGTTGGTCGGATTGACGGCCTTGTCGGTGGAGACCATCACGAACTTCTGCACACCGTACTTTACGGCGAGGTCGGCGAGGCGGCGTGTCCCCTCCACGTTGGTCTTAATGGCGGCCCCCACATTCTCCTCCATCATCGGGACATGCTTGTAGGCAGCGGCATGGTAAATGATGGACGGACGCTCACGATCAATAATCGCCTCCATTTTTTCCATATCACGGATATTCACAATTTCTATATCAATGTTTTTCAACCCGTTGGATGCATAACATTCATTACGAAGGAAAAAGACGGGTGTTTCGGCATTGTCGATGAGGATGAGGCGTTTGTAAGCGAACTTCATCACCTGCCGCACGATTTCGCTGCCGATGGAACCAGCGGCACCTGTAATCAGGATTGTCTGTCCGCACAAATCTTTTTCTATCAGATTGGTATCCAATACGATTTGGCCTCGTTCCAGCAACTCCTCTATTTTCACTTTCTTAATCTGCTTGAAACTCAATTCACCGTTAATCCATTTTACCACTGGCGGAACGACGAGGACTTTGGTCCCGTATTTCAGACCTATTTCGGTAATCTCGTTTTTCTTTCCAGCGGGAAGGTTCTGGATAGCAATAATCATAAAATTGATTCGGTGCTTTGAGAGGTAATCATCAAGAGCATTATAGTCAAAGACTTCGACATCTTCTATTTTCTTTCCCACCTTGTTCGGGTCACTGTCGAAGAAGGCCAACACATTATATTTGCTCTGAGCATCCTGATCAAGGGCGCGCTTTGTGGTGAGACCAGCGGCACCGGCACCCACAATGACAATATCCCGCTTGTTTTTTGCGGGATTCACCGTTTCCAGATAAAGCATTTTGAAGGTAAGACGGTAAAAAATCATCGCCATCATCGTAATGAAAAATTCCATCACTACTACGGAGTGCGGCACAACGAACCGCTCGGTAATCACATACGACACTATATTGATGATGACGAAAGTGGCGGAACCGGCAAGGGTGGCGAAAAAAATGCGAAAAACATCCTTCGTATTGGTGTAGCGTACAATGGTTTTATAGGTCTTAAAAAGAAAAAAGAAAATGGCACGAACGGCGACAATCACCAATGGAACAACGAGATAGTCGGCAGGCACGAAGAGTGCTGGCTGAAGTCCGGTGAAGTCGGAACGAAGCCACATGGACAACAATCCGGCAAAAAAGACGCAGAGTATGTCAATCAGGAAAATCCACACGCTCGAAACGATACCGAGCGATTTGATAAAGTTCTTCATAGTTACAAATTGGGCGGCAAAGGTACAAATTTCATCGGGAATTAACCGCCAGCGGTTAGCAAATAAATGCAAAAGTATTCCCGCTATCATCCAATACATTGTAAATTTGCAGGTTTTATAATATGAATTTTTATGAGCGACAAAAAACGTTTTCTGATATCAGGTGGTGGAACAGGCGGACACATTTTCCCTGCCGTTGCCATCGCAGACCGGATCAAGGCCGTGGTTCCGGATGCTGAAATCCTATTCATCGGTGCGGACGACAAAATGGAGATGCGCCGCGTTCCCGATGCGGGTTACAAAATCGAAGGGCTTCGCATTTACGGAATGTCCCGCGATTTTTCCGCCAAAGGAATCTGGAAGAACCTGAAACTTCCCTTTGTTACGATGAAGGCGTTGCGCCGTGCCAAGGAGATTATCCGCAATTTCCAGCCTGATGTCGCCATCGGAGTCGGCGGATTTGCCAGCGGCCCTGCCCTTCAGGCTGCCAACGCCTTGGGCATCCCAACTCTCATTCAGGAGCAGAACTCCTACCCTGGTGTCACCAACAAAATCCTGTCTCGCCAAGTGCGCCGCATCTGCGTGGCATACGACGGTCTCGAACGCTTCTTCCCGAAAGAGAAAATCGTCAAAACCGGCAACCCCATCCGCAAACAAATCCTTCAGTTGGAAAAGAAACGCCCTGAATCCTACCAGTTCTTCGGCCTTAATCCCGACAAAAAAACATTGTTGGTCATCGGCGGCAGTCTCGGAGCCAAAAGTATCAACCAAGTTATGCTTTCCAACATTGGAAAGATCAAACAGTTAGGCATTCAAGTCATCTGGCAAACGGGGGAAAGCTATTACAAACAAAACGAAATGGCACTGTCAATGATGCAGAATGATGAGATCAAAATCGTCCCCTTCATCCGGAACATGAATGACGCATACGGCATTGCCGACCTCATCATCTCCCGTGCCGGTGCATTAGCCATTGCAGAACTGGGCATTGTTGGAGCTCCAACCATTCTCGTGCCGTTCCCGTACGCAGCGGAAGATCACCAAACCAAGAACGCGCTCGCACTTTCCGACAAAGGCGCCGCCATCCTCGTGAAGGACAGCGAGGTTTCGTTCGCACTGATGCCCGCCCTTACCGACCTGCTCAGTGACAGCCGCAAGTGTGAGGAGATGTCAGAAGCAATGAAGCTGTTCGCCCAACCTGACGCAGTGGAGAAAATCGTTGAAAACATTCTGGAACTGTAAGTCATGTCCGTCTATTTTATTGGAATCGGTGGAATCGGGATGAGCGCCATCGCCCGCTTTTTTCTGCAATGCGAGAAAAAAGTTTATGGCTATGACCGCACCCCTTCCTTTCTCACGGAGCAGCTTCAGGGAGCCGGTGCCATCCTCCATTTCGAAGAGGATATAACCCAAATTCCTGATGATGTAGAATATGTGGTTTACACTCCTGCAGTTCCCAAAAACCATAAGGAATATCTTTATTTTCAAGAACATAACATTCCTATCTACAAGCGTTCCGAAGTACTGGGACTTCTGACGAAGGGGCATTTCACGGTGGCGGTGGCCGGTACCCACGGAAAAACCACCACCACGTCGATGCTGGCCCACCTGCTGGACCCTTACCGTAAAATCACCGCATTCATCGGTGGTATTGCCAAGAATTTCGACAGCAACATCGTCATTAACAAAGATTTCGATACAGCGGTAGTGGAGGCGGACGAATTCGACCGTTCCTTCCTTACACTATACCCGAACATAGCCGTCATCACCTCCATGGATGCCGACCATCTGGACATTTACGGTGACCGCAATCATCTTATTGAGTCTTTTCAACTCTTTGCAAACCAAGTCGATAAAGACGGATTTCTGGTCATTCACGAAAAAGTGGCGGACTTGATTACGCACCCGCATAAATTGGTGTATGGCACCGATGACGGCTGCGACTATCGAATTAGCAATGTGGAGATGGAACCGACAACCGCCCGCTTCACCCTCACAGAAAAAAAGGAAACCGCACATCTCTTCTCCATTGGGGTTTCCGGGATGCACAATGTCACCAATGCCGCCGCAGCCTGCGCCGTCGGGCTGTTGCTGGGGTTCACCGAAACGCAGATTCAGTGCCAGATGAAGACATTTAACGGCGTAAAACGGCGCTTCGACTACCAGATCTGCCGCAACGACCTCGTCTTCATCGACGACTACGCCCACCATCCGGAAGAGATCCGCGCCATCGTCACAGCGGTGAAGAAACTGTATGCAGACAAGGAACTCACGGTGATTTTCCAACCGCATCTCTACACCCGCACCCGCGACTTCGGGCCACAGTTCGCCGAAGTGCTCTCCCTCGCCGACCACGTCATCCTGCTTGACATATACCCGGCTCGGGAACTTCCCATCGAAGGCATCACGTCGCAGTGGCTTTTGGAACAGATTTCATCCAAGAGCAAGATACTGGTCAGCAAGGAGATGCTGGTTCCGTATCTTTGCGAAAATCGCCCGCAGGTGCTGCTCACCGTCGGCGCGGGCGACATCGACCGGCTGGTGCCGGAAATCAAGGCAGGGTTGGAATAATGTATAGAAACACAAAATTATGTAGAGACGCCATATTATGACGTCTCTACATAATTATGACGTCTCTATAAAATTTATTGTATCTTTGCGGCTCGTTTCTATTATCAAATGATGTTTGACTACACCTACCATACCATCGCCGGCGAATCCGAAGGTGTCTATCGCGAAAAGGGCAGCAAGTTTATTGCGTTGGCCTTTCCTGTAAAGACGGAAGAGGATGTGAAACAAAAGGTTGCGGAAATAAAAAAGAAGTACTATGATGCCCGTCACCACTGCTACGCCTACATCCTCGGACCCAACAAGGATGCTTACCGCCTCAACGATGACGGGGAGCCGTCAGGTACCGCCGGACGTCCCATCCACGGGCAGCTGCTATCGAAGGACGTGACCGACACGCTCATCATCGTGGTGCGCTACTTCGGCGGCATTAAACTCGGCGTGAGCGGCCTCATCAACGCCTATAAGACCGCCGCCAAGGACGCCCTCGACAACAACACTGTCGTCGAAAGGTTCGTGGAGGAGAACTACAGCGTCCGTTTTCCGCCGCTCGGGATGAACAAGGTGATGCAGCTGCTGAAGCGAGAGACAGTGAAAATCACCGGGCAAGCGTACGAAGCCGACTGCATCATAAACTTCACCGTGCAAAAACGGGATGCCGACAACCTTCTGGATGCGTTACGGAAAGTTGACGGAGCAACGATTGAAATAGTATAATTACAATAAAACCAGCAGGTTATAATGAACGAAGATTTCTTAAAGACACCGATTGAGTACCTGAAAGGCGTCGGCCCGAAGCGGGCGGAGGTGCTCCGTCGTGAGTTCGGAATCTTCACCTACAACGACCTGCTCTACTACTTCCCCTTCCGGCACGTGGACAAATCCACCGTCTATAAGATCTGCGACATCCAGACGGAGGGCAACTATATGCTCTTCAAGGGCGACATCACCGGATACCAGATTCTGGGCGAACAGCGCACCAAACGGCTTGCAGCCCAATTCACCGACGGCACCGGCACGATCGAATTAGTGTGGTTCAACGGTATCAAATGGATTGAGGATGTGTTGAAACAACGCCACAGCAACGTCACCATTTTCGGAAAGCCCACCCTTTTCAACAACCGCTGGAACATCAGCCATCCCGAAATCATTGACCCATCCGCCAAAAATGAGACCAACATTCCCGACCACTTCTTCCCGCTATACAACACTTCCGACAAGGCGAAAAAGTCGGGACTCGACTCCAAAGGGGTGGCCAAACTGACGGCGGCACTGCTCATCCAGCACAAATACAGCATCTTCCCAGAACATCTTCCAAAGGAACTGATTGAAAACCATCATCTTTTATCGCTAAAAGAAGCCCTTTTTAATATCCATTTTCCGGAAAATCAGGAAAAATTGGCAGCAGCAACGCTTCGTCTGAAATTTGATGAACTTTTTTACACCCAGCTCAAATTATTGAAACTGAAGATATTGACCGAACGAAAATATCGGGGACATATCTTCTCGCATATCGGAAGCACATTCAACTATTTCTATCACAATCGGTTAAAATTTGAACTGACAGGTGCACAGAAGCGGGTCATCAAGGAGATTTACGCCGACCTCGGCAGCGGCCGCCAGATGAACCGCCTGCTACAGGGCGATGTCGGCAGCGGCAAGACCATCACTGCCCTTCTGGTGATGCTGATCGCCAACGACAACGGGTTTCAGTCATGCCTAATGGCCCCGACGGAAATTTTAGCCACCCAGCACTATGAGAACATCCGCAAGATGCTGGGCGACATGCCCGTCAGCGTGGCGCTGCTCACCGGTTCCACCAAGACGGCGGAGCGGCGCGAAATCCACGAGGGCATCCAGAACGGTACCATCCGCATCCTCATCGGAACCCACGCCCTGATTGAGAACGACGTTGTATTCCAGAATCTCGGCTTGGCCGTCATCGACGAGCAGCACCGTTTCGGTGTGGAACAGAGGGCCAAGCTATGGAAGAAGAACTCCCCTCCCCCGCACATCCTCGTCATGACCGCCACCCCCATCCCCCGCACCCTCGCCATGACCGTCTATGGCGACCTGGACGTTTCGGTAATTGACGAACTACCGAAGGGCCGCAAGCCCATCATCACCATGCACCTGTTCGAGCGCGACCGTCTCCGCCTTTTCGGACTGATGAAGCAGCAGATCGACCACGGGCGGCAGGTATTCGTCGTCTATCCCCTCATCAAGGAGTCGGAAACACTGGATCTGCTTGATTTGCAGGCCGGTTTCGAAGCGATGTCGCATGCCTTCCCGCTGCCGCACTACGCTGTAGGAATGGTGCACGGGCAGATGAAACCAGAGGAGAAGGACTATGAAATGAACCGTTTCAGCAAGGGAGAGACAAACATCTTGGTCTCAACCACGGTGATTGAAGTGGGCATTGACATCCCCAACGCCACAATGATGGTCATCGAGAATGCCGAGCGTTTCGGGCTGTCGCAGCTGCACCAGCTGCGTGGGCGCGTGGGACGCGGCGGCGAACAGTCGTACTGCATCCTGATGTCGGGCGACAAGCTTTCGACCGAGGGACGGCAGCGGCTCCACGCGATGGTCAGCACCAATGACGGCTTCGAGATCGCCAACTTCGACCTGAAACTGCGTGGGCCCGGCGACCTGCAAGGCACTCGCCAGAGCGGCATCCTCGACTTCAAAATAGCCGACATCGTAAAAGACGAAAAATTAGTAGCTTACACCCGCAACCTCGCCAGAACTATCCTTGACGCGGATCCAAACCTCACCAAACCCGAAAACCAAATCATTGCCACTCGCCTCCACGAACTGATGAAACGGGAAAAGTTCTGGGGCATGATTTCTTAAGTTATGAAAAGAATCATCATACTGACAATCAACTTATTGCTTATCTCACTGCGATTAACGGCGCAGTATGATGCCCCCCTCCGCATCGAACTTGAAACGCTGAAGGACCACCAGGACTTCCATTATAATGCAGCAGGAGAACATGGCGTTTTCGTCTCCTACGAAGGAACTTCGCAAAATCCGGACTCCGCCGAATGGGTATGCCTCCATTATGACACAAACCTTTACAAGAACTATCACTTCACCGTCACCCTGCCCGTCTATACAGCTTACGCGGGCAGTGCCGTCACCGACAACTTTTACTATCTTCTTCTGCAAAAATCATTCCCGAAAAAAGAGCCGGTGCAGACATATCTTATTACAGTGGATTTGCAGACCAATCTATATAAGACAGAAGCAATTCCCGATTTCCAGAATGGCGACATCAATAACATCTACGCCATTGACAATCATATTGTTGCCATTGCATCATCCGCAAATAAGCAAGACAGCATTTTCTTTTACCATTGTCAGGAGTCCGATGCTTTGAGCCTTGGTGACATATTCCCCTACAAGATGGAATTCTGCGTGGCCGACACATTCAATCACCGATGGCTTTTCGGCCTGAAGGAATTCAAAGGCAATACCGACGGTGAGATTTTCCTCTGCCAGTATGACTATTTCGGAAAAAAAGTGAATGTGCGATCCTTCATTTCCGCAAGCCCAACCAAAGGGGATTACCTGTACAACTCCGCACGAGCAGTGGTCCTGAATCAAGACTCCACTTTGATTATGGGAACTTTCAACACTTTGCAAGACAGAAGTTCAATTCATTTACACTCTGGAGTTTACACAATTCTAGAACATCATTTAAATTTGGATACCGCAAGTTTTTACAACTATACAAACCTGAAAGCGGCCAAAAATGAAAGCACAACGTCGGCTAACAACTTGAACCTGCAGCTCCTTATCGGCAATATCGGTCACAACGGCAACCAATTCAGTTTCATTACGGAAGTATTTTACCCCGAATACGACTATACGTACACTGGCTACAACGACTACTACGGAGGCTATACCAGTGTCCCGCAACAGACCTTTGCCGGTTATCGTTTCGTCAATGCTTACGTCACCACTTTTGACAAAAACGGCAAATTATTATGGGACAACTATTTGCCATTAAACAGCATCATCACTCAACAGCTATACAAACGTGTGTGTGTGCACTACATCGGCGAGGATGCACTCATCTACTACCCCAAAGCCAACCGCATATTTTACACCATGGTGAACGGCAATGAGGTCATCGAAAAAAGCAACTACTTCTCCATTGAGACCAGCCGTTCCCAAGATCTGGTAGATTACAACATCGACACGCAACTGGAACATTGGTACAAAGACTACTACCTCGTTTCGGGATACCAATATATTGTAAACAAAGGGAAAGGCGCAAAGGCAAAACGTTTTGTCTTTTTCCTGAATAAAATACGATATGAATAATTGTAGAGACGCGGTGTACCGCGTCTCAAAAATAAACAATAATGACACATAGAATCGTCGGAATATTATTTTTGATGATGGCGATATCAGCCGTGAAGGCGCAGCCGCTTTCGGAGGAGGCGTTGAAGCAGCAGCCTGTCTTCACCTCGTTAGAGGAGGCATTGCAGAATCCGGAGCAAGTCTATCGGTTGAAGCTGAAGTTCAAAGCGGACTCCATGCCGGAAGAAGTTTTCCAATTAACCAACCTTCAGGAACTTACAGCTGCCCGCTGCAAGATGAATGTGCTAAACCAGAATATTGGAAAACTCACCCATCTCGAATACCTGAATGTCATGGGAAACCATCTGGTCCGACTGCCCGAAAGTATTGGCAATTTAATCCATCTAAAGACCTTGGTCATCTGCAGAAACTTGATTGAGGCACTACCCGAAAGCATCGGTAATCTGAAAAAGCTGACCTATATAGACGCCTGGGAAAATCCGTTATACGTTTTTCCTGAAAGCATCACTGAACTACAGCACACACTCAAAACCATTGATTTGAGACAAATCGATCTGCATAATGACGAATTGGACAGGATGGAGGCGCAACTCCCCTATACCGATATAAAATACACCTCTACCTGCGATTGCCACGACAACCGGAACAAGTAGGTTAGATTAAAAGCTTAAAAGATTATGGGGCTATAATTGCTCCAACGCTTCCTTAATCAGCAAAAAAAGATTGTTGTAGCAGCCGAGGCCACAACGGTCGCACGTGTCTGTAAAGTGATGATAACCACCATATTGTCCGCCCATCGTATAGATAAAGATGGCAGGACAGTGCTTCGAGAAGAAGTAATGGTCGCTGTTGGCGGCATTCGTACGCGGCTTCACCTGCGCGATATAGTGCTTTGCCTCATTGATTTTCACCATATTATCATAAAGTTCCTTCGTCCCTTCGCTATCGGAATTGACCACGGTGATGCCTTCGTCGCCACCGCAGAACATGTCAATGTTGACCACCATCTTCACCTTTTCCAACGGCACCAGCGGGTGCTCGACGAAATATTTGGAACCCTTCAAACCGCTCTCCTCCCCGCTGAAAAGGAGGAAAATCGTAGTGTAGCGTAGCGGCTGCTTGCTGAAATGGCGGGCGAAGTCCATAACAGCACATGTCCCTGCCGCGTTGTCGTGAGCCCCGAAGAAGATGACGGAGTCGCCCATACAGCCGAGGTGGTCGTAATGGGCCGTCAGGATGACGTACTCGTCGGGGTGCGTCGTCCCCTCAATGGCAAAGCAGACATTCTGCGTATGTTTCAGATAAAACTCGTTGTGGAAGTGGATGGATACCGTCTTCACGCTTTTCGGAAACTTGCTGCGAACCACATAGATATAGGCGTAGTTGCGACGGAAGTCAGTATTACTCAAGCCCCAGACGGGCAGGTCTTTATCCACCCCGACCAGAATACCCGCACTTTGGAACGGGTTGTTGAAGGTCAGGGCGCGGAGAGCGCTTTGGATTTTGGCAGCGGGAATCTTCTTCATCCCCTTCCACTTCACCCCGTCGATATAAACGAGGCTGCCTTTCAGCTTGGCAAGATTGGCAGTGACGAAGTTTTCCAACGCGGGCGTGTCCACCAGCAGGGAGGCATCGACGTGGACAACAGGGATGTCATCGCGGTCGAGCGAGTTGGAGTACGGCGCAATACGGTAGTCCCAGAACGGGCTCAACTCCTTACCTTTCACCGACACAGACACGTTTCCTTCCATCTTGTGGGCTTTGGTCGTCCACTTCTGGAAACCGTTTTCGCCCAGCGGCATCGCACCGACAGCCACCAGCTGCTCACGGATGTAGGTCGCCGCCTTCAGCTCTCCGTCATGGGATCCACCGCGTCCGTACATGTCGTGGGAGGTCAGTGCGGCGATGTTCTTCCGCACGTAATTGGAGTCCTGTGCCATCCCGTTCGAGAAGGCACAAAAAAAGACGGCCAAAGCCGTCAGACAATAGCGTATTCTTCCCATTGGTCGTTTTTTCTGTACATTAAATATTTGATTCCCATAGATTTGAGATGCTCAATGGCGGCATCGCGCCCTTCCGCCAGTTCCTCCGACTTATGGGCGTCTGTGCTGACCACCATCGGGATGCGGTGCTTGGCGATTTGCGCGAGGGCGTAATCCGACGGATAGTAGTCGGGACAGCGCCCCTTGTAGATACCGCGAGTGTTGATCTCCACAATCAGCTGCTTGCGGCGGATCAGCTCGATGCAGTGGTCCACCAAAAGCTTGTACCAATCCTCCTCCTCGGTGAAGTAGCGTTTCTGGTTGTGCATCTTGATTTTATCAAAATGAGCGATGATGTCAAACTGCTCGGTTTCAATCATTTCAAAGCTCTGTTCCCAGAAACGGGTGACCGCTTTCTTCACGTTGCCGCCGAAGAAGTCACGCAGGCCGTTATCATAGATTTCCCGTTTAGAGCCGTCGATGAACCAGATGTCGTCGCTATTTTCGGGCCGCACCAGATGCACGCCGCCGATGATGTAGTCAAGGCCGAACTGGTTTTTGAAGAACGAAAAAGGCTTCGTCATATCGGGAATGAAGTCGCACTCCAATCCATAAAACAGCTGCAGTGACGGGCATTGCGCCTTGAAGCCGTCAATCTCCTTCGTATATTCGGGAATCTGTTCTTCCCTGATGCCGAAGTCGTTCTCAAAAGGGACGGGCGCGTGCGAGGAGAAACCAAGCTGGTCATATCCGAGTTCAAGAGCTTTGTTTACAAAATGCTCAATCGGTTCCTTGCCGTCGCAATAGGTGCAATGCGTATGGTAGTTCGTTTTCATTTGATTTACAGGCACTTAAAAAGTATATCTTGCCGTAAGGTTGATAAAGTTGTAATCAAAAAGGATATACGGATCGTGCCATCTGTTGTTGGCGAAAAGGAAGAAGCCGGGGCGTGCATCCACCTGCAGGGAGAGCGGAATTTTGGCGAACTTGTACTCCACTCCGCCGATAGCGTTCACGCCAAAGACGAAATTGGCATGATGCCCTATGTAGCGGTCATGGGTCTCGGAATAATAAGAGTATTTTGGCAGCGAGCCACCGATATTCAAACCGCCACCGACGAACCAGTAGAAGCCGTTCCCTGCAAAAGCCTCATACATTAAATTTGGGTTGAACGAAAGGATGGTAGGGATATAATGGTACTGATAATCCCACAAGAAGCGATAACCCAAGTCCAACTGCACACCCAAATTATTGGTCGGGAAGAACTTGAAAGTAAAGCCATTAATAAAGCCAACATTTGCACCGACACTAAAATCGTAGGGTGCGGCGTCGTAACGGGTCTGAGCAAAAGAGACGGACAATGACAGCATTAGAATCGTGACAGCAGTAAAAATCTTTTTCATATCTAAAAAGTTTAAAACGTGCAAAGATACAGCTGATTTCAGAGACGGGCAGCCGCTTTCGGAAATAGTTATAAACAGCCCAAATTTACAAAATCGCCTGATATGGGAAAAGAAAAACGGCCTTGAATCACTTCAAAGCCGTTTAAGTTTTGTGCCCGGGACAAGAGTCGAACTTGCACGTCTCTCGACACTCGCACCTGAAACGAGCGCGTCTACCATTCCGCCACCCGGGCAGGGTTTATTTCAGTTCGTCAATCATCTTGACGAGGTCGCCCTTGCGTTGCAGACCGACCCGCGTGTCCACCACTTCGCCGTTCTTCATGAAGACCAGCATCGGGATATTGCGCACGCCAAACTGCATGGCGATTTCGTTGTTCTCTTCGGTGTCGCACTTGGCGATAACCACTTCATCCTTGTATTCTTCTGCCAGTTCGTCCATAATCGGAGAGAGAGCACGGCAGGGACCGCACCACGTCGCCCAGAAGTCAATAATGACCAATTTGTCACTGCTGATGACTTGTTCAAAATTGCCAGAATTGATTTGTAATGCCATAACGTTGGTGTTTAGAATGAAGCGTGCAAAAGTACGATTTTTTATTTAGAAAATTGGATTCTCAAAAAAAAATATTACCCGTGAAATTCAAATACTTACAGATAGATATTTCCATTCACGGGTAATTGTTATTCAATATTTTGGAAAATTGGCGGGGCTATTCCGCGCTTTCCGGCTTTGTTTCCTCCTGTTTCGGCGCCTCTTCCAGATCAATCAGCTTGTGTTCGACAAGGATGTTGTACCATGCCAGCACCTTCTTGATATTGGAGACATACACGCGCTCTTTGTCATAGTTGGGAAGCACTTCAGCAAAATAGGCCTTCAGGGCGTTGTTGTCGCTCATCTTGACATTACACAAGCCTCCATTTTCTTTTTTATAGATGGCTTGAAGAACTGATTGGAGTGTAACATCTTCCTCTTCAGTGAATATTGAAATATTTTCCAGATTGGCCACGCCGTCGTGCGAGAATGCGGGGAAGCGCTTGCCATCTGCCAGCGACTCAACAATAAAACAATTGTTTCCTTTTGACACTAACAAGAAAAGGCCTCCTTTTCCAGTAATTGACAATACTTTGCTTAAATCCATAATTCAAAAATATTTGTGGTTAATAGTATTCAATTTTGCGATTGATAACATAATAAGTTCGGCCACCAGACTTGCGAAGACTGCGGGTCCAGTTCCTCTGGGTGTCGTGATTAGCGTACTCCGTCACTTCGTTAGCCCGCGACAGCTTGTTCTCATAGACCGTTTTCAGCAGCTGCCCATTATCCGCATACTGGGTGTGGGTAAACTCCCGAATTTGGCCGTCATCCCGGTGCACATTGCGGTTAACAAGGTCTCCGTAGTTGTCGTACTCTAACGTCACGTACTTGAAAAGCTTTCCATCAGGGTCGAACTCATCCACCCGAACGGCCAGCCCCACCTCATTGTTGCTATACTTGCGGGTCAGGGTATATTCGGAGAGCACAACCGTCATTCCCACCAGGTTCCCGAAAGCATCATTCTGATACAAAAGAGTTTGTATCAATGAATCACCGTAATAGCGTTCCTCCTTCACCCGATAGCCATGCTCATCATTTTCATAAATAGTATGTTCAATACAGACACCGATACTGTCGAAAAGCTCGTCCTTCACCAGTTTAGCCGCATCGTCGTAATACATCACTCTATTCGACATAGTGTCCCCATCGGCATTCATCTTCACCACCTGATTGAGCCATCCATCTGCACTATATCGGTAATGGGTAACCGCAGCCAGATATTCTGATCTGACGGTATCGGAACCGTCGGGAGAGTAGTACATACTGTCGGTGATAGTCCGCACATTCCCGTAGATATGTTCGCGCTGAAGGTGGCTTTTTGCGCAATCGGGTACAATCGTAATAGCAGCTTTATGACGATGGCAGCCAACTACCAACAAACAGACACACAATAAGATGAAAGATTTTTTTATTTTCATTGAACGTGAATGGGCTCGGTTGAAAAACGGGCGGCAAAAATACAAAAATAGTAAGCAAAAAACAGAGTTAAAAATAATGAAAAATAGTTGTACTTTTGCCCCGCTTAATTCTAACAAAAATTCCATGAAACAGCTTGCAAAAATAACCCTCACGATGGCGCTAGCCATTCTGCTGGTTTTTGGTGCAAAGGCACAATCCTCTTTCAGTTTAGGTATCAAAGCCGGGGTTAATTTCAGTAACTACATCTCCGAAAGCAATTTGGAGCCAGGTGCGGATGCCGGTATCTTTCTACGTGCAGGAAAGCGATTGTACTTCCAACCAGAGGTGCTGTACTCATTCCGCACCTCCACGCTCAATGATATGGTGGATGAAGTCCAACAAAATATTGACATGCATGAACATTACATCGACATACCGCTGTTCCTCGGTGTCAAAATTGTAAACAAGGAGAATTTCAACCTCCGCATCTTTCTCGGACCGCGGGTGGGACTGCGCGTGGGTAGCAGTTACAGCGACATTGACAGTCTGCTCGGATATGCACAATGGGGCGGACGTGCGGGCATCGGCATCGATTTCTGGCGATTCACCCTTGATTTCAGCTACGACATCTCCGCCAGCAAGTTCAAGAACTACGAATCCGACACTTTCTGGAAACAGAACCTTATAGGAGCCTCCCTCGGTTTCAAGATTGTAAAGTAGGTTGCGGCCATCTTCCCTTTAATGCATACTTTTGCAGTCTTGAACCCTATCCTATGAAAAAAACAACTTTTCTGTTCATCCTGTTGACTTTTGGGATGACACTTTCTGCCCAAAAGATGCCACGCCTCGCTGCAGGTGACACTATCGCCCTCGTCGCTCCTTCCGCCAAAGTGTTGCCCGAACAGGTGCAACCTGCCGTGCAGTTCCTTCAAGAGCAGGGTTTCGTCGTCATAGTGCCCGACGGCCTATGGACCGAGCACAACGGTTTTGCCGGAACCGTCTCCCATCGCGCCACCCTCCTACAGCAGTTCCTTGACCGCCCCGGCATCAAAGCCATCCTTTGCGCCCGTGGCGGCTACGGCGCCGTCAGCCTACTTGACAGTCTCGACTTTTCAGCTTTCCGCAAGCATCCGAAATGGATCTGCGGCTTCAGCGATGTCACCGCCCTCCACTCACACCTTCACACACTGGGCTTCCCCACCCTGCACTGCGTGATGCCCGTCACCATCCACGAGGAAGACCTCAACAATACTTACAACCTCTCCATGATAAGCGCCCTGCGCGGCGAAGAACTTCTATATAATTTCCAACCCAACCCCTATAACCGCCTTGGCACCGTGACCGCACCCATAGTCGGCGGCAACCTTTCACTCCTCTACTCCATGCTCGAATCAGAATCTTCCATCAGCACCGACGGCAAAATTCTCTTCATTGAAGATGTGGGCGAGAATATCTACCATATACACCGGATGCTGGTGGCGCTCGACCGCGCCGGCAAACTGCGAAACCTCAAGGCCTTAGTTGTGGGCAGCATGCGCAAGATCAAGTTCGATGACTACTACACCAATAGCACCGTTGAGGAAGTTATTCTGGAGGTGTGCGACAAATACAACTACCCTGTCTGCTTTGATTTTCCTGCTGGACACGGCGGACAAAACTATGCTCTTCCACTCGGACGCACCGCCAAGCTGTCCATCGGTACGGACAGCTGCTCCATTCTATTTGAAAAATAGACAATCTCTTAAAAAAATTGTCAGAATAATAACATTTGTAATGAATATAAAAGACCTTCTAACAAAAGATTTTCTTGAAAAAGAGGACATCCTCCAGCTTCTGGCTGCAGAAGGCGACGAATACGAGCAACTTTTAAAAAGGGCTTCGGAAGTAAAATTGTCCGTTTTGGACAACAAAGTCCACCTGCGTGGGCTAATTGAGTTGAGCAATATCTGCCGGAAGTCGTGCCTCTATTGCGGCGTGCGCAGTGGCAACGACCGCGTAGAACGCTACTCCCTGACCGACGACGAAGTACTGGAATGTGCCCGTCTGGCTCATCAGTTAGGCTACGGCTCAGTGGCCATCCAGAGCGGCGAGCGCAGCGACCGCGAATTCACCGACCGTATCACTCGTTTGGTCAGCAAGATCAAGAAGATTGACGGCGGATCCCTCGGAATCACGCTTTCACTGGGTGAGCAGAGCGAGGAAGTCTATCGCCAGTGGTTTGATGCAGGCGCACACCGCTACCTGCTCCGTATCGAATCCTCCACCGAGGCGCTGTATTACAAGATTCACCCCCACGACGAGCGGCACGACTTCCACAAGCGGCTGGCGTGCATCGATACACTGCTGGACATCGGCTACCAGACGGGGACCGGCGTGATGGTGGGGCTGCCGTTCCAGACCCTCGACCACCTCGCCGATGACCTCCTCTTTTTCAGAAGCAAGGATGTGGCGATGGTGGGTATGGGGCCGTACATCCCGCACCCCGACACCCCGCTCTACACATTCGCAAACCAAATTCCCGCCCCAGAGGAACGGATGCGCCTCACTCTCAAGATGATCGCCATCCTGCGGCTGATGATGCCGGAAATCAATATGGTGGCGGCCACCGCCAACGAGACCGTTGACCCGATGGGACGCGAAAAGGCCATCCAAGCCGGCGCCAACGTCATCATGCCGAACCTGACGCCCAATGCGTACCGTGAAGACTACTTGATCTATCCAGACAAAGCGTGCGTGAACGACAAACCGGAGCAGTGCCGTTCCTGCCTCGACCTTAGGATGAAGGCCATCGGGCACGAGGTACTGTACAACGCATGGGGCGACTCAGTGGCGTTCACCAAAAAGAAGGCGTAAGTCAAGTTGTTAGTTCCTTACAGTTTAAAAAGTAGCTTGGCTACGGCTTGTTTTGCCGAAAGAGTTTCGTAAATTTGCAGCCTTTAATCGAACCATCCTATGAAATGCAAAATTGTTAACCAATCCAGCAATCCGACCCCGTCGTATGCCACGGAGATGTCGGCAGGTATGGACCTGCGTGCCAACCTGGATATGCCCGTCACCCTCGCGCCGATGGAGCGCCAGCTGATCCCCACCGGCATCTTCATTGAACTGCCCCGGGGATACGAGGCGCAGGTACGTCCACGCAGCGGCCTCGCCGTCAAAAGCGGCATCACCGTCATCAACAGCCCCGGCACCATCGACGCCGACTATCGCGGTGAAGTGAAGGTGGGACTGATCAACCTCTCCAACGTACCCTTCACCATCTGCCCCGGCGACCGTATCGCCCAGATGGTCGTCGCCCGCCACGAAACCGTCGAGTGGGAAGCCACCGACGAACTCTCCTCCACCGACCGCGCCGCCGGAGGCTTCGGCAGCACCGGAAAACAATAGTGAATAGAGTACAGTGAATAGGGTACGATTTGATTAGAGACGCACGGCCGTGCGTCTCTACTTGATAAACTTTATAAACTTGATGAACTTGTTACTAATATGAAAAAAATCCACTTTATCGCCATCGGCGGCAGCGCCATGCACAACCTCGCCATTGCCCTTCATCTGAAAGGTTATGAAATCACTGGCTCGGACGATGAGATCTTCAATCCGGCGAAGGGCCGTCTGGAAAAATATGGTCTCCTGCCCGATAGCATCGGCTGGAATCCCGACAAAATCACTCCCGACTTGGATGCTGTCATCCTCGGTATGCACGCCCGCGAGGACAATCCGGAACTTCTGAAAGCGAAAGAACTGGGAATCAAGGTTTTCTCCTATCCTGAATTCCTGTACGAGCAGAGCAAGGACAAGCTCCGCATCGTAGTGGGCGGCAGCCATGGCAAGACCACCATCACGGCGATGATCCTGCACGTGCTCCAACACTGTCACATCGACTGCGACTATATGGTAGGAGCGCAATTAGAGGGTTTCGAAGTGATGGTGAAGCTGTCGCACGAAGCCAAAATAATGGTAATGGAGGGCGACGAGTACCTCACCTCCCCCATTGACCGCCGCTCCAAATTCCATTTATACAGACCCAACGTCGGAATTATCAGTGGGATAGCATGGGACCACATCAACGTCTTCCCGACGTTCCCACAGTATGTCGATACCTTCCGCACCTTCGCCAAGATGATTGACCGCACCTTCATCTATTGCAATGATGATGAAAATGTGCGTATGCTCGGCGAAGAAATTCAAGGGGTGAACAAGGAGCCTTACACGGTCCATCCGTATGTAATTCGTGACGGCATCACCCACTTGCTCACCGATGGCGGCGAAATTCCGATGCTGATTTTTGGACGGCACAATATGGCGAACCTCAACGCGGCGCGGTTAGCGTGCCGTGAGGTCGGAGTGAGCGACGAACAATTCTATGAGGCAATCCGTACTTTCAAGGGGGCTTCCAAACGTCTGGAACTGGTCAACCGCGACAATAACACGGTTGTTTACAAGGATTTTGCCCATTCTCCATCAAAACTGAACGCCACCATCGAAGCCGTCCGGGAGCAGTATCCCGACTGGCACTTGGTGGCCTGTATGGAGTTGCACACCTTCAGCAGTTTGTCGAAAGAGTTTCTGGTGCAATACGCCCATGTAATGGATGCAGCGGACGACGCAATAATTTTCTTCGACCACCACGCGGTGGCGCACAAGAAGCTGCCGCCCATCACATCCGAGATGGTCTATGACGCATTCGCCCGTCGCGACCTGCATATTTTCAACGAGACAGAGCCATTGCAGCAGGCATTGCTTGACATCCGCAATCCGAAAACCGTATTCTTAATGATGAGTTCCGGCAATTTCGGCGGCATCATCTTTGAAGAATTGGCTGAAAAGCTGCTGAAAAGATAAACGGAAAAATCGTATCTTTGCCGCCTCAATTTTTGAAATAAAACAAATTGAAAATACTATGATTTATTTAGACAATTCTGCAACATCTTATCCGAAACCGACCGAGGTTTACGATTTTATGGACCACTTCTACCGCACCCACGGTGTCAACCCCGGCCGTTCAGGCTTCGACGCCGCCATTGAGACCGGCGAACTGGTTTCCGACACCCGCAAAATGCTCACCCAACTGTTCAACGGCGGCGGAGATCCCAACCGTCTGACTTTCAGCTATAACGCTACCGACTCACTGAACATCATCCTGCAAGGTCTGGCCTACGCCAACCCGGGAGCGCACGTCATCACTACCATGCTGGAGCACAACTCCGTACTCCGTCCGCTGTACGTGATGGAACAGCGCGGCCTCATCACCGTCACCTACCTCCCGTTTGACGAACGCGGTTACGTCAATCCCGACGATTTCCGCAAGGCCATCCGCCCCAATACCAAGTTCGCGGTCTGCACCCACTGCTCCAACGTCATCGGCACCATCCAGCCGCTGGCCGACCTCGGCCGCATCTGCCACGAACACGGCATCATCTTCGTCGTGGACGGCAGCCAGGGCGCAGGTGCTGTGGATTTGGACATGCAGGCTCAAAACATTGACGTTTACTGTTTTACCGGGCACAAATGTCTGATGGGACCCACCGGCATCGGCGGTTCTTACGTGCGCGAAGGCATCGAAATCGGGCAGACCCGTTTCGGCGGCACTGGCGTGCGTTCCGCTGTCCCTGGACATCTGGAAGAGTATCCCTACCGTCTCGAAGCCGGCACCATCAACCTGCTCGGCATCGCCGGACTCAACGCCGGTGTGAAGTGGATCACCAAGGAAGGCATCATGAACATCCATCATCGTGAGATGGCACTTTGGGAAAAACTCCGTGACGGCATCCGCGACATCAAGGGCGTGAAGATTTACTGCGCTACCTCCACGGAGAACCAGAACCCCGTCCTCTCCTTCAACATCAACGGTTGGGAAGCCGGCGACGTGGGAACCATGCTCGATGTGGACTACGACATCGCCTGCCGCACCGGCCTCCAGTGCGCCCCGAAAGTGCACGTCGGTATCGGCACCATCGATATACACGGCACCGTCCGCCTCAGCATCGGCGCCTTCACCACCGAAGAGGATGTGAACACCGCCATCGAAGCTGTCCGCGACATCGCCGCGATGAAAAACTAAAAGTTGACATCATACATTATTATAATGGGGAAATCGGAACACGCCATTTCCCCTTTTTTCATCAAAACACCAAAATGAAAAAACTTCTTCTTCCACTTCTGGCTCTCCTGATAGCGTTCTTCGGCTGCAAAAGTTCCATTAACGACAAGGCCGGCTTCGACAGCATCGACGAGCACATGGAATTCCGCAAGATGGGCGACCTTGACGTGGGCATCATCGGCATCAGCAGTAGCGGCTTCGCAAAGATGGATACGACCGAAGCCTACGGATTCATGGATTCTGTCCTGCGCAAGGGCATCAACTATATCGACCTGTGCGGCGCGGATACGGCCACGCTGAACAATATCGCCTTCGCCCTGAAAGGACGTCGGAACCAGATGCTTATCCAAGGTCCCATTGGCAACTGCTGGAAAGACAGCCGCCACACCCGCACCCGCGATGCGAAAGCATGCCAAGCTGATTTAGACGACCTGCTCACCCGTCTCGGTACCGGCTACCTCAACGTCGGGATGCTCGAAAACATCAACAGCAAGGCGGAATGGCAGAAAATCATGAAAAGTTCCTACATGAAGTATCTTGAGCAGCTGAAAGAGGAAGGAAAGATCAAGCGGCTCGGCCTCGTCTGCAGCAATGTGGATGCTGCCTACGCAGCCCTCCAAAGCGGGATAATTGAAGTGTTGGCCTTCCGTGTCAATCCCGCCACGGATTTGATTCCAGCAGATTTTGACACCGAAGACTCCACGGCTGTTGCGCAGCTTCTCGCTACTGCCGACACCATGCGGACACGGCTATACGAATACTGCAAGGAATACAATATTGCCATCATTACAATGTACAACAACAACGGCAAAGCCGCCCCTGCGAAGTTCTCGCGGATGCAACAGATGCATTTTGCACTGACACGCCCTGGCGTAGTCAGTATTCTGTCAAACGCTTCCAATATTGAAGAACTTGCCCGCGACCTGCATTACCTCAGCGCTTCGGACGAGGAGAAGGATTTCACGCTCGAACTGATACAGCCTGAACCGGACGAAGAGAACGAGCCAACTTCAGCCAAATAATTCCATATAACCATCTAAAATCAGAAAAAAATCCATTATGGAAATTGAGATAATGTCTCCGGTCGGTTCTTACGAATCGTTAGCCGCTGCCATCCAGGCGGGCGCGGGTTCAGTCTATTTCGGCGTGGGCAAGATGAACATGCGGTCGCGTTCCGCCGCCAACTTCAGCTTCGACGACCTGCGCCAGATCACCGACATCTGCCGCCAGCACAACGTCAAGTCGTACCTGACGGTCAACACCATCGTCTATAACCACGAGCTCGACGAGGTGAAGCGGCTGCTCGACCTTGCCAAGGAGTGCCAAGTGTCGGCCATCATCGCCTCCGACTTCGCCGTGCTGAACTACTGCCGCCAGATCGGGCTGGAAATCCACATCTCCACGCAGTGCAACATCACCAACATCGAAGCCGTGCGCTTCTTTTCGCAGTTTGCCGATGTGATGGTTTTGGGTCGCGAGGTTCCGTTGGCGCAGATGGCGGAAATCACCCGTCAAATACGGGAAGAGAACATCTGCGGACCGAAAGGGGAACTGGTGCGTATTGAAGTTTTTGTCCACGGGGCCTTGTGTATGGCCGTTTCCGGCAAGTGCTACATCAGTCTCGACAACTACAACTTTCCCGCTAACCGCGGCGCGTGCCTGCAACCGTGCCGCCGCGGCTACATCGTGAAGGACAAGGAGACCGACCTCGAACTGGAGGTTGACAACCAATACATTATGTCACCGAAGGATTTGTGTACCATCGGTTTCTTGGACAAACTATTGAAGGCCGGTGTCAGCATCCTCAAGATTGAGGGGCGAGGCCGTTCAGCGGAGTACGTCAAGGTGACGACGGAGTGCTACCACGAGGCAGTGGAGGCGGTGCAGAAAGGCACGTTCACCAAAGAGAAGGTGGCTGCGTGGACGGAGAGGCTGCGGAGCGTCTTCAACCGCGGTTTCTGGGACGGCTACTACCTGGGCCGCACGATGGGCGAATGGTCGGAGCGGTACGGCTCGCAGGCGACTACCGTCCGGACGCACATCGGCAAGGTAACGAACTTCTTCGGGAAGCTCAGCGTGGCGGAAATCACCGTAGAGACCGGCGAGATTGCCGTCGGTGACACGCTTGTCATCGAGGGTCCGACCACGGGCGTTTACGAGACGGTGGTGACGGAACTGCGCCTTGAGGTGGATCCGGTGCCCCGTGCGGTGAAGGGGCAGATTTGTTCCATCGCCACAGACACGGTCGTGCGGCGGGGCGACAAGGTGTATAAGAAAACGTTAGTGACGGAGGAGTTCTAAGGTATTCCGCAGGATATTTCTCCTACAGAACGTGCAGAATTACGCAGAAAAAGCTATACCCCGATTTCTTAAAAGAATACATAAAGCGTTCAAATATCTCCACTATATTTAGATATGAAAAGAATCTTTACTTTCGTCATCGCTATCACGTTAATTTTCAACCTATCGGCGCAGTCCATCACCTATCCGTACGTCCAGCGTGACACGGGCAGCCTGTTCCTCGACCTGTACCGGCCCGCCTCGCCCCAACCTGACAACTACTGTATCGTCTTCGTGTTCGGCGGCGGCTTCATCACGGGGCAGCGCAATTCCCCCGAACATGTGGAGTACGCAAAACAGCTGACCGAACTAGGCTATACAGTAGCCTGCATCGACTACCGTCTCGGACTGAAAGGGGTGGACCTCAGCGGATTGAAAATCGTCAAGGCCTTGGACAAAGCCGTCCAGATGGCGGCGGAAGATCTCCTTGATGCCACCGCCTTCCTGCTAAAAAATGCTGACGAGTTCGACATCTCGCCCGACCGCATCATCCTTTGCGGGAGCAGCGCCGGCGCCATTACGGTGCTCCAGGCTGACTATGAACTGTGCAATCGCACCGCAATCGCGAAAGTCCTTCCCGACAATTTTCACTACGCCGGTGTCATCTCCTTCTCCGGCGCCATCTACTCACACCATGGCCGCGTGAAGTACAAGGAGACACCCGCCCCCACCTTCTTGATGCACGGCATCTGCGACCGGTTGGTGCCCTACAAATCCATCCGCTTCGCCAATCTCGGCTTCTTCGGGAGTTCCAAAATCGCCAAACAATTTGAAAAGTACGACTATGCCTACTTCTTCCGCCGTTACGAGGGTCTGGGGCACGAAGTGGCTGGCATGATGACGCACAACCTCGATATAACCGATTGGTTTATAACCAAATACGTAAAACAAAAACAGTTCCTCCAAATTGATGAGGAACTGTATGACGGGACGGTGAAATCGACCATGTGGACGCACATCAAGCCCGGACAAATCTATAAGCAAAAAAAGAAATAACGGACAGCCATAACAGCCCGTTACTTCATTTCTGCGGCAACCACCTTGCAGAGTTCGTCAAAAATGCTTTCTACCGTACCTATTCCGTTGATTTGGCGGAGGATACCCTTTTTCTCGTAATAGTCTTCCAATGGTTTGGTCTGGGCGAAATAGTTCTGGATTCTCTTCTCGATGATTTCAGGGGTGTCGTCGCTGCGACCTTCAATTTCGGCACGTTTCAGAAGGCGACGGGAGATCTCCTCTGCGTCAACATTAAGGTTGAGGACAAGATGCAGGGGAAGCACCGTCGGGAAGCCGACACCATCGAGCATTTGTGCCTGCTGCACCGTTCTCGGAACTCCGTCGAAAATATGACCTTTCACATCGGGCAATTTTGTCAGAAAGTCGTGCAACATATTGATGGTCAAAGAGTCGGGACATAAGGCACCGCGGTCGATGTACGATTTCGCCTCCAAGCCTAGAGGGCTTCCGGAAGAAATCTGTTTACGGAACAGGTCACCCGTGGAAATGTGGGCCAGATTGAATTTTTCCGCAAGGATTTTGGCCTGCGTGCCTTTGCCTGAGCCGGGCGCACCCAGCATCACAATGTTGAATTTTTCCATATCTGATTACTTTTTGATTATTCTGTAACTTGGTAAATATCAGGAAGATTTCTTCCCAATTCGTTATAATCCATACCGCGTCCGACGATAAACTTGTTGGGGATTTCCAGACCGATGAAATCCAACGGGAAGGATTTGCGGTATGATTCCGGCTTGTAGGTGAGAGCGGCGATTTTCACATCCTTCGCCTTTTTCGATAGGAACAGGTTCACCAAGTACTCCATCGTGTTGCCGGTATCAATGATGTCATCCACAATGAGGACGCGGCGGTTTTCGACACTTTCTTCAAGGCCAACAACTTCACGCACTTTCTCGGTCGTTTTGGTGCCGGAATAGGACTTGACACGGATGCAGCCGAGCTGGCACGGGACGGTCAGGCGTTTCATCAGGTCACAGCCGAAAACGATACCGCCGTTCAGCACAATCAGGATAAGGGGGACATCGTCCGCATACTCTCTGTTGACTTTTTCCGCTACGGCATCTATAGCCGCATCAATCTCTTTTTCAGAAATATACTTGACAAACTGCCGATCATCAATGGTAATTATGTCGCTCATCTTTTTGAGACTTTGGTTTTAATTTTTAAGGATGGCAAAATTACAATTTTTTACCCAAAACGTGCAGGATTTTAGGAGAAAAATGTGCAGAACTTGACTAACTATAAAACCTGAAAGAATCCGAACTATTTCGTACCTTTGCAACCTCAAAAACCAACCACAATGAACATCCATATTTTAGAGCCGCTTGGCATCTCAAAAGAACTTTTACTCAAGAAAATAACAGACAGAATCGGGACTTCGCACCAGTTGGTGCTGTTCGATGACCGCCGTGAGGACGAGGCCTCCCTCGTGGAACGTTCCGCTGGCGCCGACATCGTGGTGCTTTCCAACATTCCGTACCGCAAAAACGTCATCGAGAAATGTCCGGACCTGAAGAAGATCTGCGTGGCCTTCACGGGGATGGACCACATCGACCTCGCCTACTGCGCCGAAAGGGGCATCGAGGTGAAGAACTGCGCTGGCTACAGCACCGTGGCCGTCGCCGACCTCGTCTTCGGGCTGGTACTGTCGCTTGCCCGCAACATCCCCGCTTGCGACACCGCCTGCCGCAACGGAGGCACCAAGAACAGACTCGTCGGCTTCGAACTGGCGGGCAAGAAGTTCGGTATCATTGGGCTCGGTGCCATCGGGAAACGGGTGGCCGACATCGCCAACGCTTTCGGCTGCGAAGTATATGCCTACACCCGCACGCCCCGTCCCTACCCTGGCGTGACGCTCACGGACATGGAGACGCTGCTCCGCACCTGCGACATCGTGTCGCTTCACACACCGCTGAATGACAGCACCCGCGGCCTCATCGGAAAGGAACAGATCGCGCTGATGAAGCCGACGGCGTTCCTCATCAATACAGCCCGCGGCGGCGTGGTCGATACCCCGGCATTGGTGGAAGCCCTCCGCGCGAACCGTATCGCTGGAGCCGGCATCGACGTGTTCGACATGGAGCCGCCCATACCCACCGACTACGAGTTGGCACACCTTCCCCACACGGTCGTCACTCCGCACGTCGCCTTCGCCACCGCACAAGCTTTCGAGAAACGCGCCGACATCATCGCCGAAAACCTCAAAAGTTGGCTGTAAGTCAAAAATTTTGATGTACCTTTGCAACCTTGATTTTTAATGTGGTATTATGCAGAAAACCATCTTGGTTACTGGCGCTAACGGTCAGTTAGGTAAGAGTTTACAACAGATTGCACCTGATTACGACGGGCAATACCGCTTCCTTTTCACGGATGTGGATACCTTGGACATCACCGACATCGCGGCTTTGCGCCGGATAGTGACAACCGAAAAAGTGGATATTCTCATCAATGCGGCGGCCTACACGGCTGTTGATAAAGCCGAAAGCGACATTGAACGCGCCTATCTGCTGAACGAAACGGCCGTCGCCAACCTTGCCACCGTTGCGAAAGAAAACAACGCGTTCTTCATCCATCTCTCCACCGACTACGTTTTCGACGGGAAGTCATCCGTTCCCTATCGTATTGGTGATCCGACGGGGCCGACCTCCGTTTACGGAAAATCCAAGTTGGCGGGAGAAACTGCCATCGTCCAGTCGGGATGCCGGGGCGCGGTCGTCCGCACGGCGTGGCTCTACTCCCCCTACGGCAACAACTTCGTGAAAACGATGCTACGGCTCGCCGACACCAAGGATTCCATCAGTGTGGTCAGCGACCAAACCGGCTGCCCCACCCTCGCCCTCGACCTTGCCCGTTTCCTGATGGCAGTCATCGCACACGACGGAACAGCAAACCAGCTGAAATACTACCATTTCACGAACAAAGGGCGCATTACTTGGTTCGATTTTGCCAGCGAAATCATTCGTCAGGCAGGAAAGAGCTGCCCCGTACGCCCCATTCCTACCAGCAGCTACCCCACTCCCGCCACACGCCCGGCCTTTTCGGTTCTCGACCTGAACGAATCCGAAGCCATCTTTGCAATTCCTGACTGGAAGGAAAGCCTGACAAAGGTGCTTCCGGAAATCATTTACAATTACGAACATAACATCCTCTAATAAAAAAAGATTACAAATGAAACGTTATATTTTCCTGATTCTCCTTCTATTTGGTGGCACACTGGCGGCGCAAGACACTGATGGCGGAGCCACCCCCATTTTGCAGTCCCTTGCAAAAAAATATCAGGCACTTACCTCCATGAATATCGACTACACGTACAAGGCGGTGAAGGACAAGAAAACTATCGCCACACTGACGGGAAAAGTCGCCATCAAAGGAAAAAAATACTATATGACCTTTGATGACCAAACTTTTTACTGCGATGGTACCACGATGTGGAACTACCAAAAAAGCAGCAACGAAGTTTCTGTTTACACATACGACGAATCTGACGATGACATCCTCAATCCAGCCAAGATGTTAGGAAACTGGCAAAAGGATTATACCGCCAAATTCATCCGAGAGGAAGTAGAAGCAGGCAAATCCCTGCAAATCATTGACTTGACACCAAAGAAAGGACAATCCTATTACAAAATCCGTCTTTTTATTGACAAGAATAAAAAAGAGATTGTCCGCTGCGCTGTTTATGAAAAGGACAATACCATCTATACCTATTATTTTGACAAGTTTGTCAGCAACGCGGCTATCAACGACAGCCAGTTCGTTTTCGATGCAGCCAAGCACCCCGGAGTTGAAACCAATGATATGAGATAACATGCGACGCTTCCTCGTCCAACTTCTTGTTTTTTCGGTCTTTGCATGGCTGCTTGCGGCCTGCAACCCTTCCAAATACCTGAAGGACGGGGAGTATATGCTCACCAAAAACACGGTGAAGGTGGAAGACAAGAAGGGGATTGAGTTCGACAATCTGATTTATACGGTACGCCCCATCACCAACAAGAAATTTTTGGATGTATTCCCCATAAAAACAAGTCGTTATGTAAACAACTTACCCAAAACCGACTCGTTGGGGAACGTCATCAAGGACACCAAATGGATGAAAAGGATGCGTGCCGCCGGTGAAGAGCCAGTGCTGTTGGACACCACACTTATCACCTACTCGCTCGACCAGATCCGGATTGCAATGAAGAAATACGGCTACTTCAACGCCGAGTCTTATGCGACAATCAAATACAAGGATCCCAACAAGTTACATCCGAGGCGACACAAGGCCGAAGTCACCTATCACGTCACGGCCAACGAAGCCTTCTACATCCGCGAAATCAAGTATTACATTGATATTTTCGAATACAAACGCATTATTCTGAAGGATACGGCAAACCGCCTCTTCAAGGTCGGGGACCAATACAATGCCGACAATCTTCTTGACGAACAAAGCCGTATCGTGAACCATATCCGTGACAACGGCTACTATTACGTTTCCAATGACATCGTCTCTTTCGAGATTGACACATTGAATTCAGAAAGGCATTTGGATGCCAAAGGCAATAAAACATTGAGAATCAATATCTTAATTAATTTTTCAAAAATAAAGGACAAAGAAATCCGCGAACGGCACGCCTACAAATTCTTTTTCAACAACGTCTATATCTATCCAAACTACAACATCACCCACAACTACAACCAGAGTTCTGAACGCATCACCTACCGCAAGCGCAAGGATGACACCCGTTATTATATCATTACCACTCCTCCCGACTCCAACGCCACCCGAAAAAACAAGCCCATTGCGGACATTCGTCCCAGAATATTGACAGATAATATTTTAAGTAAGAGCGGTCTTCCTTATTCGCAGTCTCTGATTTCCCGTTCCCGTTCCAAACTGAATGGTTTAAAAAACTTCAACTATATTGATATTGACGTTGTTGAAGCGGTCAGCGGACGCGACACCATCAACAAAACGGGACTTTTGAACACAGTCTATCGGCTGTCGCGTAACAAGTTGCACTCTTTGGCGGCACAATTGGAGGCCCGCAGCGACAAAGCGAGTCTGTCGCTTACCTACACCAATCGCAATCTTTTCCGCAGTGCAGAATATTTCAACATTAATGTTTACGGAAGTCTCGGTTTCTACATCAAGTCAAAAACGGCGGAGGAGAGTGCGAAGTTCATTCTCGAAAGTGAGGAGGTCGGTGGCGAGATCTCTATGGATTTCCGCCGTCTGCTTTTCTTCCGAAAGACACAGAAAATCGAGGCCAACTTCTATGGCACGCAAATCAAGATCGGTGCACATTTTCAAAACAACTCACTGTATCAAAGAGGGTTATACAATGGAGCTATCGTTTATTCCCTTGCTTACACGAGTTATCTCACCCATACTATCGCCCCCATTGACCTTTCTGTCATCAATATTACGCCGAAAGGGGATGAGTTCTATCAGGTTCTGTCTCTCTATTCCAAGGATTTCCGTCAGAAATATCAAGACAACTTCCTGCTTTCGTTCAATTACGGTCTCACCTACACGCAGCCGGTGAAGAATCCGCGCAACTCCTTCATCGCCCGTCTCCGTGCCGAATCGTCGGGCATGTTCCTCAGTGCGATTTGCGCATTGGTGAAAGCCCCGAAAAACGACCAAGGCCAATACACCATCGGCGGAATCACCTACGGTAATTACGAGCGGGCGGAAATCGACCTCCGCTACTATTACACCATCAACAAGGGCAACTCCGTCGCTACCCGTTTCGATTTCGGCATCGGGCTTCCGCTGTGGAACGCCACCACGCTACCTTTTGAGAAGAGCTTCTACCTCGGTGGTTCCAACAGTATGCGCGCATGGAACTACCGCTCCCTCGGCCCCGGTTCCTACTTTACGGAGGAAGAGGTTGAGCACGACATCCGTACTGGCGACATCAAGTTAGAGATGAACGTGGAATACCGCGGCACCATCTACAAGTTCATCAAGTACGGAATTTTCGTGGATGCTGGCAATATCTGGCTGAGCCACAAGGACGAGGAAATGCCCAACGCCGAATTCAGTTTCAAACGGTTCTACAAAGAAATCGGTTTCGGCGCGGGAGTAGGCCTGCGCCTCGATTTCGGTTTCTTCATCATCCGTCTCGACGCC
>JAGCXN010000013.1 GCA_017961265.1 Bacteroidales bacterium | reverse complement strand
GAGTCGTTGACGTTGATGGCGGGGAGCAGCAGCTGGCCACTCTCCATCATCTGGTAGAGTCGGTGGACGCCGGTAGTCGTCTCTTCCGAAACACCCCGGAGCTCGCTGACAGTGCGGTGCCAGCGCTGCGGGTCTTCAGCCAAAATCTTCTTCAAAGTGGAAAGTATGACGGCCTCTTCGTGAGAGGAGGGTTCTTTATCGAGTACCGATGCGTCGTTTTCGGCGGCATAACCTTTGTGTATCATCAAAGTGGCGTCGCCACCGTCATCCACGATGAGGTTGGGACCTTTTCCACCGGGGAAGGCGAGGGCTTGGGCAGTGCACCACCAGTAGTCTTCCAATGACTCACCCTTCCATGCAAAGACGGGGACTCCGGCAGCAGCGATAGCAGCGGCGGCGTTGTCCTGCGTGGAGAACATGTTGCAGCTACACCAGAGCACATCGGCGCCGTGTGCCACCAGTGTCTCTATCAGACAGGCAGTCTGGATGGTCATGTGGAGGGAACCCATGATACGGGCGCCTTTCAAAGGTTTGGAATCCCCGTATTTTTCACGAAGGGACATCAAACCGGGCATTTCTTTCTCGGAGACTTCAATTTCCTTACGTCCCCAATCCGCCAGATTAATATCGGCGATTTTGTACATTAATTCGTTAGCAGTCATACAATTACTGTTTAAAGATTCATAAAAATTTACGGCGGCAAAAATACAGGAAAAAAAGGAAAATTTTCGTACTTTTGCGCGCTTTTTCTTAAAAAGAGACTAACATAGAAACCATGAAACTATCCATTATTATCCCCGTTTATAACGAAGAGAAAACCATCCATCTGATTTTAGACAAAGTATTGGAAGTTAATTTGATAGGGAATTTTCAAAAAGAGCTTATTTTGGTTAATGACTGCTCTTTGGACAATTCAAAAGGAGCGATTGAACGTTACTGCGAGGCGCATCCCGAAGTGGACATCAAGTATTTTGAGCAATCTGTCAACAAGGGTAAGGGTGCTGCTCTGCACCGCGGCTTTGAAGAAGCCACCGGCGACTACGTCATCGTGCAGGATGCGGACCTCGAATATGACCCGCAGGAGTACAATCTGTTGCTCAAGCCCATCGTAAACGGCTTTGCCGACGTGGTTTACGGATCGCGCTACCGTGGCGGAAAACCGCACCGCATCTCCTTTTTCTGGCACACGCGCGGCAACAAGTTCCTGACATGGCTCTCCAACATCTTCTCCAATCTGAACCTCACCGATATGGAAACCTGTTACAAGCTGTTCCGTGCCGACATCATCAAGAGCATCTATTTTCAGGAAAACCGTTTCGGCTTTGAGCCGGAGGTGACGGCCAAAATTGCACGTTACGCCAAAGAGAAAGGCATCCGCATCTATGAAGTCGGGATTTCCTACTACGGAAGAAGTTACGCCGAAGGCAAGCATATTGGCTGGAAAGACGGAGTCCGCGCTATCTATTGTATTTTGAAATACAATGTATTTTCTCACAAATACCTAAAATAGAAACAATTAAAAGGAATGAAAAAAACAGGGGAGAAAAACTTGTTTAGTCATATCGCACTAATAATTCTTGCGGTGGCCTTCTTATGTGCGATATGCATTCCAAACCGATATACCGAACCCAAACGGGTTATCAACTGGGATGTAAAAGAGTACTATTCCTACCTGCCAGCTTTCTTTATCGACCATAACATCGAGATGTATGGTTGGACGGATGACAAGCCTGGTTTCGACCAAAAGTACTGGCCTATCCATCTCGGCGGCGACATGTTCATCATCAAGATGTCGATGGGGAACTCCTTTTTTTATGCACCTTTTTTCTTTATCGCGCACCTGCTGGCCGCTCCGTTGGGCTACCCTGCCGACGGGTATTCTTTCCCATACGCCTTTGCACTGCTATTGAGCGGAGCCGTGTTTGCATGGCTTGGGCTTTTGGTTCTCAGCAAGTTGCTCCTCCGACATTTTTCCGATAAAATCACTGCTATCACCCTTCTCCTCCTCGGACTGACCTCCAACCTGTACTGGTACGCGACTTTCGAAGCACCCATGTCGCACTCCTACGGATTCTTCCTTTTCGCCTGTTTTCTATACCTGACCGAACTCTGGTACGAATGTCCCAACTGGAAAAACAGTATCCTCATCGGACTCGTTTTTGGTCTGATTTCGCTTGTTCGGCCCTCCAACTCCATAATTGTGGTCATTTTCCTCCTGTATGGAGTCACCTCATGGAAAATTATATCCGAACATTTTCAGCTTTATTTGAAAGAATGGCCGAAAATCCTCACTATCATCGGGCTGACACTCCTCGTTTGGGTTCCTCAATGCCTATACTGGAAGCATATCACCGGAAGCTTCATCTTCTATTCCTACTGCGACGAAGGATTCTACTGGACAGATCCTAAATGGTTCAAGGTTCTATTTGGCTTCCGTAAGGGGCTGTTCATCTACTCACCCATCCTATTGGCAGCCCTTGCCGGTTATCCTCTTTTATGGAAAAGGCAGAAAGAGTACTTTTGGGCCATCATCCTCTTCTCCATACTCAATGTTTACATTGTCTCCTCTTGGTGGTGCTGGTGGTATGGAGGCGGTTTTAGCATCCGCGCCTTCGTGGAAAGCATCGCCATCCTATCCATCCCTCTTTCCGTTTTCCTGACATGGATTTCAGAACAAAAAAGATGGCTGCGCATCACACTATCTTCCATCGTACTAATTCTTGCTTTGCAGTCATCTTTCCATATAGTTCAATATTACAATGAAGTAATCCATTGTGGAGAGATGAACAAGAAAGCCTATTTCCACTTTTTCTGGAAAGTCAACCGGCCAGACGACTATTGGGACTATATTGAGATTCCACACCCGGAAAACAGGCCTGAAAATCCTGAAAAATAATCACATCATAAAATCTTTACAAAATGACAAAATTTGAACTGATCACTCTGCCTTACGAGGCCAACGCTTTGGAGCCGGTCATTTCGGCTCAGACCATCGGTTTCCACCACGGGAAGCACCTTCAGGGCTATGTCAACAACCTTAACGCCGCCATCGCCGGCACGCCCTTTGAGGAGATGGATCTGGTGGAGATCGTGAAGAAGGCCACCGGCGGCATGCTGAATAACGCCGGACAGATTCTGAACCACAACCTCTATTTCCAGCAGTTCGGCAAGCCCGCCGCCGACAACCGTCCCGTCGGGAAGCTGGCCGCAGCTATGGATGCGCAGTTCGGCTCGTTCGAAGCCTTCCAGAAGGAGTTCGTGCAGGCCGGTGCCACCCTGTTCGGCTCTGGCTGGGTGTGGCTCTCCGCCGACAGCGACGGCAAACTCGTCATCACGCAGGAGACCAACGCCGCCAACCCCGTGCAGAAGGGACTCACCCCGCTGCTCACCTTCGACGTTTGGGAACACGCCTATTACCTTGACTACCAGAACCGCCGTCCCGACCACCTCAACGCCCTCTGGCAAATCTTGGACTGGAACGTTGTGGAAGCAAGATACGTATAAAGAATAGGAATAAAAAATCCCCTCAATGGGGGATTTTGTGCGGATGAGGAGACTCGAACTCCTACTCCTTTCGGAACCAGATCCTAAGTCTGGCGCGGCTACCAATTACGCCACACCCGCCCGAAAATTGCGCGGCAAAAATACAACATTCTTTGCAAACGGAACGCCTATTGGCGACGAAAAATTTCAGAGACATATCATGAGATGCATCTATCTGGGGATTGCAACTTTCTACTTGATAAACTTTATAAACTTTATGAACTTTTTTGTACCTTTGCGCCCGCAAATCGTAAATGCGAATCCACACGATAACAACATAATCAAAATATCTTAAATCAAATATTTATGGCTAAAATACTATTATTGGGAGACGAAGCCATTGCGCAAGGCGCCCTTGACGCTGGCTTGTCCGGGGTTTACGCCTATCCGGGCACCCCGTCCACGGAAATCACCGAGTACATCCAGAACTCCAAGCAGGCGGCCGAAGGTCACATCCACAGCATCTGGGCTGGCAACGAGAAGACCGCTATGGAGTCCGCCATCGGTATGTCGTACGCTGGCAAACGCGCCCTCGTGTGCATGAAGCACGTCGGGCTCAACGTGGCCGCCGACCCGTTCATGAACTCCTCCATCACCGGCGCCAACGGCGGTCTGGTGGTACTCGTCGCCGACGACCCGTCAATGCACTCCTCACAGGACGAGCAGGATTCGCGCTACTACGCCAAGTTCGCCCTCATCCCCACGATGGAACCGTCGAACCAGCAGGAAGCCTACGACATGGCTTACGACGCTTTCGAACTTTCCGAGAAATTCCACACCCCCGTGCTGCTGCGTGTCACCACCCGTCTGGCACACTCCCGCGCCGGTGTCGAACGCCGCGCCGCCCGCCCGCAGAACGAGCTCAACGTCTGCTCCAACCCGAAGCAGTTCGTGCTCCTGCCCGCCAACGCCCGCGTCCACTACCGCGCCCTTTTAGCCAAACAGGCCGACTTTGAAACCGAAGCCGAAAACTCCAAATACAATTTCTATAAAGAAGGCACCGACAAGAAAATGGGCATCATCGCCTCCGGTATCGGGTACAACTACCTGATGGAGAACTTCGTCGGCACCACCTGCCCCTACCCCGTCCTGAAGATCTCGCAGTACCCCGTCCCCACGAAACTCGTGGCCAAGATGGTGGACGAGTGCGAGAGCGTCCTCGTGGTAGAGGAAGGCTATCCGCTGATTGAGGACCAGCTCCGCGGCCTGCTCAACCGCACGGGCAACATCAAGGGCCGTATGGACGGCACCCTGCCCCGCGACGGCGAACTCAACCCGAACCTCGTGGCCAAGGCCCTCGGAATGCCCGACAGCTACGGCACACCCGTCCCAGAGATCGTCGCTCCCCGTCCGCCCGCGCTCTGCAACGGCTGTCCCCACATCGACACCTACCTCGCACTGAATGAGGCGATGAAGGAACACGGCCCCGGCAAGGTGTTCGCCGACATCGGCTGCTACACCCTCGGTGCCCTTCCGCCCTACAAGGCCATCTACACCACCGTTGACATGGGTGCTTCCATCACTATGGCCAAGGGCGCTGCCGACGCCGGCATGAGCCCGTGCGTGGCCGTCATCGGTGACTCCACCTTCACCCACAGCGGTATGACCTCCCTGCTGGATGCCATCTACGAGAACACCCCGATCACCGTGCTTATCCTCGACAACAGCACCACCGGCATGACCGGCGGTCAGGACAGCCACGCGCTCGGCCGTATCGGCAACATCTGCAAGGGCCTCGGTGTGGCGGAAGAACACATCCGCATCATCACCCCGCTCGCGAAGAACCACGACGCCAACGTCCAAGTCATCAAGGAAGAGCTGGCCTACAACGGCGTGTCCGTCATCGTGCCCACCCGCGAGTGCATCCAGACCTTGAGCCGCAGAATGAAGGCACAGGCCAAAAAATAATATCAATCACCAAAAACAGACCCAACAATGAAAATAGATATCATTTTAGCAGGTGTCGGCGGACAGGGGATCCTCTCTATCGCCTCCACCATCGGCGTTGCAGCCGTAAAGAAAGGTTTGTACCTCAAGCAGGCCGAGGTGCACGGAATGAGCCAGCGTGGCGGCGATGTGCAGTCGCACTTCCGTCTGGCCGACTATGAAATCGCCTCCGACCTCATCCCGATGGGCAAGGCAGACCTCATCATCGCCGTCGAGCCGATGGAGTCGCTGCGTTACCTCCCGTGGCTGGCGAAGGACGGCTGGGTCATCACCAATGACCAGCCCTTCATCAACATCCCGAACTATCCCGACGAGGCCGCACTGAAAGCCGAACTGGACAAGTTGCCCAACAAGGTGGTCATCAATGCCGACCAGATTGCGAAGGACTTGGGCAGTGCCCGCTCCGCCAACATGGTCATCCTCGGCGCCGCAGCTCCTTTCCTCAAGATGGAATACGCCGAAATCGAGGATGCCGTCCGCACCATCTTCGCCCGCAAGGGTGACGCCGTGGTGAACACGAACCTCGCCTGCCTCAAGGCCGGCTACGATTTCGCCCAGAAGAACCAATAGGCGTTTCAGCCAAAACGACAAAAAGAGGGAGCTTCGGAAAGGGGCTTCCTCTTTTTTGTTGGATATGGCGGAAGGGCATTGCACCATTTGTAGAGACGCGATGAATCGCGTCCCCATGAACCGGCACATACGAAACCTATTGTAGAGACATCATAATATGGCGTCTCTACATATGTCTCCGGCCGATTTTTTTTGCAAATTCACCTCCTCGATTTTACAAACTAACCTGTGAGAATAAAACCTTCCGCCCCGCACCTGAATTACAAAAATTATCAGTACTTTTGCCGACCAATTAACCTTAATAAAAAGAATGAGCAGCTATTCCGAAGAATTCAACACCATACTGGAAAGTGCCAAACAGATTGCCCTCCAGTACAATTTCCCGAAAATCCAGATAGAGCATATTTTTGACGCCATTCTCCGCTATCAGGGGGAGAGCTTCACCAAGCAACTGCTGGCAAGCTACGGCCTTGATCTCGGCAAGATGCAGTTCGACCTCGAGTCGATGTTCGCCGATACCGACAACGATGCGGTAACCAGTCCCGATCTGCCGTACGCCACCTCCGTGCAGAACCTGCTGCGGGTGGCCGCCCTCCACGCCAAGAACCTCCTCAGTCCGCTAGTGGAGCCGCAACATTTTGTTTTAGTGCTGCTTAAGGACAGCCCCAGCACCAACGACAACGTGGTGAAGAGTATGCTCAATCGGATGGGCGTCACCTACGACTCGTTCCTCCGCAAGCTGAAGAACGACCGTCTCGACTTCGGCGCCCGCTCCAGCTACTCCGGCATTGAGGACGATGACGACGACGATGATGACGACCGCGACAGCCGCCGCTTCCAGAACCCGCGGGCTGGAGCTAAGGGCAGCAAGAAGAGCGACACGCCCATCCTCGACAGCTTCGGCAAGGATCTCACCAAGTACGCAGAAGAGGGCCGCCTCGACCCCATCGTGGGACGCGAGAAGGAGCTGGAACGCATCGCCCAGATCCTGTCCCGCCGCAAGAAGAACAACCCCGTGCTTATCGGCGAACCAGGCGTAGGCAAGTCGGCACTGGCCGAAGGCCTCGCCATACGCATCAAGGAAGGGAAAGTGTCGCGCACGCTCCTCAACAAGCGCGTCGTCGCCCTCGACATGACCTCCGTTGTGGCCGGCACCAAGTTCCGCGGACAGTTTGAGGAACGGATGCAGAACATCATCAACGAGCTGGCCAAGAACCCCGATGTCATCCTCTTCATCGACGAACTGCACACGATGGTCGGCGCGGGGTCGTCACCCGGCAGCCTCGACGCCTCCAATATGTTCAAACCCGCCCTCGCCCGCGGCGAACTGCAGTGCATCGGTGCCACCACCCTCGACGAGTACCGCCAGTACATCGAAAAGGACGGCGCTCTGGAACGCCGCTTCCAGAAGATTTTGCTCGAACCCACCACCCCCGAACAGACCATTGAAATCCTGAACAACATCAAAGACAAATACGAGGATCACCACAACGTACGCTACTCCGACGAAGCCATCCAAGCGTGCGTTTCCCTCTCCACCCGCTACATCACCGACCGCTGTCTGCCCGACACGGCCATCGACGCACTCGACGAGGCCGGATCCCGCGTCCACATCCAGAACGTGCACGTGCCGCCGGCGTTCCTCGAAACCGAGCACAAAATCGCCGACCTCCAAGCCAAAAAGGAGCAGGCACTGAAAGACCGGCTCTATAACGCCGCCGCCGGCTACCGCGACCAGATCAAGGAAGCGGAGGCGGAACTCGAAAAAATCAAGGCCGACTGGGAGAGCAACGACGAAGCCGACCGCACCGAAGTGACAGAAGAACATGTAGCAGAGGTAATTGCGATGATGACCGGCGTGCCCGTACAGCGCGTGGCCAAGAGCGAGGGCGAGAAGCTGCTCCGTATGGCCGACGAACTGAAAGGCAGTGTCATCGGACAGGACGAGGCCATCCTCAAGATTGCCAAGTCCATCCGCCGCAACCGCGCCGGCCTCAAGGACCCGAACAAGCCCATCGGCACCTTCATCTTCCTCGGTCCCACCGGCGTTGGCAAGACCTACCTTGCCAAGGTACTCGCCGAGTACCTGTTCGACTCCGCCGACGCAATGGTGCGCGTGGACATGAGCGAATATATGGAGAAGCACACTATCTCCCGTCTTATCGGCGCGCCTCCCGGCTACGTAGGCTACGAAGAGGGCGGCCAGCTGACCGAAAAAATCCGTCGCAAACCCTACTCCATCGTCCTTCTCGATGAAATCGAAAAGGCACACAAGGATGTCTATAACGTTCTTTTACAAGTATTTGATGATGGCATCCTCACCGACGGTATGGGCAGCAAGGTGGATTTCAAGAACACCATCATCATGATGACCTCCAATGTCGGTTCAAGAGAGTTGAAGGACTTCGGGCAGGATGTGGGGTTCAGCACCTCCGCCACCGCCGCCGGCAAAGACAAGAAGACCCAGAAAATTCTCGACACGGCCCTCAAAAACCAGTTCCCGCCGGAATTTCTCAACCGTATTGACGACACCATCTTCTTCAACAGTATCAATGAAGACGATGTAAAAAAGATCATCCGTCTGGAACTGAAGAAGTTGCTGGAGCGTGTCGGCAGTATGGGACTGAACGTGAGTATCACCGACGAGGCCATCGACTTCCTCGCTCGCGAAGGGTGGGACGCCAACTACGGTGCCCGTCCGCTCAAACGGGCCATCCAGAAGTACGTAGAGGACTTGTTAGCGGAAGAGATCCTGCAAAACGGCGAAGCCGCGGCTGAAACGCTCGTCGTGGATTACGACGACGTGGCCGAAGAGCTCGTCATCCGCAAGCAGGTGGCGCAGATTGAAGAGACGCAATCTTCAGTAGAGGAATGACATTCAACCGGTTATCGCTATTTCTGACGGGCTTTGCCCTGATTCTAGGGCTGTTTGTGCTCCAGCGGGTGCTGACCTATCACCGCAGCGAGTTCACCCACGGCATTCTGCTATGCAAGAATCCAGACGACCTCCAATATTACGAGGCGGAGATGGAACTGCATTATTATATAGGTATGAAGGAGTATGTGACGGAGGTGTTCCTGCCAACGGAGCTGGCCTACCGCCCCGTCACCGTGCGTTACCTTCCCAATAAGCCCGAAAAGGGACGGCTCTATACCGTCCGCGACTTCTGGTTCCTGTCGGCGCTGTGGCTTCTGCTACCGACGATGGTTTGGGGCGCCCTGGTTTTCACGCTGCTACGGGAGAACCAGCGGGCACGATTCTCCATCGGAAGAAAACAAAAATAACGGCAGCAAAAACACAATAAAGATCAGGAATTAAAAGAACCTATTTATAAAAAAATGTCTGTTTAAAAGTAAGACGGCATGGTGCATGACATTTCAAAAAAAGTAAGTACCTTTGCCACCATGCATTATATTATCCACACAAGGAGATCCGCTGGAACAATTACAAAATCGACTATTGATGAGAAAAACGACAATCCTGACTATATTGCTTCTGCTGCTGTTTTCCTTACAATCAGTTGAAGCACAAAATGATACAACAAGCCAGCTTGAAGATTTGCGGTACGAGGAACTGCTCAATTCGGAAATGAACAAGATGTTGGACCTCTGGTATGTGAAACGAGAGATGTCCAACTCGCACAGCATCCTCAACAAATTCTCGGACGACCACGCCGAAATCACGGAGACCACGATGGACTCCATCTATACTAAGCGTCTCAAAAGCCTCAATTCGATCGTGCAGCTCGGCTACAGTCCACTCGTCCGCAACTACATCAACCTGTATGCCAACAAACGTCAGCGTTCCTCCTCCGCCATCCTTGGCCTCGCCCAGTACTACTATCCGTGGATGATGGAGATTTTCGACAAGTACGGCCTGCCCGAAGAGCTTGTCTATATCACCATCATTGAGTCCAGCTTGAACCCCATCGCCGTGTCGCCGGCGGGCGCGACGGGCATCTGGCAGTTCATGTACCAGACCGGCAAGACCTACGGCTTGGAAGTCAATAGTTTCGTGGACGACCGTCGCGACCCCGTGAAAGCCACTGACGCAGCCGCCCGCCACCTCCGCGACCTGTACAACATCTTCGGCGACTGGGGCTTGGCCATCTCGGCATACAACTGTGGCGCCGGCAACGTGAAGAAAGCCATCTACCGCTCCGGCGGCAAGACCAACTTTTGGGAAGTCAAGCAGTTTCTGCCGCGCGAAACCCAGAACTACTTCCCCGCCTTCATCGGCGCTTACTATATGATGAACTACTACAAATCCCACGGCATCACCCCCGCCAAGATTTCCATCCCGACCAGCGTCGATACCGTTATGGTGAAGAAAGAGGTTCATTTCGAACAGATTGCACACGTGCTGGACATCAACATTGACGAGATCAAGACCCTCAACCCGCAATACAAACGGAACGTCATCCCCGCCTTCGACAAGCCGTTCCCACTGAAACTCCGCAGCAACGACTGCATCCGCTTCCTCGCCCTACAGGACTCCATATATAAATATGAATACGACACTTTCTTCGGTCCGCTGCAAGTATATGTGAATGCCTACACTGGCAAAACAGATGCTACCGGCACCACCAAAAAGAAATGGCACACGGTAAAGAGCGGCGAGAACCTCTCCAAAATCGCCTCCCGCTATGGACTTTCTGTGGAGGAACTGAAGAAGATGAACAAACTGAAAAGCAACTACTTAAAAACCGGTCAGAAGCTGATTGTAGGCTATATCTACGTGGCACCGCCCAAGCCGGCAACCCCGTCCGACACCACCGGAACAGCCGTCAAGGACAGCCTCACCACCAGTCCGCCGGCCACGACGCAGACACAGACAACCCCGAAACCGGCCACCACCCAGCAGACCGACAACAGCCATCCCGACTACATTATCCATACGGTACAAAAAGGTGAGTACTTGGCACTCATCGCCAAAAAATATGGCACCACCGTCGCCAAAATCGTCAGCTACAACCATCTGTCGAATGCCAATGCGCTGAAGGTGGGACAAAAACTGAAAATTCCGAAGAACAAATAGCGCAGTCATTTTGCTACAAGACAACCTTTTATGGAAATTCTAAAAAAGCATATCCTTCGTCTTTTACTGCTCACGGCGGTGTTGCTCACAGGCTGCGCAAAAATTGTGACGCCCACTGGCGGTCCAAAGGACGTAGCCCCGCCAACCATTGCGAAGGAGTCGCCACAGAACGGCTGTAACAACTTCAAAGGCAACACCATCAAGATTTCCTTCAGCGAGTTCTTCACCCTTAACAACACTTTCGAAAACGTCCTCATCTCCCCTCCCCTTTCGCAACAGCCGACCTACACCGTCTCTGGCAAAACTCTGATTATCAAGTTCAACGATACCCTTCAAAGCAACCAGACCTACAATATCGGGTTTGCCAACTGCATCCAGGATTTCACCGAAGGCAACCCCATCCCGTTCTACAATTATGCCTTCTCCACCGGCGAAGCCGTTGATTCATTTATGCTTAAAGGAAAGGTCATTGATGCCCAGACCAACAGCGCCATCAATGGCTGTTTTGTTTTTGCTTATTCACAAGATATTGATTCTTTGCCTCTTACAACAAAACCACAATACATCACCAAAACACAGCCTAACGGAGCCTTTGCCATAAAAAATATCCGTCCGGGTAACTACAAGCTGTTTGCACTGAAGGACATCAACAACAACCTGATTTTCGACCTGCCCAACGAGGAGATTGCCTTTTTGGACAACACAATGGCGGCGGTTAAAATGCCTGTGGAAGTTCCACAAGACACCGCCGCGGTGAAAGATTCCATAGCGGTCGTACTGCCCGATACAATGGAGAAAATGCCTGATACACAATTATATCTGTTTATGGAGGAGGACACGACACAGGCGTTTGTCAAACTCCAAAACAAGGAAATCGGGAAGTACGAATTTATCTATAAATCAAAGATTCACAGTCACGAGGTAACGGTTTTGTCCGAAAAGAATTACGACCATTTCGAAATCGTCGGGCGCGACACCATCACGTGGTACATGAAGGAGCCATTACTTGACAGTATGGTGGTGGCGATAACGGTCAACGACTCGGTTTGCGACACGTTGCGTCTCGAGCCGTTCAAGAAGGCGGGCGCACGGACGGGCCAGCGTCGAAGCAAAGGCAGCGACCACACGCCGTTAGTGGTCACCAACCAGAATGCTGGAGAACTTTACAAGCCCATTGTCCTCACTTTCCCCTATCCGGTACGTCCGAGCGACTCCATCCCTGTGCAAATCATCGCTACCAAGAAGTACACCGGCAACGATACTTCCTACCTGAAACTGTTCATTCCTGACATTTTCACAAAATCTCTTATCATTGATAAAAAATTTGAGGAAAAAGTACCCCACACCATCCTTATCCCTGATTCCGTTTTTTTTGGCTACAACGGCCTTACCAACGACACCATACGCATCAAATTCACCACAAAAACAGAAAAGGATTACGGTCTGCTGCGGATGAGCTACCAACTTCCTAATAATAATTATCCTTTTGTCATACAACTCCTTAATAGTAAAGGAGACGTTTTACAAACCGACATTCTTCAACAATCTGAAACCATCACCTACCCTAATCTGTTAGCGGGCAGTTACAAAATCAAGGCGATTGAAGACCGCAACGGCAACGGCGTATGGGACACTGGCAATTACCGCAAAAAACTCCAACCCGAACGGGTATTCAACTTCAACAAGGCCATCACCATCCGCGGCTATTGGGAGCTGGAGGAGGAGTGGAAGATGGAACCATAAGGGGATATATAGATTAGAGGGTTCAGCGTATAGAACTTTACAAACTTGACAAACTTTGTGAACTTTGTTGTATATTTGCACCCGCTTTTCGAAAAAAAAGACAAATTTTTATCCTTATTAATATCAAATTTTAAAGAAATGAGCGAATTATCAAAACTTTACCCCAAGGATTTGTGGGAGAATTTCGCTAATATTTGCGCGATTCCCCATCCTTCAAAACATGAAGAAAAACTCGTGGCCTGGATGATGGAATGGGCCAAAGAGCACAAAATCGATTGCAAAAAGGACAAAACCGGCAACCTGATTTTCAGCAAACCCGCTACCAAAGGTATGGAAGACCGCGTGCCGGTAATTCTGCAGGCTCACGTGGATATGGTTCCTCAGGCCAACGCCAGCAAGAAACACGACTTCACGAAAGACCCGATTGAACCGCGCATCTGCGAAGACGGTTGGGTACGCGCCAACGGAACCACCCTCGGTGCCGACAACGGTATCGGTGGTGCCGCCGCCCTCGCCGTGCTCGCTGCCAAGAACGTGGCCCACGGCCCGCTGGAAGTGCTCCTCACAGTCGATGAAGAAACCGGTATGACCGGCGCTTTCGGCCTCAAGAAAGGTGCCCTCAAAGGTGAAATCCTCATCAACCTTGACTCCGAAACCGAAGGCGAATTGTACGTCGGTTGCGCCGGCGGTCTCGACGGTGTCATCACAATGGACTACCGCCAGACAGCCGTTCCCGCAGGGATGAAGGGCTGCCAGATTGTCATCACCGGCCTTAACGGTGGTCACTCCGGTATGGACATCAACCTCGGTCGTGCCAACGCCAACAAGCTGATGACCCGCCTGCTCTCCACTGCAGCCGAGAAGTGCGGTATCCGTGTCGCCTCCTTCGTGGGCGGCAATCTGCGCAACGCCATCCCGCGTGAAGCCGTCGCCGTCGTCGCTGTGCCGGAAGAAAACGAAAAGGCCCTGACCAAGCTCGTCAACGCTTTCGCCAAGACCGCCAAAGCCGAATTCTCCGCTGTTGAGCCGAACATGTCCATCAAGGCCAAAGCCATCGACACCCCCGCCAAGGTGATGCCCGAAGCCATCCAGAACAAGGTTTTGGACATGGTGTTTGCCCTCCCGAACGGCGTGCTCCGCATGAGCGACTCCATGCCGGGACTGGTGGAGACCTCCAACAACCTCGCTGTAGTGAACGCACAGAACGGCAAGGTCCAGATCATCTCCCTGATGCGCAGCTCCGTCGATTCCGCGAAAGACGCTGTCGGCCAGAAGATGACCGCCGTCGCCCGCCTCGCCGGTGCCGACATCGTGCTGGAGGCCGGTTATCCCGGATGGAAACCGAACATGGAATCCCCAATCCTGCAGACCGCCAAGAAGGTTTACAAGGACAAATTCAAGAAAGAACCCGCCTTCATGGCCATCCACGCCGGTTTGGAATGCGCCCTCTTCAGCGTCAACTACCCGAACTGGGATATGATCTCCTTCGGCCCGACCATCATGCACCCGCACTCCCCCGACGAGCGCGTCAACATCGAGAGCGTCGGCAAGTTCTGGGATTTCATCGTGGCACTTTTGAAGAACATCCCCAAGAAGAAATAACCGATTCCAATACTAATGAAAAAGAGGTCATTGTCACAGATGGCCTCTTTTGTTTTTCTCCCGCAGAACGCGCTGATACTCGCAGAAAAAAACTCTGCGTTTTTCTGCGCAGTCGGTGGGACAAATATCAATCCCACAAACACCAGAAATACTTGTTGAACAATCGGAAAAATTCATTCTTGCATTCTTCCCTATAGTCTGATATTTTTCTTTCGTAAGCAAGATATTGGTCTATTATTTTTTTGTTTTTCTCTCCGCGAATTGGATCGTCTTCCGGCCCATATAATCTATGGCATCCTGTCGTTTTTTCTTCTTCGGTTTGCAACTTTTCTCCAAAGTCTCCATATTTCTTTCTAAACGCATTATGGATGCGACTCCACTCCTTTTTAAACGGATTTTTCATGGAACAGGATTCCTCATTCATTTCATCGGCGAGAAAAGCCAGATGCAGGATCGTATCCGTCCAGCGCTTGTCAAGCACATCCGACTCCTCGTCTGTAATATTGTTTTTGTCGGCGAAGTCCCCGTTTTCATCCAGTACTTGGTATCCGTGATGTTTCTTTGCCAGCTGTTTCAACATCGGGCTGATGGTATTGCAAAACCAATAGTCTATTGACCACACGTCGCGGTCGCAAAAGCCGCGCTTGGCTCTCTGTTTCGTCATCCGTTCCTCAAAGGCCTGTTCTTTCTTTGTCAGAGTTCTTTTCATATTTGTGTCTCTTTTTAACCAGCGGCAAAGGTACAAAAACTATGGAAAAAGCCCACAGAACGCGCTAACTTGCGTTGAAATTAGTCTGCGGTATTCTGCGCCGTCTGCGGGACAATATTGACGCGAAAGTTGTATCTTTGCACCTCATTTTTTTAGCAATCAACCCCAAATCATTATGAACGGAAATTTCATCTATCACAATCCCACCAAGCTCTATTTCGGTGAGGATTCTTTGAATTATTTAGCCGATGAGCTAAAGAACTACGGTCCCGTGGTGATGCTCAGCTACGGCGGCGGTTCCATCAAGCGGAACGGTATTTACGATGCTGTGGTCTCCATCCTGAAAGCCGCGGGCAAGACCATTGTGGAGGATGCCGGCGTGATGCCGAACCCCACGGTGGAAAAGCTCTACGAGGGCGCCCGCCTCGTCCGCGAGAATAACGTGGACCTAATTCTGGCCGTGGGCGGCGGCTCCACCATCGACTATGCCAAAGGAGTGAGCGCGTCAGCGTGGTGCGAAGAGGACCCGTGGGAGAAATACTATAAGAATGGTGGCAACCCGACCTGCCGCATTGTGCCCGTCGGCTCCGTGCTCACGATGGTGGGCACCGGCAGCGAGATGAACGGCGGCAGCGTCATCAGCAACCACAAGGAAGGCCTGAAAATCGGCAAAGTGTTCGGCCCCGCCGTCTTCCCGAAGTTCACCATCCTCAACCCGAAATACACCTTCACCGTGCCGCAGTACCAGATGGTGGCCGGCATCTTCGACATCATGTCGCACCTCTTTGAGCAGTACTTCAGCGACTTCGACGACAACACCACCGACTACATCGCGGAGGGGCTGATGCGCTCGCTGATCCACAGCAGCCGCATCGCCGCAAAGAACCCGCAGGACTATGAGGCACGCTCCAACATCATGTGGACGGCCACGTGGGCGCTCAACACCCTGCTGAAATGCGGCAAATCCACCGACTGGGAAGTCCACATGATCGGGCACGCCATCGGCGTTTATACGGACGCCACCCACGGCATGACCCTCGCCGCGGTGACACTCCCGTACTTCCGCCACATCTTGGACGCCGGCCTGCCGAAGTTTGTCCGTTTAGCCCGCAACGTGATGGACGTGTGCGGCAAGGACAAGTCCGACCGTGCCATCGCCGAGGAGGGACTGAAGGCTCTGGAAGCATGGATGCGCGAAATCGGCCTCGTGATGAACATCACGGAACTTGGCGCCACCGAAGCGATGCTCCCGCAAATCGCCGACAGCACCTTCCTGCTTACCGGCGGCTACAAAACGCTCACTCGTGAGGAAGTGATTGAGATTCTGAAAGAGAGTTTGTAACGGGGATTTCTAAAAAGACGGAAATTTTTCTTCCAAAAAATTAGCGGAATAAACAAAAAGTTGTACTTTTGCCG
>JAGCXN010000012.1 GCA_017961265.1 Bacteroidales bacterium | reverse complement strand
GAATTCCCCACCACCCGCACCATCCTCGACCCGCAGGACATTATCAAGGCTCGCTCCATCGTCCGTGAGGTGTATGTGGACGAGAAAATCGAGCAGTACATCACCTCCATCGTCTTTGCCACCCGCTACCCCGAGGAGTACGGCTTGGGCAAGTTCCAGACGATGATCAGCTACGGTGCGTCACCGCGTGCCACCATCAACCTGGCCCTCGCCGCACAGGCCTATGCCTTCATCAAACGCCGCGGCTACGTCATCCCCGAGGATGTCCGCGCCGTCGCCTACGACGTGCTGCGCCACCGCATCGGCCTCACCTACGAAGCCGAAGCCGAAAACGTCCAAAGCACCGACATCATCAATGAAGTGCTGAACACCGTCGTCGTGCCGTAAGGAACGGAAAACGGAGAAATGAAAAATTATGGAGTAAAAAGTAGGAGGTAATAAGTAGGAAGTTCCCAACGCACAACCCCTCTTCACACCGCCCATCTAATACCTATTACCTTTTACCTATCACCTTTTACCTTTTACGAAATCGCCGATTAGCCGCCATAATATGACGGCTCTACCAAAAGCCCCCTTAACTCTCAACTTTTAACTTGACAAACTTGATAAACTTGCAACTGAAATGGAACCCTCTGAACTGATAAAGAAAGTGCGCCGGATTGAGATTCGGACGCGGGCGCTGACCCAGCAGATTTTTGCGGGACAGTACAAGAGCGCGTTCAAGGGGCGCGGTATGGCCTTCAGCGAGGTGCGCCAGTACAACTACGGTGACGATGTCCGCTTCATCGACTGGAACGTGACCGCCCGTTTCAATGCCCCGTTTGTCAAGATTTTCAATGAGGAGCGTGAGATGACCGTGATGCTGCTCATCGACGTGAGCGGCTCCAACCTGTTCGGCACCCGCAAGCAGTTCAAGACCGACCTCATCACCGAGCTGGCCGCCGTCCTCTCGTTTTCCGCCATCACCAACAACGACAAGGTGGGTGTGATCTTTTTCAGCGATACCGTCGAGAAGTTCATCCCGCCTGCGAAAGGTAAGAGCCACATCCTGCGTATTATCAGAGAATTACTGACTTATACACCGTCGCAGCGGCAGACCAACCTTTCCGAAGCTCTCAGGTATTTCACCAACGCCATCAAGAAGAAATGCACGGCCTTCGTCATCTCCGACTTTGTCGGGGGCGATTTCGAGCAGGCGCTGAAGATTGCGGCGAACCGGCACGACATCGTGGCGCTCCAGATTTCGGACAAGGGTGAGGCCGCCATCCCCAATCTGGGCCTGCTGGAACTGATGGATCCGGAAACAGGCAAACGTTTCTGGGCCGACACTTCGTCACCCAAAGTGCGCGACAGTTACGCACAATGGTGGAAGAAATTGACAGACACCAATTTGGACGTTTTCCGCCGCTCCGGCATTGATGTGGCGCAACTTTATACCGATGAGGATTACGTGCCGGCTTTGTCGGCCCTGTTCGCACGGCGCGGTTAATTTTTTTTGAATGATTATCAAATTTTATAGAATGAAAAAAATCGTTACCACTTTACTTGTCCTGATGATGGCAAGTGTCATGTTTGCGCAGGAACGTCCTGTGTATGAAAAGAGTGCGGAGGATGTGCTTCGCTGGCACGAATTGTACGAGAGGATGCGCACAGGCACGCCGCCGACCGCACCTGTGGTTAATGTGGCGGAGTTCGAGCGGGCGCAGGGCGTGCTGATAGCCTATCCGCAATCTTATGGTTTTGGCATTCCATATACTTTGATTGCACAAATGGCTGACATCGTGCCTGTTACGATAGCCATTAGGAATTCTTCCCAGCAGAATCAGATACGTAATACGTTGCAGCAGAACGGGGTGAATGTGAATAACGTCAATTTTGTGGTGGGTGCGGTGGACAGCTACTGGACTCGCGACTTCGGCCCGTGGTTCGTGATTGACGGCAACGATCAGTTTGGCGTGGCCGACTTCACCTACAACCGTCCCAGCCGCCCGAACGACGATGCCCACATGGCTATCATGGCGGACTATCTCAATATCAACCATTACGATTTTCCGCTGGTGCACACGGGCGGCAATTATATGACCGACGGCTACGGAATGTCGGCTTCCGATGAACTCGTATTCAACGAAAATACGAATTTGACGGAGGCGGAAATCCGCCAGTTGATGAACGACTATCTTGGCATCGAAACCTACCACGTAACTATTGATCCGCAGGGGGACTACATCGCCCATATCGACTGCTGGGGCAAGTTTTTGGATGTGGACAAGGTGCTGATTGCGCAGCTGCCTCAAGGCGCTGCGAACTATCAGGCGTATGAGGAGGTAGCGGCGTATTTCGCCAATGCCACTACTTCGTGGGGCAACAAGTATCAGGTTTACAGGGTTTTCGAACCCGGCAGCACGGTGAGTAATGCCCGTACGCCTTATACCAACAGCTTGATTCTCAACGACCATGTGTTTGTTCCTGTGACAGGTGCTTCATATGATGATGACGCCATTGAGGTCTATCGTCAGGCAATGCCAGGATACACTATTGTGCCAATTATGGAGAAATCTTCAGCTCCGTGGGAGAATACCGATGCTCTTCACTGCCGCACGCACGAAATCGCCGACTTGGGGATGCTGCGGATTGTCCACTATCCCACGCTGGGGGCACAGCCCTTCGACTCCGTGTTTACGTTCAGTGCTGATCTTACGGCCTACAGCGGCGAGAACATCATCGCCGACTCCACCCGCATCCACTACCGGATTATCAGCGAGGGCGACACTACGCAGTGGCTCACCTCCCAGATGTACCCGACGGGCGGCAAGACGTGGCAGGGTTCCATCGAGGGTATCACCGACACCTGTGAGGTGCAGTATTACCTCGCATCTGCTGACTTGTCAGGCCGTTACGAAAAACACCCGTTCATCGGAGCCCCCGACCCGCATATTTTCACCGTTGCCGTGAATCCGAACCCCGGCACACCGGACGATCCTGATGACCCGGATGATCCTGAAAATCCCGATGACACTACTGGAATCGTGGCGTTCAATGAAGCCGCATACGCCGTCGCCCCGAATCCCGCCCACGGCACCTTCACCGTATGCACGCCCAACGCCAAAGAACTCCGTGTTTTCAATACGATGGGACAAATGATTTTGGATCAAGAAGTTGTGGGTATGGAAACCGTGACGGTCAATGCCACGAACTGGCCTGCCGGCACCTACGTCATTGCCATCATTACCGAAAATGGCAAAGTGGTGCGGAAAAAGGTGATGGTACAGTAACTCCGGTTTTCCCAATGACTTATACAGACATTATCAACGAGATTTTCACTGCGCTGCCGATGTACCACAAGGTGGGGAGCAGCGCATACAAGGAGGGACTTGAAAATATTGAAAACCTTGCCGCTATTGTCGGAAATCCTGAACGTAGGCTGCGGTGTATCCATGTGGCTGGAACGAATGGCAAAGGTTCAGTAACCCATTTGTTGTCATCATTTTATCAAGAAATGGGGATGAAAGTGGGACTTTACACATCGCCACATCTTATTGATTTTCGTGAGCGTATCAAAATTAACGGGGAGATGATTCCCCGGGAGGCGGTAGTTGGTTTCTTTGAAAAATTCCAACCCAAATTCCAGCAATTGGAGCCTTCCTTTTTTGAGATGACAACAGCATTGGCTTTCTATTATTTTGCAGAGGAGCAGGTGGATATTGCCATTGTTGAAGTAGGTCTGGGCGGTCGGTTGGATGCCACCAACATTATTTCACCTATTGCTTCAGTAATTACCAATATCTCATTGGAACACACGCAATTATTGGGTGATACATTGGCGAAAATTGCTTTTGAGAAAGCGGGTATCATCAAGCCTCATACGCCCGTCATCATTGGCAAGGTGCAACCCGAAACGATGCCTGTCTATCGGAAGCGTGCTGATGAACTTTCGGCCCCGATCCACACTGCCGAAAACATCACCGTACGCACGCTCTTGCCCGAAAATCCCGTCGTCCGCCATGTCACCATCACCGATGGACGCGACGTGATAGGGGAGGACATCCTGCTGCCGTTGGCGGGTGACTGCCAGTTGGAGAACGTCGCCACTTTTGTGCGGACGGCACAGGTGTGTGAACCCCATCATCCTGCATTGAACCGACTGATAGTCAGAGCTATCGAAAATGTCCTGAAAAACACGCACCTTATGGGACGGTGGCAGGTTGTGGCAGAAAAGCCTCTCACCATTTGCGATACAGGGCATAATAGCGGTGGCTTCGCCTTCATCGCCTCCCAGCTGCAACGATTGGAATGTAGCAAGTTACATGTAATCCTTGGCTTTGTCAGTGACAAGGACGTGGACAGTATCATTGCGCTGCTTCCGAAGCGTGCCGACTATACGGTAGTGCGTGCCAGTGTGGAGCGGGCGATGGATCCGCAGGTGATTGCGGACAAGATGCTGGCCGCCGGTTTGAGCGTGCGGTGTAGTGACAAAGGCGTCTATGAAACCTGCCGTATTGTAATGGCGGAGGCGGATCCTGAAGATGCGGTCTATATTGGAGGCAGCACCTTTGTGGTGGCGGATTTCCTTTCGGGCAAGGAAAGGTAATTCTCCTATTCCCGCATCCTTTTAATTGCTTTCCCTAGATTCTTGGCAATGTCGCTGGCGATGAGGCTTTCGGGCGATTCCGTCTCCAGGGCGCAGTCGCCGGCAAGGCCGTGCAGGTAGTTGCCGAGGAGGGCCGCCAGCTGCGGTGCGTATCCTTTGGCGAGGAGGGCGAGCAGCACACCCGTCAGCACGTCGCCGCTGCCGGCCGTCGCCATCCCAGGGTTGCCCGTCGGGTTGACGAACCGCTTGCCGTCGGGCATCGCGATGACGCTGTTTGCCCCCTTCAGAATCACGATGACGTTATGCTTTTTCGCGAAGTTGCTTGCACGCTCCACCCGATCGAAGTCGTTGTCGCTGGCGCCGGCCAGCCGCTCAAACTCCTTGAAATGCGGCGTAAGGATTGAATTATCTGGAAGATAGGCCAGCAGGGTTTTGTTCTTGGCCAACAGGTTGAGGGCGTCTGCGTCGAAGATGATTGGCGCGTGTACGTCGGAGAGGAGGTCCCGCAGCAGGGCCGCGCTCAGCGTCGTCTGTCCAATGCCGGGACCGATGGCGACGGCAGTAAGGCCGGGAATCTCGTCCCAGTGGCAGCAAGAGACGCACTCGTCGTTGATGTCGATGTCGAGGATGGCCTCCGGCAGTGCGATGGGCAGTGCGGTGGCGACGTTCGCGGTGGTGTGGACCGTCACCTTGCCGATGCCGCTGCGGAGGGCGGCGGTGGCGCTCAGGATGGCCGCGCCGGGCATCAGCCGTGAGCCTGCGACCAGCAGCCCGTGTCCGTTGCTGCCTTTGTGGGCGTACTTTTTCGGCGGGATCAGCAGGCGCGCCATATCCTCCTTTGTCAGGTATTCGCCGCAGCGGCCGAAGCTGTCGTCCACGCGGCGCAGGCCGATGTCAAGGATGCCGACGGTGCCGACGAACTCGGCGTTTTCGGGGAGCAGGAACGCCCACTTCTGCCATTGGAACGAGTAGGTGCGGTGTGCCCGTATGCGTGGCGCCTCCTTCGGCGTGTGGCGGTCGATGAACAGCCCGGAGGGCACATCGACGGCCACTACGTAATGTTGCTGCGCGTTGATGAAGTCCACCACTTCGGCGTAGTCGCCCGAAAGGGGGCGGGAGAGCCCGATGCCGAAGAGGGCATCGACGGCCACGACGAACGTGGCGCGGGTGGGGTTCTCCTTGTACTCCTCGAACGAGACGCACTGAAGGTTCGGGAAGTTCTGTTGCATCTGTCGGATGCGCTGGAGGTTGATGTCGAAGTCGGGGGTGGTGACGCCGGAGAAGCAGGCGGTCACCACGGTGACGGGGCGGTGGCTGTAGGCCAGCAGGCGTGCGATGACGAGGCCGTCGCCGCCGTTGTTGCCGGGGCCGCAGAAGACCAGCACCTGCTCCACGTCGCCGATGCGCACGTCTTTCAGCAGTTGGTCGGTAAGCGTGGCCGCGGCCCGCTCCATCAGGTCGGTGGAGGAGATCGGTTCGGTCTCCATCGTCACTCGCTCGCTCTCACGGATGTAGTTGTTGTTGACGATCATAAGCTGTCTGTCGAGGGCGCTTCCGCACCCGTTTGAAATCTGCCACCTCTGACGGGGGAGGGCAGATGGTATTGTTTTCGGTTAAATCGGGTGCAAAGGTACACAGAATTTCTGTGACTTGAAAAGAAATATTCTGATTCAAAAAAATAGTTTACTTTTGCAGTCGCAAAAAAAAGGTTATGTCCACATCAAGAGACGCAATATTAAGTTCGATAAAAAAAACGGGATTGAGTGTGCTTCCTAAAGATGCGCGGCTTATTCTGTTTGGCTCGCAGGCACGCAATGATGCCAATGCAGAGTCGGACTGGGATTTGCTGATATTGCTTGACAGCGACCACCAAAGTGCCGATATGTTTGGGACATACGCATATCCGTTTGTCCAGTTGGGGTGGGAATATGGTGCCTATTTCAGTCCAAAAATTTACACGTATGCGGAATGGACGAAACGGAAAGGGACACCTTTTTATGATAATATCACAAAAGAAGGAGTGGTGCTATGCTAACGGATGAAGAAACAAAAGTTTTGGTTGAGAACAGAGTAAGACGCTCCCGTGAAACTTGGACAGAGACGAAGGGTATAATTGAAGGTGGCTACTGGCACGCGGCTGCTAATAGAATGTATTACACCTGTTACTATATGGTTTCAGCACTGCTGCTTAAAAGGGGTTGAACGCCCATACGCACAGTGGTGCCATTGGCCTTTTTGGACTCCATTTCATTAAAACAGGCATCATTGATTCCGAATTGGGAAAATTTTACAGTCAGTTATTTGAATTGCGACAAACTGGCGATTACGATGATTGGAAAGAGGTTACAGAAGCCGATATTATGCCATTGATTCCAATAGCCGAAATGTTTCTTGACGCTGTGGAGAATTTGATCCGGGAGAATGGATATTTGGAATAAACATTCGTAGTTTTGTATGATTTATTATTATGAGCGAAGATGAACTAAAAGAACGGTTAGAACAGCATAAAATATATCTTACATATTTTTATACTGGAGGTCCTAAACGTGGAGTAAAATTAGATCTGCAAGGGGAAAATCTCGTAGGGGCGAATTTGAAATCTGCCAATTTGGCATTAGCTAACCTTAATAATGCAAATCTTGAGATGGCAAATCTTGAAGGGGCAGATTTGCAAATGGCAAATTTTGAATGTGCAAATCTCAGATGTGCAACCTTAAATAATGCTATATTTGGTAAAACTAATATGCACAATGCAAATTTAGAATATGCAAAGCTTCAAATGACATCATTTAAATGTGGTTTTAATACTTCGAATGATCTAAGTGGGGCTATCCTTAAAGAAGCAGATTTTGGAGGTGCATTTTTTGAACGTGCATGTTTTGAAGGCGCAATTCTTCATAAGGCTCGTTTTGAACATGCTCGTTTTTGTTTGGATTTTAGTTTTGAGAAAGCAGACCTTAAAGGAGCTAATTTTAAGGGGGTATGTCTTACAGGTGTTAATTTTAATGATACTAATCTTGATGAAGCATCCTTCGAATCTTCTAGTCTTGTAAGAACTTCCTTTGTAGGAGCAAACCTTAAAGAAAGTAACTTTGTCGAAGCATATCTTAAAGACACTTGTTTTCTAGGGGCAAATTCCAACCTACTACCTTTTATTTATTACCTCCTACCTATTACTTATCACCTTTTACGAGACTCCCGATGAGCCGCCATACTATGACGTCTCTACCAAATGCCCCTCACCACCTTTCAACTTTTAACTTTTAATTCTCAACTTTTAACTATATCAGTCCCATGTTCTGGAAAATGGCACGGAGTTCTTCGTTGCTCTTGACTTTCACCTCGCGCACCTTGCTCCCCATGCTGGGACCGACGATCTTGAACTCTTCCAGCTGGTCCATAATGCGTCCGGCGCGGGCGTAGCCGAGGCGCATCCTCCTCTGGATGAGCGAGGTGGAACCCTGCTGCGTCTCCACGACGAGGGTGGCGGCATCCATGAAACAGGGGTCGATGGCGTCGGAGTTGATGGGTTCGCCGTCGCCGCCGGCACCGTCGGTCTCACTGTCGTATTCAGGCAGGAAAAACGGCATCGGATAGGCCTGCTGGTCGGCGATGTGGCGGGTGAGGGCCTCCACCTCCGGCGTGTCGATGAAGGCGCACTGGAGGCGCACGAGGTCGCTGCCGGTGGAGATCAGCATGTCGCCCTTGCCGATGAGCTGGTTGGCGCCGCTGCAGTCGAGGATGGTGCGGGAGTCAACCACCGAGATGACGCGGAAGGCAATACGACTCGGGAAGTTGGCCTTGATCATACCCGTGATGACGTTCACGGACGGACGCTGCGTGGCGATGATAAGGTGGATGCCGATGGCACGGGCCAGCTGGGCCAGACGGGCGATCGGGGTCTCCACTTCGCGGCCTGCGGTGATAATGAGGTCACCGAACTCATCGATAACCAGCACGATATAAGGCAGGTAGCGGTGGCCGTTGGCAGGCGAAAGCTGCCGCTTGCAGAACTTGGCGTTGTACTCCTTGATGTTGCGCACACCCGCAATCTTCAGCAGGTCGTAGCGGGCATCCATTTCGCAACAGAGTGAGTTTAAAGTGTTTACAACTTTCTTGGTGTCGGTGATGATGGGGTCTTCGGCGTTGGGCAGCATAGCGAGGTAGTGGTTCTCGATAATGCCGTAAAGGGTGAACTCCACCTTCTTCGGGTCGATGAGGACGAACTTCAGCTCGGCGGGGTGCTTCTTGTATAGCAGGGAGGCGATGATGGCGTTGAGGCCCACGGACTTGCCCTGTCCGGTGGCGCCGGCGATGAGCAGGTGCGGCATCTTGGCGAGGTCGGCCACGAAGGGCTCGTTGCTGATGGTCTTGCCAAGGCCGATGGGAAGCTCGTACTTGTTGTTCTGGAACTTGTCGGAGAGGATGATGTCCTTCATCGGCACGATCTGGGGCTTGGCGTTGGGCACTTCGATACCGATGGTGCCGCGGCCGGGGATGGGGGCGATGATACGGATGCCGAGGGCGGCGAGGCTTAGGGCGATGTCGTCCTCCAAGTTCTTGATCTTGCTGATGCGCACGCCCTCGGCCGGCACGATTTCGTAAAGGGTGACGGTCGGGCCGACGGTGGCGGTGATTTTCTGGATGGCGATGCCGAAACTGTTGAGGGTCTTCTGGATACGCTCTTTCTTTTCGACGAGGTCGCGGCGCATAGCCTCTTGGTCCATCTCTTCGTTGGTGAAGTCGGCCAGCAGGTCGGGCGACGGGAATTCGTAGTGGGAGAGGTCGGCACGCGGGTCGTAGTCGGGCAGCTGCGCCACATCCTCAGGGGTGGTCGCGGGCTGATGCCACGGGAGCTGGTCGTCAGGAACGACTTCCTCCTCGTTTTCCGTAACTTCGCCCTCGTCGCCTTCAGTGGTCTTGATGTCGAAGTCGAAGGGAACCTCCTCGGTCGGCGGCTCCTCTTTCGGGGTGCTCTTGCCGAACCGGCTGGGCTTTTTCGTGCCGCCGTCCGTGTCGAATTCGATGACGTTGTTGGCGTACTCGTTGCTGAGTTCGTTCTGGTTGCTGATATAAAGTTCGTCAAGGTTCTGCACTTCGGCAGGGACGATCTTGCCGTCATCTTCCTCATCGTCAACGATTCCGCCCTTTGCAGAAGATTTCTTGCTGTTCCGTTTGAAGAGGCTGCCGACTTTTCCTCCGGCTGCGAGTAGGCTGTCGGTGGAAAGGTTGTAACAGATGATGAGGATGATGAGCAGGACGGCCAGGAGGATGAAGAAGGTGGCGATTTTGCCGGTCGCTTCGATGGTGACATTGGCGATGCCGGAGCCGAAAATACCGGCAAAATAGTCGTGTTCGCCGTTCCTTACGAAACAGCCGAGGGCCACCGACAGCCACGCCATCGACAGGAAAGTAGTGTACGTGGTACGCCACAAGGGTAGGGGAGTCTTTCCAAACGTGATTTTGCAGCCCGCAAGGAAAAGCAGAAACGGAAATCCGATGGAGAACACGCCAAACAGGTATTTGACGAAGAAGACGGCGATGCGTGCTCCGAAGCGTCCGCACCAGTTGTCGGCCACGGTTCCTCCATCGTCGCTGATACCAAAATGAGCGTACTCCCAGTCGGTCTCAAATGTAAAGTAGAAGGAGAGAATCGAAAGGAACGCGACGATAGCGAAAGCCATCAGCAGAATTCCGTAAATCTTGACGGCATTAGGGGAAGCGAGTGTTTTAAAAAAATTACCGCCACCCTGTTTTTTCTGCTTGGAATTGCCCTTTTCGGAAGAGCCTTTCTCCTTGTCAGAAGTACCCTTTTTCTTTTTGCCGTGCGATTTGTAGTTGACTGTAGTGCGCATACTCACAATCTTTTATATGTAAATATATTATTCTTGAAAAAAACGTGCAAAGGTATGCAATTTGAAGGCGACAGCCTTCGTTTATGAAAAAGAATTTCAACAAAATCGTGTTGGAAAAAATGAAAAATCCTGAAAGGTAACTTCGTGGTACTTATGTAATTTTGCGTGCTTTTTTTAATAATTTTCAAATAGTATGAACACTCTATTTTTGTTGCAGGCAACAGCCCCTGTGGAAACCGAAAAACTCAGCATTTTCAAACTTGTTTTCGACCCCGCCAGCCTCTGGATTATGATTCCTTTGATGCTGATGCTCGTTTGGGTCATCTATGTTTTTGTGGAACGTTGGCTCGCCATCAGCAACGCCTCCAAAGAGGAACGCAACTTCATGAACAACATCCGTGACTTCATCCACGATGGCAAGCTTGACTCTGCCGTGGCCCTCTGCAAAGGCACGGATTCCCCGCTCGCCCGCATGATTGAGAAAGGTCTCACCCGTATTGGCAAGCCCCTCAACGACATCTCCACCGCCATCGAAAACACCGGCCAGCTGGAGGTGCAGCGTCTGGAAAAGAAACTCTCCACTCTTGCCACCATTTCCGGTATCGCCCCGATGATCGGCTTCCTCGGCACCGTCACTGGTATGGTCTCCGCCTTCCACGCGATGGCGTCCAACCCCAACAACCTCGACATCTCCATGCTCGCCAGCGGCATCTACACCGCCATGATCACCACCGTCGGAGGTCTTATTGTCGGTATCATCGCCTTCGTCCTCTACAATGTCCTCGTCTCCAAAATTTCCCAGCTCGTCAACATGCTCGAGGCCAAATCCACCGAATTCATGGACCTGCTGCACGAACCCGTTTAATAAATTGAAAACTGAAAATTGATTTCCGGAACGGGGATTGCATTCCCGCCTGACCACGGGCGGTTCACGCCCGTCTGAAATCTTTCACCCCTTCGGGGTTCTAAAAAGAAGAACTTTAAAACTTGATAAACTTGCAACAGTTATGGCAATAAAGCTTCATAATTCCAAGAAAATAGAGCCCAACATGTCGTCGATGTCCGACTTGGTGTTTCTGTTGCTGATTTTCTTCATGATCACTTCGACGCTGGTGTCGCCAAATGTGATCAGTTTGAGTCTGCCCGCCAGCAACTCTGGCAAACAGAACACCCCGCAGAACATTGAGGTGTATGTGGACTCCCTGAAAAACTATTACGTGAATCCCGAGGGGCGCGGCGCCGACTTCCACACGCAGGCCGCCGACAGCCTCATGCCGTTCCTGATGGAGGCCGTCGCGCAGGACCAGTCGGAGCAGCACGCCATCATCCTCCGTGCCGACAAGTCGGTGCCGATTGAGAATGTGGTGGAGCTGATGGATGTGCTGAGCATGCTCAACGACTCGGTGGAGGCGCAGGGGATGGAACGTTACAAAATTGCCCTCGCCACCGAGGGGAAGAAGTAACCTTTAGAACGTGTCATTATGAGTAAGGAAAAGAAAAACAAGCTGATATCGGCATCCGTCACCGCAGGGGTGATGGCGCTGCTGATTGTCTTCATGCTGGTGTGTGGTTTCACACATCAGGTGCCGCCTCCTCCAGCCAAGAAGGTGATCCTCATCGAGTTGGACGAGGAAGTCGGCGGCGGCGGTGGCGGCGGCGGAAAGCCGCAGCAGGCTCCGAATGTGCAGCCTACGCCCGCTACAACTTCGGCCGTGACGACCAACGATGCCACCGCGCCCGCCACCAACTACACGAAAACCCCGACCCCGCAGCAGACGACCACAGCACCCAAGGTGAACCAGAATGCGCTGTTCAGCGGCGTAGGCGGCGGCAACGGTACCGGCAACGGGACAGGCACCGGCTCAGGCAGCGGCTCCGGACGAGGCACAGGCATCGGCACCGGCGACGGCGCCGGCAACGGTGGTGGCATCGGCTACGGCACAGGACCACGAGGTTATCGTCGATCTCCTGATATCACCCTTGATGTTTCCGAATCGGGTGATGTTTATGTAGAAGTTGAAATTGACGAATCGGGCAATGTCATCAAAGCAAAAGTTGTTTCTGATAAAAGCCATCCAACTACGATTACTAAGCAAACTATTCGTGATGAATGTATCCGCCGTGCCAAAGAGGTTAAGTACATTAGTGGAAAGCACGAATATCGTTACATTATGTTTACGAGTAAATAGGGGAAATTGAAAATTGAAAACTGAAAACTGAAAACTAAGCCAGAAGGCGCAGAATGCTGCGTCTCTACATTCAACAAATCAACGCATCAACAAATCAACAAACCTCTTCACTTTTTAACTTTTAACTCTCAACTTTTAACTTTTAACTGATATGTATTGGATAATTTTCATCGTCTGTATGGGCGCGAGCCTTTTGGTTCAATATATGCTGAAGTCGCGCTTTGCCAAATATTCGAAAGAGTTTCTGCCGTCCGGGCTGACGGGACGCGAGATAGCGGAAAAGATGCTGCGCGACAACGGCATCTATGATGTGACTGTCGGTTGCATCGAAGGCCAGCTCACCGACCATTACAATCCCACCAACAAGACCTTGAACTTGAGCCGCGATGTCTATAACGGGAGCAATGTGGCAGCCGCTGCCGTCGCCGCCCACGAGTGCGGCCATGCAGTGCAGCACGCCACGGCCTACCGTTGGCTCGGTCTCCGCTCCGCAATGGTGCCAAGTGTCACCATCGGTTCCAAGTTCTCCATGTGGCTGATTATCGGCGGTTTGCTGCTGGCCACGATGACGGCACTTTCCACCATCGGTTACTATGTAGCCGTGGCGGGTGTCGCGCTGTTCGCCCTCACCACCATTTTTGCCTTTGTGACGCTGCCGGTGGAATTCAATGCCTCTAACCGTGCCCTTGCATGGCTCGAAAGCAGTGGAATGCTCAGCGGTGTCCAGCACTCGCATGCGAAGGACGCGCTGCGCTGGGCCGCCCGCACCTACGTCGTTGCAGCCCTCTCGTCGTTGGCATACCTGCTGTATTACGTATCGTTGTTGAACAGACGGTAATTTTTTCGGACGCAAGCCCCTTAGAGACGCGGTACACCGCGTCTCTACTTTTAACTTTTAACTTTCAACTTTATGAACTAATTGTTGTACCTTTGCCGCTCGTATGAAACGAGTGGTTTTGGCATTGGGCAGCAACGTGGGTGATCGCGCTACATTCCTTGAAAAATCCTGTGAACTAATTGGTTGCATGGTTGGAAAGGTGGTGCGTTTTTCCCGTGTCTATGAGACGGAGGCGTGGGGCTTCGATGCGGATCCCTTCCTTAATCAGGTGGTGATTGCAGAAACGGAGTTGTCGCCCGAGGACGTGCTCGCCGCCACTCAGCAGATCGAGGTGGCGTTAGGACGGGCCTGCAAATCCGGTCGGGCCGACGACGGCACTCCCGTCTATCACGACCGCACCATTGACATCGACATATTGTTGTACGAAGGGGTGACGTGCGCGACAGACTCCCTGACCATCCCGCACCCGCTGATCGCCCGGCGCGATTTCGTACTCCTTCCGCTCGCCGAACTCTTCGGCAATACCGTCGTGCCGCCCTTCCACCAATCGTTTCAACAAATGCTGACTAAATTGAAAACTGAAAACTGAAAATTGAAAATTATAAATGAAAAGATGAAAAATAGTGTAATAAGTAATAGGTATGAAGTAGAAGGTGTCCACCGCACAGCCCCTCTTTATACCTATCACCTTTTACCTTTTACTTTCTACCTTTTAACTTGATAAACTTTATAAACTTGATGAACCTGTAACTATATGAAATATAACTACATCACCGTTGAAGGCTGTATTGGGGCAGGGAAGACCACCCTTGCGGAGAAGTTCGCCGCCGATATGAATGCCCAGCTGATTCTGGAACGCTTCAAGGATAATCCGTTCCTTGCCAAGTTCTACAAGGAGCCAGCACATTACGCCTTTCCCCTCGAAATGTCCTTCCTTACAGATCGTTACCAGCAGCTGAAAACTCTTTTGTCACAGCGTGATATGTTCACCGATCTGGTCATATCCGACTACTTCATCGACAAGTGCTATATTTTCTCCAAAAACAACCTCAAAGGCGACGAATATAACTTGTACGTGCAGGTTTACGACATAATTTCGGCCTATCTTCCCAAACCGGAAATTATTATGTATCTGTATAATAGTGTTGAAAATTTGCTAAAGAACATTGCACACCGCGGACGTGACTATGAACAGAATATGTCGCCCGACTACCTGCAGGATATTCAAGCTTCCTATATGAATTATTTGAGCCATATCACGAATATTCCCGTGGTGGTAGTGGATACCCATGAATTGGATTTTGTGAAGAATCCATCTGATTACCAGTATTTTAAATCTTTATTGGAGAAGGATTACCCGAAAGGAATGAACATGGTGATCCCGGGTGAAGAGCAGGAATCACTGAAAGCGTGGAGTCTATTATAATGCTATGATGAAATTCAGAACCGAAATCCCCATTCCGAAATATCCGTTTGAAATCGGCCTTGACAGCCGCATGCTTTTTCTCGGATCCTGCTTCAGCGAGCATGTGTCAGCCTATTTTATCGAACGGAAATTCAAGGTTTTGGCCAACCCGTTTGGCATCCTGTTCAATCCGCTGTCCATCGCCTTTGCGTTGGATCTGATGACTGGGAAACAGCAGCTTTCGGAGCGTTACTTCTCCTTTTTTGAGGAAAAGTGGATCAGTTTCGCCCACCACGGCAAATTCTCCAATCCTGATAGGACATTGTTTGAAGAGGGTGTGAAGCATTCTGTGGAAGCAGGCTCGGATTTTTTGCAAAATACAGATTTCCTTTTTGTTACATTGGGAACAAGCTATTACTATTTCCACAAGGAGAAGGAATTGGTGGTGGCGAATTGCCACAAGGTGCCGGGTAGCGAGTTCGAGAAGCGCCGTGCTTCCGTGACCGATGTATGTAACGCCTTTCTGCCGTTTTTTGCGTGGCGCGAGCAGCACCGACCCGACCTGAAAGTCATCTTCACGGTAAGTCCCGTGCGTCACCTCGGCGACGGCTTCCATGAGAACCAGCTGAGCAAGTCCATCCTGCATCTTTCCATCGAAAAAATGCAGGAAACGTACGAAAATGTGTTCTATTTCCCTTCGTACGAAATCTTTATGGATGACCTCCGTGACTATCGCTTTTACGATAAGGACCTGTGCCACCCGTCTCAACAGGGTGTGGAGTATGTGCGGGAGATGGTGGCGTCGTCGTTCTTCTCCGATGCCACCCGCCAGAAAATCACGGAAATTGAAAGGGAAATCCGCCGCAATGGTCATCGGCCGTTGCTTTAGGGACGATTACGTGCACAGCACGTACAGGTCATCCCGTTCGTTCAGGCACAGTACCGGTATGCCGAACCGGTTAGCAATCAGGTGTTTTTCCCTCGTCCCGAACAAGACGTCAATGACCGATTTGTAGGTGGTGGTCATCACTACGAGAAGGCATCCGTTGTAGTCGGCGGCGTGCCGGAGGGCGTAGGCGTCCAAGTCGCCCGCTTTCGGAATCTCGTGCTTTTCCGCCTGAATTTCGAGGTTGCCGTACAGCTTGTCCGTGAATTCGAGGTTGCCGCGGAGCTTCTCCCGCAGGAATTCGTCCTTGTAGGTGGTGTGCAGCACGTGTACGGTGGCGCCGCCGTAGCGGTTGAAGTAGCCGCTCCAGAGGGCTTTTTCCTTCTCCTGCCGGTAGATGTCGAGCGTGACCAGCACGTTCAGCCACTGCGGGTTGATGGGCCCGGACGCACCTACGGTCATCACGGGCAGCCGCGATGGCGCGATGAATTTCAGGGCACGACGGCGGTTGAAGAAGGTCTCGCCATTCTTCCGCGAAACCCCGATGACGAACATGATGGTATTGGTCCGCTCCGCAAAATGATGGAGCAGGTGCGGCAGAAAGGGATGGTTTGAAACCGTGATGTTGACCTTGTCGGAAAATTCTGCTTTTATCTGTCTGAAATCATCATTTTCCGTAGGATTGGATATATGTGTTGTCCGGAATCCGAACCGATGGACGATAGTGAGGCTGGACTTGAAGACGAGGGCGAGGGTGGCCGCATGCCGCACCGCCGAATTGCCGATTTCGGTGAAATCGGTGAGGGCGATGATGTTTGTCTTCTTCTTTTCGTCCATTAATGAAGTCCTTTTACGGTGGGCTTGGCCGCCACGTAGTCCTTCCCGTACAACGGGGTGAAGTAGGCAAGGTCCTCCCACTGTTTTTCTGTGAATTTTTTCAAAGCGATGCCGGCCATGTTGCGGGCTGAGACCGGTGTCAGGTCAAAGATGGCGTTGGGATTGCTTTCGTACAGCGGACGGCATTTTCCAGCACCGTTCCCACAAAAAACGGTGTTTTTTTGAGCCAGTGTGTCCGCAAAGGTGGTTTCGTCCACAATGACGGCCGCCACGTCATTCAGTGGCTGCAAGTTGCTGTCGTAGAACGCGGTGAATACCTCCATGCGGCGGGCGTCAAGCATCGGGCAGAAGGTGACATCCTGAGTGGCTGGCAGGTTCTTTGATGCCCCAGCAGCGATCATCTGCAGGGTGGGGACGGCGATGAGGGGGATCTCCAGAGCGTAGCAAAGTCCTTTGGCTGTGGAGGTTCCGATGCGGAGTCCGGTGTAGGAGCCGGGACCCATGCTTACGGCGACGGCGGCGAGCTCCTGCGGTTTCACGTCAGCCTCTTTCAATACCTCTTCCACGAAGGGGAGAAGGATGCGGGCATGCGAGTTGCCGTCGCTGTTTTCGCGGCAAGCAACGACCTCACCGGCGCGGGTCAGGGCTACGGAACAGATGTCGGTAGCTGTGTCGAGACAGAGGATGAGCGGTTTGCCGCAGTGTGTTTGTTCGTTTTTCATTATAAAAAAGATGGTGCACCTTTTCAGATGCACCATCGATATGGTTTTGTTATTCAGTTACTTCAGGAGTTTCGCAAGCTTCCTTTTCGCATTTGCAGGGCTTTTCAAAGCAGAGCCAGCAGAGGGCTGCGATACCGGCGCCGACGAGCGGAGCGAGGATGAAGATCCAGAGCTGTTCCAGCGGGAGACCGCCATTGAGGACGGCGGGAGCGAGGGAACGGGCGGGGTTGACGGAGCAGTTGGTCACTGGGATGGTGGCGAGGTGGATGAGGGTGAGGGAGAGGCCGATGGCCAGACCGCCGAATCCTGCGGGAGCCTTGGAGGAGGTGGCACCGAAAATCACCATCAGGAAGATGAAGGTCATCACGATTTCCATCACCACACCCTGACCGACGTTGAACATGCCGAGTTCGAGCGGGTCAACCTGGTTGCAGGCCAGACCTTTGGTGGTTCCGAAGATGAAGGCGAGGATGCCCACACCGATGAATGCACCGATGATTTGGAAAAGGACATAGAAGATGGCGTCCTTACCGGAAATCTTGCGGGCCACCCACATGCCGAAGGTGACGGCGGGATTGACATGGCAACCCGAGATGGGTCCGATGGCGTAGGCCATCACCAGGACGGAAAGACCGAAGGCAAGGGAGATGCCCAGCAGGCCAATTCCGAAGATTCCCAATGTTCCGGGACCGGCGAGCACTGCGCTGCCGCAACCCATCAGTACCAACACCATGGTACCGATCATTTCTGCAAAATACTTTTTCATAATACTTTAAATTTTGATTGGTTAATAGTTGCTTTTTCAAAAAGAGGTTGCAAAGGTACGGCGACTTTATGAGAAATGCAAAAAAAACTTAATTTTTTTTCATCGGTGGAATGAAAAATCCAGCTGGTTGTTTTGTAAATTTTTTTTGTTATTTCAATGTTTTGATTTATAGTTTGTTATGCTGTGAAAGCTCACATTTCTGGTATGAGGGGATGAAAATCCGTCAAATAATTGTATTTTTGCCTCCGATTATTAAAATGTTGCGTTCCTAATTCATGTCCCGTTATGAAAAAGTTTTTTCTTCTTTTTTTAGTGCTTTTCTTTGCCGGCATGTCGCTTTCTGCGCAGGAAGACATTGTACCACAGTCACTGGCCGACCAGTCGGACGATGTGGCCTATACCGCAACGTATCAGTTTGATACGACAGACTTTTCGGAAATCATCATCTTGTATGATGTTGCGGGCAAGCCCAAGGACGAACTGGTTTACAAGAACGGCAACTATTATATGGATCATAATGGTTCGCTTAGGAAATTGAGCAGCAGCGAATTGCGCAAGATGTTCTCAAGGGAGGAGTTCCGGAATTACCAGCAGGCCAAAAGCCAGTATAACGGCAGTATCCCGCTTTTCGTGGTTGCCGGTTGCGCGGGCGGTCTGATTGTGGCTGGTGTTGCGTGGTTCTTGTACGACTTTTTTGGTATTATGACAGGTTCGTCGCAGTGGGATGGAGGTTTTGCAAGTGTGCCTGCATTCAGAGGTTTCCTCTGTGTGGTGACGGGAATGGTGGTGGGGACTGCCACGATTATTCCGGCTGTCCATCTGCGCGGAAAGGCAAGCAGTGTGATGGGTGGAATCGCCTACGACTACAACTATAGCCATGGGTTTTACGATGATGACAACGATAACAACAATAATAATAACAACAGTACGCCGGGTTCCGGCAAGCGTCCGGCCTCGAATACGTCGATGCGCATCTCCATCGGCGGCACTTCACAAGGATTTGGTCTGGCCCTGCATTTTTAATCAGAAAATCATAATTAACCAATAAAACATCCAATATGAAAAAAATCGTTTTATTCGCCCTTTGTATCGTTATGGCGCTTGGGGCTTCCGCCCAGATGGTCAACAAGAAATTCGTCCAGATGAAGGATGTGGATTTGTACTATAATGGCACAGAGCTTCTGGAAAATGACGATGACCAGTTCGCGACCTATTTGTATCCCCGTAGGGATAGAAAATCGGTATTCCATAAAAAAATGGTAGAACACAACATTGCTGTCTTCAACAAAAAGAAACGTTCATTCACCTATCATAAGGTGGTGTTTGACAAGCCTCATTTTTTGGAAATGGCATTCAATACCGGCGATGATTATTTCGCAACTTACACATACGACGAGAAGAAGAATACGGTCTATTGCACCGGCCATCTGCCGAAAGCCGGCACGCAGAACGCACGTACGAAAGCCCGTCTGACCATTCCTTCACAGATAGTGTGGAGCACAAGTGTAACATCTCCAGACGAAAAGATGCACGCTGTGATTCTGCTGGCTTCATTCAAAAAAACTGCGCCTAAAGTTTATGTTTTTGTTTATGATTCAAAGGGTGATGAGGTGAGTTTCAAGGAGTTCACCCCCTCCACACGCTCTCCCTACTTCGCATTTTCCAATGCAGCCCTCTCCAATAATGGCGATGTGACCATGCTGTTCATCTCTTACGAAAGAAAAGGGAAAAATGACTTTAATGCCTTCCACATGCCTTTGTCCAATGCGCTGATCAAGAAGTTCAATGATCCGATGAACACTTCCCTGCACGTTGCACAACTCTCTGACGGTGAGGTGACGGAATACCGCATCCCCCATTTCAATTTCGGAGAAATCCATTCCGCCGGCATTCTTGAACTTGAGAATGGTTCATACTTCTTCGGCGGCTATTATGGTGAAAATGCGGCTAACGCTTCCGTAGGCTACTTCTCCTGCATCTTTGATCCGAATTCTGAAAACATTGTGGAGACCCACCACTACATGCTTCCCGCAGAACAGCAGGCACAGGACAAGCACATGTTCCTGGTCCATCTCAAATATCGCATTTATGTTGAGGACATTGTCCGTCTGGAAAACGGGAAAATCGTGATGCTGGGCGAACAGCGCGCTTACGCTTTGCAGAGTTCCCGTATGGGCAATACCACCACCTATTATTATTCTAACTGGGCCAGCGATATTGTCTATCAGACATTTGATACGAAGGGTGAATGTGAACGCAATGATATGGTGCGTAAGTTACAGTCTTATAATACAGGAGTTTACATCCCACTTGAAACTTATAGCAAGATTGCCTATACATTTCGGGATTATATGATTTCTTATTATTATTTTGTAAAAGGAAACGATATCTATTTGGTTTACAATAACAGCCTTGAACACGACAAATATTGCAATCCGACCGTGATGAATTATGGAAAGACCTGTATGCGTCTCGCCAAGCTGACGCCTGACGGCAAAGTGGATTACAAGACGATTATGAAGTGCGATACTCGCAAGAGCTTTTTCAAAAGCCTTTGGTTGGCAGATGATAATGGTACGGTCTATATCAGCACGTACGGCAAGCAGGGCTATGGTATTGAATCCTTTGAGATAAAAGATTAAATATGCGGCGTCTTTGGACACTTTGCATAATGATGGTCACCGGCTGTGTTTTGATGGCGCAGCCGGTGTCTCAGTTTGTGGCCGACTACCAGCCTGCCGTCTGCACGGGTGACGTGCCCGCCGACTTTGTCCGCTACTGCGGGGAGAAAGTCAAGAAGGACGATGCTGCCTATCACGCGCTTTTCACCAGTGGCGAGCTGCTCTTCGGCACCCCGATGAACGCATACGTGGAGGCGGTGGCCGAGCGGCTTCTCGAACCCTATCCGGAACTTCGGCAGCAGCTGCGCTTTTACGTGCTGCGCTCGCCCGACGTGAACGCCGCCGCCTACGAGAACGGGATGGTGGTCGTCAACACCGGCCTGCTGGCGCAGCTCCAGAACGAGAGCGAGCTGGCCTTCATCCTCGCCCACGAAATCGTGCACATCCAGGAGGGGCATATCCAAGCCGAGAGGGAGGCCGCCAAGAAGGAGCGCCGCGCCACCCGCCAGACCCTGCCGGACTTCGTCGTCAACACGCAGTACCGTTCCCGCGAGCACGAGACCGAGGCCGACCGGCTGGCCTTCCAACGCTTCTTCTCGAAAACAGCCTACAGCTACGAAGCCCTCGACGGGGTCTTCGACGTGCTGCAGTACAGCTACCTGCCCTTCGACGAAATCCCGTTCGACCGCCGTTTCGTCGAGGCCGCGTGCTACCATTTCCCCGACGACTACTTCCTCGCCGCCGTGACGCCCGTCCGCGCCCGCGAGGACTACGCGGACACCCTCAGCAGCCATCCCAACCTGCTGAAACGGCGCGAGTGGATCCGCCGCCAAGTGGCCGCCGCCGACAACAGCGGACGCAGCAACTTCCTCCAGCCGGAGGCACTGTTCCGCGAAGTCCGCGATATGGCCCGCTTCGAGTGCATCGACAGCTGGCTCACCCACCACCGGTACGCCGACGCCTTCTACAACAGTTACGTGATGCTGCGCCAGTACCCCGACAACCTCTTCCTGCGACGCGCCCTCTATATGTCGCTGTACGGCGTCTCCTGCCAGAAGAACACCGACGCTTTCGACGACGCGGTGCCGCCCTCCAAGGAGGTGGAAGGGGAGAAGCAGCAGGTGTGCTATTTCCTGCGCAAGGCGAAGGTGGCGGAGCTGGAACTGCTGGCCCTGCGTTTCGCGTGGCAGACGCATCTTCGCCATCCGCAAGATGCTTTCAGTTTGGCGGTTACAGACAAGCTGCTGCATCAGCTGAACGAGGATAATATGTTGGCATACAACAAGTTCAGCGACTATCCGATGGACTATATCCCGTCGCCGGTGGAGCAGGCGGAGCAGCAGACGGAGGAGGCCGTTTCGGGCAACAAGTACGACCGTCTGAAGCAGGGGAGTGCCAACCGTACCAAAGTGCTTCCAGCGGAGAATTTCACAACCCGCAACTATATGCTGGCCGACCTGCGTCAGACGCCCGCCTTCTGGAACCACGTGGATTCGTTGAAAGGGGCGATGGAGGACGAAGCCTCTTTGAGTGCCTTTCACACTGTGCGCAATTCGGAACTCCGGAAGCCGATACTGGTGTGGAATCCGCTCTATTTCAAGTTGAAATTGGGCGGCAAGAACTATCTACCGCAGGGTGACAAGCTGGAAAAGACTATTTTAAAAAGTTGCAAACGTCTGAAAATCAATGTGTCGAATGTCAATAGGGAGACTATGATGACAGAATCCGCCGAAAGTTACAACCATTACTGCAAGTTGCAGCGGTGGTATGCCGACTATCTGAATGCGGATGGTAGTTCGATGGCGCTGTACCAGTCGTGCGGCATTGGCGAGGCTTGTGCGGCGGCGGGCACCAGCCATTTGTGCGTGGCGTATGCCTACTCCCATCCGGAGCATTTCATTTTCAGGTATATGTGGCTGCCGTTCATATCGGCGGTGCTGGTTCCGTTGGCCTCTCCGATAGCCGCGGCTCACTTTTTCGCTTTCGACTATGAGACGAAAGCCCAATTTGCCGTTATGGATGTGGAGACTTCCAAAATATTGTATAGCAGTAGCTTGGATGCGGATGCGGAGCAGACAGATGCCTATCTTCACGATTTTATTTACCAGTCGTTGCACGACGTCAAACACATAGGAGGAAAATGAGAAGGCTGCTGATTTCGATAATGATACTGTTTTGCGCGGCAAGTTCCTTTGCCCAAGCGAACTACGTGGCCCATTATCCCGGCTATATGGGGCGACGGGTGCTGTTCAATATGGAGATGTCGATGGCGCCGGGGCTGAAACGTGTGCCCAACTTTCAGGGAGACCGTCGGTATTGGGCGTTCAACTACCTGTTGCAGCCTAATATAGAGGTGATTGCGTGGCGCAGCGGCACCGTGGGGGCGAAATTCATCTGGTTCGACACAAAGTTCGACACCTACAATGAGTGGACCTACGACGATGAAACCCGTGACTTGCGGGTGTACGGTGCGGGTGTGTTCTGCAAGGTTTATGTGGGTCGCGGGGCCACGGCACCACTCGGCCAGTTCCTGCGGTTCCACTTCGACTATATGCGGGCGTTGTACGAGATGCCGTCCGCAAGCGGCAACTACAGCTACCCCGCGAGGAAAAACTGTTACGGCTTCCGTTTCGAGTACGGCCGCGACTTCTTCTTCTGCGACTTCCTCAAGCTGAATATCGGGATGTCGGTGGGTTTTAGCTTGCCAGGCATCTATTTTCTCAAATTCAGGGACGAGTTGGATGTGGGTCAGCGTGCCGCCAACCGTGTCGTCTGGAACTACTTCTTCGGCGTGAACATTGGCGTGGGATTTCTGACGTTCTGATGTCGGACTTGCTTGATACGATTTTGAAGGGAGAGAATAAAATATTTCTGCACCCTTTCCGTTTATAATCCGTTCTTTAAAACCTTTTAATCTTTTAATTATGGGAAAATTGCGTTACAATGTCTTTTTGAAGGTCCTCATCATCGGCGGCTTGATTCTGCTACTGTTAATCCCTGCCTTGCTCATCGGCCATCTGGTGGACGAACGGCAGACCCTCCGAGACGATGCCGTTGATGAAGTTTCGGGGAAATGGGCGGAACAGCAGACGGTAATAGGCCCCTTCCTCTCCATCCCATATTACGAATATGGCAAGGACGGAAAATCCATCGAGACACATTATTTGAATGTTATGCCGGAGAATTTGAACGTGACCGGCGATGTTTCCACGCAGAAACTCCATAGGGGAATCTATGATGTGGTCGTTTATCATTCCAACTTGAATATCAGTGGTGATTTCGGAAATGTGGATTTTGCGGGTGTGTCGAAAGAGAGGCTGCGCTTCGATCGTGCCTTACTATGCATGGGTATCAGTGATTTAAGGGGAGTTGAGGAACAGTTGAACGTGCACCTTGGCAATGAGGACTGCGGTTTTGATGCAGGACTTCCCAATCATAATGTGGCGTGGACGGGCGTGCAGTCGTTGGTGAATCTTACGGATTCCTTGAATGACACGCTTCCGTTTTCCATAACGCTGAAGCTGAAAGGCGCCGGCTCGATTTCGTTCTGTCCGGTGGGCGCCAACACCGAGGTTCACCTCACTTCCGACTGGAACAATCCCAGTTTTACGGGTAATTTTCTCCCGACTGAACGCAAGGTGGACGAAAACGGTTTCTCTGCAGTTTGGAAGATGATGCATCTGAACCGCAATTTCCCGAGGTCGTGGAAAGATGACGCGTATACAGTGGGTGACTCCGATTTTGGCGCCATGCTCCTCCTGCCTGTGGACAGCTACCAGAAAACCGAACGCTGTGTGAAATACTCCATCCTGTTTACCACCATCACGTTCCTCGTTTTCTTCTTTGTGGAAATCTCGCGCAAGAAGCTGCTCCACCCGTTGCATTACCTGCTGGTGGGAGCGGCCCTCATCGTATTCTACACGCTTCTGCTCTCCATCTCCGAGTATGTCACCTTCAATCTTGCCTATCTGATTGCTTCAGTGGCAACGATTCTCCTGATTACACTTTATTCGAAAGCGGTGCTCAAGTCGTGGCCGTTGGGCCTGTTCGTGGGCGGAGTTCTGCTCATCCTTTACGGTTATATGTTCACCATCCTCCAGCTGCAGGATTACGCGCTTCTGGCCGGCAGCATCTTCGTCTTTGTAGTGCTCTGCCTGGTGATGTACTTCTCCCGCAAGGTCAATTGGTATGATTTGAATAATTTGGAGCAGAAAAAGGCGGACGAACCGAAAGCTGTGGAAATAAAGGAGGAACAGCATTGATTTATAGATAATTGAACTTTTATGAACCAAGAAGATAAACCAAGACGAAGAAATCCAAAGGCATTGCTGGTGGCCGTATGGCGCAGGTTCAAGTCCCTGCTGATCATTCACGATGACACCGACATAGAGGCGACCATTGCCTCCATCCGCCGCTCGGTCGAGTTCCGCGGCATCAACATCTGGATTCTGTTTTTCGCCATCATCATCGCGTCCATCGGGTTGAATGTCAACTCCACGGCGGTCATCATCGGCGCCATGTTGATTTCTCCGCTGATGGGTCCTATCAACGGCATCGGGCTTGCGGTCGGCACGTTCGACATGAAGTTGCTGCAGCGTTCCATCCGCAATTTGGGGATAATGGTGGGGATCAGTCTCTTGGCATCAACGGTTTATTTCATCCTTTCCCCCCTCAGTGATGCGCAGTCAGAGCTGCTGGCGCGTACTCGTCCTACCATCTTTGATGTGCTTATCGCCACTTTTGGTGGATTGGCGGGTATTGTGGCGGCTTCCCGCAAAGAGCAACCTTTCACCGTAATTTCGGGCGTGGCCATCGCCACCGCCCTCATGCCACCGCTCTGCACCGCTGGCTTCGGCCTTGCCACCCTGCAGTTCAACTACTTCTTCGGCGCGTTCTACCTATTCTTTATCAACTCCTTCTTTATTGCTCTCGCCACTTTTTTGATGGTCAGGTATTTGAAGTTCCCTGTCAACAAGTTTGTGGATCCCAAGCGCGAGAAAATCGTCAAGCGGAGCATTATGTTCTTTACCATTCTTGTGATGATTCCGAGTCTTTTTACCGCTATCAGTGTAGTAAAAGAGAGCGCTTTTAATTCGCAGGTTATCAAGTTTGTGAATGATCTTCAAAAAAATGATGTTTTAAAAGATTCACAAATAATAAGTTATGATAAATTATATGATAAAAAATCGCCAACATTGACACTGACCATCATTGGTGAGGAAGTGTCTCCTGCCATGATGGACACCTTAAGACAGATAATGCTCAATGACTATTCGTTGTCTTCCACACAGTTGAAGGTGCGCCAGACATCCCATATCATTACGGGCGGCGATCAGGCCGACATTCTAGCTGGACTTCTGGTTGACCGAGAACAGCAGATTCGCGAACAGGAAATTGAGATTGCTAGTCTGAAGGATTCGATACAGACGGGTGGCCCTTCCAAGTATGCCGAGGTTGCCCGCACGATAGGAGAGAAGTACCATACTACAATTGAAGAAATTGCCATTACAGAGAATACTTTTTTCAATCCTCATACGAAGAAATACCAGAGTGTGCCGACGATCTATGTGAAATGGCATGGTCCTGAAAATGCCGCTGTCCGCAGCGAACTTTCGACATGGGTGCCGGTGCTACTTGGCGTGGAACAGGTAAGGATTATTTCGGAATAATCATAGTATGTGAATTCGAAATTTTTGTCCTTCAGGAATTCCGCCGTGGTTCCTGCTTCTCTGTTATGTACTTCCAATATCTTCGGGGCATATCGTTGAGCTGCTTGCGGGGGTTCATGCGCTCGCGGATGCAGATGGCTTTGAAGTAGGTGCGCCATAGTTCTTGCAAAAGATGGTCCTCGCTGCTGAGCACGTCGTCGTCCAGACGGCCGTCGCTGAGGCTGAACGTGATGGCGGACTCGTCTGCAAAGGTGATGCGGGCAGGGACGCCGCTACCTTCGTAATAATACCCGTAATGCCGCTTGGCGTCGTAGATGAGCCACGGCTGGTCGTTGAAGCGGTCGCGGAAATGGTCGGTGATGAGCGGAAGCACGTTGTGGTCGGGAGCGACGACGGCCAGGTAGGTGCCGTCCTTGGCCTTCTGGAAACGGATGAACTGCTTCATGCGCAGCTGTTCGTGCAGCACCTTGCGGGCGATATTCGTGACGGCGAGCACGTCGGGGTCGGCAAAGTTGCGCTCAATGCCAGGCGCGCCCTCCGGCTGCCGGAAGACCTTGCAGATGTAGTGGAACAGCGCATTGTTTAGCTCCGGTAATTCCGACAACCAGCTGACATACAGCATTCTGATAACTTCTTTCGGGAGGCGTTTCTCCAAACCTTTCCACACCCGTCCAGCCTTTTCTTCATCCGTAACCACCTGATAGTTACGGTCGCAGAACAACGGTATCTGGTCACCCGCCGACAGCAGCTGTTCCGGCTGCTCGTGCAGGGCGAAGGCCTCGAACACAGCCGTGAGGAGACCGTCAAGAGTATTATCGAAGGTATATGAAATCATGGTTCAAAGTCGAATGACAGCTGCTTCTCCGCCTCAGCGAGCTTCTTCTGTTCGTTGGTGATCAGCAGTGGCCGTAGCCGTTCGGGCCGCAACTCGTTGATGCCGATGACGGAGGTTTGGTCGAAGGCGGAGGCGAGTTCGTGGCACGTGATGAAATATTTGGCTTTTTTCATCACCACGCCCATCTTCTTGAGGTCGAAGGAGGTGAGCCGGTTGAAACGGCGGGAGTTGGCGATGAGCCACGCCGACTTGTTGCCGATGCCCGGCACCCGCAGCAGCATCTCATAATCCGCCGTGTTGATGTCAACGGGGAAGGCTTCGGGATGGCGCAACGCCCACGACAATTTCGGGTCGATGTCGAGGTCAAGGTTGGGATGCATGTCGTCCACGATTTCCTCCACCTTGAAATGGTAGAACCGCAACAGCCAGTCGGCTTGGTATAGCCGGTTTTCGCGGACAAGCGGCGGCTGCTTGAGTACGGGAAGTCGTGAATCGAAAGTGTTAACACTCACGTAACCAGAATAATATACACGCCGCATCGAAGGCTGGTTGTAGAGCATTGACGACATCGTGAGAATGTCACGGTCGGAATCTTTAGTGGCGCCTACAATCATCTGGGTGGATTGTCCGGCGGGCACGAAACGGGGCGCATGACGGTAGCGCTGGCGGTCCTCCTTGTTTTCGATCACGCCTTGCTGGATGAGCTTCATCGGCTGGAAGACGCTCCTGTGGTCCTTTTCTGGAGCCAACAGTTTCAGCGACTCCTCGCGGGGAATCTCGATGTTCACGCTCATTCGGTCGGCGTAGCGGCCCGCCTCGGACAGCAGTTCCTGTGAGGCGCCCGGAATGGCCTTCAGGTGGATGTAGCCGTTGAAACGGTGCACCAGACGGAGGTCGCGGACAATGGCGGTGAGCCGCTCCATCGTGTAGTCGGGGTTGCGCACCACACCGCTCGACAGGAACAGCCCCTCAATGTAGTTGCGGCGGTAGAACTCAATCGTAATCTCCTCTAATTCCGAAACGGAAAGGGTGGCTCGCTTGATGTCATTGGAACGACGGTTCACGCAGTAGGCACAGTCGTACATGCAGTAGTTGGTCAGCATGATCTTCAGGAGCGAGATGCAGCGGCCGTCGTCGGCGAAGGAGTGGCAGATGCCGATGCCGCCCACGGTGTTGCCCACCATGCCCTGCTTTCCCTTGCGCACGGTACCGCTCGACGAGCACGACACATCATACTTCGCCGACTCCGTCAGGATGCGCAGCTTCTCCAGTGTTAGATCTGACAACATAACTATGCCATTTGCTTATTTATGAGGGACTTTCGATTTCCACTTTCCGTGAAAAAAGCAAGGGCAAAGGTACAACTTTTGTCCATTTTTTTGCTATTTTTGCGGTTCAAATTCAGATTAAAAAACTTATTTCCCTCGTTATGAAAAAAATATTGATTACCTGTATGTTGTGCTGTCTTTCGCTCAGCTTCTATGCACAAGTCCAGCAGCAAAACCAGATTTTGTCCTTGGCGAAGGACTATCATAATTATATGTTCCGCAACCAGCCGACAAAGGACGTTTTGAAAGAAATGCGCAGCATCACGGATGCCGATATGGCTCCAGTGGCCGATTTTGTTGCACAAATCATCACCCCCAAAAACAGTATCCTCCATTCAAAATATCTGAAACGTCCTGACGACGCAACATTAAAGAGTCTTTATATCATTCGGAAAGTCAGTCAGAATTTAGGAGAGAAAGAACCTGTTGACAATAAGCAACTTATTGATAGCCTGATGAATGCTAATGTGCCCGTTTATGAGTTGGTGGATAATTATTATGAAATGATTTTCACGTCTGACGGGAACAAGAACCAACCGTTCAATCTTTCTAAAATGGATTTCAAAATGGGTGATTACGGTTTGAAGGATGATACGGAAAACGGCATTTTCTTCCTGAAATGTATGAACTATTGTGGCAGGACTATCTGGGGGTATATGAATATTGCCAAACCGATGAACACACAGAAAGCCTACGAGTTTATAAAGAAATTTCCGAAATTCAACGGTCGTCCGTACTTCTTTTATCGCGATTTCTATTTTGATGATTTTGAAATGGTTGTAATTAAATCAAAGGGAGTGCAGAGTTATAAAAGTTATTATTTGGACAAATACTATGAAACTCTTTTATACCATCTTGTGTGCCTGAATAAGGAGGGAGGTTCCCAGAAGGATATTGACGACTTGCTGCTGGGGTCCATCTTGAGAGAGCGTTCACTGTACTCCTATACCCAATACAAGGAGACACTGGAGGAGATTTTCAAGGAGGTGAAAGAATAGGGAAAAAGGATCGCAATTAACCGTATATTCATCAAAACAACAATGATATGAACATTTATACTGTAGAGAATTTGCAAGGAGTGAATTATGAGGTGCTGGGCGTGGTTACCGGCAGCACGATCCAATCGAAAAATGTTTTCAGTGATATCGGACAGTCATTGAAGAATATTGTAGGCGGCGAACTTAAATCCTATACGCAGATGATGGAAAAGGCCCGGAAAATGTCCACCGACCGCATGATTGCACAGGCAGAGGCGATGCAAGCTGATGCCGTTATCGGGGTTCGCTATGCCACTTCCGCCATTATGGCGCAAGCGGCGGAGGTGCTGGTTTATGGCACCGCCATCCGGTACAAATAGCCGCTATTGCTGTTTTGGAAAATTCCCGCTCTGTTTGTATTGATAGCCACCGTTTTCGTAATAGATGAAGTGGGCGGCTAATTCGGGATGGCTTTCAAGGAACTTCATTGCTTCGTCCAACCCCATCACCATAAAGGCCGTCGCGTACGCATCGGCTACGGCACACTGGTTGGCAATCACTGTCACGCTCAGCAGGTTGGAGGAACGGCTGTCGCCACTGCGTGGGTCTGTGATGTGGCAGTACCGTTGACCGTCTATCTCCTTGTAGTTGCGGTAGTTGCCGCTGGTGGCGACCGCCCGCCCCGTCATCTCGAAGATATAGTCGGCCTCCTCGAGCCCGTCCCGTGTCTCCGTCGGGATCTGGATGCCCACGCGCCACGCCTTCCGGCCCGTCTTCGTCCCTTCACACCGCACCTCACCCCCAATGTTCACCAAGCAGTTGGCATAGCTGCGTCTGACCAAGAAATCCGCCACATCATCCACCGCCTTTCCTTTTGCTATAGCATTGAAATCCAATTTGATACGTTCGTCATCCTTCGTGATGCCGCCATCGTCGCCCACGTGGATTTTCGTGTAGCCGACAAACTGCCGTACGGAGTCGATGGCCTCCTGCGAAACAATGCCCCCGTTTTCATTGCCGAAGCCCCACAGGTTCACCAACGGTCCCACGGTGATGTCGAAGGCACCGCCGGTGTTCTTGCTGATGTCTAACGCGTCCCGCACCATCGCCGCAAAAGCAGGGGAGGGGACGACCGGCTCGTTCCGATTGAGCTTCGATACGAGTGACGTACTATCGAAAATGGAGTACAGTTTATTGATATTCTGTAAGATAGAATCTACCTGTCTCGGCAGGTCGGGATTTTCTTCCCCAGTGTAATTGACGGAAAAATAAGTGCCGAATACAGCCCCCCCGAATTGGTGTACCTCATTTTTTTTGCAAGAAAAGAAAAGGAGGCAGCACGCCAGCAGAAGCCAGTAAATTCGTTTCATAATGGGCTATTTCAGATGCAGATTGTGTCCCATCTTCTCCTGTTTGGTCTTGAGATAGAAGCGGTTGATGGCGTTCGGCTCAATGATGATGGGGACGGTTTCCACGATTTCGATGCCGTGTCCGAGGAGCCCGGCACGTTTAGCGGGATTGTTGGTGATAAGCCGCAGACGGGTGGCTTTCTGGTCGCGGAGGATCTGCGCCCCGATGCCGTAGTCGCGTTCGTCGGCACGGAAGCCAAGTTCGAGATTCGCCTCCACGGTGTCGCGTCCGAGTTCCTGTAAGTGATAGGCTCTCAGTTTGTTGACCAAACCGATGCCACGTCCTTCCTGATTCATGTACAGCACCATTCCCTTGCCTTCCTTATCGACCATCTCCATCGACTTGTGGAGCTGTGCCCCGCAGTCGCACTTGCAGGAGCCGAAAATGTCGCCGGTGACACAGGAGGAGTGGACGCGCACCAGTACGTCGTCACCTTCGTTCCATTCGCCTTTTTTCAGCACCAGATGGGTGAGCCCGTTGTTGAGCTGCGTATAGGCAATCAGTTTGAAATCACCCCATTCGGTGGGCAGGTTGACTTCCTGCTCCTTGCGGATAAGTGTCTCCGTCTTGATTCTGTAGGCGATAAGGTCTTGTATGGTGATGATTTTGATGCCGTATTTTTTCGCCACCTCCACTAATTGTGGCAGTCGTGCCATAGTGCCGTCGGGGTTGATGACCTCGATGAGGGCGCCTACGGGTTGGAGGCCGGCAAGGCGGGTGAGGTCAACGGCGGCTTCGGTGTGACCAGCGCGGATGAGCACGCCGCCATCGCGGGCGCGGAGCGGGTTGATATGGCCGGGGCGTCCGAACATTTCCGGACGCGAATCGGGGTCGGCCAACGCCTTGATGGTGCTAGCACGGTCGAACATCGAAACTCCCGTCGTGCAGCCGTGGCCGAGCAGGTCAACGGTGATGGTGAAGGGCGTGCCCAACAGCGAAGTGTTGTTGCGCACCTGCATCTCCAAGTCGAGCTGGCGGCAGCGGTCGGCGCTCATAGGGGCGCACAAGACACCGCGGCCGTACTGCATCATAAAGTTGACCTTCTCTGGTGTTATTTTTTCAGCGGCGATGATAAAATCGCCCTCATTTTCCCTGTCTTCGTCATCGACCACAATGAGGAATTTACCTTCCCGGAAATCCTCAATGGCCTCTTCTATCGTGTTTAGTTTGAAATCCATTGACTAATTGTTCGTTACAAGTTTGGTGAAGTGGAATCCCTTGATACCCCATTGGATATCGCTATTTCCTGTGCAATTATATAAAATTCTGATACGGAAGTCGCTGCTGATGTTCTCCAACCCGCCGAGTGTGATGCGGCTGACGGTGGTCAGATAGCCGTTCGGGGCCATTGTGAAGTCGTGCCATTCACAGTCTTCGGGCGCACTGGTGAGGTCGGTGGTATATTGTACGCGGCAAATTTGGTACGGGTCATAGACGCCCGAAATGGAATTGATCATGTGCTCGATGGTCATCTCGCTGCCCACAACAGTGGAGTAGGGGATGGCTTGGTTGAGCATAGCCCAGTCGTTGGTGACGAAGTTATCGTCCTGACCGCTGATGCTCTGGTGCAGGATCATCTGTTGCGGCGCGTAGTAGCTCCAGCCAGAATTGACGGTACAGCCGTCAAGATTGCTGTTGAAGGTGATGGGATAGACATCGGTGATTTCGCCGAAAGCCAGCACATCCTTATTGTCACGGAGCATGAACTGGTAGGTGCTGTTGTAGATGGTGAGGATGCCGACGAGGTCTCCTTTGCCGGCGGGCACCGGCAGCTTGCGGAATTTGGCGTAGTTGGAGGTGCGTACTACCAGATCGGAAACGGACGTGCCATTGATTTTGCTGATGTTGTGTGACGTGGTCATCGCATCCTCCGACCACGGTTTTCCGACGGCCTCGCTGGTAAACTCGCAGTTGCGGATGCGTACCAGACGGCACACATTGCCCGAATTGATTCCGGCAGGCGAGGTAATATCAACGGGTGTTACTTCCTTAGGCATACCATCCTTGAATAGGTAGCGGTCAAGGAAATTCCCGTCAATGCGGCCGACGGAACCTTCGTAAATCCAGCCGATCTGGTAAATTCCGTGGTAGTTGCCCACCACCAGTCCGTTACATTTGATATAGACGGTCTGTCCGACAGGATAGTCGGCGTAAAGTCCCGACTTGTTGATCTGGATTTCGAGGGCTGCCGTTTCGTCCTGCACGACCATCGTCTTGTAGAAATTGCCACCTTCATCGGAACTGACCACGACAGCCTTGACGATGAAAGTGTCGGTGGCGTGGCAGATGGAGTCCATCTTGCCAGCGCTGGCATACACGTCGATGATGTCCTGAAGGGTCTTGTTCGCCGCCGGCCCCGTATAGGTGGGAACATTGAAAGCGGGTTCGTCCCATTTCTTGTCGCAGGATACGACGAGAGCACTTATAACCAACAGGGCGATAATAAATCCACTGAATCGTTTCATATACTGTATCTTGTTCATTTTCAACAAAATTTAGGGTTAGTTGTTGGTAACACCAGTGATTTTAAGCTCCGAAATACGCCAGAAGTCGCCGTTGATCCCGTTGAAACGGAAGGCGATGCGGAGATTGGGATTGTTGGTGACTTCCGCGGGCAGTATGCCGTTGGACGGAATTTCCGTCCATGTGGCACTATTTACGTCGGTGCCGTTGAAATCGACAGAATAATATTTGTATGCTGTCCCGTTCGTCACTTGGCACTGTTCGTTAGGCATGGAGAGGGTCACGTTGTCGTAGCCGCCGAGGTTGCTAAGGGCGGGGGAAACGAGCCAGCTGTCGATGGCGGTTGTAGCTTGGTTCTGGATGGCAAACGCAGCACCTTGGGTGTAATAGAACCATCCTTCGTCGCCAAGTACCGACCACCCCTGATTGGCGATGGGGTCGTTACTGAAGTCCACACTGTAGAGTTCAACTGTTTCGACGGCGGGCGTGTTGGCGATACGCACGTCATTGAGGTCGCGGATGGTGAGCTGGAGGGTGGTGTTATAGACGGTGAGGATGCCGACGATGTCGCCCGTGCCGTTGGGCAGCGGCTGCGAGGCGAACTTGGCGTAGTTGCTGGTGCGCAGCACGATGATGCTGTTGTCGGACATCACGATGTCACGGGAGGTGCTGGCAGCGGGGTCGCTGTAGGTTTCTCCTGGATTGGCGAAGTGGCATTCTTTCAGGATGACCAACCGGTTGAGCATATCCTCGGTGACTTCGTTTTTGGAATTGAGGACTATAGGGGCGGGTTCAGCACCCACCAAGCCGTCACGGAAGATATACAACGGTTCTTGTGAGCTGGCGATGCCGGCCATCGAGCCGCTGCTCCAGAATCCCAACTGACGGTTCTTGCGATAGTCGCCGATTACCAAATCCTTACATTCCACATAGATGCGTTGTCCTATTTGGTATTTCGGATAAAGGCTGGAGTTGTCAATTTTGATCTGGATGCCGCCGGTCTCGTCCTGAATGGTCAAATACTTGTAGCAGTTGCCCTCTTGGTCGGAGCTGACGATGATGCCGGAGATGACCGTCCCGGCGGGGATGGAGTCGAAGGAGTCCTCGCTGCCGACGGGATGGAGCTGGTTCAGTTCCGCAATGGTCATGTTGGCCTGACCGTCGTAAGTCATGACGGGAGCCACGTCTAACTCCTTGTCGCACGATACGCCGGCTACCAAAAGCAGTGCGGCGATGACAGCCAGTTTGATTTTATGTATTGTATTCATAGTCAAATCTTTTTTAATTTGGATGAAAGGGATTTCTGATTACTGGAAGGTGTAGTTGATGCCGAGGTAGAAGGTAGTGCCGAATGCATAGTAGTACTTGTTCGGATATTTGCTGGCATCGTAGTTCTTGTAGTCGAAGCGGCGCTGCTCCCAAGCGGTGGTGACGAGGTTCTTGTTGTTGGTCAGGTTGGTGACGCTAATGTTAAAGCCGAGGGTGCTGTTCTTGATCTTCCAACTCTTGCCGATAGATGCGTCCATCGTGAACTGCCCTTTGAGGCGTTCTTGAGCGATAAGACTTTGGTAAATGGGTGAATCGGTGGAGAGGGTGCCGCGGGCGGCGGTGGTTCTTCGTTCAGGGTTTATGTCGGCGTAAATCTTGTCGAAATAGTTGGCGTTGATGCTCACGAACCAGTATTTGTAGTTGAACTTCACGCCGAGGGTGGCGGCCACTTGCGGCGAGCCGGCCACGTGGAAGTTCTTCCAATAGACAGTTTCGGTATATTGGCTTTCGCCGTTGCCGAGGATGTCGTAGCCGTTGTCCGCGGTGATGGTCACGTCCGGACGGTTGGTGTAGCGGTAGTCGCCCCACGTGCCGGCTGCATAAACGGTGAACATCGAGCCGATAGGCACTTCCACACCCAGCTCAAACCCGTAGTTGCGCTTGTTGATGCCGGTCATGGCGTAGTTGACGTAGCTGCCGTAATCGTCGTGGTAGAAGCTGAACAGGCTGGTGACATCCATAAACATTCCATAGTAGGCGCTGAGGCGCATTCTCATGAAGGGATAGCGCATGATGTAGGAGAAGTCGGCCATCAGGTTCTTTTCGCTCTTAAGGTTGGAAACATAGTCGTTGCGGATGGTGGGGCTGATAAAGACGTCAAGGACGCGCGGCGCCATCGTCTGTGCAAGTCCGTTCAGGACGAGGTAGTTACGGCCATTGATTTTGTAAGTGATGCCCACTTTCACCCCGCCGTCGGAGAAAATCTTCTTTTCAGAATTGCCCTGTGAATTGTCGGGGAAACGTCCGTTACGCATATAGCCATGACGCCACATTTCCGTCGTCGTGCCGTTCACGCCGACATGGAAGTCGATATGTGCGTAGGTGAACTTGGCCGTTGCCCAGAGGTTCTGTCTATTAATATGGTATGCGTAGTCATAACCGAACTTGTCGCCTACGCCGAGGTGAGCCCCGATGTTGTCGAGGTCGTCGTACAGCAGGTACGGGTTGTCCGGACTTTCGCCGTCGGCGTACTTGTCTTCGTTCAGCCAGTAACTACCTCCAAGCAAGTCGTTGATGGTTTTGTAGTTGCGCTGTTTGAAGGCGCGGATGTCCACACCGCCCATCAGTTTGATATGGTCGGTAAGGTTGGCAATGATGTTGGCATTGGCCATCGCCTGCACGTGGCTGATGACGCGGTTCTCCACGATGTATTGTGCCTGGTTGCCGAGTTGTGCCGCCAACTGGTTGGTCTCGTACATCGACATCCAGTCAATCTGACGGAAATTTTCGTTGGTAGTCCACTGTTCTGTGTAGTAGTTAAACAGGAGCGGATCATCCTTGTAGTAGCTCGGAAGGTTGCGGTAGTAGTCGGGGCGCGGGTCCGGCACGTTGGCCCAGTTGAGGGAGGTGGTGCTCTGTTTCCCAAAGGTAGTCCCGATGTTGGCGGTGATTTGCAGTTTGTTGTTGTCGGGGGTGAAGTTGTAGGTCATCAAGAAGACGGGCTCAAAAGTGGTGCGGATGCGGGCGTTGCGTTTTTCTCCGTCATACCAGCCCCAGTTGGCGTTGTAGTAGTGGCTTCCGGCGAGATCATAGACCTCCTGTGTGGCATTCGATTGGAGACTCCGTTGAGTGGGAGAACCCCACACTGACAGGTTGAGGGCGTGTTCGGAGTTGAAGACCTTCTCCACGGACAAGAAGTAGCTGCCGCCGAGGTAGCTGCTGCCGTCCACATAGCTGAGGGCACTGCCGAAGCGGGTGGAGGCGGAGGCGGCCACGGCCCAGCCGTTCTTCATCAGGCCAGTGGCGTAAGTCAGCATCAGGCGGTTGTTGTAGCTGCGGTTCGTCAGGGAGTAGTTGGCGTGGATCTGCTTGCGGTACGACGAGGCGCGGGTGGTGAAGTTGGTGGATCCAGCCAAATCACCGAAGGCGAAGGTGGTGGGATTGAGGTTCAGCACGTTCTCGGGCCAGCGGAACACACGGTTGAGGCCCCCCCACTGCGAATAGGAGGCGCGGCCTGTCACGAGGTTCTCCATCTCTATCCCATTGATGGCCACCGTCTGGTATCTCGCGTCAATGCCCCTTGCCTTGAAATAGGCGATGCTGAAGGTGTAGGAGGTGTTGTTGCTGAAAACGTCCTGAGCGGAGTGCAGCAGCCCCGGCACGAAGCCGCCGGTGGAGGTCTCCTCGTCATCTACATTTTCGGAGTCAAATGCCGTGCCGACCGTTTCAGTACCCTGCACGGTCACACTGTCTTTGCTACTCTTGTCCTCTTGTGAAAATGCAGTCCCACAAACAAATGCGAGGATGAGAGCCGCCAGAAAAGATTTTTTCATAGGTGATATTCTATTGATGAAAATTGGGTGCAAATGTACGAATTTGTTTGCAAAGTCCAATGATAAATTGCTCCTTTTTATGGGGCGAAGATGCTTGATTTTTTATTGTAAACGGAAATTTTTACAAAAGGTGTCTCCAAGATGGTTTGCCCATCGTTCACAATAAAAATTATAGTATGAAAGTTGTTTCTCTTTTCTCAATTTTTGAAAAAAGGGGAGAACGGCCCAAAGGATGGAGGGTAGTGCAATGATAGGCAGGTAAAACGGGCCGAGCAACAAGGATTGAATGGTATGTCCATACTCATGCACCAGCAAATCATGTCTACGTTTTTCTTTGAAGGGGGCTGTAGAAGGAATATGGTTGAAATCGTTGATGAAAATGAACATTCCGCAACCGGCACTATAGGGGAAGTGCCATGTTGTGACCGCAGCCCCCATAAAGCGGGAGTGCTTCTTCTTGATGCATGCAAGAAAAAGCACTCCTCCAATGATATTCTGGGGAATTCCCCATGTCCATTGGAGGAGAAAGTACAGGATAAGCTTCCATTGTGAAACAGTTCCGTTTCCCATTGTTAGCGGGCGGGGACGGTATTCACCAAAAAGCGTTCGGCTTCGATGGCGGCTTTGCAGCCCGAGGCGGCGGCGGTGATGGCCTGGCGGAAGTGCGGGTCCTGCACGTCGCCGGCGGCAAATACGCCGTCCACACTGGTGGCGGTGCTGTCGGGTTTGGTGACGATGTAGCCCTGCGGATCCAGTTCGATCTGGTCTTTGAACAGCTCGGTGACGGGCGTGTGCCCGATGGCCACGAAAACGCCATCGACAGGGAGGGTGCGCAGTGCGCCGCTGTTCTTGTCGGTGACGGCCAGGCCCGTGACGGCCTTCATGAAGCCCCGTTTCTCGCCGACGATTTCGGCGGGGATGCTGTTCCAGACGACCTCGATGTTCGGCGTGTCGAAGACGCGCTGCTGCATTGCCTTGGAGGCGCGGAACTCGTCGCGGCGGTGCACCAGATAGACCTTGTTGCACAAATTGGCGAGGTAGGTGGCCTCCTCCAAGGCGGTGTCGCCGCCTCCGACCACGGCCACGTCCTTGCCGCGGAAGAAGTTGCCGTCGCAGGTGGCGCAGGCCGAAACGCCGAAGCCACGGTAGGTCTTCTCGCTTTCAAGGCCCAGCCAGCGTGCCGTCGCGCCCGTCGCGATAATGACCGTTTCGGCCAGAATCTCCTGGGTGTCATCGACCACGCAGCGGAAGGGGCGTTTGGAAAAATCCACCTCCGTCACCATGCCGGAGCGCATGTCGGTGCCGCAGCGCAGTGACTGCTCGCGGATGTCGTCCATGATGGCTGGCCCGGACATCCCTTTCGGGTATCCCGGAAAGTTTTCCACCTCCGTAGTGATGGTGAGCTGTCCGCCCGGCTGCGGGCCTTCAATCAGTATGGGTTTCAAATCGGCGCGTGAGGCATAAATCCCTGCGGTATAGCCCGCCGGTCCGCCACCGATGATCAAACATTTTGTTGTTTCCATTTTCAGTTCTCAATTTTTATTTCAAAAACGCGATCACATCGCCTTTGCGTACCCGCTCGCCTTGCTTGACCACCACTTGCAGCAGCTTGCCGTCGTACAGGGCCTTCACCTCGTCCTGGCCGTAGTAGGCCTCCACGAAGCAGACGGTGTCGCCTTCCTTGTAGGACGTGCCCATCGGCGGGTTCATGCCCTGTCCGGTGACGGGCACTTCCCACAGCACAATGCCGTCGGAGGGGGCAATGACGGGCTTTGCGTCGGGATGCTGGGCCGTTACGGCGGAGATCAGTTCCTCGCGTACCACTTCAGGCAGTTTGATCTCCTTGACGATGACCTTGACATTCGACTGCTGCTTCTTGGCTTCCAGCTCACGCTCGAAGTTCTTCTTGGCGGCACCGCTCTTGTAGTCGATGTACTGGCGTTCGTGCATTGCGTACTCGAACAGTTCCTCTTCGTCCTCGCCGAGTTCCCAGCCCTTTTCCTCCATCAGCTTGCGGTACTTCGGCAGCTCGTCCGGATAGTTGTCCTGCGGGTTGGATGTGGAGAACTCGTAGCCCTTTTCTTTGGCCAGTTCCACGATCTCGGGAGCCAGCGTGCCCGGCAGCGTGCCGGCCTTGCCGAGGATCATGTCCCACTGCTTCTGGTCCATGTTGCTGAAACGCTCCTTGCCCTGCGCCATCTGCAGGATGTTCATCAGGGCGATGTTCTTGACGTACTGGCTGAACGGGGTGACCAGCGGCGGATTGCCGACTTTGGGCCACACGTAGGCCACCTCCTCAAACAGCTTCACCAGAAGCTCGTCTTCGGAAAGTTCCTTGTTGCCGCTGGCTTTCAGCGACATATTGATGGCTTTGTGCACCCCTTTGAGGTCGGCCATCATCGAGCCCATCATACCGCCGGGCAGGCCGCAGCCGACGAGCAGGGAGGTGGAGATGCGGTTCTTCGGGTCGATCCAGTAGCCGAGGAAGTCGTCCATGAACTCTTGGGTGAGACGGCGCACCTCCATGTAGGCGTTCATGTTGATTTCGGGGACATCGAAGCCCGCGTCTTTCAGCATGGCCTGGATGGTGATGACGTCGGGGTGGACCATACCCCATGAGAGGGGTTCGACGGCCACGTCGATGATGTCGGCGCCGGCTTTGGCCACCTCTAATGTGGAGGCGACGGAAAAGCCCGGGCCGGTGTGGCCGTGGTACTGCACGAGGATGTGCGGGTATTTCTCTTTGATGTCCTTGACGAGCTTCCCGAGGGTGGCGGGACGGCCTACACCGGCCATGTCCTTCAGCCCGATTTCGTCACAGCCGAACTCCACGACCTTGTCCACCACGCCCATGTAGTACTCCACGGTGTGGATGTCGGAGTGGGTGATGCTAAGGGCGACTTGCGAGATCATGCCGGCCTCTTTGGCGAACTTGACGGAGTTCTCGAGGTTGCGCGGGTCATTGAGGCCGCAGAAGGATCGGGCGATATCGACACCTTGGGCCTTCTTCACCTTGAACATCAGTCGGCGCACGTCGGCGGGCACTGGGTCCATACGGAGGGCGTTGAGGGCTCGCTCCAGCATCTGGCACTGGATGCCGGCTTCCCGCAGCGGCTTCGTCCACGCGCGGACGGCCTTGTTGGGGTTCTCGCCGTAAAGAAGGTTCACTTGTTCAAAAGCGCCGCCGTTGGTCTCCACGCGGGCGAAACAGCCGCAATCGATGATGGCGGGCGCGACACGCACCAACTGGTCCACGCGGGGCTGGTACTTTCCGGAAGATTGCCACATGTCACGATAAACGAGACAGAATCTGATTTGTTTGCTCATATAGTTTAGTCTGTTTTTGTTTTATTCTTCTATCATAAACAAGGAAAAAGCCTAATTGTTCAAGGCTTTCCCTCCTTTTGAAAAAACGTGCAAAGGTACAATTTTTTTGTGGAAGAAAGAATTTGTTTGAAAAATTTGTTGTTTGCAAGAAAAGCAATATCTTTGCAGCCCCAAAAAGGAAAAAGAAAATGGAACAAGGAATATCGGCATTTAATCCTATGCAAATACAACTGCTGAGGATGTTCTCATACGCTAAGACCGAAGAGGAGATGAAAGTGATTCAATCCGCTTTGTGTGACTATTTCTTTAAAAAAGTGGAAGAGGGTATGGATTCATTAGAAATGCAGGGCCTCTGGGGGAAGGAACATAGCGAAGCAGTTCTGCATGAACATCTTCGTACTCCGTACAATAATTAGTTATGGAGCGAATAGTTCTTGATACTAACTGCCTTGTATCTTCACTCTCACGCTCGAGTGAAACATACGAGGTTTGGTTAGGGCTTCACGAAGGACGTTACATATTATGCGTGTCAAATGAAATTCTGATGGAATATCAGGAAATCATTGCACGAAAAACCACGGCAGTGTTTGCTGAAAATGTCATCCAATACCTCATTAATAGTGATTATGTGGAGATGATAATTCCCTATTTCCATCTTCAAATGATTACGACAGACCCGGATGACAACAAATTTGTGGATTGTGCGGTCGCTGCCCGTGCCCGCTATATCGTCAGCAACGACAGACATTTTAATATATTGAAGCCAAGGGATTTTCCTTTTATAGAAGTTTTGTCAATTGGCGATTTCTTGAAATTGATTCAAAAATAGCAATTATGATTGTTCGCTTTCTCCGCCACGCGGCCCTGATTGCCGCCTTTTTATTCCTGAATCTCTATTTGTTTTCGCAGACAACCGTTTATCAGAAAGACAAGTGGGGCGCAAAACTCTACTATGTCGATGAGACCAACACCATGCGCATCAAGGACAAGTGGGGCGACAAACTCTACTATTTTGACGGGAAGACCATCCGTCTGAAGGACAAGTGGGGACAGGCGTTGGCCTATATGGATGGCAATACGGTGCGTTTGAGGGACCAGTGGGGCGACAAACTCTATTACTTCGACGGGAACACCATCCGCCAAAAGGACCAATGGGGCGAAAAACTCTATTATCTGGATGGCAATGTTTTGAAAATCAAGGATAAATGGGGTGCACCGATTTTCTATTTCGATGGAATTCCCGAAAGGTGGATGATTGTTTGCGTAATTTGAAATTTTGGCACGGTATTTGTTACATGGGGGGTGTGTAAAATTGGAAATTGCCACCTTATGGAAACTACCGACATGATGAACAGCGTCCTCTCCCTTGATGACCGCCTGCGCCAATATGCTTTCTCTCTCACTCATAATCAGGAGGATGCGGAGGATTTAGTACAAGATACCTATTTGAAAGTGCTTCAGAATACCGACCGCTTCGCCGAGACAACCAACCTCAAGGCGTGGGTCTGCACCATTATGCGCAATACGTTCATCAATGGCTACCGCCGCAAACAGCGGAGCAAGGTCATTACCGATGAAAGTGACGATAATGCGCTGTTTACCAGTACGGCAACTGTGTCAAGTGATGCCGCCGACCTACCGCTGTACGTCTCCGAAATCACTACGGCCATTTCGTCAATGAAGGACAACCAACGGGATGCTTTCGAAATGTATGTGGACGGTTTCAAGTACCACGAGATTGCCGACAAGCTCCAGATCTCCATCGGTACGGTGAAAAGCCGCATCTTCTTCGCACGCCAGAAGCTGATGACCAATCTTACCGGTTATTCGGAAGCGGAGCTTCCTCTGACGGCCTGATACGTTGGTAAAGGATTAGTAACAAGGTGTTTAATGGAATGAAATTGGAACCCGCGCGGGTCTCCAGCATTGACTCCACCAACAGATTTCCCGCCATAATCAACCCCCACATCGCTAAAAGGAAATCTTTTTTACGTATCCCTTCCACAATCGGGTAGCCGATAAATAGAAGCAATGCAAGTAGTCCCGGAATACCCAGTCCCACAAGGTGTTGCAGATACTGGTTGTGGCAGTTGAGCCGTTTGTCCAAGATATACGTGTAGCCCTTCGCCTCGTACCGGCGGCACAGTTCGTCGGTGACATCGCCCGTGCCCGTGCCGAACGGCAGGTTGTCACCCGCCACCTCGCAGGAGGTCTGCCATACCACCACCCGCTGCAACGTGCCATTGTACGGGTTCTCCATCTCGTCAGCACGCAGTTGCTGCTGCATGTCCGTCAGCCGATTCATCGTGCCAATTTTGCCAGAGGCTCCGACTCCCCCCAGAACTATGCAGCCGACAGCCGCCGCAATCCCCGCCCACAACGGCAGCGCCTTCTTGCGGACAGCATAGACAAGAACGCATGGAAATACCAGCACAAATAGCAGAATCCCCGCCTTCGACTGCAACAGGATGATTTCAGCCGGCAGAATGACGAGCGCGGAAACAAGTAGGATGCGGATGGTTTTAGGAAGTGACAATTTTCTGTTAATCAGTAATATGACTGACAGAATCCATGCAGTGGCGCAGTACATCGACAGGTAGGAGGGATGCGTGGCCTTCTCCCCGAAAAAGTGGGTGGCGTGCATGTAAAAAAACTGTGTCGTCTCGCCGGTGCGGACAAAACTGACAGCGGATATGACAAAATTTCCGATGGCAGTGGCAGTGACCGACAGCACGAAGGCCACCAGCAGCATCCGCATCTGCTTCAGCGGGATTTTCCCGCAAAGGGGAAGGAGGCAGACCGGTGCGGCCAGAAAGCACAGCTTGCACTCCCAATCGGAGATGGCCTTGGCCACATTGTCGGAGTATGCCGCCCCGATGAGGCTCAGCAGGAACAGCGAAAGCGTGGCGAAAAAGGGAAAGAGCAGTTTGCTTTCACGGATGGTTTGGAAATGAATACGATAGCGGTTGTCGGCAACGAACAACACGAGCAGCAGGATGGCGATGGGCAGCATCAGGAAGCGACTCCACGGCACGGTCACTGCCGCCATCAGCAGCAAACTGTAGGAAATCTGTGGGTAGAAGTTGTCACGGGTGATCTTTTCCATAACATCAGGTTAATCGAAAAAGCGCCATGTGATACCCAGGACGAACTGACGGTTCTCCATCGGGTAGTCGGGGGTGGTGAAGTAGCGGTACTTCATTGCGCCGCAAAGCACGTGTTTCACCTTGAAATAGAGGCCGATACGCTGCACTTGGATGGCAATGCTCGGGTCAAAGTAGAGGTAATGGCCCACCTTCACGTCCTCCTGCGTGTAGAAACTATGGAGCATCGGGCAGTAACCGTCGGCATAATAGTTCGTGTTGTAGGCTAGGGCAATCCCGAACTGGATCTTCGCCTTGTTCTTGAAAATATTCAGCCGGTAAAAAGCGTCCATTTTTCCAGCGAAGATGGGAACCTGCACCGCCTTGTTGTTGGAGTACTGCAAATAGATGTTGATTTTGGCTCCGAAACCTTTCACGTAGATGGGTGCAAAAAGGTGTAATTGGATGATATTGATGTATTTGTCAATGGCTTTTGGCGTCCATGTTGAGTCAATGACGACGTAGTTGTGGAGCATAAAGTAGCCGAACTCCGCCTTGTAGCCCTCACGTTCCCAATAGGCCGAAAAATGGAGAATGTTCTGTTTCTTCCAGTTGTTCTTCCAGTATTTCCCGTTGGAGAAGAAGTAGGTGTATGCATAGTCGGGCATACGGAAATAGTAGTCGATGTTGGTGCCGAGGAAGTGGCGGTGCGGGCGGCTGATGGCCCAGCTGATGGCGGCTCGGGCGTTGAGGTCGTTGTTCTGGTAGCCGCCCAAAGTGTAGAAAATCCGCCCGTGGATATCCATAACGGAGAAGAGGCGGGCGTGGAGCTGGGCGAACGGAATCAGCGCGTGCCCGGTGTAGTTGGCCATCGCGAATCGCGTGTACTCGTATGTAATACCTCCTGTGAAATGGAAAAAGTACTTTTCGTCCGCATCCTCTTTATAGGGTTTGAACGAGGACCACTGCAAGGTGTTGGAAAGCGTGAAGAAACGGGTGGTGTCGGCGGTCGTGTCGGCGGAAAGGAGGAAGTTTGTGCCGTAGTAGAGCGTATCCAATTCCCTGTCATTGTAGTCGATACGCTGCTGCTTGAAACGGAAGGTGTGCAGGAAAGTGCCCCAATAATTGTCTTTCTCCTTGCGCTTGTTCGGAGTGATGATGTTCACATATTGCTGGAAAAGAATATCGTGGGTGAGCAGCTTCGAGGAGGCATAGTACAGCTTCATGTTGTAGGCCTTGGTGTCTTCGAGCGAATCCTGTGTGACGAACTCCTTCATGTTCAGTAGCCCACCGTTCTCACCGAACGTATAGAAATTGACGATATAGCTGGCTCGGAAACCGTAAATCTGCGAAGGAATTTCGTAATGGACGAGTGCGTCGGCCACAAGGTTGCTTGTCCGCTGGTTCGTATAGTAGCCGTTGCTGGTGAGCCCCCGGACGTTGATGGCGTAGTTGACCTTGTCGCGGATATTCTGGACGTGCTGCGCCGTAATCATATATTGTTCAGGAAGGATGCTGTAGGTGAATCCCAAATTGGTATAGACGGTTTTCAACTTGTAGTATTGCAAGTCCTCCTGTTCCTTGAAATAGAGCGGATAAGGAAAGGTGAAAAGGGAGAATCCGGGCTCTTTCTGGTAGGTGAAATTGACGAACTTGTGCGCCTGCCCACCGATACCCAACGTCTGGCAGATGTAGCGGGTCTGTTCTATCGGGTCGTGCTGCGCAATCAGGTCTATGGTGGTGTCAACGCCCCTGTAATCAATGGGTTTGAAAAAGATGGTTCCCAGTTCCGTGTAGGAGGTGGGAAGATAGAGGGGAGAGATGGCCATCGCCGAGTCAATGGTGTGGTGGAAAAGGTCGTCCTCTTCGGTCTCGTCCTCCTGTGCGACCGACCGGAAGGCGCAGGCAAGGAGCAGGAGGGTGATGATGGCGACTTTTATTGACATGTTTTTTTGTGAAAATGGAGATAGATGAAACGTCGATGTGGGCAAATTGTTGTGGATTAAAGTTGTACGCCGAGGGTGATGGTGAGGAATTGTTGGCGGACGGAACTTCTGTCGGAGAAGAAGGGCTTCAGGTTGTATTTGTAGCCGATGCCGACGAGGACGAACTTGATGCGGAAGTCGAGGCCGGCGGTGATTTGGCACTGGTGGCGGGTCAGGGTGGCTTTTCCGTAGCCGATGTCGTTTTTCGAGCAGTGTATCAGTGGTTTGTAAACGATGCCAGCGTAGGGGAGGAAGGTGCAGATTTTGCCCGCCTTGATCAGTCCGACCACCTTGACGGGGATTTGCAGGTAGCGGCTCTCCACAGTTTCGTCGCCGCTGCGCAGGCCGTCCGTGTTCCAAGTCTCGTATTGGCACTTGTGGAAGATGTACTCCAGACCGGTCTCACCGAAAATGTACTTGTAGCCACCGCGCACGTAGGCGCCGAACATGGCGGATAGGTGGGTTTTGATATGGTCGCGGTCGGAAATCTGCTTGGAGGTGAGGTTGAGGTCGGTGCCGATACGGATGCCATACTGGAGGTAGTCCTCGATATCCTTGTCGTCCGACAGCGACAACATCGGCAGCGGGGCGTACCGCAGTGGGAGCGAGTCGGGAGCGGCGGCGCGGCCGAAGGTGACGGCCGTACACAGCAGCAAAAACAGCAAAAACGTCTTATTCCTCATGGGCAGGGGTTTCAGGTTTCTTCACCTCTTTCTTGGTGTTAAACTGGTTCATGGTTTGCTGGATGCCGGCCGTGGTGAACGAGAGCACCATCTCCACGGCCTTGTCGATGGCGGGCTGGATGGTGGTTTTCATCTCGTCGGAGGAGAACTTGCCCAGCACGTATTCGATTTGGTAGCCTTGGGCGAAGTCGTGGCCAACGCCGAAGCGGAGGCGCGGGAAGTCGCTGTTGCCGAGGGTTTCGATGATGTGGTTGAGGCCGTTGTGGGTGCCTCCACTGCCTTTGGCGCGCATCCGCAGCCAGCCGGGGGCCAGGTCTATGTCGTCGCAGATGACAAGGATGTTCTCCGCCGGTACGTTCTCGTGTTCCATCCAGTAGCGGACGGCCTTGCCACTGAGGTTCATGTAGGTGGTGGGCATGGCCAGGACAAGCGTGCGTCCCTTGTACTTTCCTTCGGCGATGTAAGCGTGACGGTCGGTGCGGAAGGTCACTGACAACTTCTGCGCCAGCGCGTTCACCACCTCAAAACCGATGTTGTGGCGCGTGCCGGCATATTGGTTTTCAGCATTTCCCAGCCCAAATATGATGAATTTTCTACAATTTTCCACTTTTCAAAAAATTAGGGTGCAAAAGTACAATTATTTTATAGACATTTTTAAAATATTTGTTGTACTTTTGCGCCTTGTTAATTGAAAAATCATTTCCTATGAAAAAGATAGCAGTTTTGTTTTATGCATTGGCCGTTGTAACCCTATTGGTCGTTTTCTCCCAATGCAAAAAGGAACCCGTTTGCGAGCTCGTGCTCCGTGTGCATACAACCACTACGGGAGTTGACACTGCCGGTCCGCTGCCGAGGGCTTTTGTACGTATTGGATTGGAAGACAATTATGCGGATTTTGCCAAGGCTGAAGGCTATACCGACGAAAACGGCGTGTTTACCCACACTTTCAAGTATGAGGCGTTGCTGGATGTGATGATCACATACGATTCAACCTACTATACCTACTATACCGTAGATGACCATCTTGACAGTGTATATCACCATGACGCATACTACGGAACGGGGCGCGTGAAACTGATTCCCGACGAAACGGTGGATCAGATTATTTTAGTCACACCGGTTGAATAACCTTGCGGCTCCGTCGTAGGTTCAGTTGGCTTTTTTTACTCATCTCAACTGCCGCATTTGCGGTGGCTTTGTTCTTTTTTGGCATTAGGGAAAGTGTCGGACATGTTAAAAACTCAGGTGATCTCGTTGAGAACACGAGCGACAGAATCTCCATACTCCTTCATTGCCACTCGTCCGATTACTTCCTATACAAAGGACGTCCCATTGGCTTTCAGTATGAACTGCTTCACCAAATGTGCGATTCGTTAGGGTTGAAGCCGCGCTTTACCCTCAGCACCGATGCTGCCGAAGTGAAGGAAGGAATGGTGACGGGAGCCTATGACATCATTGCTGTGGATTTGGATGACGAGATGGCTGACACCACGGCTGTCGATTTGTCCGTGCCGCACTCCACTTCGTTTCCTGTGCTGATCTGCAGGGACGGCGATGCAGCGGACTACCCAAAACTCCTGTACGTCCCTGCACACTTTCCTGCCTATATTCAACTCAGCACACTGGGGGATTCCACCGAATGGCAGGTTATCCGCAGCAGCGATATGGATGTGGAGGAGTTCTTTGGCCTTTTGCAGGATAAGAAAATTCACTACCTCGTTTCCGATTATAACACGGTTCTTGCCTTGTTGCCGTTCTATCCTGACCTTACGATTGCGGCCCGCATCGGTCCTGAGTACCAACGCCGTTGGGTGCTCAATCCTGCCAATACGACCTTGAATGCGCGGATCAACCAATGGCTTACGGATTTCAAACAGACAGGTGGATATAAAGAATTGTGCAACAAATATTTGAAGCCGCATACGAAGTATCTCACCAAGGGCTCGCAGGAGAAACGTTCCAAGAGAATTTCTCCCTACGATGCCGTCATCAAGAGACTATCAAAGGCACGCGGTCTCGACTGGCGTTTTGTCTGTTCCATCATCTATCAGGAATCCCGCTTTACCACCACCTCCATAGGTGTCGGTGGCAGTTTCGGCATCATGCAGATGATGCCCGGCACAGGCGAGCATTTCGGCGTGGATGCCAATTCATCGGTGGAGTCGCAGTTGTATGCCGGTATCAGCCTTATTTCCTCTATCAACCGGCAATTTCGTGATATAGAGGACGAAAACGAGCGTATGTTTTTCGTCGCCGCATCGTATAATGCTGGATCAGGACATATCCACGATGCACGCAGCCTTTGTCGCAAGTACGGCGGCAATGCCGATGTATGGATGGATGTGGAACCATATTTGGCATTAAAATCGGACAAGAAATTTTACACCGATCCTGTCGTCCGTAATGGCTACTTTCCAGGAAAACACACCATCCGATATACACATAGCGTAATGGACCGATACCACGGCTATAGGGTTAGCCTTCCAGAAAAATAGCAAACGCCAACGACATCATCAATACGAATAAAATACCCCAAAGTACACTCCAAAACAGGTACTTTGTTGTTGGAAAAAATAAAAAAACTCGGAAATCATTTTCCGAGTTTTTTTGTGCCCAAGACAAGAGTCGAACTTGCACGAGCTAACGCTCACCACCCCCTCAAAGTGGCGTGTCTACCAATTCCACCACCTGGGCTCATTTTGAGGTTGCAAAAATACACCTTTTTTATTTTGCAGTACCCCACTTTTTGAAAAAAAATTTCTTCTTCTTTTTTTATTTTAAAATATTGATTTATTGATTTTTGTATAAGATACTATCGCTTTTTTCTTTATTTATAAAATCGTTTTACACCAGAAGAACTTTCTTTTTTCGGAAAATTTTCTTGTAAAAATCATCAGATTATATGGATATGCACATTCATTTTGTGTCGTTGATTTTCTTTTCATCTTCACCGAAAGTGTCACTTGGGAAAGGCTATACATATATAATATTATCGTACATTTGCAACTCTTTTCTGATAGATGATGAATAATTGTAATTTGCTAAAAAACAAAAGGTTACTATTTTTTCTCTGCGTTGTAATACCCCTTTTGTCGGGGACGATGCTCCAAGCGCAGGACAGCACCTCGCACCGTTTCACCACCCTCAAGCTGGAAGTCCGTGCCGACTTTGATGTGATAGGGGAGTGGCGGGGCGTCAAAACGTCGGATGTGTCAGCTCTGCCGCCTCAGCCGCACGACACGGCGTTTTACGGGCTGAACGGTAAGTACTTTAACCTTTGCCTCGGCGGCGAGTTCGGGAAGGGCTTCTCTTACTACTTCCGGCAGCGCATCATCGCCAACCCCGGCGCGTCGTCACTGTTCGACAACACCGACTTTTTGTATTTGCAATACCGTTTCAAGGAGCGTTGGTCTGTCCGAATGGGTAAGGAGGCTCTGGCCATCGGTGGCTTCGAGTACGATGCGCCCCCCATCGACGTCTTCTATTATACCAGTTTTTGGGGCAATGTCTATTGCTTCCAACTGGCTGGCCATCTGAGTTATACGGATAAGGAAGGGAAGAACAAGCTTATCCTGCAGGTTGCCAACTCCCCATACGTGCACTATGCGGGCACGGGCAGCGAATGGAAACAGGGGCTGCTCGGCTACAGTTTGATGTGGTACGGCACATTCCCCCATTTCCAGACCATCTACTCGGTCAATTTCTTTGAACGCAAACGTGGCAAATTCGTGAATTACATATCGTTAGGAAATAAATTGCAGTTCGGCTGGTGGAGCTGGTACGTCGATTTCCAGAACCGTGCTTTCCGTTTCGACCGTCACTTTTTCGACAATTTCACTGTCGCCACCCGGATGGATTTCAAGATAAAATCCGTAAATCTCTTTATGAAAGCCGGTTATGACCAGAATATGATTGATGAAGTCTGTATTCACGACCTGTCCGTAGAGCCGATGGACCCGATGATGTTGCCGGGGTATGGCAAGCTCTTTTACGGGCTCGGAATCGAGTACCGTCCGGTCAAGTGTCCATCGGTGCGGCTACACGCTTTCGTGAACCGCTCGCTGCTTTTCCCGAAATATGACGGGATGGAGACGTGCGGCACCCTCAACGGCAACATCGGCATCACATGGAATATTGACTTCCTCCGTTACTTCAAACATCTGCAAGAGAAAAAACAACAGCAATAATGAAAATCCGCAAGAAAAAAACATTGGAGTACGCCCGCTATGTGGAGGCGGCGTTCCGTAAGATTGAGGAAATCTTCAAGTTGAAGAATCCGCTGTCCTTCACGGGCAAACGCTCGTTGGAGGCCATCGTGTTCCTGATCATCTTTTTCGGCTTTTTCGGCCTGCTCGCCACGCGCATGACCCTGCCGAAAATGCTCAACACGTTCATGCAGACGGCTTACCACCTGCTGATGGAGACCGTCTTCTACATCATGGCCATCTGCGTGTTGATGGGTGCCATCAGCAAGCTGCTGGCCGAGTTCGGTGTGGTGCGCTTGCTGGAGAACATCCTGCGTCCGCTGATGCGTCCACTGTACAATCTGCCAGGCGTTGCGGCCCTCGGCGCGGTAATGACCTTCCTGAGCGACAACCCCGCCATCATCTCCCTGTCGAAGGACAAGAATTTCCGCCAGTATTTCAAAAAGTACCAGCTGGTTTCATTAACCAACTTCGGCACCGCCTTCGGGATGGGCCTAGTGGTCATCGCGTTCATGACCAGTCAGGGATTTGGAAAGGGTGCGCTGGTCGGGCTGTTTGGGGCGTTGGTCGGCAGTATCGTCTCCACGCGGCTGATGCAGCGGTTTACGCTCAAGAACTTTCCGGAGCTGGATGAACCGGTTGCCGAAGGTGCGGGCGACGAGCAGCAGATCTCCTTCAAGAGTGAAGGTAGCGTCTTCATGCGTTTCCTCAATTCGATTCTGGACGGCGGCAAGGACGGGGTCGGCATCGGCCTCGCCATCATTCCGGGCGTGCTGGTGATCTCCACCATCGTGATGATGCTGACGTTCGGTCCGAGCGGTACCGGCGGCGTCTATGAAGGTGTTGCTTACGAGGGCGTGCCGGTCATTACGTGGGCGGCCAGCAAGATACAGGTGGTCTTCACGTGGCTGTTCGGCTTCGAGCACCCGCAACTGATCTCCTTCCCGATTACCGCATTGGGTGCGGTCGGAGCGGCGCTCGGTCTGGTGCCCCGCTTTATCGCCGAGGGCATCATCGACAACAACGCCATCGCGGTCTTCACCGCCATGGGCATGTGCTGGAGCGGCTTCCTTAGCACCCACACCGCCATGCTCGACTCGATGGGGTACCGCCAGCTGATTTCCAAGGCCATCGCGGCCCATGCCGTCGGAGGTCTCCTCGCCGGTATCGCCGCCCACTGGCTGTTCGTGCTGGTTTCACTAATTTGAAAATTGAAAACTGAAAACGGAAAATTGAAAATTCCCCTTCTATGTAGATTTGACGAAAGAACGAGTGCAGAGGAAAAGCTTGCTTTTTCTTTGCCGAGTGATGAGGAAAAGAAGGCGAAGCCGACAACGGGTGCCCGCAAGGGTGGGGTAGTAGAAAACAAATAGACAAACAAACCTATTAAATCACTATGAAAAAAAATATTCTATTTTCTTGGGTAACAGTCATTCTGATAATGATGTCGCTGCTTCCGACCTTTGCGCAGCAGCCGGACGGCCCGCCTCCGGGTGCACCGCAAGGACCACCTCAGTCAGGACAGCGTCCGGGACAACGTCCGGGAATGGATCTGAACTCGATGGTGACCTCGACGACTGGCGTGATTGCCGGCAGCCTGGTGGACGAAAATGCCAAGCCAATACCGTATGCTTCTCTCTATGTGTTGAATGCAAAGGATTCTTCTACTGTCGCTTATGGTATGACCAGCGAAGAAGGACGCTTTGTCATCTCCAAGATTCCCTTCGGACATTCCATCCTTAAGATCGACTATATGGGGTACCGGACTTTCTATTCCCAGCCTTTCGCTTTGAGCCAGAACAACCCCGTGTATAAGATGCAGCAGCTGAAGCTGGACCAGAAGGCCACAATGCTCGGCACGGTCGAGATCAAGGCGGAGCGGGAGATGTTGCAGAGCAACCTTGACAAAAAAGTGTTCAATGTGGGCTCCAGCGTTACGGCGGAGGGTGCGACCGCCTTGGAGGTACTGGAGGATATTCCGTCGGTGGACGTGGATTTGGAGGGCAATGTGACCTTACGAGGCAGTGAAAATGTCACTATCCTGGTGGACGGCCGACCCACCAACCTCACACTCGACCAGATTCCCGCCAACCAGATTGAGAGCATCGAGGTGGTGACCAACCCTTCGGCACGTCTCGAACCCGACGGGATGGCCGGCATCCTGAACGTCGTGCTCAAGAAAAAGCGGGAGAGCGGCTTCAACGGGATGGTCAGCCTGCGGGGCAGTATGGAGCTGTTTCGCAACAAGCCCACCCTCGGCGGCTATGGTGGAAATATCAGTCTGAACTACAGTTACGGGAAAATCAATCTGTTCCTCAACTACGACCTGCGTGGGCACAACCACCGCAACGGCGGCACGATGGACCGTGACTACTGGTTCGGCACCGACACGATGCACCTTTCACAGGATAATACCGGCCTTTTCGGCGGTATGGGTCACAGCCTCCGCACCGGCCTCGATTGGTTCATCAACAAGAAGAACACGCTCAGCTTCACTCTGTCGTACAACAACAATACCCACAAGGGTGGCAACGACCTGATTGTGAGCGACGACAGCATCCGAAATGGGGAGTATATTCCGCACGAGTACTATACGCAGATTTCCTCCGACCGCAATGTCCGTCACAATTTCACGGCTTCGGTCAACTACAAGAAAACGTTTGAAACCAAGGGGATGGAGCTGACCTCCGACCTCTTCTACAGCCGCAACCACTCCAACCGCCGCGACACCACGGCGCAAGAGTATGGCTTCCCGTCCGATGCCATTGACATTTTCCAGAAGACCACCACGCTCGACGACAACACCACCGCGACGGGGCAGGTTGATTTCGTGACGCCCGTCGGCAAAGGCGGACGCATCGAAACAGGGTATAAGATTTCGTATCGTTCCATCGGCGAGGATTACCGCTTTTTCTCAGGTAATGATACGCTGCCGATGTGGCAGGATTACCGCCAAAGCAACCACTTCGTTTTCACGGAGATGATTAACGCCTTGTACTTCATCTACTCCAACTCATTTTGGGATAAGTTGAAAATACAGGTGGGTTTGCGTGGCGAAATCGCCAACACCAAGTCCGACCTGAAGTCGGCAGGGGAGGTGCATTACAAGAACTACTACAACCTGTTCCCGACGGCGCACATCCGCTACGACATTACAAAGGAACACTCGTTACAGGTGAGCTATTCGCGCCGCGTGAGCCGTCCCAACATCTGGCAGCTCAACCCGTTCCTCAACGTGTCGGACAAGCAAAACTACCGCTGCGGCAATCCCGACCTTACGCCCGAGTTCGTCAACTCTGTGGAACTCGGCTATCTGATGACCATCCAAAAATCGTCATTGAACTTCACGGCCTTTTATCGCCAGCGCAACGACATCATCAGCCGTTTTACCGAAATTTTCCGTGACTCGCTCGATGGTGAGCCTCACACCTACACGCTCACTTCGTACCGCAACCTCGACAAGAGCCAGAATTTCGGTTTCGAACTCGTCTATGGCCAGCAGCTGTGGAAGTTCTGGCGTATCACGCTGAGTGGCAGCTTCTACCGTGTTATCATCGACAGCAAGGAGCAGATTGATGACTACCTTGCCCGCGACTGGACGTGGAATGCCCGTCTGAACCAGAGTTTCAACCTCCCGAAGGACTGGGTGATACAGGTGAATTTCCGTTACCGTGCCCCCAGCATCACCACCGGCAGTATGGGGTGGGGAAGTGGCGGCGTGGGCCAAGGGAAACGCTCAGGCTCCTACTCGCTCGACTTGGGTGTGAAGAAGTCGTTCCTCAACAAGAACTTGGTGGTGAGCCTGAATATCCGCAATCTGGTCTGTTCCCACAAATCGAAGATCATTACCTATATGTATCGTGACAACTACGGTTACGATGCCGTCAGCATTCGTGACCGTGGCTGGTTTAATGTTTCTTTGTCAGTGAGTTACAAAATCAACAACTATAAAAAGCGGCGGGAAATTCCGATGGACAGCGGCGAGGAACCGTACGAAGAGTAGGTTGAATGTTTATTTATTATCTTTTTTCAGAAAACAAAACCGTCCGGACAACGTGTTCCGGACGGTTTTGTATGAAAAAACAGCAGTCTGTAAGCCGGGTTCTGTCGAGTTCCGTCATTTATCTAGGCCGTCTGTCACCAGCCGGCTCAATCGACCTACCCTCCGAGTCGGGCGAGCCACCCTCAAGCCTCGGTTTATTTGGTTTTTCAACCCGTGGGGTTTACCATCACCGGCATCACTGACGGCGTCGTGAGCTCTTACCTCGCGTTTTCACCCTTACCTGCACGCAGGCGGTATCTTTTCTGTGGCACTTTCCGTGACTTCATCGAAGCCCCTTCCTGTTAGGAAGCACGGCGCTCTGTGTTGCCCGGACTTTCCTCTCCTCCTTGCGGAGCAGCGACGGAACAACTGCTGTTTATGTTTATCTGTCTGTAAAGACGTATTGTATAATGTTCGCACCCATTTTAAGTGCTTTTAAACGAGTGGCTTGCGAATCGTGGTGAACCTCTGCATTCTCCCAGCCGTCGCCCAAGTCACACTCGTAGGTGAATAGGCACACCAGCCGGCCTTCCCAAATCAGTCCGAACGCCTGCGCCGGCTTGCCGTCATGTTCGTGAATCTTCGGCAGTCCGCTCGGGAAGGGATATTTCTGGTGGAAAATCGGGTGGTTATAGGGGAGTTCCACAAAGTCCAGTTCCGGAAAGACAAGCTTCATCTGGGAACGGATGAAATTGTTGAGACCGTAGTTGTCGTCGATGTGCAGGAAACCACCGGAAATAAGGTACATACGCAGGTTCTGCGCCTCCTCCTGCGAGAAAACCACGTTGCCGTGCCCCGTCATGTGGACGAAGGGGTACTGGAAGATCTCGTTGCTGCCGACCTCCACGGTCGCGGGCTTCGGATCCAGCGACATTGACAGGTTTTCGTTGCAGAACGCGATTAGGTTGGGTAGGGAAGTGGGGTTCCCGTACCAGTCGCCGCCGCCACGGTACTTCAACAATGCAATCTGCTGTGCATTAAGAAGATGCATCATTGTCGCCAATAGTATCAGTAGTATTGTCTTTTTCATTTTCCCAAGATTCATGTACGATTAGTAACCGCCGCCCCATTTGCGCATAAACCATTCAATACCAAGCAATAAGATGATGAGTGCAAGGTATATCCAGCTGTTGAGGATCAACGTGTATTTCTTGTTGTAGGTGACCACCGGTTTGATGTCGTCGTTTTCCTTGATGACCTTTTCCAAATTCTCCATGTCACGGACATCGAAGCATTGTCCGTTGGTGTTTTCGGCGATGGCCCGCATCACGTCACGGTTGGCGACGAGGTTCATGCTTTCCAAAAGAATCTCCTGAACGGAGAAACTGCCTGATTTCTTGTATGTTTTGGTGCCCGCCACGGTGCTGGCCTCCCACGAGTAGTCGCCAACGGGCAGTTTGCCGAGGTTCAGGTAGTAGCTGCTGTTCTGCTTCGAGAACTGCGACACGTACTCCTTGCCGTTGCCGTCGGTAAGCACGAAACGGACATCCGGGTCGGTGATGAGTTCGTAACTTTCGTTGTAAACCTCCGCTGTGAACTCCACCGGCGTGTTCTCGTTGTAAACCTCCTGCGAATGAACGCGGAAGTAGCTCTTGTCGCCCTTCACCGACATATAGAGGGCGATTTTGTTGATGATCTCATCGAAAGCGTCGAAATTCTGGGCCTTCAGGTAGTTCTGCAGCCGCCAGCGCCAAATGTCAGTACCGGTGATGACACCCGTGCGTCCTTTCGCGTTCTGTGAGAACAGAATCAGCGGGTAGGTGCTGACCACATTGCTGATTTTCTGGTACATAAAGACGTTAGCCCCGACGGAAGTCTGGTAGTTGGCGAAGTAGGTGAGGAGGGGAGTGTAGTTGCGCAGCATCTGGCGTGCTTCCTCCGAGAAGGTGAAGGTCAGGAAGTTGTCGTTGAAGCTCGGGTAGGCCTCGTTGTACATCACCTTTCCACCCTGCTGCGTGATGGAAATGCCGGCGCCGAGGTTGTTGAACGCTTTCAGATCACTCTGTTTGCCAATGACATAGAGTGCCGAGATGCCTTCCTGCTGGATTTTGCTGAGCAGATTTCCTGCGGCGGGCTTCACGGCGGGCAGCTGGTGCAGGATAAAGAGTGAATAATCGTTTGGGTTCTTGTTAAAGTTCTCTGCGGCAAATACTTCTACCTCATATTTGTCGGATGTCTCCAAAGCGGCTTTGATGGCGCCCACATCGGGGTGCGGGGCGTAATAGACGATGGCGATCTTCTCGCGGGTATCGACCACTTGGATATAGAAGTTGTCGGCATTGTTGCGGTAGGTCACTTCGCCGTCCAATTCCGTGAGTTCCACGCGGTATTTCTGGGTTCCTTTGGTCTTGGCATTGAGGGTGAGTTTCACCGTCTCAAAATGCTGGTTTCCACGAATATCGATGGTTTTGTTAAAGACTTCGTTTTCACCCTCCAGCACCTTCAGCACGGCCTTGTTGCCGGCGAGGTGGGTGGCGGCCACTTTGATCTCGACGGGGAAGTAGTTGCCGAGGAAGGTCTGGCTGTTGTGGATGATGCCGGCGATGCGGAGGTCGGTCTGCACGGTGGTGTCGCCGGCGAGCACAGTATAGACGGGAAATTTCAGCCGTTCCGCCTGATACTGGGGGTTGCTGCCCGTGTTGTAGATACCGTCTGAAACGAGGACCATCGCGCCCACGTTCTGGTTGGCGTACACATTTTCAACGTCGGTGAATAGGGAAGAGAGGTTGGTCATTTTGCCATCAAATGGCACAGCCAGCTGCTCCTTGCTGTTGGTGGCGGTTGCGGATTCGCCTAAAAGATAGGTTTTTACGTCGTATTTATCGCTGAACGACTGGACCAGATTGTTGATTTCTTCTTGGAAATCGGCACGGTAGAAAGCGGAGTCCGGTGTAGCCACCATGGATTCGGAGTTGTCGATGGCGACGATCAGCACGGGCTGTTCGGTTTCCTTGACGTTGAGTTTAAGCATCGGTGCCAGGAGCAGGAACGCGATGAGGGCGATGGAGACGCCGCGCAGCACGGACATCACGATTTTGGCCTTGCGGTCGAAGTCGGTATTGTTGTTGCGGAAGTACAGGGCCACCGAAAAAACGGCGCCCAGCAGCACGCAAAGCAGCGCAAACCAGAGGGAATATTCAGTTATTAAGGTCATAATCAGCGGATTGCGATATTATGATGGAAGGTTGCAAAGGTACAAAAAGTTTGTTCATTTTCTTTGCTTCCGCCCAAAGAAAAAATTCCCCTTCTATGTAGAAGGGGTGGCCGTAGGCCGGGGTAGTAGATTTTCAATTTGACTTTTCATATTTCGATACAACTACCCCGCACTTCGTGCACCCCTTCTTAAAAAAGAAGGGGAATATTCTCGTGCGCCAGCCCGCGGCACGGGCGGCAGGTATGGAAAAAAGGGGAGGGTGATGCTGCGGAAAAGAGACAGCCGCGAATTACGCAGATGACGCGAATTTGATGATGACGAACCTATGGCGGAGTAGCAGGAGATTCCGCGGCCCTGACGGTCCGCGGAATGGTGGGTGGTACTGACGGGAGAAAAAAGGAAGAGGAGCGGGGGG
>JAGCXN010000011.1 GCA_017961265.1 Bacteroidales bacterium | reverse complement strand
TTGAAAATTGAAAATTAATAAGTATAAAGTAATAAGTATGAAGTAGTAGGTTGCACACACACAGACCCTCTTCATACCTCCCACCTATTACCTATTACCTTTTACCTTTTACTTATTACCTTTTACTTATTACCTTTTACTTATTACCTTTTACTTATTACCTATCACCTCTACCTGCTACAGATAGATAAAACGAAACCAAATAACCAATGACTCAAAAGAAGAAACTCGCAGTTTTTGCCAGCGGCTCCGGCACCAATTTTGAGGCGATTGCCGCAGCGTGCGCCGACGGCCGCTTGGATGCCGAAGTGGTGCTGATGGTGTGCGACAAGCCCGGCGCCCTCGTCATCGAACGCGCCCAACGATTTGGAATAGAAAGTTTTGTGTTCAGCCCGAAATCCTACGCCAGTAAAGCCGACTACGAAAAGGAAATTGTGGAAATGCTGCAAGCCCGTCAGGTGGACCTCGTCTGCTTGGCCGGCTATATGCGCATCGTGTCGGACGTGCTGCTGAACGCCTACCGTGGGAAAATCATCAACATCCACCCGTCGCTGCTGCCCGCCTTCAAAGGGGCGCACGCCGTGGAAGATGCTGTCGCCTACGGCGTTAAGGTCTATGGCATCACCATCCATTTCGTGGATGAGACGCTGGACGGTGGCAAGATCATCGCCCAACGCGCCTTCCCCTACGAGGGCAACGACCCCGCCGAAGTCCACCGCCTCGGACAGAAAATCGAACACGAGATTTACGTGGACACAATAAGGAAACTGCTGATTTGATCTACTACCTATCACCTATTACCTATTACCTATCACCTATTACCTATCACCTAAATACTTTTAACTTTTCACTTTTAACTTGAAAAAAATGAGAGCATTAGTAAGCGTAAGCGACAAAACGAATCTGGTTCCTTTTGTGCAGCAGCTGCAGGAACTGGGCTGGGAAATCATTGCCACCGGTGGCACGCAGACCCTTCTGGAAAATAATGGTGTCCGCACCATCAACATCAGCGACGTGACTGGATTTCCGGAGATCCTTGACGGGCGCGTGAAGACACTCCATCCGAACGTTCATGGCGGCATCCTCGCTCGCCGCGATGTGCCGGAACACATGCAAATCTTGAAAGAGCAGCAAATCGAGACCATCGACCTCGTCTGTGTCAACCTGTATCCTTTCAAGCAAACCATTGCAAAAGAAGGTGTTACATTAGAGGAAGCCATCGAAAAGATTGACATTGGCGGACCGTCCATGGTGCGCAGTGCTGCCAAAAACTGGCACGATGTCACCATCGTCTGCGACCCTGCCGACTACGACACCGTGATTGCCGAAATCCGCGCCAACGGTAACACTTCCCGCGAAACCCGCCTCAAACTGTCGGCCAAAGCCTACACGCACACCGCCGAATACGACTGCTGTATCGCCACGTATATGCGCAAACAGGCCGGTCTGAACGAGAAGCTGTTCTTGGAATACGACCTCAAGCAGCCCCTACGCTACGGTGAGAACCCGCACCAGACGGCCAACTTCTACGCTGCCGCTACGCCCGTCCCCTACTCCCTCGCTTTCGGCAAGCAGCTGCAAGGCAAGGAGTTATCCTATAACAACATCCAGGACGCTAATGCCGCTTTGAATGTGGTACGCGATTTTGACGAACCATTCTGCGTGGCTCTCAAGCACATGAACCCGTGTGGTGCAGCCGTGGCCCCCACTATCGAAGAGGCATGGCAGGCCGCGTACGAAGCTGACAAGGTGAGCATCTACGGCGGTATCGTCGCCATGAACCGCCCGCTGACTAAGACGGTTGCGGAAGGAATGAAGCCGATCTTCCTCGAAATCGTCATCGCGCCGTCGTTCACCTCGGAAGCGATGGAAATCCTCAGCACAAAGAAGAACCTCCGCGTGATGGAAGTCGATATGACCAAAACCAACGCCCCCGTGCCGCAATATGTCGGCGTAGTTGGCGGACTTCTTGCGCAACAACTTGACACACAGATTGAAAACATCACTACTGATATGTGTGTCACTGAAGTGAAGCCGACCGACAAGCAGATGGCGGATATGGCCTTCGGCTGGAGAATCGTCAAACACGTGAAGTCTAACGCCATCGCTGTGGTGAAAGACAACCATACGCTCGGTATCGGCGCCGGCCAGACAAACCGTGTCGGCTCCGCAGAAATCGCTCTGAAACAGGCACACGCCGCCGGCTACACCGAAGGTCTGGTGCTGGCTTCCGACGGCTTCCTCCCCTTCGACGACACCGTCGTACTTGCCCACCAGTATGGCGTGACCGCCATCGTGCAGCCTGGCGGCAGCATCCGCGACGAAGACGCCATCAAGAAAGCCAACGAACTCGGCATCACGATGCTGTTCACCGGCGTTCGTCACTTCAAACATTAAAAAGATTCACAAATTCACAGATTCTCTCAAATCTTCAAATCTTATAAATTTCTCAAATCCCTATGAATAAAGTATTGGTCATTGGTTCCGGCGGACGCGAGCATGCTATTGCGGATGCCCTCCACCGTTCGCCACAGGTGACGGAAATCTTCTGCGCTCCCGGAAACGCAGGCACTGCCGCTATCGCCACAAATGTAGCAATTAAAGATACGGATGTCGCTGGTCTTCTGCAATTTGCGAAAGAACAGAAGATTGACTTGACTGTGGTGGGTCCGGAAGCCGCCCTCGCTGTCGGCATCGTCGATGCATTCCGCGCCGAAGGGTTGAAAATCTTCGGTCACACCAAAGCAGCCACGCAGATTGAAAGCAGCAAGGAGTTTGCCAAGAAGCTGATGCTGAAATACGGGATTCCGTCGGCAGCGTACGAGAGCTTCGAGGATTACGAAGCGGCATTGGCCTACGTGAGTGCCCGTCCGTTCCCCGCCGTTCTCAAGTACGACGGACTTGCCGCCGGAAAAGGTGTGGTGATTGCCGAAACGTTGGACGAAGCCCGCGACGCACTGAAATCCATGCTGTTGGACACCACCTACGGCAAAGGCAAAGTGATTGTTGAGGATTTCCTCACCGGTCCCGAATTTTCGTTCATGTGTTTTGTGGACGGGAACAACGTCTATCCGATGCCGCTGGCGCAGGATCACAAACGTGCCTTCGACGGTGACAAGGGGCCGAACACGGGTGGGATGGGTGCTTACACCTCCCTTTCTTTCATTACAGAAGAAGACCGTAAATTTGCTTACGACAATATCTTATGCAAGACTGCTAAAGCGATGAGTGAAGAGGGTACCCCCCTATCGGGTGTGCTGTACGGTGGCCTGATGAAGACCCCCACGGGCATCAAGGTCATCGAGTTCAACGCCCGCTTTGGCGATCCCGAAACCGAGGTGGTCCTTCCTTTGTTGGAAAGCGACATTTACGACATCTTTATGGCGGTGGCCACGGGGACGAAACCGTCGCAAACGCCGAAATGGTCAGACGAAGTGACGATGGGTGTGGTGCTTGCCTCGAAAGGCTACCCAGGAAGCTACGAAAAAGGTCACGTAATCAGCGGGGTGGAGAACGTCGAAGACACCGTCTTCCACATGGGGACCGTCCGTAAGGAGGGTACGCTGATGACCAACGGCGGCCGCGTGCTGATGGTGGTGAGCAAAGGCGCTACCCACATGGAGGCAAAAGCCCGCGTCTATTCGGAAATCGACAAAATCCACTGCGACAATCTCTTCCACCGGAACGACATCGCCCACTGGGCAATTGAAAACTGAAAACTAGGAAGTACTATTTTCGTATTATCTAATAATTAAAAACAAAAGCAAGAATGGCTCAAATCATTGACGGAAAAGCACTTGCCACTCGTATTAAGGAGAAAATGAGTACCCAGATGCCCAACTTGGAAGCCAAGTACGGGCGTCGTCCCTCCCTTTACATTATTCTGGTCGGTAATGATGAGGGCAGCCAACGTTACGTGAAGCACAAACTGGCCGCCGCTGCCTCCGTCGGGATGGACTCCCGTCTCATCGCGTTGGAGCCGACCATCACGGAGAAGGAACTTTTGGACCTGATCCACGTATTGAACGAAGACCCGCTCGTGGACGGCATTTTGGTACAACTTCCTATCCCCAAGCATCTTAATGAGTATCACATCATCCAAGCCATTGACAAAGGCAAGGATGTGGATGGGTTCCACCCGCTGAATGTGGGTGAGCTGTGGCAGGGAATGCACGGCATTGTGCCCTGCACGCCCAAAGGCATTGTGCAACTCATTATGAGTACGGGCGTTACGATTGACGGTAAGACCGCTGTAGTGGTCGGGCGCAGCAACATAGTTGGAAAGCCGGTGGCCAAGATTCTGTTGGACGAGAACGCCACCGTCATTATGACGCACACCCATACGAAGGACTTGAAGGCGATGACGTTACTGGCTGATATTCTAGTAGTTGCCGTCGGAAAAGAGAAGCTGATCACGGCAGATATGATCAAGCCGGGGGCGGTGGTCATTGATGTGGGCATCACCCGTAATGCCGAGGGCAAGCTGGTGGGCGACGTGGATTTCGATGCGGCCTGCGAAGTGGCGGGATACATCACGCCGGTTCCGGGCGGCGTGGGTCCGCTGACCATCGCGATGCTGCTGAAGAACACGATGGAGTGCTTCCTCAACCATGCCGAAGCCAGCACCAATGTTTCAAAACTTTGGTCGAAGATTATCGAGTCCCGTATAGGGACGGACAAGTAGTGCGAAGTTTCACGAAAAAAGCAGGGCTACCATTGCGGACGACTCCCCCACCCTGCTTTACAACTTCTAATCCCGAGGCGCGGTACACCACGCCTCTACAACTCTCAACTTTTAACTATATCCGTCACGCGCACTTTTTTCCCGGGTACAACAGCGCGCAACGGTCGATGATGGCGTTGGCGTACTCAAAACCTTCATCACATAATTTTTTGCCTTTTGCACCATCGTAACCCATATACAGGTGCATCGTGTTGTAGCCGGCCACGATGGCGGCCAGCAGCTTTTTGTCACGCTCTCCTGCAGCCGCCTTGTATTTGTCGATGGACGGGCGGCCTTTGCCTTTGCGTATGTTCAAAACCGCGTCCAGTGCGACAAGGCAGCCGTTCCACAAAGTGTTCCCTGCTATCTTTATATATTTTCCATCCGTATAGATTTTCAACTCAGGATCATAACAGGCATTCTCGATAATCGCTTCCGCATTGGCCACATACCGGCGCGCCTCTTCAATTGGATTCTCTTTCTCCATATTTTAACGATTTAAATCTCAACTTTTACTTTGTCCATCACGCGCACTTTTTTCCCGGATAGAGCAGCGCGCAACGGTCGATGATGGCATTGGCTTTCTCAAAACCCGCATCACAGATTTTCTTGTCCTTGTTCCCGTCATAACCCATTGCAAGGTGCATCGTATTGTAGCCAGCCACGATGGCGGCCAGCAGCTTTTTATCGCGCTCTCCGGCAGCCGCCTTGTATTTGTCGATGGACGGTCGGCCTTTGCCCTGGCGTATGTTCAGAACTGCATCCAGCGCGACAAGGCAGCCGTTCCACAAAGTGTTCCCTGCTATCTTTATATATTTCCCATCCGTATAGATTTTCAACTCGGAATCATAACAGGCATTCTCGATAATTGCTTCCGCATTGGCCACATATCGGCGCGCCTCTTCAATTGGATTCTCCTTCTCCATAATTTAACGTTTTAAATCTCAACTTTTAACATTGTCGTTCACGCGCACTTTTTTCCCGGATAGAGCAGTGCGCAACGGTCGATGATGGCGTTGGCTCTATCGAAGCCCGCATCGCAGACTTTCTTCTCCTTGTTCCCGTCATAGCCCATCACAAGGTGCATCGTGTTGTAGCCCATATTCACAAATTGAAGAAGCTTTTGATCACGTTTGGCAACCGCCTCCTTGTATTTCTCAATGGAGGGCCGCCCTTTGCCTTTGCGTACACTCACCACCGCATCAAGGGCTATCAGGCAGCCTTTCCAAAGCATGTCCCCTGCGGCTTTGATGTATTTGCTGTCCAAATACGAGTTCGTTTCAGGCTCATATACCGCTCTCTCGATAATCTCTTCTGCATTGGCAACATATCGGCGCGCCTCTTCAATTGGATTTTCTTTCTCCATATTTTAACGTTTTAATTCTCATTTATATGGCTACAAAGATAAAGCAGATATTTCTATTTTTCAATGTATTTTGAAAAATATTTTCTTGTTGAAAATGAAATAGTTATTAAATTTTCCATAAAATTAAAATTTGAAATATGGATTTATTTGGGATATTTTAGCAAAAAAAAGAAAATCCCGCCATTTCTGACGGGATTTTCTTATACACGGAGCTTAATTGTTAGCGGAAATAATTCTGAATCAGAACGATGGGGGTGCAGCGGTCGCCACTGCCGCTGATAAGATCCATCAGGCTGGCGAGGAGGTCGCGATAGAGGCGCGGGGTTGTCCCCTGGCTCTGCATCGAACCCTTCAGGTTGTTGTTCTTGGTGGCAATCTCGTTGTCGATGGCGTTGAGCAGCTCCTCACCGTTCAGGTGGCGGAACTTGTCGTCAGCCAGAGCCTTGACTTTCAGCTCATTCGGTGTTCCTTCGAAAACTTCGGGATTGGTGTAGGCCGGCATGGATACGGGGTCGGCAAATTCCCAGATGCCGCCGACGGGATCCTTGAAGCAGCCGTCGCCATAGACACCGATGTAAATCTCCTTGCCGGTGGCTTCGCGGAGACGCTTCTGGATTTCAAGCACCAGCTGCGTGGCTTTCTGTTTGTTGGGGAACAGCTTGATGCGTTCCTCGTCGGACTTGTTGGAACCGAGGACGCCGAATTCGCAGCGATCGGAAAGCAGGTCGGCGAGCGTATAGACGCGGCAGCCTTTGTAGAGCTGCTTCGCTTCGTCGTAGCCGTGGAGGTTGCCGATGATGACGTTCATGTCTTCATCCACTTTGCCGACGGGGCTCAGGTCCTTGAAGATAGAGACGCTGGCACCTTCCTGTTCGCAGATTTCGGCATAATATTCGTCGTAGTTGACGTTTGTGAAGGGATGGCCTTTGACCACGTTGCCCACTTCGTCCACGTCGGGCATGATGAGGACGATCTTCTTGGCGGCGCGGGCGATGCCTCTGAGGATGATGGCAAAGCGGTTGCGCGAATAGATGGGTTTCACGATAAAGATAGTGGCGTCGGAGCCGAACTTCGCCCGAACGTCGTTGGCGATGTCGTCAACAGTGGCGTAGTTGCCCTGTGAGCGGGCAACGATGGACTCGGTGATACCGACGACCGCCTTGTTGCAGATTTCATACTGGTTAGAGGCCGTTTTTACGGCGCTCAAGACGCTATCGACAACGATAGCAGCGAGGTCGTCACCTTCCCGGATGATGGGACAAGTAAGACCTTGCGCACAAACTCCTGTGTGTTTCATTTGGCTTAATGGATTTGATTTGGTATTGTTTTCAAAATCAACTTGTTTTGATTGATTTTTCTGGTTGCAAAGATACATCTTTCTTCAAAAATACAACACTTTTTTCTGCAATTTTTTTTAAAACAAATCATAAAAAAATGACACGCCGTGTCAGCAATTTTTTGTATTTTTGCCCCCAATTACAACCTACCAAAATTATGTCATTTCTCGAAGATAAAGTTCAACTCGAAGGCCTCACCTTTGATGATGTTTTGCTCATACCTGCCTATTCGGAGGTATTGCCGCGCGAGGTGCAACTGACCACCCGCTTCACCCGCCACATCAACCTTAACGCGCCTTTTGTCTCGGCGGCCATGGACACCGTAACTGAGGCAAACCTCGCCATTGCGATGGCACGCGAAGGCGGTATCGGCGTGATACACAAGAATATGCCCATTGAGGAGCAGGCCCGTCAGGTGGCGATGGTCAAGCGCGCCGAAAGCGGCATGATCTCCAACCCCGTCACCATCGGCCCGAAACAGAGCGTGGGCGAAGCCCTCTCCATCATGGCCTACTACAAGATCGGCGGCATCCCCGTCGTCGAGCCCAACGGCCTCCTCGTCGGCATCGTCACCAACCGTGACCTCCGTTTCGAAAAGAACTACACCCGTCCCGTGGAGGAGGTGATGACATCCGAGAACCTCGTGACCACCTCCCGCGCCACCTCACTGCAGGAGGCGTCCGACATCCTTCAGAAATACAAAATCGAAAAGCTGCCCGTGGTAGATGAGAACTTCCACCTGATCGGGCTCATTACCTATAAAGATATTACGCACGCGAAGGACAAACCCAACGCTTGCAAGGACGCGGCAGGCCGTCTGCGGGTGGCCGCCGCCATCGGCATCTCCAACGAGACCCTTCCCCGTGCCGACGCGCTCGTGGAAGCCGGTGCCGACGCACTCGTCCTCGATTCCGCCCACGGCAACTCCAAAGGCATCATCAATGCGCTGATGGAAATCAAGAAGAAATATCCTTATACTGAAGTGGTTGTGGGCAACATCGCCACCGGCGACGCCGCCCTCCGTCTCGCTGACGCAGGTGCGGATGCCGTGAAGGTGGGCATCGGCCCCGGCTCCATCTGCACCACCCGCGTGGTGGCCGGCGTCGGCGTTCCGCAGCTCAGTGCCATCTACGAAGTCTATAAGGCATTGAAAGACACCGACGTGCCGATCATCGCCGACGGCGGTATCCGCTTCTCCGGCGACATCGTGAAGGCCCTGGCCGCAGGCGGCAGCACCGTCATGCTCGGCGGACTGCTGGCCGGTGTGGAAGAGGCTCCCGGCGCCACCATCCTCTATAACGGACGTAAATACAAAGCTTACAGAGGAATGGGTTCCCTCGAAGCGATGCAGTGCGGTTCCAAAGACCGTTACATGCAGGGCGATGTGGAAGACACCAAAAAGCTCGTCCCCGAAGGCATTTCCGGCCGCGTTCCCTACAAAGGGATGTTAGGTGAAGTGTTCTATCAGATGGTCGGCGGCCTGCGCTCCGGCATGGGTTACTGCGGTGCAGCCAGTATCGAAAAACTGCACGAGGCGAAATTCTGCCGCATCAGCAATGCCGGCGTGCTCGAAAGCCACCCGCACGATGTAACCATCACCAGTGAATCCCCCAACTACAGCAAAGGTAACACCAATACGGATTTGTAACAAATCACTTCACACAATTGTATAGAAAAGGCGATGAATCATTTCATCGCCTTTTCTATACAAGCCCACAGCTTTTGGGCCGATAAATCCCAGCTAAATTTTTGGCGCTGTCCCCTACCCTTCTCTATGAGCAAGGAACGGAAATAATTATCAGAAGCCAGTTTCGCCATCGCATCGGCAATCTGTTCCACCGACAGCGGATCCACAAGAATTGCAGCGTCACCGGCTACCTCCGGCATGGATGATGTGTTGGAGGTGATGACGGCCGTTTCTGCATTATATGCTTCAATGATGGGAATTCCAAAACCCTCAAAGAGAGAAGCATACACCAATGCAATGGAAGCACCGGTGACCAATGTCAACTCCTTTGCAGGCAAATGCCCCAAGAAACGGACATCCTGCACATGCTTCATTGAGGCAAGCACCTCGTCCAGTTCCTCCTGCTTGCCGGCACGTCCGCCAACTACCAGAAACTTGACATCAGAGCCGCTCTGCTCCTTGTAGCGGTCGAAGGCCCGCAAGATATTCGGCAGGTTCTTCCGCTTGTTGATGGCACTCACGAACAGGAAGTAGTCGCAGCCGCCGGCATACTGCACCTGCACCCGCGCCTTTTCGCCCGCGTCCAACGGACGGAACAATTCGTTACTACCGTTATAGACGACATCGATTTTTTCTTCGCCAATACCGTATGTTTGGCAGATGTCCTGTTTGGAAAACTCTGATACGGTGGCGATTCTGACGGCTTTTTCGGCAAATTTCGGGAAATATTTGTCAAAATACTTGCGGAAAGCGGGACTGAAGAACTCCGGATGGTGGGCAAAGTTAATATCGTGGATAACAGTTACTTGCGGCACATCTGTACGTAGTGTCATCCAGCCGTCGGGTGAAAGGAACAGGTCAGGCTTGATTTTGCGAAGCACGTATGGAATAGCCCACTCAAAATAGAAGAACCAAAAGTAAGGGTGATGACGGCACGGAGGGAATGTGAGCACCGGTTTTACGTTGTCAGAAAAAAGGAATCGCTCGTCGTAGTCACGATCAAAGATAAAGTGGAAAGTATGCTCCGGATGCTGCGTCACAATGCGGCGGAGCGTTTCGTACTCGAACCAGCCGATACCTTCCAGCTTTGGAACCAACAAGCGCGTATTGACGGCAATATTCATTTTACTATGAATCAGCGATTAACGATTGTTGACAATGGAAACGGTGGATGAAAAGGGACGCCGTCCCTCATTGGAAACTTTCAGAATATAGACACCTGCAGGAAGGTCCGAAGTGCTTATTTCGTGCTGTCGGCCTTGAAGCAAGAAACTGCGCACCAGATTGCCTTTTGCATCATACATAAAACCCGTACTTGTTTCTGATTCATAGGAATCGGGCAATTGGACTGTCAATGATTCTGAAGCAGGATTTGGATAGACTGACATGCCCGTATTGTTATTATTATCACGCACACTGGTGGGGTATGTTCCAATCGCGAGGGTATATTCTCCGACGCGAAAATCGTCTGTGACAATATAGACATAGCTCATATTCGCCCCCGGAGTTTTGCTACAATGTATGATTTGCCAATCTTCTGACGGATCTCGACGATAAAGCAACTGCAACTCACTCACCGCATGTCCATTAAATAGTTCATAGTCAATGCCCGTAGCTGACGTGCGTGCAATAAAACGGATACGTCCGTCCGTGATCCTATCTGGTGTGGCTTCGATGCGCCAGAAGTGCGACGATGACAAGGCGGTAATATGCTCATTCGGCTCTTTCAAAGGATCGGGAGCCACATAGTTGTCCTCAACCCGCACCCAGGCGGTATCGGCCAACGCAGTGACGTTAATCCGCACATTCGCCTCATTCATGGACTTGGTGCCCGTAGAAGTGACCAAAGTGTTGTAATCCACAATGGCATCAGCAAGCTTCTCATCCAAATCTACAACGGCAAAAACGGGGATGAATGGCAAGGTAACAACACCTTCGGCAAATTCACCGTCAAAGGTGAAGGTTCTAATTGTATAATTCTGATTATCAGCAGAAAAAAATGTAATATCAATTTTATTGCTGTTAGCGAAATAATTAGCGTGGCTCAGACGTTGGCGAACGAAGAAACGGTACTCGTTCGCATTGCCCGTCGGACGGACGGAATCAACGGAGAAGTGCAGGAAGCCGGGCTGTGCGACCCAACCCTCGAAAAAGTCCTGCAAGTCCTGTCCGCTATGTTGCGACATAAAGCCGAAAAAGTCCTCGGAAGACACATTCTGATATGAAAAATGTGTCAAGTAAGCACGGATGGCATCAAAAAATACGCTGTCACCCATATACTTACGAAGTGTATGAACCACAATACCACCCTTGTCGTAGGTAGTGGTACCGTAGGTCACATCCTGCGGAATCTGATTCAAAGCCCAGTAGCCGCCATCGTCAGTATGAGCCTTCTTCAGCACATTGCGGTGCTGGTCGCGGATTCCCGCCTTGTATCCGTCAACATCAGGGTCATTGGACGGGTAGAGGATTTCTGCAACCACGAACTCGCTGTAGTTGGCAAAACCTTCGTTCAACCACATGTCCTCAGCGCTTTGGCAGGTAATCAAATCGCCGAACCACATGTGTGAAAGCTCATGCATATATAGTGTTTCATAGCTCGTGTTCCCCGAGATGGCGAAATTGGGATAAGCGATGTTGGTGACATGCTCCATCGCACCGGCATTGAAGTTTACACCCACATAACCCACTCGATTCCAACGATATGGGCCATAACGCATCTCATAAATGTGGATGGTATTTTTAAGATTGGCAAAAGTGTTCGGAATGCGGCTGAAGTGCTCCGGATAAGTATAAATGTCAATCGGGATGACGCGTTCCATGCCCTGAACCGTATCCGCGTAGTGCATATAGTTACCTACGGCGACAGAAGTCAAATAGGTCGGGACGGGCTCGTCCAACTGCCACTGCCAGATGATTGTATTTGAGTCGGTTACGATACTGTCACGGAGATATCCACCGCAAATGGCACGTTTGTTGGCTTCGGTTTCGATATTAAACGTATAGGTGGACTTGTCGGTGAAAAAGTCGAGGCAAGGATACCAGCCGCGTCCGAAATTGTGCGGCAGGTCACGGAAAGCGACACCTATATTGTAGCAATATTCCCCTGAAAAATAGAAACCGCCGAAGTAGGAGTCTGTGCCAGGAACGCCACTGTAATAGACCCTTACATGTAGCGTATCTCCCTGATTGGCTGGCGTCTGTAAAGGTATCCGTAACAAAGTACCTTCATGGGTAAATGAAAGAATCCCCTCCCCTTCAACCCGTACAGAATCGGCGACAAGCTGTTTGAGATCGAGGTCGATTTGCGGCAAGGCATTGACCTTGGCGACGGCCGTAAGGTCGGCGTAACCATAAACGACATGGTTAGCGAAATCCGTGATATTCAAATTAATATCGTAATGGGCGATATGTAAGCTGTCGGTGCGGTCTTGGGCGCAAGTGACTGTGGCAAGCAGAATTCCCGCAAAAAACAGGATAATTTTTTTCATACTGATCAATTTAACCAAACATCAAAAAACTTACTCTTTCACAAACTTCTGTGTGAAAACATGGCCGGCAGCATCTGTCAGTTGGAGAAGATACAGACCGGGGGACAAGTGACTGACATTGATGGAATCAACAGCACCATGACGGCTGTCCACCAACCGACCAAAAGCATCGAAAATGCGGCAGTTGGCAACCACGCACTGTTCGGGTAGAGCCACGTTGAGGATGTCCGAAGTGGGATTCGGATACACCAGAATGTAGGTATAATCCTGCTCTGTAACACTAACAGGTACAGGAATAGGCGCCCCTATCACCGGACGAATCATCGGGGTACCTTTCAGGAAAGGTTCGCACCACACACCCGTCGTCTTGTATAGGAAATGGCTGCGCGAGTCGGTGTTCTGGTCGAACCCGATGTTCAGTTGCACCGAATGGTCTTGGTAGAAACCCACATAGAAGGTGCCTGAGATGGCAACAGGCTCATCGAGACGATACGTCACAAAGTCAGTGTATGCGTCGGCGTGCGAAGGGAGCTGATGTGCCTGCTCATAAAGGACTTCTCCTGGACGATTCCCATTATCGCCCCATACCATCATGGTAAATTCCTCAAAATTGGCATTTTCGAGAACAGCGTTGAACCACATTTTGACAGCGCGGAGGGTGTCTGGCTGGGCCAATGTAAAGCGCATGGCAAAATAGGCTTCGGGAATGGTCATCGTAGAGAGTATGCTGTAGCCTGCTTCGGCAGTACCGTCGTCGTAGGCATAATAGTTGCTGAATTTCTGCTCAAAGATGCACGTGTCATTGCAGCGGCGGTCGTCTCCAACACCCACCTCCTTGAAAATATGGGTGATAATGAATGAAGCGCTGTCGGCAGCGTCTGTCGGCAGAGAGCTGAAATTGAAAGCCGGAGTAGCGTGTGCAGGAACATCGTGCAACCCATGGTCGTAATACGGATAGGCGTTCTCGTTGTTGGTGAGGTAGCTCGCCACCTGACCACCGCCCACTTTCCGGATATTGAACGTGTAATCGCTGTTTTTCACGTTTTGAGAAAGATTGGCCATTTTGTTGTCAAAAGCACTAGCAAGGTCGCTATCTCTGTACTGCGACCACGGCATGGCTTGGTATTCCTTGAGGATGGATGTAGTCGGCATTACGAAAGCAAGGTCGTTGGGATACCTGTCATTCTGCGAGCGATTCACATCCAAACGCACATAGTCGATGTTCCACTGATCGACATTACTGGCCCATCCTACGATGGCATTATCCTCCAGACTTGCCAGATTACGGAAACGGAACTGGAAGTTATTGACAAACCAACGGCTGTCAGTAATGGGGATCAGCACTTGCTTAAAATACTGCAACGGATTCTCAGCAATCCAATTGTCAAGCAGTTCTCCCGGAGTACTCCAAATGTGTTCCCAATATATTTCGGGCCCATACAACTCATTACACGGCAACGAAATGAGGTCGCCAGGAAAAGCGGCGTGATCAAAGATATAATAATTGTCGGGCATAAAAGGATTGAAGAGCGTATCGCCAATGACATAGCTCTCATCCTCACCGAGATAGTAATCACAGTATTCGTATCCGAGAAATATCGTATCGCCCGTGGCGTATCCGAACTCAAGTATAAGCGAATCACGGCCTTCGGGGCGGTTGCCGAGGCGTTCCCACTCCACACCGGAGAGAGAGCCCCCAGCGGGCTGATAGTAGAAACTGAGGTACAGCGAATCACTCACCCGCATCTCACGATTCAATGTGAAATTGTAGTCAAGGCGTATAGGCAACGAAGTAAGGAGGTCCGCCTTGAACCCGGCGCCGTCGGCGTGGGCATACACGTTGCCCTTTTCGTCAAGAGCGTCCAGCGTCACCACTCCGAGAGTGGGAGGTTGGATGGCGAAAGTACGATTGACATAGGCATAACGATCCTGCCATAATGCGGAACTGGGATAGCCCATATAATTGGAAAAATCGTCCACAAATGGCAAGTGTAGTCCGTCTGTACGAGTAGGTAGCGATAGCGTGTGTTTGGCAGCCTCTCGTGCGACAGACTTGTTTACACGCAAGCCCGTCAGCACCTCCTGGGCGCTACCAGAAAAGAAGACAAATACAAATGAAAAAAGGACGCAAAGCGTTTTTATCCGTTGGTTGAAAGTCATACGAATCATTTATTCCATATTATAATAGAAGCCTTCGCCATCCTCGGCGTCAGCATCATAGTCGATATTGATGTCATCCATACGGCGTCGCAGGCTGTCGGGAACAATGTCGGTAAGCCGCGCACCCACCTCAAGAGTGATTTTTGAGCCTTTGTCAATGATAGTGCCTTTCGCAATAGGACGACCCTTATAGTACTGTTCCAATACAAGATTCACATTGTCACTTTCAGTATAGATCACTTTTTCAAGGACAAGCCCATTGTTCTCAAGGATGGTGATGGATTGACGAAGGGTGATGTCCCCGGCAAGTTGAGGCATTGCCACCTTAGGGGGAACCGTGGAAGAGCAAGTAAGATAGACTTTCCTACCTTTTTTCACCATTTCACCCGGAAGCGGATCCTGTTCCAAAACAGTGCCTTCGGGTTTGGTCTTGTCAAACAAAGTGTTACGGACAACAAAAATGAACCCATCAGGATTGGTGGACATCAGCGAGTCAGAACTGCGGTCGATATAATTCGGCATCTCAAATTCGGAACCATGGCGGGTATAAGCATCCAGTCCAAAAATGGCCGCGAAAATCAAGACAATCGTAAGGATAACAGCCAAAATGAGATGAAATCCCATCCTTTGAGGCCGAAAAAAGTCTCTAAATGCACTCATAACAAATAAGATAACTACCCAATAGCGATTTTATTTTATCAAGCGGCAAAAATAATAAAAAATGGCGAAAAAGACTGCCTCCAAAACGTCTGTTAATAAATGTTAAGCCCCTCTGTGGCACAAAAAAAAAATCGTATTTTTGCAAATTCAATGCAAAAAAATATAAAACATTATAAATCAATAAGTTTATGGCAACAACTGCAGATTTTAAAAACGGATTGAACATAGAATTGAACGGTGAGCTTTGGACCATCGTCGAATTCCAGCATGTAAAACCGGGCAAAGGCCCCGCCTTCGTCCGCAGCAAACTGAAGAACCTCCGCACCGGCCGTGTCCTCGAGAACACCTTCACCGCCGGCGTGAAAATCGACCTTGCCAACGTAGAACGCCGCCCCTACCAGTTCCTATACAAAGAAGGCGACGACATGTATTGCTTCATGCACACTGAAACGTTTGAGCAGATCAGCATCCAGGAGTCTCTGATCAACAACCCCGGCCTGCTCAAGGAAGGCCAGTCCGTTGAAGTGCTTTACGACGTCAAGACTGACACTCCCCTCACCTGCGAACTTCCCCCGTTTGTGGAACTGGAAGTCACCTATACCGAACCCGGCGTGAAGGGCGACACCGCTACCAACTCCGCAAAACGCGCCACCGTAGAGACCGGTGCCGAAGTGTTCGTGCCGCTTTTCATCGAAACCGGCGAAATCATCAGAGTCGATACCCGCACCAATAAATACGGGGAAAGAGTTAAATAATGAAGCTTCCCTCCCCTATTTCCATCAACGAACTGCTGGACATCATCCAGACCGATATTACGGTGAAAGGCGATTCGTCCAATGTCATTTATGGCATCAACGAAATCCACTCCGTCAATGTGGGAGACCTCTCTTTTGTCGATAATGAGAAGTACTACGACCGGATGCTCCGCAGCAAAGCCACAGTTATCCTGATCAACAAGGACACCGAATGCCCGGCGGGCAAAACCCTGCTGGTCACTAACGACCCGCTGCAGGCCTACCTGAAAGCCGTTCGGCACTACATCTCCTTCCATCCGCAGGCCGAAATGATCCACCCGTCCGCCAAAATCGGCGAAGGCACCATCATCCAGCCCGGCACATTCATCGGCGAGAACGTCGTCATTGGCAAGAACTGCCTGATACACTCCAACGTGAGCATCTACGCAGACTCCGTCATCGGCGACAACGTCATCATCCAGTCCGGCTGTGTCATCGGCGCCGACGCCTGCTACTTCCAGCGGCGGCCTGACGGGTGGCTGAAACTCGACTCGTGCGGACGCACCGTCATCGGCAACGACGTGGAGATGGGCTGCCTCGTCTGCGTTGACCGGGGTGTTTCCGGCGACACCACCATCGGCGATGGCTGCAAGTTCGACAACTTCGTCCAGATCGGCCACGACACCATCGTGGGCAAACGCTGCCTTTTCGGGGCACAAAGCGCCATCGCTGGTTGCACCGTCCTCGGCGATGAGTGTGTCATATGGGCTAAATCAGTGGTCAACAAGGACTTGCATATCGCCAACAGAACCATCATCTACGCTCTCTCTGCCGTGGACAAAAGCGTGACGGAGGAAGGTCAGACACTTTTCGGTATGCCCGCCATCGAGGCCAACAAGAAATGGCGCGAGATGGTCTATCACCGCCAGCTCCCCAACCTCTTCGAAGAGGTGAAACAACTCAAGCAGGAGCTTGCGGAGTTGAAAAGCAAATACCACAAATCCCATTGTAGAGACGCAAAATTTTGCGTCTCTACTCATTTTCACCCAATCGATATTTAGACGATTATGCCCAAACGGACTCATCCGCCGAAGTCGTCGTAATGTATCATTTCCGGTTCCACGCCAAGGCTGTCAAGCATTTTCAGAACAGCCTGCAGCATCAACGGCGGTCCGCAGATGTAGTACTCAATGTCCTCCGGCGCGGGATGTGCCTTCAAATAATTCTCCAAAATCACCTGATGGATGAAGCCGGTCGGTCCGTCCCAGCCGTCATCGGGCTGCGGGTCTGACAAGGCGATGTGGAAGCTGAAATTGTCGTTTTCGCGCTCTATTTCCCGAAATTCTTCTTCGTAGAACAGCTCCTTGCGGGAACGGCCACCGTACCAGAAAGAGACCTTTCTATCGGTATGCAAATTCCTGAAAAGATGGAAAATATGCGAACGCATCGGCGCCATTCCGGCACCGCCGCCGATGAACATCATTTCACGCTGGGTGTCTTCGAGGAAGAACTCGCCGTAAGGCCCCGACACCGTCACCTCGTCGCCCGGACGGAGGCTGTAGATGTAGGAGGAGGCGACGCCCGGATTCACCTTCATGAAGCCGCCGCGCTTGCGGTCGAACGGCGGGGTGGCGATACGCACGTTGAGCATCACGATATTGTCCTCCGCCGGATGGTTCGCCATCGAATAGGCCCGCACCGTCGGCGTGCCGTTCTTCATCCTCAGCCCGAAAAGCCCCATCTGTTCCCAGTCGCGGCGGTAGGGCTCGTCCACTTCCATGCGTGAAAAATCGACCTCACAGGCCGGTATGTCAATCTGGATATAGCCGCCCGAACGGAAGTTCATGCGCTCCCCTTCCGGAAGCTGCACCACACACTCCTTGATGAACGTGGCTACATTTCTGTTGGACAGCACCTTGCACTTCCACTTCTTGATTCCGAAGAACTCTTTGGGAATTTCAATTTCCATATCCTCCCGCACCTTCACCTGACAGAAAAGACGGTAGTTCTCGGCGGCCATTTTCCGTGAGATATGGCTCAATTCGGTGGGCAGGATGCTTCCGCCGCCCGCCAGCACTTTGCCTTTGCACGTGCCGCAGCTCCCACCCCCGCCGCACGCCGACGGCACAAAGACCTTCTCGTCGGACAACGCCTGCAGTAGCGAACAACCCCGCTCATGCTCAATCTCTTTCTCCCCGTTTATGACAATCTTCACCTTGCCCGACGGCACCAGTTTCTTCCTCGCATACAGCAAGATGGCGACCAGAATCCAAATCACTAACAGGAAAATCACGATGGCGGCAACGATGGTCAGTTCCATTCTTCCTCTGTTTTAAATCCCCAAAAATGCCATAAAACCGATACCGAGCAGTCCCGTGATAATGTAGGCTATGCCCTTCTCCCCCAATGGTTTGGGGATGTCGGAATATTTCAGGCGCTCGCGGATGGCGGCGAAGGCGACAATCGCCAGCAGCCAGCCGATGCCGGAGCCGAACGCGTACGACAGGCTGTGCACCACCGTCGGGAAATGGCGTTCTTGCATGAACAGCGAGCCGCCCAAGATGGCGCAGTTGACCGCTATCAGCGGCAGGAAGATGCCCAACGCTTGGTACAACGCCGGAGAAAACCGCTCGATCACCATCTCCAGCAGCTGCACAATGCCCGCAATCACAGCAATGAAGATGATGAGCGACAGGTACGACAAATCCACGTCGGCCAAGCCGCTGCTCAGCCATACCAATGCGCCTTTATGTAACAAATATTTATCAATCAAATAATTGACAGGAACCGTAACCACCAAGACGAAACAGACGGCGATGCCCAATCCGAAGGCGGTTTTCACATTTTTGGAGACGGCCAGATAGGAACACATCCCCAAAAAGTAGGCGAAAATCATATTGTCGATAAAGACCGAACGGACGAATATATCTGCTAACTCTTTCATTTTAAGGTGAAATGCAAGGGGTTGACAGATGAGAACAAGCCACTGTGCTCCTTGCCGTTTGCGGGTGGCAAAAGTAGTAACAATAATTTAAATACCCGTAGATTTCGGAAAACAATTTTGCAATTTTCAACTTTCATTTTTCAATTTTCAGTTTTATTTGTACTTTTGCCGCGATAAAATCCGTTTGCAGATGTCGCCCGAAATGATCAAGACCATTCAGGACTATTTCAAGACCCAGCCGGTGCTGAAGGCGTGGGTGTTCGGCTCGTACGCCCGCGGTGAGGAGACCGAGGACAGCGATGTGGACATACTGGTGGTATTTGACCAAAAGACGGGGAAAGGAGTAAGTTTGTTGAAACATATTTCCATCGCACTTGGATTGGAAGATACAATAAATAAAAAAGTTGACTTGATTACGGAAGGTACTCTTTATCCTTTCGTGAAAAAGACGGCGGACCGTGACAAGATTCTGATATATGAGAGAGCCAATTAGAGACTTATCCGAAAAGGACTAATAATAGTATTTTAACCACCGTATCACCAAAACCAGTGCCTATAGAGTAGAACAACACCATTATTAACATCCATTATATCAAAGCGTTTTCGCTTTTCTTTAGTATCGTTGAAATCCGGAAAATTTCAGAACTATGCTACAAAGGGAACAAAGCGCTCACGAGAAATCGTGAGCTTTCTTGTTTGTAGCATAGGGTCTTTCCGGAACCTCAACGATAAACATGAAGTTCACGATTCTTTTTTATGTTTGTGGCAAAAGCGGGAACGGTTGATAACCGATTGAACAAACGATTATTACAAACATAAAAAAGAGACTATGAGAAAACAGTTTTTATCCATTATTATCGGGACGATTGTCCTTGCATTCCTGTTTGGCGCATTGCAGGCGCAGACCGTCACCCTCACCTTCACTGGGAAGGACGCCAACAACCAGTACGTGCAGTTAAACCGAATTGCCATCACCAACCTGACGAAAGGTTGGCAGGAAACCATCTATTGGCCCGACACCACGCTGACGATGCAGAACACCACAGGCATTGGTGAATCCGTTGCCAACGGCGGTTTCGGCCTGTCGCAGAACAACCCGAACCCATTTTCCGGCACCACCGACGTGAACCTGACGGTGGCGGACGTGGGTGCGGTGACATTGGAAATTGTGGATGGGAACGGACGTATCGCCGTAGAGACAACGCATGCGTTGTCTCTACAACCGGGCATCCACCAATTCCGCGTATCCCTATCCGCCGCCGGCACGTACATTTCGTCAAACCTGCTGGATGTGGTCCATACACTGATTATGCTTTTTTTGGAAGCCAAACAATTTTTACGTGTTCTACAAAGTTCGATGATATAACTTATATAGCTTCACAACATCTTTTCAGCAATGGTAATGAATTATACTATCCTAGCGCATACGGCGGCACGGGCTCGTCAGCAGCAGGCCGTGGCACAGCAATTTCTGTCCGTTGTCTAAAAGATTAAAACTGAAAGATGGAGATTTCTCTCCCTCACGGCCGGCGAAATGACGTGGTAATGGAGGGTAAATTGACATAGCATCACCCATCCTCCCCCTTTTCCCTCATAAACTCGTCGGCAACGTACAAATCGCCGTAGAGGTAAAGGCCGGTGGACTTGTCGTGGAGGTCAGCGCAGGTCTGGCTTTCGTAAAACAGCTGCAACGCCTTCTCGGGCGCAATGTCCAAACGCTTGGCCAACTCCACAGCAATGGCACCAATGCGGTTGCTCATAATAATCTCCTGTATAACAGGGGATTTAATGGGATCGTCAGATTGATTCTGTTCCATCGAAAATCAGGTATTTGTCAACTAATTCCTGCGAAAGTATGCACATTTGGTTATTGGGCTGATGCTGGGACAGACGAACAAGTGCGGTGTCCTCGTCCATAAGACCTGCCATATAAAGGTTGACCGTATCAACCACACGGTCGTTGGCCACACCGCCTTCTATATAATCGTAGTCTTCGGCCACATTCTGCCCACGACGGCTGGCCACAATGAATTGCAACCAGTCCCTATCGTATGCTGTGAAGACTTTACAGCGTGCCTCACCCAATATGGCATCACGATTCAAACGATATCTGTTGATGATTGGGGGCAGTTGCCTTCGAGCAGCCACCTGAGTGGCCCAGTCAACGGCCTGCTTGCGCAGATTGGTAACATAAAAGCCCTGACCAAAGTCCAAGTTGCGCCGCCCGAATTTGCAGATAGGCGACTCAACAATTTCCGTTCCACCATGATAGACAATCAGTTCACTCATTTCTTTGCCTCCCAATTGTTCAGACATTCCACCAACCCTTTCGCAAGATTTTCGCGGCTCTCGGTATGCAGCGTCTCGTAGTGTGGAAGTATATACTGCTCAATCAGATTCACACGCTTCATCCGCTGGTACACCTCTTTATAGGACGTACCCAACCATCGTGCAGTGGTCTCGATACAGGTGGCCACAAAAGCCATAATGACCTGTGTTCTTGGTATTTCTACAACTTTTTTCATCGCCAACGAGCAGTGCTATTTCATCCTGCAAAAATACACTTTTTCGCTCACCCAGCAAAATCATCGTTTAATTTTCCCTGCTTCCTCGTCCAGTGTTTGTCCATTCCGTTGCAAGCGGCCGTACGTCCAAATCGTAGAGACGTCATAATATGGCGTCTCTACATCTTTTCGCGCAATTGGCGAAATTCGCGGTCATTAAATTTTTTTCAACAATTTATAAACAGCCTTTCTTGGGCGTTGTTTTGCATTTTATCGCCAAAAACCTACCACTTTTTGGCTAAAATCTGTCACTTTTTAACTATTTGTTTGTCAGAAATTTAACATCTTGACAAAGGGGTATTGGATGTTATATCTTTGCAGCTTCATTAAAGATTGAATTGTATGGAAGAAGAAAGCGCATTGAAACCTGCAGGGAATGTCCTTGAGACCATCCGCACACGCATTTATGAAATCAGAGGAAAGAAGGTGATGCTTGACCGCGACCTCGCCGAACTTTATCACGTGGAGACCAAACAACTTAAACGTCAGGTAAAAAGAAACCTCACTCGTTTTCCTGAGGACTTTATGTTTGAACTGACCTACGAAGAGAATAATGCTTTGAGGTGCCAAAATGGCACCTCAAACAGACGGGGCGGGAATCGCTATACTACTTTTGCTTTTACAGAGCAGGGCATAGCCATGTTGAGTACGGTACTATCATCAGAATTGGCTATCCAAATGAACATCAATATCATGCGGGCGTTTGTATTGATGCGACAGGCATTGTCAGAACTGTCGGCAACCAACCTGCGCGTGGAACAATTGTCGCGGCGCGTGGACAATCTCAACCATTATGTGGACGATATCCTTCGCGACCAAAACGACATCAATGAAGCCACTGCCCTGCAAATTGACCTCATTCAAGATTCTTTGGCGGAACTTCACGCAGAAAAGACAGAACGGGAAGAGGAGAACTCACGCAGGAGAATCGGATTCCGGATTGAAAAGGAAGAAACTTAATGATTGACGCCGCTTTTTCTCGAATTGACAATCCAGATGAGGCCGCCGACCAAGATGAGGGCCATCGGCGGGAGGATCATCAGGCCGTTGTTGAGATAACCGGCGGCATACCACGACTGCGGCACCACGGGGTGGCCCCAGAGCGTGCCACTGCCCAATAACTCACGGAAAAACGCCACCACGACCAACACCAAGCCGTAGCCGATACCGTTCATAATACCGTCCACAAACGACGGCAACGGTTTGTGCGACAGTGCGAAAGCCTCCAACCGCCCCATGATGATGCAGTTGGTGATGATCAGCCCGACAAAGACGGAAAGCATCTTGCTGACCTCATAGACGTAGGCTTGCAGAATCTGATCGACCATAATGACGAGCGTGGAGACCACCAGCAGCTGTACGATGATGCGGATGCGTGGCGGTATCGTATTGCGAATCAGGGAGATGACAAGGTTCGCCACCGCGCACACCGCCGTTACAGACAGCGCCATCACGACGGCCGGTTTGAGCTGCGCCGTGACCGCCAAGGCAGAGCATACCCCCAAGGTCTGCACCAGAACGGGATTCTCTTTGTTTAACGGGCCGAGGTATTGTTTCATCTTCTGCTATTCAATAAGTTACCGTTTTTCTGTTTCTGTGGTGATGGCTAACTGGTCGCGGAGCATCGCATTCACGCCTTTGGACGTGAGCGTGGCGCCGGAAATCGCGTCCACACGGTTCTCTTCCGGAATCTCTCCTCCCCTACCCTTTGGTATCACACTGACCGACACGAAGTTGCCGTCTTTGTCCAATATCCTTTTCCCGACAAACGAGCGGGTGAATTCCGGCGAAGTGATACGGTCGCCGAGGCCCGGGGTTTCGGACTTGTGCGCAAAGACGACCCCTTTGACGGTGGCGCGGTCGTCGGCGAGGACGACGTATCCCCAGATGGGTCCCCACAGCCCTTTGCCTTCTACAAACACGACCAGCCCGTCGGTGCCATCGGCGCAACGGATGTCGTAGCACTCACGCCCGCCGATGTCGTTTCGGACCGCAACGGAGTCGAACATCCGCAAAGCCGCCTCCTTCCCGACGTTTTCGTAACCGGCGGCACGCAGGATCTGCTGCGCCTTTTCCACCTTCTGGTTGGCCTCGCGCCGGGGCTTCAAACCCATCGAAACCGCCGTCAACAGCACCGCAATCACCATCACTAAAACGGTGATATACAGGAATATGTATCTGTTGCTGAACGTTTTCATTTTGGTCGGGTTGGTGGCTTACAATTTGATTCTATGTTTGGAAATATTGAGTTTTCTCTTCTTAACTTTCACTTTTACAACACAATAGTCAATTAGCGGGGCAAAAATGTTCATCAGGAGGATGGCGAGCATCATCCCTTCGGGATACCCCTTGTTGACCACACGGATGACGATAGCCAGTACGCCGATCAGCAGTCCGTAAATGTATTTTCCTGATTTTGTGTGGGTTGCCGTCACAGGGTCGGTAGCCATAAAGACGGCACCGAACAGAAAACCGCCCATCAGCAGATGCTGCCAGCCGTTGACGGGGCAAACGCCCGCCGTGTGGAACAGTGCGCCCGTTACGAAGCCGCCCACAACGACCGACAGCATTATCCGCCAGCTTGCCACCTGCGTGAACAGCAACACCGCCGCCCCGAGCAGGATGGCGATTTTGGAGGTTTCGCCGATGCAGCCTGGTATCGTGCCTACAAACATATCCAAAAATGACGGCATTTGCGCCATATTCCCGTTCATCACCAGCGCTAACGGAGTCGCGCCGGAGACGGCATCGGCGGATTCGGCAATCCAGACGGAATCGCCGGAAATCACTGAAGGATAGGCGAAAAAGACGAACGCGCGAGCCACAAGCGCCGGATTGAGGAAGTTGTAGCCGGTGCCACCAAACACCTCCTTGGCGAAAAGCACCGAGAAGGCCGTTGCTACCGCTACAATCCACAACGGCACGTCGGGCGGCATGATCAGCGGGATGATGAAGCCGGTCACGAAGAACCCTTCGGCCACCTGATGCCCCCGCCACTGCGCAAAGGCTACCTCGATAGCCAAACCGCTGATATACGTGACGATAACCAACGGAAGCCACTTCAAAAAGCCGTACCAGAAGCAGCTCCAGAAGCCCGTTTCCATACCCACAGAAAGGTAGTGCTGGTAGCCGAGATTCCACATCCCGAACAGCAGCGCCGGCATCAGCGCGATCATCACCGTGATCATAATCCGCTTCATATCAACGGCATCGCGGATATGGCTGCCCTCTTTCGTCACTTCTGCGGGCGTCAGCAGGAACGTATCCACCGCATCCCACAGCGAATGGAAGCAGTGCAGCGGCCTGCCCTTCTCGAAGGACCTGCCGATTTTTTCGCTGATGTGGGATATGACAGACATATTATCCTTTCATTATTGTGAGGTTGTATTCTTCTTGATTGTGAGGTTGTATTCTTCTTGCCCCTACTGGGCAGCTCAATATGTATTTATCATTATTGAGACGCTGTACACAGCGTCTCTACTATACCCTATACCCTATTAACTATCCCCTATTTCTTTCCGCAGGCGGAACAACGCCTCACGGACAGTCTTTTGCCATTCCATTTTGGAGGGGCAGACGACTTCGCAGAGGGCAAAGTCCTCATCATCAACTTCATAGATACCCAGTTCCTCCATTTGTTCGATGTCGTCCGTCAGGCATGCTTTGAGCAGCTGCAACGGAAGGATTTCGAACGGGAACACCTTTTCATAAACGTCCGTCATCACGAAGGCGCGGCGGCCACCGTGAAGGGAGGTGTTGTGATTGAACGTTTTACGACGGAAAAGCCACGCCGTAAAGGTGTGTGACAAGCTCCATTTGCGGAATCCCGGCAACAGCCAGCCGATGAACTCACGCTCACCGCCTTCGGCAATCACCGTCAGCTGCGTATCATAAAGTCTCACGTGAGGAGATTGTGATAATTGTTTTCCTGTCAGAATATTACCAGAAATAATACGGGCATTTTTTGCTTCTATCTGTTCCTGTAGAATGGTGGAGATGTCGGCACCATACACCATCGTGTAGTAGCACGGTGACTTGATGCACGGGCCGGTGATGGCGACCATCCTCTCGAACGAGAGTATATGCGTGAGGAAGAACCGGCCGATGGCGGCCACATCCTGCGAATGGATGTACCAAACGCACTCCCCTTTGTCGATGGGGTCAATACGGTGGATTTGGGTACCCACGTTGCCGGCGGGGTGCGGACCGCTGAAATGGTGGAATTGCACGTTTTCTGCGGCCTCGAAGCAGGCGTTTTCTGCGCCGTCACGCAGGCACAGATGGATGGGACAGCCCGCCCCCACCAGTTGGTGCAGCCGCCGCACACCCTCACGGAACTCCTCGGCACGCCCCTGCAACAGGAAGTTGTGTTCCGGTGCCAGCGGCGCGGAGTCGAAACAGCTGATGAACAACGATTTCGGACGAGAGTCGGGAGACGGAATCACGGAAAAGGGACGTTGGCGCAGGAACGGCCAAAGCCCGTTGGACAAAAGCAAACTGGCGACTTCGTCCGAAGTTTCGGGTTCGGCGAAATCCACCTGCTTGCGGAACGGGTCGGACGGAAAAGCCTCCAACACAATGGTTTCGACGGAACGGCGTTCGCCACGGACAATCTCACGGACGGTCCCCTTCACGGACGACACAACCACCACACGTTCGTCCTCCTTGGAGGCGAACAGCGGCGTACCGACCGCCACCTCACTGCCGGCCTGCACCAGCAGTTGCGGCTTCAACCAGCGGAAATCGGAAGGCGACACGTAGTAGCGGACAGTTTCCAAAGGCCGCACTTCACGGCGGGCTTCCCCGTCGAGCCGAATGTCCAAGCCTTTCCTGATCCGAAACTCCATCCGTCTGTTTTATAGGGTAAAACCAGATTAGTTCAAATCAACTTGCCCGTTATCCACCACTCTCTTGCCTTTCAGAAAGACCGTCGCCACCTTGTTGGAGCCGTAGGCGTACGGCATAAACTCAATCGTGGAAATAGACTTGGTAATGAAGAAGTTGGCCTGTTTTCCTTTGGTGATGGTGCCAAGAATGTCCTCCACGCCCATTGCGTAGGCGGAATTGATGGTGGTGGCATTGATGGCCTCTTCGGGAATCATGCCGTACTTGATGCAGCCCATGGAAAGTACGAACTGCATATTGCCTGACGGACACGAACCGGGGTTATAGTCACCGGCCATTGCGACGGGCAGACCCGCCTCAATCATCTTGCGGGCGGGGGCATACACCATACCGAGGAAGAAGGCGGCACCGGGCAGAATCGTCGGCATCGTATCGGAACCGAGCAATGCCTCAATTTCGTCGTCGCCCGTGTATTCGATATGATCGACCGAGCGGGCGTTGTACTTCACCCCCACTTGGATACCGCCGGAATAGTCGAGCTCGTTGGCGTGGATTTTGGGCTGGAGTCCGTACTTGATGCCTTGCATCAGGATGCGCTCGGTGTCTTCGGGCGTGAAGAAACCGCGGTCGCAGAAAACGTCCACATAGTCGGCCAGCTCTTCGGCTGCCACCATCGGAATCATCTCATTGATAATGAGATCCACGTATTCGGTCTGCCGTCCGATGTATTCACGGGGGACGGCGTGGGCACCGAGGAAGTTGGCCTTGATGGTCAGCGGCGACTTCTCCTTGAGGCGGCGGATGACGCGGAGCATCTTCAGTTCGTTCTCCGTATCGAGGCCGTAGCCGCTCTTGATTTCAATGGCACCCGTCCCGAAGGAGGCGACCTCTTCCAGACGGTTCCATGCGTCAGCGAAAAGTTCGTCCTCGGAGGCGGCGCGGAGGCGGTCCACAGAGTTGAGGATTCCCCCTCCCCTTTTGGCAATCTCCTCATAGCTGAGGCCTTTAATCTTGTCGATGTACTCGATTTCGCGGCTGCCGGCATACACGATGTGGGAGTGCGAGTCACAGAAGGCCGGGAAGACCATCCGTCCGGTGGCATCCACCACCTCGACCGGTTCCTTGACCTTTTCCAGCATCTTGTCGGAAAAATCGGACATCTTTCCAAAATCGTGAATCTTGTCGCCCACCACCAGCAGGTAAGCGTCTTCAATGCACGGCAGGTTGCTCATTTCCTTGCCAGCTCTAAACGGAATTGGTGCAGTTTCTGCCTGCACCAATTTCTTGATATTCTTGATTAAAACAGCCATAATATGTTCGGTGTATTCTATTTTGCGGGAAATGTGAACTCCAGGTCATCAATCCACAGCGTGGAACCCTCCTGGCCCTGACAATGGGTGAGGTCTGCGAAATTGTAACCGGCACTTGCGGAGATGATAATGGAAATGTGGGTCGGGGTGACATTAGAAGCGTATGTAATCGGGACTTCGAAATTCGTCCAGCTTCCCACCGTATTATATTCTACGAAAAGACCTTCGCCGATAACATCACTGCCATTATACAATTTTACGCTGACGGAAGCGGAGTCGCCCGCCACAGGGGCATATTTGAAATAACCTTTAAGTCTATCTGGTTTTTCGTGATATTCACGCTTCACGTTGATACCGTCGGGATATTCGGCGGGAGTGAGGAACTGATAGACAAAGTTCGGATCCAGCGGAGCGATGGCGCCTGGAATCAGGAGGCGGCCCTTCGACTGGTCGGTAAGCACACCGGTAACGAGCTTCATACAGTAGTTGCCGCTGTGGGCATCTTCATCGCGGTAGGCGGTGATCGGTGAGGAGGTCAGCATCAGATCCGGAACCTCAATCAGTGCGTGAAGGTTGTTCAAAGTGTAGAAGACGGAGGATTTGTACTCCAAATAGGTCTCGTCCGTCATCTCCTGGGAATACCAGCAGGATTCAAACCCGCCGTCCACAATCTGCTTAGTGAACTCTGCAGAAACGGGTTCTACGGGATCTGGATCCGGAGTCGGTTTCGGTTCATCGGGATCTTTACAGCCGACAAAAGCACAGACGGCAACGGACAAAAACAATAGTGACAATTTTTTCATATTCAATCAGTTTAATGGTTTATCAACTAAATGCCGTACACAATTTGCACGTTAAAGGAACGGGGTGGCTCCACGTACATCGGACGGAGCGTATATTCGTTGTTCAAGACGTTCTTGACGACGAACGAAGCTTTCAGGTTCGGAAGGATATTGTAGGAGATGCTGAGATCCAAAACGAAGGAGCCACGCTTGTGGCTGTCGAAATAATTCTTGTAACCGGTGAACGGGAGGGTGCCCATATTGGCCCAGAAATCACGGACGGCCTTGGAATTCTCCATATTCTTGCTGTCCATCGTGAAGAACATATTGTCCACATTCAACATGGAGCTGTAGTATGAGCAAGAGATGTTCAGTCCAAGCTTTTTCCAGAAAGTGAAAGCAAGATCCAGTTTGGCAGTATGCTGGATACGGTACTTGAGAATGGAGTGGGATGTGTCGGAGGCGGTGGTGACAAAGCTATAGTCATGTCGGGTAACGACCACACTGTCGCCCCGTTGCTCCTCTTTCAATTGGGTATAATAGACATCGTACTTGTTCTTTGTGACAGGAAGACTGTAGGTATAGCTGAGCATGAACTGGAAATCAACCTTTTCTCCGATGGGGCCGCCGCCGGCCAAGGAGATGTCAAGGCCAGTGATGGAGGCCGGGCCGGTATTGAGGTACATGAAGCCCATATCGTTCAGGAAGGTGCCGGTATTGCCCCAGTTTCCAAAAGCGAACTCAATGAAGTCCTTGTACTCCTGATGGAAGACCGCCACGTCAAACAAACCTCTGAAGGTGTCGATTTTGAAGGGCTGCACGATACCAAATTCGGCGTTCCAGCTCTTTTCAGGTCTCAGTTCGGGATTGGGATAGAAGCCATAACTTCCCACGGAGATGGAAATGTACTTTTCACCGATGGTCGGATAGCGGTAACCTTGTCCGATGGAGGCGCGGAACGAAGTGAACGCTCTAGGTATCTGATAGTTGACACCAAAACGGAAGATAGGAGCACAATCGAATTTCTTATCGGCATAAAAACCTTCAAAACGGGCACCGCCCACAATGGTCAGACCTTTGGCCTGCGGGATTTTTTCCTCCAACTGCACGTAGGCGGCGAAGTTCTCGCAAGTCACCAGTGCCGGAAGCGTGTCGTAGTTGTTGCCGCTGAAAACGCGTCCGAAAGAACGGGAATAGTTGTTCAGGGCACCCGCCTCAATACTGAGTCCGATTCGACGGATTGTTTTTAAATACTTGAATTCATTATAGACCATCAGTGACTTTGCTGACTGTGCGCCAGAACGTTCTGCGTTGTTACTGTATAAGATACGGTTTTGAAGCCTATAGGAGGAACCTTTGGAGACATAGCCAATCACCGGATCCACATAGAACATGTAGTCGGTAGTGGCGGTCAATGAACCTTTGTAGGTGCGGTACATGTTGGTGTCGCAGTCGTACCAGAAGAAGGACTGCGCCTCGTCGGAGTACATGAAGTTGCCGTTCAAAGAGGCGAACAGGCCGCGGACTTTCGACGGACGGTAGCGCATACCGAAGTTGAAACGGGCGCGTCTCTCATATTTTCCCTCGTGGCTATAGCCGTTCTTGATGGGGTATTCAGGGCCCACATAGCTCTGGTCGTCGAAATATTCGCCGCCTAATACGAGGTCGAAATCATTCTTGATGATGCGGGCATGGGAGAAGGAAGCGCCCCACTTCAACGGGTTCACCAGATCCCAGCTTTTTTTGTATTTGGCCGAGGGAGAGTCATAAATGCCACTGAAAAGAGTGACTTTCGTGCGCGGCTTTTTTGTGGCGTAGGCCGTATGCACGTTGATGGCACCCGTCAATGCGGATGAACCGTACACCACGGAAGCGGCCCCCTTGGTGACCTCGATTTCCGAGACATCCTCCATCGGGATGAAGTTCCACATCGGACGGCCCGCATCGGGACGCAACAGCGGCATGTTGTCCAACAGGATCATCACGCGGCTGCCCATACCGGAACTGAAACCGCTGCCGCCACGGATCTGCGGCTCGTCGTTCACAATGACCAACCCGGGCACCTTGTTCAGCAGCTCCGAAGAATTGGTAATTACCATGTTTTCAGCCGTCTTGGGCGAAATCTTGTGTATGGAGATGGTCGCATTGATGGTGTTCTTCTCAATGCGGTGCTCTGTAATGGACACCTCCCCTATCTTGTTCACCGCACTTTCCAAACGTACGGTCAGCTTCACATTCTTGTTGTTATGGAAAATGATGGTGTCCGTGTAGGTTTCATAAAATGTATAGGACACTACAATCACACACGTGTCCTCATTGGTCTGGATGGTGAAACGGCCATTGTTGTCGGATATCGTCTGCGCGCCACTTTTCGGAAGAATCACAAGTGCTGCAGGCATCGGCATTTCTGTAACTGTCTCCTCGTCATCATCATCTGCAGGAACATGCTCAACGCCCAAAACCACGCCTGAAATTGTGTGCTGGGCATAAACGACCGTTTTTGTCTGGAAAAAGACAAACATCCCCAGCACTAATAAAACCGTAAATAATTTATTCATTGCAATTTAGCCTATTATTATCGTAAAATAAACAAGCGGCAAAATTACACCTTTTTTATTAGAAGGCAATAATTTCCCTACAATTTATTCGTAAAATATTTATTTACAAATAAATAAATTTATTAACAAAAGTTAAACAAAGAAAAATTCCTATGCAAAAAAATCATCTATTCTGCATTTTTTTGGCATAGATAGAACATTAAATTTACGCGTAAGCTTCCTTGAGTCTCTCAGCATTTTCGGCCACTTGCAGAGCCTCAATGGTTTCTTCGATATCACCGTTCATAAAACCGATAAGGTTGTACATCGTGAGATTGATGCGGTGGTCGGTGACGCGGTTCTGGGGGTAGTTGTACGTGCGGATCTTGGCGGAACGGTCGCCGGTAGAGACCATCGTCTTGCGCTTGGAGGCGATTTCGTCGAGATATTTCTGGTACTCACGCTCGAACAGACGGGTACGCAGCACGCTCATGGCCTTCTCAAGGTTGCGGATCTGATTCTTTTCGTCCTGGATGGCGACCACGATGCCGCTGGGAATGTGCGTGAGGCGCACGGCGGAATAGGTGGTGTTGACGCACTGACCGCCGGGACCGGAGGCGCAATAGGTATCCTTACGTATATCACTCATTTTCAGTTCTACATCAAACTCGTCGGCTTCGGGCAGCACCACCACGGAGGCGGCGGAGGTGTGGACACGCCCTTGCTGCTCGGTCTGCGGCACACGCTGCACGCGGTGCACGCCCGACTCGTACTTCATCAGGCCGTACACGCCCTCGCCGGAGACGAGGAAGACGATTTCCTTGTAGCCGCCGACAGTGCCCTCGGTCATGGAGATGATTTCGATTTTCCAACCCTTGCGGTCGCAGAAATGCTGGTACATGCGGAACAGGTCGCCGGCGAAGATGCTGGCTTCGTCACCGCCCGTGCCGGCACGGATTTCCACCTGCGCGTTCTTGCCGTCCTGCGGGTCCTTCGGCAGCAGAAGCAGACGGATGTCCTCCTCCGTCTTATCCTTTTCCACCAGAAGCCCGTCCAATTCCTCCTTTGCCATCGCCCGGAAATCCTCGTCTTTCTCATTGGCAATCACGTCCTTGGCGTTGGCAATGTTACCGATAATGTTCTTGTATTTCTTGTAGGCATCGACCACAGCCTGAAGGTCCTTGTAATCCTTGTTCAGCTTGATGAAGCGTTTCATATCCGACACCACATCGGGCTGGGTGATTTCCTCCCCGATTTGGAGCCAACGCTGGTGAATATCCTCTAATTTCTGCAATAAGTCGTTTTCAGTCATAACTTTACGTTCTTTATTTTAGGGCTGCAAAAATACATAAAAATTTCAGAATCGGACAGATACAATCCACGCTATCTGCGGAAACGATTCTCGTCGAAATAGTAGAGGGTTATACCGAAATTGGCAACTCCCTCCAACCTCTCCGTACGCATAGCCTGCACAAAAGAGAACTTGTAAGTCCCTGAGTACGGAAATCTTACTTTAGGATAAAAAAGATACTGGTAATCTTTGAGCCTTCCTGTCCCCTTCCCTACCCAATTGCCATGTGCATCGGCGAGCAGGAACTCGAGCGTGTCGCGGCTCTTCGTCCCGTGCGGGTCTTCAGTGTCCATGAACAGATAAAGATTCCGCGTCTCAAAGTCAATGCTGTTGCGGATGTCCATGTAAATAGTATAGTATTGCAACGTATCGGTGATGTCAAAAGCAAAATGAAGCGTGTCGTTCAGACTCCACGTCTCGTTCTTTACGGGGAGAATTTCCTCATAAAAAACACCACGCCTACAGGAAGTCGCGAACAGCATCAGTGCAGCGGATAGGATTAGCAGAAATCGTTTCATCTTACTTATCCTCAATATTTTTCAGCTCATCGAGACTATATTTCACCTCATCCACCTTCTTCTGGTTGACGATGGCAAATTCCTCCATCGTTTCGGGGAATTGGTTCTTCTTATTCATTTCAATAATCTCGTTCACTTTGTCGAGCGGCAGGGCGAAAATCGTATTGTCGCCATAGTAGTTGTACCAAACGATTTTCTTAAAAATATCGATCTTGTTGTAGTGGGCGTTCCCCTTCTTGAACTTGAGTTTGATGTTGGGTGCAGGGAATCCTTTCAGTTCCTCCTGATAGGTGGCCTGCTCGAAGTTGAGGCAGCACTTGAGTTTTCCGCACTGTCCGGCGAGCTTCTGCGGATTGAGCGACAGCTGCTGGGTACGGGCAGACGAGGTTGAAACCGACTGGAAGTTGGTAAGCCAAGAGGCGCAGCAGAGTTCGCGCCCGCAGGTGCCGATACCGCCAAGACGGCCAGCCTCCTGACGCACGCCGATCTGCCGCATTTCGATACGGATGCGGAACTGCTCCGCCAGAATCTTGATCAGCTCACGGAAATCGACGCGGTCCTCGGCGGAGTAATAGAAGATGGCTTTCGTACCGTCGCCCTGATACTCCACATCGTTGACCTTCATTTTCAGACCGAGATCCCATGCAATGTAGCGGGAGGAAAGCATCGTTGTATGTTCCTGATTCACTGTGGAAATCCACTTCTCAATATCAGAGTAGCGAGCGGTACGGTAGAGTTTTTTCTTCACATCCTCCACCTTCACGCGCTTATGGGCGAGCTGACGATAGACATTCTTGCCGAGCATGGAGATGATACCAATGTCGTGCCCGGGAGCAGCCTCCACAGCGACGATGTCACCCACATGGAACACGCCTTCCTGTGGGAGAAGGTAGAAGTCCTTATGGCTGTTCTTGAAACGCACCTCCGCAATAGGGCAGTCGAGGTAGTCGGTGGTGATATCCAACCCTTCCATCCAGTTGTGGGTGGAGAGCTTGCAGGCGGTATCGGAATATTCGCTGGAGTGAATTTCTTCGGGGTCGGGCACGTCACGGAGCCCGCGTGTAAGGAACGGATTGGCAGCAATTCTCTTGGTCTCAGCACTGATAGGCGTGCGGATGTCCATGTCAAGGTACTCGTCAAGGTTTTCGGCGGGTACGGCGGCGGCAGATGACTCGTCCTCCTTGAAGTGGCGTTCGGGCTTCTTGTGGTGCTCCTTCATGATGGCGGCCATTTCCTCCGCCGACAGGTTGTCGTCCACCCCGTCATCCGGGATGTCGTCGGAAAGGTTATCCTCTGCCTCGGCAGCAACTGTGGCCGCCTCTTCGTCTGTCTTCAGCTGCTTTTCCGCAGCCTCCTTACGAAGTTTTTCCTCCGCTTCTTCCTGACGTTCGGGCTCACGCTGGCCGTTCTGACGGTCGGGACGCTGCCCGTTTCGGTTACGATTGCGGTTATCGTGACGCTTCCTATTGTTATTATTGAATTTTTGGTTACCGTTATTATTTTGATTCACAGTATTTTCCTTCTTATTCTCGTCCATTGTAAGCAATTCTGAATGAAGCGGCAAAGATACAACAAAATAGTTTATCCGGCAGCAGGTTCGTCAAGTTTATAAGTAGAGCCGTCATATTTTGGCGGCTAAGGGAGGAGGTTACGTAAAAGGTAAGAGATAGCAAGTTCGTCAAATTATCTCACGATGCTGACTTTAGCAGTTGAAACTTCATTGCCATTGACAATGCGGACGATGTATATGCCTTCATTAAGATCACTGACATTGAGGACCTGGTTCGTTTCTGCTGATTTATGGGACAGCACTTCCTGACCAGCGATATTATACACAGAAATCATGGCATTGGCTGCATTCTCAACTCTGATATATGTGCTGGCTGGATTGGGGGAGACGGTCAAAGTATTGGTATTCTCGGTGATACCGGTATAAGGCGGCCAATCCCCCCAATCGTCAACAATCACATCATAATCAGCTACTGTGATACAATTTAAATTATTAACAAGGACGGGGTCAAGTCCATCATAACCATAAGCAGATTCATACGAAACATCAAAGCATAACAAAAAAGGATATGTGAGGCCTGTTGCAGCTATATCCTCCACTGCCATAAGAGCAACAGGACCGTATAGGAATCTGTCGTTTACACCAAAAGAACTATCCGATTCAAAGATTGGAGTATGGGGAATGAAAACCACGCGTTCATCACTAATTTCATCTTGAGCATAGAGGTCAAGATAATACATTCCGTATGCAGAATCACACCCCCTATTGTAAACGCCACCATAGAAATAGAGGGAATCAGTGGATTCATATATCGTCAGCCAATTGATATCCTCGGGATATGTATCCTCATCTTCAGGATTATAATTATAGATTTCAGAAAGGAAGTCGCTCTTCGGCTGATAGCTCTGCCCGTCGTTCACATAAACGCCGAGGCAAGCTTTGGCAGCATGAATGGAGGTGTGGCTGACATCCGTGTAATAGAGCAGAGGAGCCATACGGTCAACAGCAGTGGCAAGTACCGAATATTTATGAAGATTTATTCTCCAGTCGTAGTTCACATTCGGGTTGTCCATGTTTCCGATAAAGCCGCAGGTATTGCCCAGACATTCAATACCAACCCAGATCTGCTGTCCATTGGCACTTGCGATGCTGAAAGGAGTGGTGAGGTCAACAATAACGATACCGCATGAAGTGATGGAGGAAGCGTCAACAGTCTGTTCGTAAACGCGGCTGCCCATATTGCCCATATCTTCGGTGTACCAGTTCGCATTGGCATTCAGATCGGGATTGGTGTCAAGCCAGTCGGTGTTACCGCCAACATAGATGACAATATTGAAGTTCGGGTCGAAATTGTCAGTGCCACCCGTGGCCTGCCAACCGAAGCAGACTTTATCAATCGTAGCATTGGAAGGAACGGCACCAACAGCGGGAAACGTAACAAAATAAATGTCACCTTGAGAATAAGTGGTGTAGAACTCTGACGAGGTGTAACCGAACCAGTCAGTTCTTTGATCCAAAAAAACGGGCTCATCCAAAGCATAGAGAGGCTTTGTTTCAATTTGTCCAAAAAACATCGTGGTAATAGCTATCGTCATTAAAAGCGTAAATATTTTTTTCATAACAGGTTACATTTTCCGCGGCAAAGATACACTTTTATTTTGGAAATTTTACAAAGCTTGAACAAATTCACAAAATTGAACATTTGTTAGTATTTTTTCAACGAAAAGAACTAAAAATATCAGATGGAATTTTGTAATTTTGCGCCCTATTTTATAATATTGTAAATGGAAGAGAACGAGGAATACACGGACGATGAAGTGACACGCTTGGTGGACAATTTCAGGGAGATGCTTCATACGGGTGAAATGCGGTACATAGAAGACGAAGACATGGAGGTCATCATTGAGTCGCTGATTGGGCAGATGGACTTCAAGACAGCCACAAAGGCGCTGAACTATGCCCTCCGTCTATTTCCCACATCACTGGTTTTCAGACTATTGAAGGTACGCAAATTGATGATGGAGTTGAAGTTGGAATCGGCTGGAAAGGAGCTCGACCGTATTGAGCGGGAGTTCGCGCCGGCAGCAGAAATCTATCTGGAGAAGGCGTTTCTTAGCAAGCTCGCCGGTGCCGACGATCAGACCTTCCCCCTCCTGAAAAAGGCGCACCGTCTTGCCCCCGACGAGCCCGAAATCAATCTGATGTTGGCGGGCGAATATGTGCGGCAAGGCTTTTACGACCGCGGGATCACCCTCCTGCGCACCGCCATGCAAAACGACGAGCTCATTGAGGAGCAGCTTTTTACACTTTCCTATATTTTTGAAGAAAACAGCAAATATGACGATGCTGTCGCATTCTTCCGTCAGCTAACAGATGAATATCCGCTGAGCAAGGCCAGCTGGTTCGCCCTCGGTCTCGCCTACAGCTGGAAACGGGAGTTCCCGAAGGCCATCGACGCTTACCTCAACGCCATCAGTTTGGACGAGGAGGCTTCCACCGCCTATTTCAACATCGGGAACGCTTACTTCGAGATGGGCGATTACACCAACGCCCTCCACTACTACGAGGAGACGCTGCGTCTTGATGACCAGGACTTCCACGCCATGAGCGGCATCGGCGACTGCTACTACTCGATGAACGATTTCGAGCAAGCACTCGACGCCTACCATCAGGCCCTCATCCTCAACTCCGACACTACCGACGCCCTGCTGGGTATCATCACTATCCTTCAGGAGACCGGACGCGGCGACGAAGCCGAAGACTTCATCCGTCAGACCGTCTCCCTCGAACCCCGCAGCATCGAACTGCTTTTTGACATTCTCCATTTTTACGAGAAGGACGAACAGGCAGAAAAACTCAAGGAACTATTCCAACTGACCATCGAACAGATTGAAAACAAGGAGGAATTCCTCTATTTCTTCACGGTTTTCTGCTGTAATGTAGAGAACAAGGAGGAAATCCTGCCGTTGGGCATCGAACTGCTCAACAATTATCTTGACAATGAAGAAATGGCACTCTCCATCCCCTATCTTTTGGCAGCCCTTTATTACATTTCCGGCAATCACGCCACAGGCCGCAACTATCTCTCCAACGCCCTGCTGATTAATTACGAAGACCATACACGGTTTCTCAATATCCATCCGTCTCTTTCTGAAATAGAGGACGTACGGATACTTATTGAACGGTACAGGTAATTTGAAATTT
>JAGCXN010000010.1 GCA_017961265.1 Bacteroidales bacterium | reverse complement strand
CAGATCATCGACATTGCCGACACCGGCAACATCATGCCCCCGAAGACCACCTGGTTCGAACCGAAACTCCGCTCCGGCCTCGTAATCCACGAACTTTGCTAAACAGAAAATCCAAGAGAGACTGTCCGTCTGGACAGTCTCTCTGTTTTTCTATCAAATAATAAAAAATAATACCCTTTCTTCATTAAAATCTGAAAGCAATGAGAAACAGCCCCTATTCTATAACAATTTTATTGGCATTCGCTGTTGTCTTTTTGACCTGCTTTACATCTTGTGAAAAAAGCAAGCATCAAAAGGGCACCTACAAGATAATAAAAGATGCTGTTACCGACATTGATGGTAACCACTATGATGGTGTACAGATTGGCGAACAGATATGGACTATACAAAATATTAAAACGACCCGCTACGCAGATGGGACAGAGATTCCACTAACGACCCTCTCGGCTGAGGATTACCATCTTCATATTGATTCCGCCTACCGATGGGCACCTCAAAATGTAAACCGCAATGTGGACAAATTCGGTTGGCTTTACAGTTGGCCAGCTATTATACGGGATGGAAATGGCAGTGAAAGCAATCCCAGTGGAGTACAAGGTATCTGTCCTAACGGGTGGCATGTTCCAAGTGACGCTGAATGGACCGAACTCACAGATTACGTAAGCAAAGACAAAAAGATGTGTTGTCAACGTGCTGAATTCGCTATTGCCAAAGCCTTAGCGGCACAAACGGACTGGAGTAAAGCATACGACAAATGTGACATAGGATACAATCTGTCGGAAAACAATGCTACAGGCTTTTCCGCATTGCCGGCCGGCGATGCAAATTTTGATTATGACTATAGGCCACTGGGAACATGGGGATTTTTTTGGACAGCCACGTATGACAGCGGCAACAACAGCTATCGCCGTTGTTTTTGCTCCGAGAACGACAATGTAGATAGAAGTACTGCCTCATTGGGTGCAGGCTACTCCGTCCGCTGTGTCAAAGACTAACGAATAAAAAAAACTATTCCATCACAGACTTTTTTAAGGGAATTGTGCAAATACAATGGAGAAAAAATCGTAGTTTTGCCGCCTGTTTTTTTAGGAAAAATCATTAAAAAATATTTCAATGAAAAAAATCTTTACCTTTTTTGCAATTATGTGCCTTGGCTTTGGAATGCTGATGGCGCAGAACAACTACCGTGTGGTGGAAAACAGCTTTAACAAGGTGGTGGTCCACTTCAATGCCGGCAACATCAGCACGATGGATGTGACAACCGATGACGGCGCGTTCAGTCGGATCACGATGGATGACTACCATCTCGCCACAGAGGTGGGGCAGCCGCAGGTTCCAGTGATGGTCAAGATGCTGGAAATTCCGCTTTGTGACGGTATTTCCTACAACATCCGTTCCTCCCGCTATAGTGATTTCACTGCTGCAGAATTGGGCATCCAGCACCCGCTGTTCCCGGCTCAGCCCTCCTACACCAAGTCGTACACCGGCCCTGTGGAGTTTGTGAAAGACGCGGAAACATACCGCACCGATGCCTTCTATCACCGCGACCTCATCACCGTGGAAAAGTCCGGCATCATGCGTAACATCAACATCGCCACCGTCTATTTCTCGCCGGTGCAGTACAACCCTGTGACCAACACCTACCGTATTTATGAGGATGTCACGGTGGAATTTTCCTTCGAGAACGCTGACATTCCTGGCACCTACCAGATGAAGAACCTCCACGGCAACGCCGTCTTCAACGGCCTCCAGTCGCGCGTCATCAACCCCATCCATTCCGAAAGCCGCGAAAGCACCTTCGACCGTCCCATCAAGTATTTGATTGTGGCCAACAGCATGTTCCGTGACCAGCTGGACGAGTTCGTCACCTGGAAGAAACGTCAGGGACTGATGGTGGAAATCGTCTATACCGACCAGAGCGAGGTGGGCACGACGACCACCTCCATCTCTAACTTTATCAAGGCGCAATACACCAACGCCACGGAAGCCAACCCCGCCCCGACCTACGTCCTTCTGGTCGGTGACATCGCCCAGATTCCGGTTTTCAATACGCAAGTTTCCGGCGAAAACCACAAAACTGACCTCTACTACTTCACTTGGACCAGCGGCGACAACTTCCCGGACTGCTACTACGGCCGTTTTTCCGCCCAGAACGCCACCCATCTGGCCAATCTCTTGGAAAAGACGATGCAATATGAGCAATATACGATGCCCGATCCTTCCTATTTGGACGATGCAGTCCTCGTTGCGGGCACCGACGGGAGCTACGGTCCGACCCATGCTAACGGGCAGATCAACTACCTCTCCAACAACTACGTCAATACAGCCTACGGATTTTCCAATGTGCATCTTTACTTGTACAACAGCAGCAACCAGGCTGCACAGATTCGTTCCGATATTGGTGCGGGTGTGGGCTATGCCAACTACACGGCACACTGCAGCGAAGCCGGCTGGGCCGACCCCGTATTTGAAACCAACCACATTCCTGCCCTGACGAATGCTGACCGCTACTGCTTTATGATTGGCAACTGCTGTCTCTCCAACAAGTTCGATGTGGATGAGTGCTTTGGTGAGGCCATCACGCGTACAGCCAAGAAAGGGGCTGTGGCCTACATCGGCGGGTCCAACAGTACCCTCTGGGACGAAGACTTCTACTGGTCTGTGGGCGTGCGTTCCTCCATCAACGCCAATGCCACTTACGACGCCACCCACCTCGGTGCCTACGACCGTCTGTTCCACACGCACGGCGAGGATTTCTCCGACTGGTACGTGACGGGCGGTTCCATCATTCAGGGCGGTAATCTGGCCGTTGAATCCTCATCTTCCAGTTACAAACTCTATTATTGGGAGATTTACCATATTATGGGCGACCCGTCCATCCTGCCGTGGCTCTCACAAGCAGAGGAGATGAACCCCATCGTGCCCGATGCGATGGTGAGCGGGGCTACTACCATGCAGATCACCGCAGTACCGTATGCCTACGTGGCACTGACCGAAAACGGTGAAGTTATCGCCGCCACCTCCGCCGATGCCACCGGCAACGCCACCCTCCAGTTCGACCCCGTTTTGTCAAGCAACACCTACGAGGTGGCTATCACCGCACAGAACTACCAGCCCTACTTCAAGATTGTGACGGCCATCGTGCCCGAAGGACCATACGTAGTCACCACTGACCTGCACGTGACGGAGGGACAGCAAGCCAACTACGGTGCTTTCGTCACCCTTGACGCCACCCTCCACAACCTCGGTGTGGACGATGCCAACAACATCACGGCCACCATCGCCACCACCAACACCACTGATGTGACCATCACCAACAACAGTATTTCCACTGCCGCGTTAGCCCACGATGCACAGCAGGTGTTCAACGGCGGCTTCGGATTGTCCATCGCTGACAATATCGCAGACCGCACCGTCGTGCCCTTCACCGTCACCACCACCTTCAACGGGAACCAGACCACGACGACCAACTACAACCTGACCCTCAATGCCCCCGTGTTGGGTAACGTCAATGCAATAGCTAGTGAAGCACAGGGCAACAACAACGGCACAATCAACCCGGGTGAGACCGCTACACTGCGCATCACCACCCGCAACACGGGCCACGCCAATGCCATCGGAACCTTCTCACACCTGCGCACCGCCTGCACCGGTGTCACTATCGCCGTTGACGACCTCAGTTTGGGCGATATTCCCGCAGGCGATAACATGGTTTCCGAATTCACCATCCAGATTGGCGAAAACGTACCGGAGCCGTACATCATCCCCTTCATCCACGACATTTATGCTGGTGCCTACTCCTTCACTGACACTGTCTATATTATGGTCGGACAATGCGTTGAAGACTTTGAGACCGGCGACTTGACCAAATTCCCGTGGGTATCCACTGGCAACAAAGCTTGGACAGTCACCAACTCCAGCCCGTTTGAAGGCACCTACTGTGCTGTTTCCAAGAGTAGTATGAGCTACGGCAACAGTTCCACTATGACGCTTGCCATCCACGCAGTTGCCAATGACTCCATCTCCTTCTACCGCCGCTTTACCGCAGGCAGTGGCTGGTACGGCAGCAACGAATTCCGCTTCTACATTGACGGGAACGTTGTGGAAAGCCTCAGCAGCAACACCTCTTGGAGCCGCGCCTCCTTCCCCATCAGCGCCGGCTCGCATACCCTGAAATTCGAATACTACTGCGGCGCTTACGGCGGCAATTCCGGCGTGGCAGCCATCGACTACGTCAAGTTCCCGATGGACGGCGAAATGGGACCGCTTGCTATCGAAGCCAACGGCATCGGCAGCCTCTGTGTCTATCCGAACCCTGCCTCTGAAAAGGTGAACATCGTCCTTCCCGACAACAATAGCGGTTACACCATCGCTTTGTTCGACCTCAACGGCAACAAGATTCTCAGCCGCAACATCACGGGTGGCGAAGCAGAATACACACTGAATGTCAAGTCGCTGGCGTCCGGAGCCTACATCCTTTCCGTCTTCAACGACGAGCATGTCTATACCGGAAAAGTCATCAAAAAATAAATTCTGCAAAAACCTTATCTTTATAAAATTTCATTTCCGCCTCTTTTTAGACCGTTTTAGACAGGGATGATTTTTTCACGATAGGATATCAGCAAAATATTTTTTCAAAAAAAATGGGCATTTTTGACGAAGATGCCCATTTTTTTTGTATTTTCGCAATCTATTACAAACATCATATATTATTGATAATCAAACCATTAATCATAAAATAATTCAAAAAAGAAAAAATAGCAATGACAGAAGGCGAAAGAATCATTCAAGTCAATATTGAAAACCAGATGAAGACGGCCTACATCGACTATTCGATGTCGGTGATTGTGGCCCGCGCACTACCCGACGCACGCGACGGCATGAAGCCGGTGCAACGCCGTATATTATACGCCATGTGGGAACAGGGCATCACCGCCGGCAAGCCGCACAAGAAGTCGGCGCGTATCGTGGGTGAGGTACTCGGTAAGTACCACCCGCACGGCGATACCGCTGTTTACGACGCCATGGTTCGCATGGCCCAGCCGTGGTCGCTGCGCTGCCCTTTCATCGACGGGCAGGGTAACTTCGGCTCCGTTGATGGCGACTCCCCCGCCGCCATGCGTTATACCGAGGCGCGCCTCCGCAAGTGCGCCGAAGAGATGCTCGACAGCATCGAGAAGGACACCGTCGATATGCGTCCCAACTTCAGTGAGGAGTTCGAGGAACCGACCGTCCTCCCCGCCAAAATCCCTGCCCTGCTGGTCAATGGCTCCGCCGGTATCGCCGTAGGTATGGCCACCAACATGGCACCCCACAACCTCGGCGAGGTCTGCGACGGCATCATCGCCTATATCGATAACAACGACATCACCGTCAGCGAGCTGATGCAGTACATCAAGGCCCCCGACTTCCCGTCGGGCTGCACCATCTACGGCTATGAGGGCGTGCGCAACGCTTTCGAGACGGGCCGCGGACGTATCATCATGCGCGCCGACGCAACCATCGAGGAGGAACACGGCAAAAACCGCATCATCGTCACCTCCCTCCCCTACATGGTCGGACCTTCCGAACTGATCCACCGCACCGCCGAACTGGTGAAGGAGGGCAAGCTTGACGGCATCGCCAACATCGAAGACCTCTGCAACAAAGCCAATGGCACACGCATCGTCTATGACCTGAAAAAGGACGCCATGCCGAAGGTCGTGCTCAACAAACTCTACCAGTACACCGCACTCCAAACATCTTTCAGTATCAATAATGTGGCGTTGGTAAACGGCCGTCCGCAGACACTCAACCTCAAGGAACTCATCGAGTGCTACGTCAAGCACCGCCACGAGATCATTGTCCGCCGCACGCAGTTCGAACTGAAGAAAGCCCAGGAACGCGCCCACATCCTCGAAGGCCTTCTGAAAGCCCTCGACATCATTGACGAGATCATTGCTGTAATCCGCGCCTCCAAGAGCGTGGACGACGCCCGCGCCACTCTGATGGAACGTTGGGGCTTCTCCGACGTGCAGGCACGCGCCATCGTCGAGATGCGTCTCCGCCAGCTGGTCGGCTTGGAACGCGAACGCCTCCAGAACGAGTACGACGAGCTGATGAAGCTCATCCACCACTTGGAAGACATCCTCGGCAGCTACGAGCTCCAGATGCAGGTCATCAAGGACGAACTGACCGAACTGAAGGAGAAATATGGCGACGAACGCCGCTCCCACATCGAATACATGGCCTCCGAATTCCGCATCGAGGATACGATTGCCGACACCGACATGGCCATCACCATCTCGCATCTCGGCTACGTGAAGCGCACCCCGCTCACCGAATACCGCGCCCAGAATCGCGGCGGCCGCGGCTCCAAGGGCAGCAGTTCCCGCGACAACGACTTCATCGAGCAGCTCTATATCGCCACCAACCACAACTACCTTCTTTTCTTCACCGAAAAAGGACGCTGCTTCTGGCTCCGAGTGTTCGAAATTCCCGAAGGTCCCAAGACCTTCAAGGGACGTGCCGTCCAGAACCTGCTCAACCTTGAACCCGATGACAAGATCAAGGCGGTTATCAACGTCAAAGACCTCACCGACAAGGAGTTCTGCGACAACCATTACGTCATCCTCTGCACGGAGAAGGGTATCGTGAAGAAAACCACCCTCGAGGCTTACTCCCGTCCGAGAACCAACGGTATCAACGCCATCATTATCCGTGAGGACGACCACCTCTTGGAGGCCACCCTCACCAACGGCAACAGCGAGATTATGCTGGCCCTGCACTCCGGAAAGTGCGTCCGTTTTAACGAGTCAAATGTTCGTCCCGTGGGCCGCAGCGCCTCCGGCGTACGCGGCATCACCCTCGCCGACGACAACGACTACGTGGTTGGCATGGTCTGCATGGACGAAGACGGTGGCAACGTGCTGGTGGTTTCTGAAAAGGGCTTCGGCAAACGTTCCCTCATCGACGACTACCGCATCACCAACCGTGGCGGCAAGGGCGTGAAGACCCTCAACATCACCGACAAGACCGGCGGCCTCGTCGCCCTCAAGAAGGTGACGGACGAAGACGATCTGATGATCATCAACCGCTCCGGCCTCGCCATCCGTCTGCACGTCAACCAGCTGCGCATCCTCGGCCGCGCCACGCAGGGCGTCAAGCTCATCAACAT
>JAGCXN010000009.1 GCA_017961265.1 Bacteroidales bacterium | reverse complement strand
CGGCGAAGGTTCGCCCGAGTACGCCACCGTCTATGTCTATGAGGACGGCCGCCTCGTCCGCGAGGACGCCTACGACGAAGAGGAGTTCGTCTGCACCGAAAAAGCTTATGAATACGACGGCGCCGGCCATGTCACCAAAACGACCGAGTACGATGAGGACGGCAATGTACTCTACCGCACCACCGACGAGTACGACGAGAACGGCCGCCTTGCCAAACGTCTCCGCGAAGAACCGCAGGAGCACGACAGCCGCACCTTCGTTTATGCCTACGACGAACAGGGCAACAAAACCAAGGAGCTGATGTACAACTTCGACGGGAAGCTGATTGCCAAGGCCTACTACCGCTACGACGAACAGGGGCATAATGTGGAGATGGAGGAGGAAAACCTCGACATCTTCCGTCTGACCCAATACACCTACGACGGCGACAACTGCGTGAAAATCACCCAGTTCGACAAAGACCGAATGGCACTCTCCTACTCCGTTTACGAATACAACGACAACGGCGATGTGGTCCGTATCGAGAACCACAGCCGCGACGAAGTGGATCCGACGGTTCTTCGCACCGTTTCCGCCCTCGAATACCAAATTGAGTATCAAATTGAGTATTAACATGGAAGAGAAAACGCAGGCACGAAAAGGACATTTCTGGTTGGGGCTCTCCGTTGGGCTGCTGATCGGCATCCTGCTTGCCTGCGGCTTCTATTTCCTGGACAAATACACCTCTTTGGAGATGCTCCGTTTCCAGCGTGCGAACACCGAGTCGGCCGCCACTGACACGGTCGTGCAGATTGTGGAGACGCCCGTCCGCACGAAGAAAGCAGCGGTCAAAAAAGACACACTCGCCCCGAACGTCACCGAAATGCCCGCTGACACCACCGACACCGAGGTGACGGACGATTTCGTGGCGTACGACACCGACGACCTGATGATGGACCTTGACGACGACAACGTGAAAACCGTGGCCAAAGCCAAAGGCATTGCCAGCCGCCGCGTGCGAGTCATCAGCAACAACGAGGGAACAGGAACCGAACCCAATTTCGACTTCTTCGATGTGGAAGAGTGGAGCGAGCCCGTCAAGAACCGCCATTCCTACCAGCGGAAAGGGAATATTCTAAAAATCAAAGGCGTGAGTATCAATTCCATAGAAATCGAATGGAAGGACGAGTACTTCCTCCGTTACAACGGACACGCCTACCCCATCCCCGAAAATGCGGAATTCACTCGCCTTTCCGAATAAGCCGAAACTGCCATGAAAAACTCCCTCATCAGCTACGCCCGACGGATTGGCCGATACCTGCTTTTTCTTTTCCTCGCCTTCGTTCTTGAACGGACAGTTTTTCTGTTGGCGAACTTTTCTGCCGCAGCAAAAAGTTCCTTCACGGAGGTTTTCGCCACTTATTTCCACGCCTTCCATCTGGACCTTTCCGCTGCGTGCTATATGCTTGCACTGCCGCTGATATTCCTTTCGTTGCAACTTTTTTTCAAGAAAAAATGGCCCGAACGGATTTTGGACGGCTACACGCTACTGGTCGTCATCGTGCTTGTTTTCACCGCATTAGGTAACATCCTCCTTTACAAGGAGTGGGACACAAAGCTGAACTACAAGATTTGGGCGTACCTGCGCAATCCGATGGAGGTGGTGCGTACGGCGACATGGCTCCAGCTCACCGTTGGGCTGCTGGCGGGCGCAGGACTGACCATCCTCTATTTCTGGCTCTACCGCCACTGGTTCGCCCGTCCGGACATTCTGGCACTGCCTCGCCACCGATGGCTTCCGTTTGTATTGCTAATCATTGTTTTACCGCTCAATTTCGTCGGGATGCGCGGCCATATCGGAGGAATCCCGATTTCGCAGAGCAGCGCCTATTTTTCCAAGAACCAAGTATTGAACGATGCCGCCGTGAACACACAATGGCACCTGATGAAAAGCACGCTGCGGTTCGGAAAATCCAGCGAGGGAAATCCCTACGTGTTTATGCCACAGGCAGATGCAGAAGCCATCATCGACAGTCTCTATTTCTGTGAAAAAGACACCTGCCTCAAAGTTCTGAACACCGAACATCCTAATATCGTCATCATTTTGTTGGAAAGTTGGTCGGCGGACCTCATTGAAAGTCTGGGGGGCGAAGCGGGTATCACACCCTGTTTCAAGGAGTTGGAGAAAGAGGGGCTGCTGTTCACGCAGGTGTATGCGGCGGGCCACCGCTCGCAGGAGGGCATCTCCTCCATCATCAGCGGCTTTCCGCCCGTGCCGGTGGTCACCATCACCGACAACTTCGAGAAATACGGCAAGTTAGCGAGCTTGGCGGAGGCGCTGAAAGCCCGCCAATACCGCACTTCCTTCCATTTCGGCGGCGACCTCACCTATGGAAACCTCCGCGCCTACCTGATGGCGATGGGCTTCGACCACCTCGTGGACGAGGACGCCTATCCGGCCAACACCCCGCACGGCAAGCTCTCCATTTACGATGAAATCACTTTCAATCATCATCTTACAGAATTGAACAAGGAGAAAGAGCCGTTCTTTTCTGTCAACTTCACCGCCAGCACGCACTCGCCCTACGACGTGCCGCAACGCACGGAGCCGCTCGCGTGGGACGTGGAAGAGCTCCCCTACCTCCATTCGGCGCAATACACCGACTACTGTCTTGGACAGTACTTTGCACAGGCAAAACAGGAGGGCTGGTACGAAAACACACTGTTCATCCTCGTGGCCGACCACAGTCACCGCACCTACCGGCAATGGAACTACTACGATGCTGGATACCAGCACATCCCGATGCTGTGGCTCGGCGGCGCACTGAAGGAGGAGTTCTGCGGCACCACGGTTGACCAGCTGTGCAGCTACCTCGACCTGCCGCTCACGTTAGCGCGGCAGTTGGACATTCCCGACACCCGCTTTGAATGGAGCAAGGACATTTTGAATCCATATTCGCCGCAGTTTGCTGTTTATCAAACGAATTATGGAATTGGTTGGATTACGCCCGATGGTGCTTTCGGCTACGATGCCAACACCAACAGTTTCTACCAAGACACCTTCACGGACGAGGCATTACGCAAAAAGAACGTTTTGAGAGCCAAAGCGTTCCTGCAGGTTTTGTACCAGAAATATTTGGATCTGTAGGGACGCCATATTATGACGTCTCTACATCTAACATCTGTACCCTGTACCCTGTACCCTATAACCTACACCACCACATCCATCCACTCGTAGCGGTTGCCGCAGTGGTTAAGGAACTTTAGCAGGTCGGTGCGTTTCACCATCAGCGAGGCGGTGTTGATACACGGGTGGAAGCTGAGCCTTTCGGCGTTCTGCAACGTACTGTCCAGAAAGACGATAACGTGATGTTCCGTATCGTTGATAAGTCCGAACGGCGTGACTGAGCCAGGCTTCACCCCCAGATATTTTTCAAGGCGCGGCTCCGAAGCGAAGCTCAACTTACCCTGATGAAGCCTTTTCTCAATATCGTGGATATCCATCATGCTGTCGCAATTCAAGATCACCAGATAGTGCTGGTTGCCTTTGTGGTTGCGGAAAAAGAGATTCTTGCAGTGCTGGGCGTCGTGGCCAGCCCAATACTGCTTGGCAATCTCGATGGTTGGAGCCTCGGGATGCTCAAGGTACTCAAAATCGATGTCCAACTGCTTCAGCAGTTCGTACAGGCGCGGATCTCCGTTCATAGCTACCGTCTTTTACGACCGATCAAGTCAAACACGAAAGAGACGGCGTTGAACACACGGGGAACCTGACGGACCACCGACGTAACGGTGCGGGCCACCTTCGGCACGAAGCTCCAGAAGCTATACACTTCGTCCCAGTCGGCCTCCACAGCACTTCCCTGCGCCTTGACCAACCGTTTTAACCTTGCCTTCTCGGAGGCAATATCCTGCAAATTCGACAGTTGCGAATACTTTGACTGGCGTTTATTCTTCATCGTTCACCTCCGTTTCTCCCGGTTCACTGAACAAAATGGAACTCATTTTCTTAATAATCGGGTTGATAATCATTTTTTTGCGCAAAAGGACAAAAAGGATGAACAGAAGCAGGAAGAAGGCGGCGATAATCAGGAAACCGTAGGTGAGGCTGCCCGTCAACGTCTTCATCCACAGCACGAACATCATGGAGAAATAGACAAAAGCCGCCATCAGCAGGATGGTGCCCGCGATGATGACAATCAGCAGCGAAAGAATCTGCGAAGTCTTCTCCACAATGTTGAGCTTCAATAGTTGAAGCTGAAGGTCGGCATAATCCTTCACATTGTTAACCAACGACTTGTAAACGTCGTCGCGTTCTTGGTTGGCGTCGTTTTCCATCGGAATTCAGATTAGATTTCGTCGGCTTCTTCAAAAACAACATCCTCGTCGCGGCGGATACCAAAATGCTTCTTCATCTTTTCGATAAACTCGTCCAGTTCCTCTTTGGAAAGATTTATTCCTTTCTCTTTCAATTTTTTATTAATTTTCTCACGGGTATTTTTCCCACTATCGGGAGCTAAGAGGATGGCGATGATTACACCGACGGCGATGCCGCCTAACAAAGAAAGAATGTTTGATGCTTTCATGATAGTTATGTGTTTAAAATTTCAAACAATAACAATCATACGTACAAATTGTTCAAATGTTTCGGATTAAATCAGCGCCCCGTGCAAAATTTCCACCGGATGGAGAGCAATAACGCCCGTCGTGTCCTTGATCTGGTGGCGGCAGCTGGTGCCCGTGGCGGCAATCACATCGCTCTCCTTGCGGGCATTGACGGCAGGCACTAACGACACATTGGCCACCTTGACAGAAAAGTCGTAATGCTCCTTCTCGAAACCAAACGCACCTGCCATCCCGCAACAACCGTCCTTCAGCTCCGTAACCGAATAGTTCATAGGTATCTCCATCATTGCAGTGCTACGCTGCGGGTTCGACAACGCCTTCTGGTAACAATGCGAATGAAAGATAATATGCTTCGGCTCCGTCGTGAACAACTCCTTGCGGATATTCCCCTTGGCAAATTCATCAGCAATGAACTCATCAATAAGGAAGCAATGTGTAGATAATTCTTTCGCCGCTAGCTTTAACTCATCCTTCACCAACTCCTTGTATTCATCTTTGAAAGAAAGAATTGCAGAAGGCTCCAATCCCAATAACGGAGTTTCGTTACTGATGAGATTGGCAAACATGGCGACGTTTTTCTCGGCGATTTTCTTTGCCCGTTTCAGACGACCTTTCGACAAAAAGGTACGTCCCGAAAAGGCATTGTCCACAATTTTCACCTCGTAATTCAGTCGCTGCAACAATTCCAACGCCTTCACACCGATAGCCACATCCTGCGTATCCGTGAACTCATCAATGAAGAACCAGACCGTTTTTATTGGATTTTCAGGCCGTATCAGATTCTTTTTAGCCCATTTCCGCAAGCTGAAGGTGCTGACTTCGGGCAAAGAACGATGTACGGAAAATCCTAGAAACTTCTTCAACAAGGTGGAAAGAATGCGGTTCGTGCAGCAGAAGTTGAAAAGGTGCGGCACTAGCATTCCCATCCTATTGAAAATCGGATAGTTGGCAATCACCCAGCTACGGAACGGAACCGGATGTTGCCGGTAATACTGGTATAGAAACTCCGCCCGGATCTTGGTCATATCGACGTTCGACGGACACTCCGACTTGCAGGCTTTGCAAGCCAGACACAGATCCAAGGCTTCAGATAACTCCTTGTGGTCGAAAGGATTAGATTTTTCAGAATGAGTCAAAAACTCCCGCAGCAGGTTGGCACGGGCGCGGGTGGCCTCCTTCTCGTCCCTTGTCACCTGGTACGACGGGCACATCGCCCCCTTGAAGGCGGCAGACCGCTTGCAATCACCAGAGCCATTGCACTTTTCGATAGCGCGGAGGATGCCGTCGGTGTCGGAGAAGTCGAACATCGTCGCCAGCTCGTACTTGCCGTCACACCCCGCATTGTCGGAATAGCGGAGGGAGGTGTTCATCGGAGGCGTATCCACAATTTTGCCCTCATTCAAGATATGGTCAGGGTCGAAGATAGCTTTTATTTCCTTGAATAACTGATAGTTCCTCTCCCCTACCATCAGCGGCAAAAATTCCCCGCGCAGACGGCCATCGCCATGTTCGCCGCTCAAAGAGCCCCCGTACTTCTTCACTAAAAGGGCCGCCTCGCGGGCGAAGTCGCGGAACTTCTCCACCTCTTCCTCCCGTTTCAGATTGAACAGCGGCTTGTTGTGCAACTCCCCCGTCGAAATATGGGCGTAATAGGCACAGCGCAGCCCGTATTTTTGCAAAAGTGCCTCAAATTCATGGAAATAGCTGACGTACTTTTCGGGCGAAACGGCAATGTCCTCCACCACCGTCACCGGCTTGCTGTCGCCTTTGGCATTCGACATGATGCCAAGGCCCGCCTTCCGGAGTCCCCAAACCTTCTGCATATCACTGCCCCGTATCACCGTGTAGGAATATCCCAATCCGTTGTTTTTCAAATCGTTGGTGATATCCGATAGTTTCCGTTCCGCCACCTCTTCCGTATTTTCCGAAACCTCCACCACGATGATGGCCTTCGGCTCTCCCTGAATGAACGAGCGATTCCGCTGCTGCGTGATATTCTGCTTTGCCAGCTCAAGTATCAAATCGTCAATCAGTTCCACTGCCGACGGCTGGTGCTTCAGCGCCACAAGGTTGGCATTCAGCGCGTCGTCCATCGTATGGGTCTCCACACTCAGCAGCGCCTTGCACGGTGGCGGCAGCGGCGACAATTTCAGCTTCAGTTTCGTCGTGACGGCCAGCGTACCTTCGGACCCCACTAATAGCGTACAGAAATTGAAGGGGGTGTCCGCATCACCGGAAAAAGGCTGCTGGGCAATCAGCTCGTCAATGGCATAGCCCATGCTCCGCCGTTGCAACGAGGGATCTGGAAATTCTCGAACAATTTCGTTTTGTACTTCCTTATCATTCAGAAGACTATAAACAGAACGATAGATTTCACCTTCAAGGGTTGGAAGAGCGCATTTCCGGTCAAACTCCTCCTTTGTAAGACTCCCGAAAGTACAGCGGCTGCCGTCGCTCAAAACGGCTTCAATGGCGAGGACGTGTTGGCGGGTGCTGCCGTAAACCAGCGAATTAGCGCCACAGGAGTTGTTGCCTGCCATACCACCCACGCAGCATCGATTGGAGGTAGCGGTTTCGGGGGCGAAGAACAGACCGTAGGGGGCAAGGGCCATATTCAGTTCGTCGCGCACCACGCCTGGCTCCACTACGGCATAGCGTTCCTCTTCGTTGATTTCCAGAATCCGGTTGAAATGACGGGTGAGATCCATCACGAGCCCCTTCCCTACCACCTGACCCGCAAGGGAGGTCCCTGCGGCGCGAGGAATGACAGAAATATGCTCTTTTTTGGCAAAAAGCAATAGCTGTGCAATGTCGTCCTCATTTTTAGGAAACGCTACACCCACAGGCATTTCGCGATAGACGGAAGCGTCGGTGGCATAACGGATTCGGGAGGAAAGATCAGTGGCGACCTCGCCGGAAATCGGAGGAAACTGCATTGTTCGGGAGATTAGGTTTTGCGCGTCTGCTTCTTGGCAGCGGGGAACAGCACATTATTGAGAATCAGGCGGTAACCGGGTGAATTCGGGAACAGGTTGAGGTCGGTCGGCGGGTCCCCGACGAAGTGGCGGTAGTCTTCGGGGTCGTGGCCGGAGTAGAAAGTCCACGTCCCTTTGCCGTACTCGCCGTGGATGTAGCGCGCCTCGTTGAATGCTGCGGATTCGCCCATTATCAGCACATATGGCTTAATTTTGGTCTTGTCGAAGGCGGTCGTCTGCCCCATAAAGCCAGGCACGACGTTAGTGTGGTTCTGACACAGCATCGTCGGCACGGGGTCCCACTTGGCGGAGAACTCGAACAAAGTGAAATAGTCGTTCTTCTCGCGTCCAGACGTGGGTTTCACGTCAATATCGGCAATTTCGTATTGGTACGGGTTGGTGACGATATGGAAGTCGGTGAAAGCGAACGTCTTGCTGTAGTCGAGCTTCTGCTGGGCCTGCGGGTCCATCGGGTCTCCGTCGAACATCACGTCACAGATATCGACTCCTTCAGCGGCTAAAGCCACGTCGAAGCTGTCGGGGCCGGAACACATGGCAAACAGATAGCCGCCGCCTGCCACGAAGTCGCGGATAGCCTTAGCCACAGCGAGCTTCATCTGCGAAACCTTGGTGTACCCCATTTGTGCGGCTGTCGCCTCCTGCTCCGCCACGTCGGACTTGTACCATACTGCATTGCGGTAGGATCCCCAGAACTTGCCGTATTGGCCCGTAAAGTCCTCATGGTGAAGATGCAGCCAGTCGTACTTCGGCAGTTCGCCGTTCAGCACCTCCACGTCATAGACCACATCGTACGGAATTTCGGCATAGGTGAGCACCAAGGTGACAGCGTCGTCCCACGGCAGCTTGTTCTTGGGCGAATAGACGGCGATCTTCGGCAGTTTCGTCAGCTTGATCTCGTCCATATTGTTCTCCATCGAAGCGATCTCATTGATAATCTGTGTGCCTTGAAGGTCAGAAATCACTTCGTAGGAGACGCCGCGAATCAGACACTCATCCTCCACCGCCGCAGCGTAAGGGCACATAAAACTGCCGCCACGATAATTCAGCAGCCAGCTCACGTCAATCCCCTTCCCTACCGTGAAATAGGCAATTCCGTATGCTTTCAGATGGTTTTTCTGCGCCATATCCATCGGAATCAGTATCTGCGTGGCCGAAACATTTCCAATAGAAATAAGGAACAGAAGCAAAAATAAGAATTTGCTAATATGTTGTTTCACAATCATTTTTATTTTCAAAAAGAAGTCTGCAAAGATACAATTTTAGTTTGTAAAGTTTATCACATTTTAAAGTTTATCAAGTTCATCGTGGATGGCGTTTATCAAGTGGATGTTTTGAAAGATTTGTTGTAATTTTGCGCGAATTTGATATTGTCAAAGTTCTACAATTAAAACAATCATTATCAGTCTATTACATCTTTCGTGAAGCAGAAAGATTTCGTTTTTAACATAGCCATCCTCATTTTCCTGAACCTTCTGGTGAAGCCGTTCTGGATTTTGGGTGTGGATGTTGCGGTGCAAAACCGGGTGGGTGCAGCGGCTTACGGGCTCTATTTTGCCATCTTCAACTTCACTTACCTGTTTAATGTGGTTCTTGACATGGGCGTCACGAACTTCAACAACCGCAACATTGCGCAGCACACCCACCTTTTGGCCAAGCACCTGTCGGGCATCATTGTGCTGAAACTACTGCTGGGGCTTGTCTATCTGCTGGTCACTTTCGGGGTGGCTCTTGCGATCGGTTACGACAGCCTGCACCTCAAGCTGCTTTTCTGGATGGCCATCAACCAGTTTTTGAACGCCTTTATCCTGTACCTCCGTTCCAATGTTTCAGCGCTGCTCATGTTCAAGACCGACAGTGTCTTGTCGGTTTTGGACCGTCTGATGATGATTGTCATTTGCGGGGTCATGCTGTGGACGGACGTGCTGGGCACACCCTTCACCATTGAGCATTTCATATATGCGCAGACGGCGGCCTACACTTTTTCGGCGGCGGTGGCACTGGCGGTAGTGCTGAGCAAGTCGCACATTCAGAGGCTGCACTGGGACCGTCCGTTCTTCCTGATGATCCTGAAGAAGAGCTTCCCGTTTGCGCTGCTCTATCTGCTGATGGCCTTTTACAACCGTATTGACGCGGTCATGATCGAGCGGCTTCTGCCGGATGGCATTGCCGCCACCGAGGCCGGCATCTACGCCACGGCCTTCCGCCTTCTGGACGCGCTGGTGATGATTGCATACCTCTTCTCGGTCATTCTGCTGCCCCTTTTCTCGAAGATGTTGAAAGACTTGGAATACATCGGCGAGATTGTCCGCAGCGCCTTCTCCTTGCTGTTTTTCTTCTCCGTGACAGCTGTCACCGTACTGCTCTTTTTCCGCACTCCTGTCATAGAACTGTTTTATGACGAGCACATCACCGAAAGTGTGGCCGTCTTTTCGATACTCATCCCCTGCATCATCCCCATCTCCATGACCTACCTGTTTGGCACCTTGCTGACGGCCAACGGCAGCATGAGGCTGCTGAACCTGTCGGCGGTGGTCGGCATTGTGGTGAACCTGCTGGTAAATTTCATTCTGATCCCGCGGTACCATGCGTGTGGCGCGGCGGTGGCCAGCCTCAGCACGCAGACCGTGATGGCGGGCATCCAGACGGTCATCGCCTTCCGTATCATCAGTATCCCGCTCAAGGAGATCCCGTTCCTGAAATGCCTGTTATTTTTGGCGATTGTGGTTCCTGGGGTAGGTCTTTTCGCCCATTACTTTCACGGGAGCGTCGTCGTAGCGCTGGTCATCAGCGGACTATTCGCCTGTCTGGTTGGCTTCGCCACGCGGCTGGTGCCGTTGAAATTCTGGGCGGGCTGGCGCAGCGAGTAACAGATGGAATTAACACTTCTCTGGCTTTCCCAGAAAACGTAATTCGTGGTGCCTTCGACAAGCTCAGGCACCTGATTCATTTATTGCACATTTCCAACCGTTATCACCGTAAAATCCTCCGGCCTGAACAGCCGTTGCGCCAAGTTTTGCACATCGGCGGCCGTAATCTGCCGGATTTCCTGTAGGAAGTCGCTAAAACGGGTGCTGTCGCAGCCGAAGTCGTCCCACGGCATATAGGTCTGCATGTAGGCCACGGTGCCGTCGATGGATCGCAAGGAATTGCCCACCAGATAGTTCCGCACCAGATCCAGCTCTTCGTCGCCCACTGGCTCGTCGCAAATGCGCCGCATCTCCCTGAAACACTCGTCCAGCGCCACACCCACCTTGTCATTGTTTACCTCGCTTTCAATGGAAAAGAGTGAGCCGGCAGAATAATAGAGGGTGGAACCTGACACCCCGTAGGTGCAGCCGTTGGTTTCACGGAGGTTTTGCATCAGTCTGGAACCGAAGTAGTTGCAGAAAAGGGTGGTCAGAAAACGGTATTTGTGCGTGCTCTCGTCAAGATACGGCAGCGACGGGCGGCACATCACCATCGATGTTTGCAGGGCGTTTTCCCACGTTTCGGCAATGCGGCGCGGCTCGAAATGTACGCCCGCGTCGGAAAGTGAGGGCGCCTTCTCCCCTATCGGCAGCGTCTCAAAAATCTTAGCTACCATTGAAAGCTCGTCGTCGGCAAGGTTGCCCGTCACAAACAGACGGATGTTACCGCCATGACAGGTGCTTTTGTGGTACGCCACCATCTGCTCTAGTGTGACCGCCTCAATATCAGAGCGTTCCAGAATCTTTCCATACGGAAAATCCTTGCCGAAATAGGCATTCAGCATCCGCTGTGAAGCCCGGTAATCGGTCTTTTGGACGTAATACTCAAAATCCTGAATGCTTTTTCCCCGGTAACGTTCCAGATTGTCGGACTGAAAACGGGGACTGCGCAGCAAATCGGCCAGCACGGGAAGAATCTTGTCCAGATTTTTTTTCGGAACCTGGACATTGAGGCTCATATACTCGAAATGACACACCGTGCTGACGGTCGCGCCGTAGTAGTCGAAAAAGTCGTCAATTTCAGCAGAAGTCATCGTTGGATGGCTCTCCTTAAGGAGCTCATAGGTAAAGGCAGCGACGCGCTTCTGCGGTTCGTATAGGATTCCCGCAGTGACTCTTACCACCAAATGTATCAGGTCGAGGCAGCGGTTCTCAAAGAATCTGAGAACCACACCGTTAGTGAGGGTGATGCGGCGCGGAGGCTGCGGGGTGAAACCCTCCAGTTGCTGTACGGGCGGCTGCTGCGAGCGGTCAGGCATGGCTTAGTTGAGTTCGTAGGTCGTGCCCTCTTTCGTGTCTTTCAGGGTGATGCCCATCTCCGTCAGCTTGTCGCGGATGAGGTCAGCGACCGTCCAATTCTTGTTGGCCTTGGCGTCCTTGCGGATGTCAATGATGAGGTCCATCAGCTTGTCGGTGTATTCGGAGTTGCCGCGGCCTTCCTCCTCTTTCATTCCCAAAATGTCATAGAAGAAGATGCCGAAGTACTTCGTCAGGTCGTCCAAATCCTCCTGTGTGAGGGCGATGCGACCGTCTTTTACGGAGTTGATGATGCGGGCGGCCTCGAACAGCTCGGCGATGAGACGCGGCGTATTGAGGTCATCGTTCATCGTGTCATAGCAGCGGCCCACCCATGCGGTGATGTCCTCGTCGGAGTGGTCGGAAGCCTTGAGTTTCGGCAGGAGTGCGGCGGCGGCATAGAGCTTCGCCATACCCTTTTCGGCAGCCTGTAAAGCTTCGTTCGAGAAGTCGAGGGTGCCGCGATAATGTGCCTGCAGGACGAAGAAGCGAATGGTCATCGGCGAGTAGGCTTGCTCCAGCAACTGGTGTTTTCCAGTAAAGAACTCATTGAGGGTAATGAAGTTACCCAACGATTTGCCCATCTTCTGCCCGTTGATGGTAATCATATTGTTGTGCATCCAGTACTTGACGGAAGCCATGCCGTTGGCGACGGTGCTTTGGCACACTTCCGACTCGTGGTGCGGGAAAAGGAGGTCCATTCCGCCGCCGTGAATGTCGAACTGTTCACCCAAGTACTTGGTGCTCATTGCGGTACATTCGATATGCCAGCCCGGGAAGCCGTCGCTCCACGGAGATCTCCAACGCATGATGTGTTCGGGAGCGGCCTTCTTCCAAAGGGCGAAGTCAGCGGGGTTGTGCTTCTCCTCCTGCCCGTCGAGGGTGCGGGTATTGGCCAGCAGTTCGTCCAGTTTGCGGCCCGACAACTTCCCGTAGCCGAACTCCTTGTCGAACTTGGCAACGTCAAAATAGACGGAGCCTTCCGAAATATAGGCGAAGCCGGCATCAAGGATACGCTGCACCATGTCAATCTGTTCCATAATATGGCCGGAGGCGCGGGGTTCGATGGAGGGACGTTTCACGTTGAGTGCATCCATCGCGCGGTGGTAGCTGTCGATGTAAAACTGCGCCACTTCCATCGGCTCCAGCTGTTCGAGGCGGGCCTTTTTGGCGATTTTATCCTCACCGGAGTCGGCATCGTGCTCCAGATGACCCACATCGGTGATGTTGCGGACATAGCGCACTTTGTAACCGATATGCTGGAGGTAGCGGAAGACGAGGTCGAAGGTGACGGCGGGGCGGGCGTGGCCGAGGTGCGGCTCGCCATAGACGGTAGGTCCGCAGACATAGAGGCCAACATGACCGGGATTCAGCGGAACAAAATGCTCCTTCTGCTTCGTTAACGTATTGAAAATCTCAAGTTTGGACTGGTTGTCAAATTCCTTCATATACTCTTAAATTTGGGATGCAAAGGTACGATTTTAGTTTGTAAAGTTTATCAAGTTTATCAAGTTTGTAAAGTTGGTCAGGTTTCAAGGGTTGTAATATTCGCGTGGTTTGGGCTTGTGGGCGGGCATATCCTTGTCGGGATTGCGGCCTTTTACATTATTAATAAACAGCCATTTGCCGTTATCTTCCACAAAACCTTGATTGATGCTCGACTCTGGCACCATAAAGGAGGGAATGTTTCCCATTGCGTCGTCCAACGGAGCTAAGAGGTCGAAAATAATCATATCGCTGGTGTGGGTTTCGTAGATCACCTTGTGGGTTTTCGGATCACGGCGACCAGTGCTCACATCGTACGACTGGTTCTCATATTTGAGCGAAAAGACCGAATTTTTGGCATAGTCGAAAATGATACGATTGGACTTTTCCGGATATTTTTTGAAAATATTGGCCCCGAACACCGGAGAACCGTCCTGCTTGAACGAAAGCACCTCAATCACCTTTTGGTTGGTGAACATATCATTGCCGTTCCAACCGAGCAGCGTGTAGTAGTTCTTCGTTTTCGATTTGAGCATCACCATCTTATAATAGACAGCACCGTACCATTTGTTGTGGTTTCCAATGTTGGTCCGAGGATAGTCAATCACATTGCGCTTGTCCACCAACGGATAGAGAACGTACTTCTTACGGCCTTCATTATAGACATGGATAAAACCGAAATTCTCCACCGTATAGTCATCTTTCGGCACAAACCAAGTGAATATTTTGAACAATTTATCAGGTGAGGTAAGCACGGAAAAATTCTTGGCAGAATCCCACGGATGCTTAAATGCATTTTTCTGATTCAGAATAAAATCCAAGAGATTCATAAAGTCCTCATTTAAGACATAGCGTTCTTCCTCACGGGGGGCTGACATCACATTTTCGCGCAGACGGACCAATGAATCCTCCCAATACCGAAAGTCGTAATTCTTCTGTCCCTGCACTGAAACAGAGAGAAAGACGAGCACGATAAAGGTCAGTTTTTTCATCCTAATTAACGATAGTCAAACGATGCTCCTTGTCCAAATAGTATAGCTTCGCCATCGCCATATTCCACAACGCATCAATACAATCCCATGCTGCAAACTCTTTCTGGGAATCCGATAAAGAGATGTGGTCATACTCCCCTACTATCCTATTGACGACTCTGTAGGCAATCCGTCCTTTGGAGTATCCGGTAATCCTATCTGCCTGTAAAGGGATTCTCTTGATCAGCGTACCGAAAGCATCAAAAAGGTATATGCCGTCATTGGGGTTGTTCAGCAGCAGCACCCGTTCCTGACAAGCCAGCAGCTCCGATGGATGGAAATCGCTGATGTTAAGCCTATTTCGCGTCTTTTCCTTAAAATAAAAGTCGATGCATACCAGTTCATTGGAACTGCCGTCATAGAGCCATATCAGATTGTCGGTGGAATAAGCCGCAAGACCAACTGATGTGAAGCCATGGCTGAACAAGTCCAGCGGAGCCATCACTGGAGAGAGACGGTCGTCCAAGAAGACGATTTTTCCGCTTTCACGATAAAAAACCATGATTTTCAGCGGGTTGTCAACGTCAACAGAAGCGATGTCTCCCGAAAAGGAATCGTCGAAAGAGCGCAGGAAGTTGCCATTTGCGTCCAACTTGCTCAGTTTGGAGCCATTGACGAGATAGATGTTCCCGTTGGGGTCGGCATAGAGTTGGGTGCCAGTCATCCCTTCCAAAACGGTGACGTTCTCCTGCGCGGACAGCGCAAGAAACAGAGAAAGAAAAACCAGAAATCCCACAACCCTCTTCATAGGCCTGACTATTTGCCGAAAATCTGTTCGAGGACAGCGGTCAGCTGCTCGCCACGAAGCCCTTTGGCGATGATACGTCCGTCCTTGTCCACGAGGAACGTGGAGGGTATCGAGCTGACACCGTACAACTTGGCTGCGGCGGAGCCCCACCCTTTCAGGTCACTGACGTGGTTGGGCCACACCAGCCCGTCCTTCGCAATCGCGTCCTTCCAACGGTTCTTGTTGTTGTCCAAGGAAACACTGAAAATCTCAAAGCCGCGGTCATGGTACTTTTCGTACATGGCACGCACATGCGGATTCTCTTTCCTGCACGGGCCGCACCAGGAGGCCCAGAAGTCAATCAACACCACTTTGCCGCGCAAATCCGACAACTTGCGTACTTTTCCGTCCGGGTCCGAGAACTCCAGTTCGGGGGCGATACTACCCTCAGAGGTGCGGAATTGCGGGTTGTTGATCTTGTTGTAACGTTCCGCTACCAACGGATGTTCCGGATACGCGTCGTGAAGCGCAGTGATAATTTCCGTTTGTAACGACTTATCCTGCGCGAAGTTGTCAATGAACATCAGGGTGGAAAGGTCACTCTTGTTTTCCAACATCAGATTCCGGGAAGTAGCAGAAATTTCCGCATTTTTTTCGTTGAACTGCTTCTGATAGGAAGCCACAATATTTTCAATATAACCTTGCACCTCCCTTGCTATATTGTTCGACAACGTCTTCAATACCATTGAGTTGGCTTCAATGTCATTTTTTTTCTGTGATGCAGCAAAACCATACTTGTTAATGAGATTCGCAACAGCATTGCAATAATTCAACTTCGCCTTCGGTGCATCCAACTTACCATCATAAAACTGGCTGTCGTACTGGGAAATTAAATCCGACAACATAAAACAATAATCTTTCAACAAGCTTGTAATAAGTGCATTGTGTTCAGAAACAGAAGAGTTGTAAACCGATAAATCCTTATAGAACCCATCGTATCCCGCAATGATCTTAGGATTGGAAAAATCATAGTTCGGTGCCACTGTCTCAAGATGGTTATTGAAAGTGGCATAATAATTTTTCAGAAGTTTCATGTTCTTGACAGACTCAGTAAAAAAGAGATCCATCGATTTCTTAGAAATCACGCCATTGTTACCGCACTGTTCCAACAATTTGACAAGAGTGTCATTTTTCTCAAGAGCGGCTATCACATCCGCATCCGCCTCCTGCGCCGATTGGCTGTAGGGACGGAACCTCGTAAGGAAGTCCGAAAAATAGAGTTGTGTCTGATTGCTCTGCACCTCCCGGTTCAGACTGTCGAGGTAATCTTGCCGCGAATAGAGCAAATCAGTAAGCTGCTTGGAGAAAAGCACCGATTTTGAACCGGAGACAGCAGGAACACGCTGCGGATTTGCCACATCAATCGTCACCTCCAACTTATCATTCGGAGCGAGACACATCAGGAATTGAGTCTTGCCATCAAAAACAGCCGAATAAAGATCCGTTTGAGGAATCTGAGCCTTGATGGTAACGACATCGCCCTTGATGTCAGTTGTGGCGTAAACGGGAGCTTTTTGATCGTAAGCAGACCGTAATTCCACCTTGGAGGCCGTGTTATGGAGCAACGTGGCCTGAATCGTCACATTCTGAGAAAACAAAATGTTTGCTATCAGCATGATAACAAACATTGCAAGGATACTTTTTATTTTCATATTTCAAAAAATGAAGTCAAACATTAATCTTCAAGAAAACGAAAAATAGAGTGTTCAAATTGTTCCTGAGCGTATTTTTTGTCTATTGTGATGGCCTTGTCCTTTGAATCGGGGAAGCAATACATGGCATTGGTCATGATTTTCTCGACAATAGAACGAAGACCTCGGGCACCGAGTTTCAGTTCCACAGCCTTCTCAACGATGTAGTCAATGGCTTCATCGGCAAATTCCAATCTAATCCCATCCAATTCGAACAGCTTGACATACTGCTTGATAAGGGCATTTTTCGGTTCTGTCAGAATCCGTTTCAAGGCCGTAGCATCCAGCGCATTGAGGTAAGTGATGACAGGAAAACGTCCGCACAGTTCGGGAATCAGTCCGAAAGTCTTGAAATCCTGTGCGGAGACGTACTGCAGCATGTTGTCCTTATCGACCGTGCGGTTCTTAGCATTGTAGCCGATGACGTTGGTATTCATTCTCTCGGCAATAATCTTGTCAAGATTGTTGAAAGCGCCGCTGCCGATGAAGAGGATGTTCTGCGTATCCACCTCAATAAACTGTTGCTCAGGATGTTTACGTCCGCCTTGCGGGGGAACATTCACCTTGGAGCCTTCCAACAGTTTCAGCAGGGACTGCTGCACCCCCTCCCCTGACACGTCGCGGGTGATGGATGGATTATCTGCACCTTTGCGAGCGATCTTGTCAATTTCGTCGATGAAAACGATACCGCGTTCAGCTTTGGCCACGTCGTAGTCGGCAGCCTGAAGGAGGCGGGTGAGAATGCTCTCCACATCTTCGCCCACATAACCAGCTTCGGTGAAAACTGTGGCATCGGCAATACAAAACGGAACCTCCAGCATCTTTGCAATCGTCTTGGCGATCAACGTTTTACCAGTACCCGTGTCGCCCACCATCACGATATTGGACTTTTCAATCTCCACATCGTCGGTGCTACCGGCATACATGATTCTTTTATAGTGGTTGTAAACCGCGACAGAAATCACCTTCTTGGCTTCGTCCTGACCGATGACATACTGGTCAAGGCGGCGTTTTATCTCACTGGGTTTTAAAAGCTTGACCTGAAAGTTCTTCTTGCTTTCCATCTGCTTTTGCTGCTGTGCGTCACGGATGAGATCGGCAGCCGTACGGATGCAGTTCTCGCAGATAGCGCCCGTAAGCCCGTAAATCAAAGGATTTTCAGGCGATTCCGGGCGTCCGCAAAAGTTACAGAAGTTGTCTGAATGAGAGTGTTTGGCCATAATTACTTCGTTCTTCCAAGAACCTCGTCGATCATTCCGTACTCCTTGGCTTCAGAGGCGACCATCCAGTAGTTGCGGTCGCAGTCCTTCCACACTTGGTCGTAATCCTTGCCTGAGTGCTTGGAGATGATTTCGTAGAGTTCCTTCTTGAGTTTCTGGATTTCCTTGGCTTCGATTTCGATGTCGGAGGCTTGACCTTGTGCACCGCCGAGGGGCTGGTGGATCATGACGCGGGAGTGCGGAAGAGCGAAACGCTTTCCGGCTGCACCGGCGCAAAGCAGGACAGCAGCCATGGAGGCGGCCATGCCCGTACAGATGGTGGAGACGTCAGGATTGATGTACTGCATCGTGTCGTAGATGCCCAAACCCGCGTGGACGTAACCGCCAGGCGAGTTCAGATAAATCTGGATGTCACGCTCCGCGTCTTGCGACTCGAGGAACAACAGCTGCGCCTGGATGATGTTGGCCACGTCGTCGTCAATCGGCACGCCGAGGAAAATGATACGGTCCTTCATCAGACGGGAGAAAACGTCCAACTGCGTGATGTTCATCGGACGTTCCTCTATAATATAAGGTGTAAGATAGTCATTCACGAAGGAGGTGTATTTGTCCACGTGAAGGCTGGAAATGCCGTGATGCTTGACGGCATATTTTCTAAAATCGTTCATATTCAATTAATTATTCTGCTTTAGGGGTTGCTTTTTTCTTAGGGGCGGCTTTCTTTTTCGGCTTTTCCTCGACTTCCGTCTCAGCTTCCTCCGGAGTTTCTTCCTTCACCGCCTTTTTGGTGGTTTTCTTAGCCTTCGGCTTGCTCTCCCCTTCCGGCTTGATGCCGTAAAGTTCTTCGGCGAACTCCTTGAAAGTGATGCGCTTGACGGTGGTGTTCATGTTCTTCATCAGCACTTCGCCAATGGCACGGTCGAACAGTTGGTCGTAAATCTGCTTCAGGCTCTCCTTGTTCTTCATCGTTTCTGCGACGAGGGAATCGACGCGCTCAGCAACGTCCTCTGCCTTGAACTGGGAGAAGTAGTTGTGCATGTAGAAGTCGCGGATATAGTTACGGACAGCTTCTTCGTCAATCTTGATATTGTTATCCTTAACAATCTTATTCTCAATCAATTCCCACTTGAAGGACTTTTCATACTTCGGATACTCTTCTTCGAGTTTTTCAGCCGTCATCTCCTTCTGGGCGGTGAGGATGTACTTCTTCATAAATTCGGTGGGAAGATCGAACTTCACGTTCTCAATGAGGGCTTCGATCGCGTCGTTCATGAACTTCTGGCCGACATGCTGGGCATATTCGGCTTCAATCTTGGCGGCACCGTCGGCACGGAGCGCGGCCATGTCGGCAATCGGATGGTCTTCAGACGAAATTTTCTTGAAGAACTCTTCGTTGATTTCGGCTGGTTCGAGATGACCGATGTACTTGATGGTCATATTCAGGTTGTTGGGCTCCTTCTTGTTGAGAAGCTCGCCTGCAATCTTCAGGAATTCAGCTTCTTTCACATCGCTTTGGAAGATGGTATTGACATCGGCGTTGACGACTTCGCCCTTGAGCTTGCCGATGAAAAGTTTCTTGCCTTCCTCGTTCAAGTCATTGGCGTAGAAGTTTCCGTTTTGATTTTCGCCGTATTCCACTGTGACAAAGTCGTTATCAGAAACGACATCGGGGGCACTGTACTGACCATGACGTTTGCGGAGGTCATTGATGTAGTTATCGACTTCCTCGTCGGAGGCAGCCACTTCGTAGCGGGTGAAAGAAGGAATCTTGGAGTAGTCGATGTCAAATTCGGGCTTCACAGCAATTTCGAAAGTAAAGACGAACTTTTCAGGGTGCTCGAAATCAACCTGTGTGCGGTCGTCAATCGGGAGGGGTTCGCCGAGGATGTCGAGCTTGTTTTCGTGCACATGGTTGTTCAGTGCCTCGTACATCAGATCGTTCACCGCATCGGCGATGAAGGACTTCTCGTACATTTTTTTGATGAGGCCCATCGGAGCGTTTCCGACGCGGAAGCCGGGAACGCTGGCGGTACGGCGCTGCTTCTTCAATGCTGCTAATACTTTCTCTGCATAATCTGCTTCGCAAATTTCAATGCTCAAAACCTGCACAGGTTCGTTCTGTTTTTCTTTTAAGATGTTCATTTATCGTATATTTATGATTTTTTAAAATAGGGGTGCAAAAATATCAAAAATTTCTGAATATCAGCACCATTTCACTAAATTCAGCTCCATATCGTGGGCAAGCAGCGGATGTTGCGGAATCATGCGGATGGCGCAGTTCCAGACGCCCGCCACCTTCGCATTGATTGTGCAGACAAACGTGCTGATACCGTGCTCCGTACCGACAAAGTTAAACTTATGTTTGCTGAAGAACACCATACGGTCGCCTTCGTGGCGGGTGAAAACCAATTCCACCTTGACATCGTCAGGTGAAATGTTACCCAAATTGGCTTTCATCTCCACCGTACCCGTCGCACCAAGATAGAAGGTGCTGTCAGGATCTGTCGGCAGCGTGTTGCCAATCACTTCGATATTGCCCCAGTACGCCAGCATCTTGCCCTTCCACTGCACCAGACGGTTCAGGTTCTCGAAGTTGTTGGACACCAGCAAATCAGTGTGCTCTGAAAGTTTGCTATAGAATTTCTCATAGTAGTCATCCAGCTGCCGCTTCATCGTGAAATGGGGCGAAATACGGGCGAAATTGTTCTTCATCATCGTCACCCATTCCGTTGGGATGCCTTCCGTACGGTTATAGAAGGCAGGCTTGATCTGTTCCTCAAAGGTATAGAACAGGTTAGCGGCATCCAACTCGTCCTGACGACGGTTGTCGGTGTAGGTGATCTGTTCGTCCACTGCCCAACCGGCACTGGGGACGTACCCTTCAGCCCACCAGCCGTCAAGGACACTGAAGTTGAGCACACCATTCATCACAGCCTTTTCACCGCTCGTGCCGGAAGCCTCCAGCGGGCGCGTCGGCGTATTGAGCCACACGTCACAACCGGAAATCAGCTTCTTGGCCAGAATCATGTCATAATTTTCCACGAAGATGATCTTTCCGATAAATTCGGGCTTCCGCGAAAAGTCGATGATACGGCGGATGAGGTCCTGCCCTGCCCTATCGTGCGGATGCGCCTTGCCCGCAAAGATGAACTGCATCGGGCGGGCGGGGTCGCTGACGAGGGAACGGAGCTTCGCCTCGTTCGTGAACAGCAGGTGCGCCCGTTTGTACGTGGCGAAACGGCGGGCAAAGCCGACCGTAAGCACATCGTTGCGGATGGCCTTCACCGTCTGCATAATCAGCTCCGGCGAGTCGTTACGCTGGCGCATCTGGATTTCGACAAGCTCCTTCACATTGTCAATCAATTCTTTACGAAGTTCCTGCTTCAAATTCCAAATATCGGAATCCTTGGCATTCCCGATTTTTTCCCACACGGAGGCGTTGGAGATATCGTTTTTGTAGCCGTTGCCAAACATCTGTTCGTGGAACTTCTGCCATTTCTTGTGCGCCCACGTCGGGTAGTGTACACCATTGGTGACGTAGCCGATATGGAGTTCAGCGGCGAAACGTCCGTCGTAGAGGTACTCGAACATGTCGCGGGTGACGCGACCGTGGATGCGGCTCACACCATTGACTTCCTGACAGAACCGGCAGGCGAGGATGCTCATTGAGAACTTCTCGTCGGCGTTGCGGGCATTCTTGCGGCCCAGTCCCATAAAGTCCTCCCAGCTGATGCCGACACGCTCGGGGTAGCGGGAGAAATAGACACGCATCATGTCCTCGCTGAAGGCGTCGTGGCCGGCGGGCACAGGCGTGTGCGTGGTAAACAGCGACGATGCACGCACCAACTCCATCGCCGAATAGAACGGCAGATGGTGACTTTCCATAATATTATGGGTACGCTCCAGCGACAGGAACGAGGCATGTCCTTCGTTGAGGTGGTAAATTTCCGCCTCTTCACCCAGCAGATTGAGCATACGCACGCCACCGACACCGAGCAAAAGCTCCTGTTTCAAACGGTTCTCCCAGTCGCCACCATACAGGTTGGCAGTGATGGCGCGGTCATCGTGGGAGTTTTTATCCAAATCTGTATCAAGCAGATACAGTTTAATACGTCCCACGTTCACCCGCCAGATACGGGCGTACAGCTGCCGTCCGGGCAAGGCGATCGTGATGGTGCGCCAGTTGCCGTTCTCGTCCCGTTCAGGATGAATTGGCAGTTTCGAGAAACTCTGTTGCGGGTAGAGGTTGATCTGCTCACCGGCAGGCGAAATCTGCTGCACAAAATAACCGCAACGGTACAATAGCCCCACTGCTACCATATTGACATTGCAGTCGCTGGCCTCCTTCAAATAGTCACCGGCCAGCATGCCAAGGCCGCCAGAATAGATCTTTAGCTCATTGCTGATGCCGAATTCCATACTAAAATAAGCCACCTTCTTCTCTTTTCTTGGAGAAGGCGTATTCATATATTGCTTAAAATCTGCATAAACACGATCCAATTTCTGGACGAACTCCTTGTTATTGTTGAATGATTCCAGCACATCCAAAGGAAGCATCTGCAAAAGATGGACTGGATTTTCGTTGAATTCGCTCCAGCGCTCCTTGCCGCCAATTTCGATAAACAACTCGCGGGCTTCGTAGTTCCAGCTCCACCAGAGGTTGTTGGCTAATTCTTCCAATTTCTCCAAGTTAGAAGGAAGGTTCGATTTGATGGTGATTCGTTTCCAATTGGGCTGGGAAACATCCTCGTTACGGACGGTGGTATAATTCACGTGCGATATTTTATTTTTAAATGATTCAAAACGCAATTCACTCTTATCAAGAGCTTTGCTGTATGCTTCGGCATAATTGGCGAACAGGTTTTTCCAAAGGGCGTGTGCCGCAATCTCCTTGGCGTCGGACGAAGCTTTCGCCATCTCCTTGTCGCTGAGGGCTGCGTACGCCTCGATGGCGCTGACAATCTGCGTGCAGACGGCATCATCATTGTCATCAGTGCGGTGGACGACCGTCACACCCTGCGGTGACGGAAAGTTCTCGCTGACCCACGCGCCGAAGCCGGCGAGCGAGGTCGTCACGGTGGGGATCCCGAAAGCGATGCTTTCTAACGGCGTATAACCCCACGGCTCGTAGTAGGACGGGAAGACCGTCAGGTCGAAACCGATGAGCGTGTCGTAATAATTGAGGTTGAAGATGCCGTCGTGACCGTTGAGATAGACCGGCGCGAAGACCACTTTGACGCGATTTTCGGGCGCGTTGTCAATATTGAGACGGTTCAATTCCTTGATAATGGGATCATTGTACGGGTCATGTAGCGTATGGGTGGCATAGTCGCGGAGGACGGCATTATCGGCCGTATCGAAACGGCGGTTCTCCGCCAGCTTGCGAGCCAGTTCCTCACGGCAGCCCCGGTTGCCGGCGGGCACCATAATGAAAGCCACGACCTCGCACTGCGGGTGCTTGTCCTGCAGTTCGGCGAGGGAACGGATGAACAGGTCTATACCTTTGTTGCGGAACTCGTAACGGCCGCTGTTGAGCACCAGCAGCGCGTCTTCCGCGATGGGCTGCTGGAGGAGTGCGGAGGCGACATCCCGCAGCCGCTGGCGGGCGGCTTGGCGCTTCTGCCCGTACAATGCGCCCTGCGGCACAAAGTCGTTCTCAAAACCGTTAATGGTGATATTGTCGGCGTGCTTGCCGAAGAAGGCGACGCACTCTTGGTCTGTGATCTGGCTCACCGTGGTATAAGCGTCGGCGACCTGTGCGGAGAGGTTCTCCAACGAGAACTTCGACTGCACCCCAAAGCGGGCTGCGGTTTCCGAGGCGGGGTACGAGAAAATCTTATCGTACAGCGGGAGTCCGTTGCCGGCGATGCAGCGTCCGAGCACAGTGGCGTGCGTGGTGAAGACGGTGGCAATCTGCGGCACATTCTGCTCAAGGTAGAGGATGCCGCCACCGGTCATCCATTCGTGGAACTGCGCCACAATCTTGTCCATCGCGCTGCAATAGAACTGGTAGAAGCTTTCAATCACCTTGCCGGCGGCGTAGCCGAACAGCAGGGGTTCCACATAGTCCCACTGCCCGCTGATGGAATCCAGCTTGTAGCGGAGCCACAGATCGGTGAGGATCTCATTCTTCTTCTCGAAATAAGGGGTGAAATCCACCAAGATGACGACGGGGCTGCCTGCCACCTTCCAATGGCCGATACGGATACGAAGTCCCTCACTGAGAGCCGTTTCGCGCCAGTTGCGGTACAAGGCCAAGTCCTCCTCAAAGTCGTCGTTCGTGCCGACATCCTTCGACAGGTCCGGCCCGATGCAGATGTAATTGTTTTTATATTCGTTGACGATGGTGAGGGCTTTGGTGGAGAGAACCGTATAAATTCCCCCTACCTTATTGCAGATTTCCCAGCTCGTTTCAAAAATGTAGTCGGCTTTTTTCATTGAATATCAGTCTATTGCATTTTACAAAAACAGACTGCAAATGTACATTAAAAATGGGAAAAAACAAAACAGCCGAAACACTTGTTTTGGGAATGTTCCGGCTGCTTTTTGTGGCGGGATCGAGACCCGAAAAAGGCTGTTTTTTTCTCATAACTAATTTGATTATCAATTATTTACATTTGTTAAAATTGCTCGTTTTGGCACGTTTTGGACGTGGAACTGTGGCGGGCTAAATTCCCGCCACACAGATATTTGCGTAATTTTAAGATAGTTGTTAAGGGCATCCGCTTTCCGCATTTTTCGCATTTTTCCCACATTTTCACCCCTATCTCTTAAGCAGCGGATTTGCGCCTGCCGGCTGGAGGCCCGCACAAAATTCCATTAGGTGGGTCAGCCGCAGATAGTAGCCTACAAGGTCATCGTACTGGAAGATCCTCTCGCTTTCTCCTACCGGCGTATAATTGTACAGATAGATGCGTCCGCCGGTGTCTATACTGAAATCGTCATCAGGGAGTTCAGCGAAGTCAAACACCTTGTCCAGTGAAAATTTTTTGGGAAGTGCTCCGACAAACAGCGGTTCATCATGCTTGTTCAGAACTCTGATCTTCCCTTTTTCTATATCAACGCAATAGGGCATTGCGGCCTCGAAAAGATAATTTTCCATAATCCTATTTGTTGCTTAATATCTCTAATAGAATGTTTACCTGTATGTCCTTATCTTTTAATCTTTTTGAATGTTTTTAATAAAATCTTCTTCCGAAAGAATTTCTATCGGACAACCCTCATTAATAAGAACCATTGCCTTCTCTTGTTTGGAACTCATCCCGTCCTCTCCAACAATCCGATAATCCTGCTGACCCACAACCAAAAAATCTGTTTTTTTTGATATTGAGTTGCTATTAACCCCTCCAATATCAGCAATAATCTGCTGTGCTTCTGATCTTTTCATTGAAGATAATGTACCTGTAAAAACAACGTTTTTTTTATAAAACAGATTGTCCTCATCTATTTTAGACACATCAGGAACAATCGTTCTATAGTCGAATTTTGAATGGTTTGTTGATTGGTGATAAGTTCGACAAGGTTTGTATCCTCCATCAAAAATGCAGCCAACTCTTGTTTGCAACTTTGGAATAAAATCATCCTCCGTTTGAACGTTCATTTTATTAAAGGACAGAAGCGATAGCTTTGCAGTAGCCAGACTATCGCTTTTTGCTCTATGATGCTGAAAAGAAATTCCAAGATAAGAACAAAGAGAAAACAGGTTGTATGAAGGCAAGCCTGGCCATGTTTTTTTAGAAAATTTATAGCTACATGCATACGTAAATGATGGATACGGAATATTATACAAATCCAATGTTTTCCTTAATACACTCATATCAAATCCCGCATTATGAGCGATAATGAATTTATTGTGGATTAGAGGATGCACCTTTTCCCATATCACATTAAATTCAGGTTCATTTTCTGTATCCTTTTCACTAAGACCGTGAATCTCCGTATTGAAAAAATCATAACAATTATCCATCGGCTTAATAAGCCAAGATACAGAATCCTTTATCTCATTATTTTCAACGAATGTGAGACCTATTTCACAAGGGCTACATCTTTCCGAATTAGCAGTTTCAAAATCAATCGTAATGAAGTCCATTGTGATATATTATTTCTGGCTTAATTGTTTGATTATCTCATGCAAGTCCTTGATCTGGGCTTCCTTCTCGCGGATCTGGGCATTTAGTTCGTCTTTTTCAGGATCCATACCCAATAATGTATTGTTGTCCGTATAACTAACACCGTCACACAAATCCAGTAAAGCAGTCAAACGTATATAGTACTGTGCCAACAATTTTTTGTCCATATCTCTTGGCGTAAGGGGAATAGTACTGTCATCGAACAGCCAGAATTTACCTCCGTCAATGGAGAATTGTTCGTCAAAGCCATAGGCGATATCATTCAATATACGTTCATATATTTTTGTTGACAATGGCAACTTAAAATACCCCTCAAAAAGATTCCTGTATTTTCGGTTTTGGACAATGATCTTGCCATTTTCAATTATAACACAATAGGGCATAGCAGCCCGAAACAGCCAATTTTCCATTTTAATCCTTGATTTGTTTCTTTAGTAACTCTATATATTCATTCAAGTGCTTGATTTGCAGACTTAATTCCTCGCATTTCTCGCACTTCTTAACCTCCTTTACATATTTGTCCGGATAGGTGATAATATCAATGATCGGGATTTCAAGTATATCGGCAATATCCGATATAAGTTGAAACTTGATTCTCTCGTTTTTGCCAATCTTTTCGCTCAAAGTATTCTGTTTGATGCCGAGTGCTGAGGCCACTTCTTCTTGAGTTTTCCCCTTTTCTTTGATAAGTGCCTTGATGTTGTTCTTTAATTGTTTCATAGTTGTAAAATTAATATTCTGACTGATAATATCTTGCGATAATTTTTAAAAATTTATCGGTTAATGCCGATATTTTACGAAAATTTTGTATTTTTGCAACGCCAAACTACAATAATTGGCACGGCAAATACAATAAATAATTTCAAAACAATAAAGATTATGAACAACAAGAACAACCAACCGAAAGTAAAACAATTCCCCTCCAGTAGAAAACTCAATGAATGGAGGGACATTAGCCCTACTTATAACGAGTGGGAAAGGTTCGCCAAAGCTCTTGATGAAGCGTCATGGTTGATTGCCCCATGTGGCACACAAGAATCGCCAAGAATCAAGCTCACACTGAAAGAGCTTAGAGACGGACTTTTGCAAATCAGCGAGGAGCTGAAACAATCGAAACTTGAACTTAAATCCAATAGATGATGGACAACGAACAGAAAACAATCGAGGAAACAATGAGCCTCACAAAGGATGATATCCAACTGATAGCCGACAAGACCGGCTACTCCCCTGCCACCGTGCAAGGCGTGCTGCGCGGCTACATACCGCGCCTCCAGCGGCACCAGCCCATCTTCGACTTGTACAACAAGATGAAGGCGATGCGTGATGAGTGCGAGAATAACATTAAAAACCTGTGAGTATGAGTCCGAAGTGCAGGCGTTGGTCCAGGAATGAACGGATCATCAGAAAGTATTATGATCTGCTTGCCGACGGCAGCAAGACGATGGAAGCGTACCGGCTCCTTGCCAAACGATACAATATGTCAGTCGGCGGCATCCGCTACGCCATCGCCATCACCCTGCCCCGGACAAGGACTGCGGAAATTGAGAATTGAAAACTGAAAATTGAAAACTATGATTTCTGACGGGAAACCCATATTGGACGCTTGCTGCGGATCTCGCATGTTCTGGTTTGACAAGGACAACCCCTTGGTAGATTTTCAGGACATAAGAGAAGAGGATTGTGTGCTGCAAAACGGACGTTATCTGCTCGTACATCCAAACTTTCTGGGTGATTACACTAATATGAGTATGCCAGACAAGTCATATAAGCTGGTAATATTTGATCCCCCACATTTGATTAACCCTGGTATCAATTCCATATACACTAAGAAATATGGACGATTAGAGCGAAATTCGTGGAAAGACAATATCAAAAAGGGATTTAACGAGTGTATGAGAGTATTGGACGACTATGGCGTACTAATATTCAAATGGTCTGATATAGATGCAAAAGTAAAAAGTGTGATACAGGCAATCGGTCAAGTACCACTTGTTGGTCATAAGACGAGTAGGCATTGTATATGGATGGTTTTTATGAAGTTACCAATTGAATGATCATGAAAAGTTGTATTAAGACAGAAAAACGCTACTTGTTCAAGTATCGGCTATCTCATAAGAGCAGCTTTGCGCAGATAGCCAAGGCCGTTCGAGCACTCGGATACGAACTGAGAACCGAAAAAAGAGGGGTGACCATAACATGGGAAGAACTAAGTGTCAGTGACCCCGGCAAGACTGTCTTTCATTCTCAAGGATTAATAGATGAAAGAGTGCCGGAATGGCTCAACGAGCAGCTTGAAGGAAAGGGGCTTCTTAGACCCATGGAACCAGAAATATAGGAAAACTATGGGAACAAAAGGTAAAAAACTGAGATTCATTAAGATGAAGGAACTTCGGCAAATGTCTGAAGACGAACTGGTGGAACTGGTGGTGAGCCGGAAGTACGCAACCAAGATGGAGGTGTACAGAATGGACCGCCCCGACCTGCTGGCTCGCATTATGAGATTGCAGCTCGACGCTGGATTACAACATGAGCATCGCCAAGAACCTAATAAATAAGCACAAAACGGCCTCACAACTCTTGCAAGGCCTTCGCTGGTCTCCCTGGATAGCGTTTTAATCGGATAGAAACGAGGCCTCTTGTCGGTCTCCCCCATTAGGAGGTTCGACTACTCCACAGGGAACAAAGGAAACAATAAAAACAACAGCTATGAACTTACATTTGAAAGCGAAAATGCGGATGGGCAAAGTTTTGGTCGACATCGCCGATGACCTTCTGTGGGAATGTCATAAGGATATTGAAGATCTGCCAGACGGTGAGGAAAAAGCTTGGGCATACGATGTCCACAATGCCCTTATCAACGCGCACAACGAACTGTGCGGAACCTATTTGTACGACAAAGGTTTATATGGCGCGGTGGAGCAACGGTTCAAGAACCTGTTCCGTGGCCACGTGGATGATAATATCGAGGAAATAGGCAAAGAAAGGGAGTAAGTATGGAAAACTTGCTGTACATAGATCTGTTCTGTGGTGCGGGCGGCACATCAACCGGTGTGGAGCGCGCCCGCCTCGATGGTGACAAGTGCGCCCGCGTGATCGCCTGCGTGAACCACGACAAGAACGCCATCGCCAGCCATGCGGCCAACCATCCGGACGCGCTGCACTATACGGAAGACATCCGCACGCTCGACCTTTCAGGACTCGCCGCACATACGGCAAAGGAACGCACCAAGAATCCGGGGGCGCTACTTGTGCTGTGGGCTTCGCTCGAATGTACCAACTTCAGCAAAGCCAAAGGCGGACAACCGAGGGATGCCGACAGCCGCACCCTTGCCGAGCACCTGTTCCGCTACATCGAGCGACTACAGCCCGACTATATCTATATTGAGAACGTGGAGGAGTTTATGTGCTGGGGCGATCTCGACCAGAACGGAAAACCAATAAGCCGTTACGAGGGACGTTTGTATCTGCGCTGGGTGGATAACGTGTGCGCGTATGGGTACCGCTTCGCCCACCGTCTGCTGAATGCCGCCGACTACGGCGCACGCACATCGCGCACACGCTTCTTTGGGATTTTCGCAAAAAGCGGTCTCCCCATCGTGTTCCCAGAACCCACACACTGCAAAGGCGGACGCAAAGCCGATATGTTCCATCCCGCCCTCCAGCCGTGGAACGCAGTACGAGACTGCCTCGAACTGGACAACGAAGGGCAGAGCATCTTCACTCGCCGCAAACCTCTTACTGAACGCACATTGGAGCGCATCTATTCCGGACTGGTGAAGTTTGTGGCCGGTGGCAAAGAAGCTTTTATCGTGAAATACAACTCATGGAGCAGGGCTGGACACTACTCCGCACCAGGCATTGACGAACCTTGTCCGGTGGTGGCCGCCCAGAACCGTCTGGGAGTGGCCAAGGTGCAGTTCCTCTCCAAGCAGTTCAGCGGTGATCCCGACAGCAAGAACGTAAGCATCGAGAATCCGAGCGGAACCATCACCTGCAAAGACCACCACGCATTAGTCAGTTCCTCTTTCATTGACGCATACTACGGGAAAGGACACGAACACTCCATAGACACGCCCTCACCCGTTGTCCGCACCGTTGGCCATCTTGCACTTGTAACCAGCTGCTTTATGGATATGCAGTATGGCAATGGAAAGCCAGCAGACATAGGAGACCCCTCACCTACAGTGACAGCTGTCCCCAAGATGAAACTCGTATCAGTGAAGCGCGGACAGTTCCTGATGAACCCTGCTTATCAATCGAAAGGCGGGAGTATAGATAAACCAAGTTTTACACTGGTTGCGCGGATGGACAAGACACCTCCCTATCTTATAACTACCCAAAAGGGAGATATGGCTGTCGTGATCTACAACGATGACACACCTGCAATGCGGAAGACCAAGGAGTTTATGGCCATATACGGCATCATTGACATCAAGATGCGGATGCTCAACATCAGCGAGCTGAAGCGGATCATGGGCTTCGGAGCCGATTACGTGCTCATCGGCACGCAGACGGAGCAAAAGAAGTATATCGGAAATGCCGTAGAAGTAAACATGGCCAAGGTGCTCTGCGAGGCACTTGCCAAAGAACTGAAAGACATTGCGAAAACAAGAAAATGTTGCTAAACACTTAAACAATAAAGGAAATGGAACAGCTGAAAATGTTTACCGATGAAGAGACCATCCCCGCCACGATACGGGAGGCCATAGGCGGGCGCACCTGTAGAACCTGCGCCCACCGCGTGCGATACCAAACACATAACGAAACGCCCAGATCTATGTGCAACGCCTTCCGGAGCGGCAGAACCAGTTCCGGGATGCTGCGCGTGCGTGCCAACAACCCCGCTTGTATCAGATACGAACCGATAAACCAATAGCAACCATGAGAGTAATTGTGAAACAGCATTGCGACGAGGCAATGACCGAACACGCGGTGCAGGATTTTGTCACCGGCGTATATAGAGACGTGTAAGGCAAGACACGGGCTTTCCACACAATGGCAAGGCCATCGCACGGCGAATCGTGGGTGGAACTGTATGTGGGCCGCACCATCGTCAGCTGCCGCGCCATCCTGTACGACGATCTTGGCGAACTGGCCGAGTACAACCCCTCCACCGGAAAATTCTGCACCATGATGGCGAGCGGGAACACCCTTATGCCCTACAAGCTGATATAACACTGCCCTTATACATTATGATAATACCTGCCATTTTTGCAACCAAATGAAAACCGCCAAAGAGATGATCGATGCGCTGCCGGCGCGTGAGCTGCACGAATTCCGGACGGAGGCCGAGAACCTGCCGTCGAAGAACGACCAGCTGGTGGCCGCCGGACAGTTCCTTGCCCGGCACTGGGTCATGCACTGGAACAGCACCGACAGCGTGTACCTTCTCTATAAAGCGGGCGTGAAAATCAAAGCATTATAATACACTGAACAATGAAAAAATGGATTATCATCATCATCGGAGGATGTGCACTGGCCGCCTCCGCCGCCATCGCCACGCTCAGCGTGTCACTGAAAAGCAAAGCCGAGATGTGCGCCGAGCTCAAACAGCGAACCAAGGAGCAGAGCCGCGTGATCGACTCTCTTCTTAACCGCCGGATGACCGTCTTTGACGTGCAACTTCACGTTACCGACAAATCGCGCTTTGCCATCTATGGCCGCTACAACAAGGGAACTATCAACGTTCCCAACGAGCGTAGATATGAACTGACTATTGACAGTACCAACGTTTCAATGAAGTAGAATTATGCAGCAAGACTCTCTACTTCAGAAAATTTACGATGCCACCGGAAAAGGGCTTGACATCATCCTATACTACTACCCGCAGGCTAACGGATGCGACCGCAAAGGCAAGTATTTCAAGATACGTGGTGACGAAAAGACCGCATCCGCCTGTATGAAGGAGATAAAAGGCGTGTGGCGCGTGACCGATTTTGGCGATGAAGGGACGGCCCTCACCCCCATCGAGATCTGTATGCGGGAAGAGAAGCTGGAGTTCCGTGAAGCATTGCTCCGCCTGGCCGACCGCTACGGCGTGGCTTCCACTGTGAGTGCCGCAGTCAACAAGCCCAAGATCGAGCAGCGTCCGGCCAAGGATGACGAACCGGAGGGGAAGTTCTGGTACGAGCTGAACGAAAAACTTACTGACGAAGAATTGGCCGTTCTGGGGCCGATGGTGACACAGAAGACCTGCGATCGCTACAACTACTACTCCGTAAAGTATTACTGCAAGGTGAAAAATCGCAAAGTGACCACCATCAGCAGCACCGAAACCTACCCGATTTTCATGCACGACTGCGGCGAGTTCCGGAAGATCTACCAACCGCTGAACCCGGACAAGGCTTTCCGGTTCTTTTACGACGGCACCAAACCGAAGGACTACATCAACGGACTGCCGGAGCTGAAAAAGGCGCACGCCGAGCACCTGAAGAATGTGGAGAGTGAAGCGGATCTTGCTGAAGGCGAGGGTGAGACCAAGAAGGACAGCGGCAAGCTGCCGGAAGCCATCCTTTGCAGCGGTGAGCGCGACGCGCTGAACGTGGCCGGAATGGGCTACTATCCCCTTTGGATGAACTCAGAGACCGCCCGCCTCGATTCGCGCACCTACAGCGAGATTATGAAGCGGGTGGAACGCCTCTACAACCTGCCCGACATCGACGACACCGGCATCCGCAAAGGTTATGAGCTGGCGATGGAGTATATCGACATCTACACCATCGAGCTTCCGGAATGGCTTCCCACCTACCGCGACCACCGTGGCCGACCGCGCAAGGATCTGCGCGACTTCGTGGATCTGCGCCCGCATGCCTACGACTTCAAAGAGCTGGTAAAGGTGGCCAAGCCGTGCCGGTTCTGGGAAAAGTCGTACACAAAGGACAAGGCCCGCTACGAGATCAACACACTGTTTCTGCTCCACTTCTTGAAGGTGAACGGCTTCGGCAAGATTGTTGACCCCGACAATGATGTGGTTACTTACGTGAAAATCACCGATTTCAAGGTAAAACAGATAAGCCCGCGCAATATTCAGGACTTCGTTTTGGAATGGGCCCGCAAACAGAACCTTGACGTGGATATCCAGAACCTCATACTGAACAGCACCCGCATGAACAGCAGCGTGTTCGAGAAGATTGACTCCGTGTCGCCAAACTTCCAGAACTACGATGCCACCAGTCAGACCCTTTTCTTCAACAACCGCCTGGTGCGCGTTACCGCCGACGGCATAGAAGAGAGCAAGGGCAGCACCGGCGGCCTGTACGCCTGGGAGAAAGCCATCTGCAACCACGAGTTCAAACGTATCGAGCCGGCGTTCGGCACAGAATATCTTCCGGAGTTCGATATGTACAGCATCACACGTCTGCACCAAAAGAGCCATTTCTACCGGTTCCTGATCAACGCCAGCCGCATCTACTGGCGAGAGGAGTTCGAGAAGCGCGCTACCGGCAACGCGGAAGAGGATCGCAAGTATATGGAGGAGCACCATTGGGACATCTGCGGGCCTCGACTCACCGAGGAGGAGCAGCTGGAACAGGTGCGCCACCTGATGAACAAACTGTTCTGTATCGGCTACATGATGCACTCGTACAAGAGTTTCTCCAAGGCGTGGGGCGTGTGGGTGATGGAAAACCGCATCAGCGACGAAGACGAAAGCAGCGGCGGTACCGGAAAGACCTTTATGATCCGGTTCCTCAACCAGTTCAAGAATACGGAAATGATCAACGGACGTGACAAGAAACTCACCGAAAACAGCTTCTTCCTGGATCGTGTGACCGAAAGTACCGACCTTCTATTGATTGATGACGCGGTAAAATACTTCAACTTCAACTACTTCTACTCGATGATCACCGACAATATGGTGGTGAACTATAAGAACGCCAGGAGTAAGGAGATTGCGTTCAGCGTTTCGCCGAAGCTGGTGATCACTTCCAACTTCCCGCCGCCGGCCAACGACGGAAGCACGGCCAGACGTATTCTCACCTGCGTTTTCTCAGACTACTACCACAAACAGACCGATGACAACGACTATTTGGAAAGCCGCCGTATTGCCGACGATTTCGGCTACGATCTGCACAATGAGGCGTACAAATGGGAGTGGTGGAACGAGGATTTCAATTTCTGTATCGACTGCCTCCAGTTCTACCTCTCCACCCTTCCCCACAATTCGATGGTAATGCCGCCTATGGAGAATGTAGATAAACGTATGCGGCTCCAGCTGATGGGCAACGAGTTCATTGAGTGGGCGGAAGTCTATTTCTCCAAGGGCAGCGAAAATCTTGACCGACCGCTTGACAAACTGGCCGTGAAACAGGCGTTTGACCCGAAAAACAAGTTCAGCACCAAGGGATTCACACAGCGTTTGCGGGCGTTCTGCGCCACACACGCCGACTATATCGAGGCGTTCAACCCACCGGAATGCAAGGGCTATGAGCCGTCGAGAAAGAGCATCATCCGGAAGTATGTCGGCATCACCACCGAATTTATCTACATCAAGACCTTTGGAACGCAAATTAATAACGAAATAGACTAAAATTATGGCATGGAGAACAATAACATGGTGTGAAGCACCGGACGCGGGATATGATCATTGTCCGCATGAGGATGAAAACGGCAACCGTGACATTGATTGTGAACAATGCGGCTTTTATGCAACGGCAGATGAATATTACGAGCCACCCGAATTTGACTACCAACCATATCCCCGTCTTTCGGTTTATGATTTATAAACAATCCCCTATTCAAAAAAAGTGAAAAAAACTGTTGCGCCATTCAAAAAAGGTTGTACTTTTGCCGCGTCCTACAAAACAACATCGGAATCAAATGAATTTCTTTGAAACCGATACAAGAAACCCGCTATGGTGGTGGTATGGAAACTACCCACTGATTACATCCGATGTGATTGTAGGACACACCTAAGGCGGGCTTTTTTATCACAATTCTTATACTATGTCCTACAGTAAGAATTACCGTCCAGCTCCGACGAAAAATGAGCGCAGAACCAACATCAACCCCGTCATCGACCGCGTGATGCGCGGCGAGCGGTTCCGGCTCACCACCGACCGCTTCGGCCTCACCTACCGCTTCGAGCGCGAGGACTCCATCCACTACACATTTTACATCAACGACCTGTTGGCCGGCGTAACCACACAGGGCGCGTTCCTTCCCATCGGTTTCGCCCTCACGCTGGGCGTACTGGGCCAGCCCACCCATTTCAGCGTACTGCGCGATGACATCCGCTTCTTCGACGAACTCACCGCTATCAACTTCATCCAGGAAGGAGGTGCGCTATGCTAACAAACCGCTGCTCCGTCATCTGCGAAGAAATGGAGGAACTTCTGTTTGTCTTCTCTCCCTCCGAAATTGCCCGTGAGTGCGACCGCCAGGCCGAACTCCTTATGTGCATCAACGACGACATTTCCGGCGACCGCTTCTTCTTCCTGAAGGAAATGCGCAACGCCTTCAACCGTATGGCCTCACGCCTCGGACAGCAGCCGTATGTGCCGGGCGTAAAGAAGGAATGATCCGGCACGCAGATCATCACAATTCCACCGAAAAGGCGGTCCCATCCGGGCCGCCTTTTTCGTTAAGCAACAACTTGTTAAATCCAACCCCTTCCCCCTCTGATACCGATTTTCGGGAAAAAATGTGTAACTTTGTAACCGTCACAAATCCACACACTTTCTTATATTCTTTATTTTATTGATTTTCAATAAAATAAAAAGAAGAAAACAAGGTTACAGATTGGTTACACATTGCGGTTACACATTGGTTACACATTGGTTACACATTTTCGGGGAAAACGGCAAAGTGTGTCCGGAAGGAGGCGATTTTGGGCGGTTACAAATCTGTAACCGCTCCGAAACAAAAGTGTGTCTTTTGTGTAACCTTTCATTATCAGCAAATTACGCTGAAAAAAGGCGCGGTTACAAATACACACATTTTTTCCCAAAAATCAGGTACAGACTTTCCGACGGGAGACGGAAAACGCAAGAAATTAACATTTGTTGAACAGCCGAAAATATTTTTAAACAATCGCTTCAACAAACATTTACAATAAACTTATTTTTAGTATATTTGCCGCAAATTTCACTATGAGAAAACGGGTTTTGTATCGGATTGAGGTGCGGGTGGATCCGGCGGTGCGCCGGTTCCTGCTCAACCGCTTCCCCACCACCGACGGTGCCATCGACCTTACCGGCAGCCGCTACTACTGGATGGTGAGCCAGATGCTATCGCGCCAGAAGGTGACGATGCCGACCGATGTGCCGCAAAAGTTCGACATGTATGTCTCGGTGTGGATCGGTGTCACCCAGCGCGACTTCTACCACTATGGCTGGATAGTAGCCGACAACCAACAGTACAACTTCAGCCGGATTATCGAAGCGGAGATACTGAACTATCTCTGTTTCCAGGTGGCCACCCTCACCGCCGCCACCGGAACAAGCCGCCTCAATGCCATCAAAGCCGTGTTGGATGCGGAACAATACGACGACATCATCAAAGAGAGCCGTCTGCTGAAGCATTACCAGCGCAAATTCAAACCTGAAGAAGATAGGGTGCGCCAAATTGTGGGCCACCTCCAAAACCCATAAATCTTTGTCGTAAATGTCCAACGCATAAAAAACACCCTCAAAAATGGAAAATTTACCGAAAAATGACCGCAACTGTCCCAACCTGCCCGGTTACGTTCTGCTGAATGCCGCCTACGACTATGAGGTGGCATCCGCACCGATGGCCAGTGCCACAACCCGCTCCGTCACCCTGAAGACCGGGTGCGCCTGGGGACACATACCCTGCACCGACATCGCCCTGCAAAATCCCTTTAATGATGGTGCGTATGAATTGGAAATCAGTTGTTTGCTGCACGCTACTAATGCAGATGTTGAAGTGAGTTTGCGCGACTGGTGCCGACACAAATTCGTGTTGCGCCTCACGGATCGCAACCGGAAGATGTGGCTTGCCGGGATGCCCGATGAACCGCTCAACTTCGCCTACGACCATATCGGTGACGCGGATGCCACTGGCAAGCGTTGCTACCGGCTCCGTTTCTTCAGGAGTACCACCTACCCCGTTTTCCCGCTCGAATAGCGGTGAAAACCACCGATTTTCACGGTTTTTGTCCCAGAGAAAACGGATAAGTGGCTGTACCTTTGCCGGAAACAACCACAAAGAGTTATGCCCAACCGCGAATTTCTGAATATTGTACCTGTAACGGCCAACAAGGCCCGTATTGAGATTGACGGCACCATCGGCGGCTTCGACTGGGACGAATGGAAGTACAAGAATACCGGCACCGACATCCGCGCCAAGCTGAAGGAGCTGGAGAAACTGCCCGTTTCCGAAATTGAGGTGCTGATCACCTCCCTTGGCGGCTACGTGGACGATGCCTTGCAGATCCACGACGCGCTGAAGGAGCATCCCGCCAAGGTGACGACCATCGTGCAGGGGTTCTGTGCCAGTGCGGCCACCGTGATCGCCTGCGCCGGCGACCGCCGCATCATCTCTCCCAACGCCCTGTTTTTGATCCACAAGTGCATGAACAGCGTGTACGATGCCAACGAGAACGCGCTGGAAGAGACCTTGGAGCAGCAGCGCACTGTCAACGAGGTGGTACTGAACGTGTACAAGGAGGTGCTGAAGAAAGATGAAGCCGAACTGAACGCGCTTTTCGCTGCCAACAACGGCAAAGGCAAGTGGATCACTGCCGAGGATGCGTTGGCTTTCGGCTTTGCCACGGAGATTCAGGAGTTCGACACCGATGAAAAGAAACCGGCGACGGCGATGGCGAGGTTCCTCAACCACGCCCGCGCCCTGTTCCCGGAGATGAATACTAATCAAATTATTAACCAAAATCCCGCAGTTATGAAGAAATTCTTGCTCAGTTTCGCCATGCTGGGTGCGCTCCTTGCCTTAAAGGACGATACGGAGTATGACGAAAAGACTGGAGTGCTGCTCAATCCGGAGCAGCTCCAGAAGATGGAGGATAAGCTGAAGGCCTTTGCCGACCTTGAAGCCAAATTCTCCCAGAAAGAGAGCGACCTTCAGAAGGCGAACGAGGATCTGGCCGCCGCCAACACCTCCATTGCCGAAAAGGACACGCTCATTGCCACCCTCACCGCCGAGCGCGACAACTACAAAGCCAAGTACGAGAACGCCCCCGCCAACGTGCCGGGCGTGAACGGAAAGGATGTGAATGTGAACGAAGAGTCTGTTGAAGACTATGTCAAAAACAGTCCCGTTTACAAGAAAACATTTGAAGAAAACCTCTAAATCCAATCACTATGCCTGTTAATACAACCATCAACACCGATTTTATCGTAGAGGAATACGGTAGAATCTACCAACAAAGAGGACAAGGCCTCGACCGCATCAAGCGTGCCCTGATCCAGAAAGCCGAGACCCTGGAGCGTTTCGCCACCCACAAGAGAATCACCGATGACATCTATGAGATGGCCAACGACGAGTTCCAACCGGTTCTCCAACCCTTCCGCGTGCCGTTCGAGCCGAAAGGCGGCGTGAAGTTCCATCCTAACAAGATTGAGTTGCAGCACATCAAGGTGGACCTGCATTTCTCACCTGACCAGATCATCGACTCTTGGCTCGGTTTTCTCGAAGGCGAAGGTGTGAAGCGTGAACAATGGCCCATCACGAGATACATGATTGAGGTTTATCTGAAACAGCAGATTGACTACGATCGTGAGATCAACGCCGTCTATTACGGTGTGCGTGACGATGCCGGCACGTCTCCTTCCTCCTGCATGGATGGCATCCGCAAGAAGCTCATCGACGGTGCTGCTTCCTCCTACCCAATCAATGTCATTTCGGGCATTGGTGCTCTGGAAGAGAGCTCTGTGCTTGACCAGGTGGAGGCCTTCTCCAAGTCCTTCAAACCCATCTACCAGAACGCGCCCATCATCATCTGCGTATCGCAGGAGTTCAAGCGTGCGTTTTTGGAGAACAAGCGTTCCGCAGGTTTCTACTGGCTGAACGGTCCGCAGGACATCAACAGCAACGTCGATTTCACCAAGCATGTGGTAATGGGTCTTCCGAGCATGGCCGGCAGCAAGGACATGTTCGCCTACGTACAGGGCAATCTCCTGTGGATCACCCGCAAGGACAAATTTGCCTTCGATGTACAGAAAGAAGATCGCTACGTGAAGATTCTCGGCGACTGGCGTGAGGGCATCGGCTTTGGAGTTAATAAGATGGTGTGGGCCACCGCCGAAACTGTCGGCAACGACTCCGCCGCCGACACCGCCAGCCCCGAAGACGGTATCGTGGTGAGAACCACCAATCCGATTATTACCGGTGCCGTTCCCGGTGACACCACCATCGACCTTACCGGTGTGATCAACGGTGAACTTCCCGAAGGCGCAACCATCCAGTTCGCCTACGGAACTACCACGTCCCTCGGCAGCACCGCAAGTGTCACCAAGGTTGGCAACAACTACACGGCACAGCTCACAGGTTTGAGCCGCAACACCAACTACCACGTGCAGTTGCAGGTAGTGGCCGGTACCGACACCTACAAGAGTGCCAAGCTCAATGTGAAGACCCTGACCACCGCCCCGACCGTGACCGCACTGGCCATGAGCAGCATCGCTGCAACCGGTGCTACGGCAACGCTGACCTACAGCGATCCGAGCAGCCTTGTTACCGGCGGCGGTGTGGAAGTCACCACCAGCCTCTCCAGCGATCCGACCAACACCGACGGAACGCCGTCTGCAGGAACGATGGCCGTGAACCTCACCGGTCTCACCACCGCCACCGCCTACTACGTGCGCGCCTACGTCAAGGTCGGCACGGAGAAGATCTACACCTCGTGGCAGACCTTCACCACCGCATAGCGGAATCCCCAATCCCGTGTTGGCGTGCCTGGCACGCCAACACTTTTTCACATTACCAAAACCTTTAAAATCAAATAACTATGTCAGAACAATGTCCCGTTTGTTTAGAAGACCTTAACCGCCCGACCGTGTGCGAGAACACCAAAGGCGGTGTCGTCAGCACCATCCTCGTCGCCCTGAAGGACGATGTGGATCACTGGCCGTCGAAAAAGGCACCCATCCTCCGTAATGGACTGGCCGACCATATTGAGACCGAAGATGGCGACAATATGACGATGAAAAGTGGCAAGCGGTTCTTCAAGATTGAGATTAAGAAGAACTCCGCAGAGCTGAAGTACACCCTTCAGGGTGAAAGCGGAAGCCGCAGCTTCAAGTCGTCGCTCCAGATCTACTCACCCGCGCTTCGCGCCAAACTGCTTGGCTTTATGGCAGCCACCGCCAACCAGGAGATGGTGATCCTGTGCCAGACCGCCAACAAGGATTGGCACATGCTGGGCGATGCCGATGAAGGCTGTGAGTACGAAAGCGGCGAAGCCACCTCCGGCAAGGCAGGCACCGACGCTCACGGCGCAGATCTCACCTTCTACACCGACACCGCTGCACCCACCATCTACAAGGGAACCACAAAGAACCTCCTTTCTGTCGGCACTATGGCTACCATCGCGATGGGCAGTGAAAGCAGTGTTACCAGCTCCGGTGCGACCCTCTCAGCCACTGTCACCGAGAACGACACTCCAGTTGACAGCGTCGGTTTCCGCTATAAAAAGGAAGGTGCCAGTGTTTGGACGAACGCCCCTGTCGATGACTTCACTCCTGAAGTTCCCTTCACGAAGGCTATTACCGACCTCGATGACAGCACCGACTACATCTACTACGCCTACATGGTGTTGGGTGGACGTGAGGTGCGCACAGCCGAGTACTCCTTCACCACCGAATCTTAGGTCCGCAGTGCCTTGTTGTTCACGTTGTTTCATTTCCGAAGAGCTGCCGGCGACGGCGGCTCTTTTTTTTGTCCCAGCGCACGGGGTGGAAAAAAAATGTCCACACTTTATTTTTCGGCTTGGTGTATGTTTGTGGCGAAAACCTACACAAAACAAAAGCGAAAATGGCGGAACGCACCAACCGATACTACCACTTGGATTTAATCAATGACCATTGTGACGGAAAATACGACATGCCCGTCATCCGCCGACAGGATGTGAGACCAACTGAAATTTTGCTGCCTTTCAATCTGGCACGCACTTGCAAGCGGAAAGATGTTGGGGTTCACTTCTTTCTGGATGACTACCAGTTTGAGCGGGTATGGCGCAGACCAGGAAAATACATCGAAATGCTGGCGCAGTTTCCTTTTGTGCTTTCGCCTGGTTTTAGTCTGTACACCGATATGCCTTTGGCAATGAAGATGTGGAACAACTGGAGGCGGCAGTTCGTGGCAGAGTACTGGCAACGCAATGGGCTCACAGTGGTGCCAACGGTGATGTGGGCGGAAGAAAGGACCTTCCAGTTCTGTTTCGATGGCATTGAACCAGGCGGAACCATTGCCGTGAGCACGCAGGGACCGGCTATGAGCAAACGGGGGCGAGAGTTTTGGAAAAAAGGGATGAGAGAAGCTATGCGCCGCCTGAACCCCACAACCATACTGCACTACGGCAAACCGCTGGATTTCGACTTTGGGGACACCAATGTTGTGTATTTCGACAACATCATACTAAAACAGATAAGACCATGAACGGAGGAGGAGCAGGTTCCACAGGGGCCGGTAAAGGAACTACAGATAAAACCAAGTCGGCAATCGCAAAAAGAAGATTGCAAGTCAAAGCCGAGCTAAAGCAGACATTGCCACACAAATTCAAAGCAATCATTCGCGATGAAAACGGCAAACCAAAGACAATAACCATTCACATAGAAAATGAAGACTATAAACACCTTGCTTACAACATAGTTGACAAAAAGGTCATTGCCAGTACAAAAGTAAAGAAATTAAACAAACAATTAAATAATTCATATTTCAAAAAAACATCCGAATTATACAAAGACCGTCCCGATGACAACATTGACAAATTCCATTATCTGAAAGTACGAGGTCGCCGCATCTACTTTAACATAGCAAGATACAAATATGAAAGAAAAGGGAAGCGAAAAGGGACATTTTATTATAAATATAGACTCCATGCGATTACTAAAAACTGCAAATAAAAAAGGAGGAAACCGAAACCCCGGGATCTAAAACCCATTTTCTGCGAATCCTCCTGAAAAGTCCGGACAGTCTGTAAGTCATTACAACTTGGCGACCTTAAGCCCGGATCTCTCCTCGTCCGAAAACGACACTGCAAAAATACAAAATTTCTGAAAACCAACAATAAAACAATCAAATTATGGAAAATCAACCAATGACACAGGCCCAGCGCGATATGCAGATGGCCGCCCTGAACCGCGAGTACAGGAAGAAAAGCAACGAAATCAACCGCCGGAAAGATGAACTGATTGCTGAAAAATCGGCCTACATCCTCCACGGTTTGGAAGAGTTCTCTGCAAAACGGGAACGTCTCCTTCAGCAAGTGACGGAACTTCGGATCCAAGGTGCCGACATTGCCTACATCCGTGATGTAGAACACGCCATCGCCAATCTGAAACAGGAGAAAGAATTGCGACGGGCAAAACTGAACGATGGAATCCTACAGAAACGGCTTGCCCTCGATGACGAAGCACGCCGTCTTACCGACTGGTACGAAACCGAAAAGGAAACGATTAAGTCAGCCCTCTAACATTCAATTAAAATGAACGAATTACAATCCTGGCTTGACAATCCCGACCGCGACTATGCTGAAGGTGTGGCACTATTTGCCCAGTACAGCAAAAACAAGGCACTGGTACGCTATTTCCAGACCGGCACGGCACGCTTCCGTATGGGCAAACTTGTGTATGAGATAGGGAAAGTGGCGAAAACGGTGTCAGATGAAAGGGCGAATAAATGGGCGAACAGCCAGCCATCTGCACCATATCAGGCACCATCAACGCCCAATGCGCCAACGCATTTCAAAGGGCAAACAAAGAACATGGTTATCCCCGATTTCATCCTTGCCGCCAAGAAGGAGGTGGCCGCCCTGTACGCCCTCATCGACAAACGGCACCGGGAACTGTATGACCTGGGTACCTCCAATGCCGATGATGTGGTGCGCCATCGGAAACGCATCCTCGATGAACGCAAGCCCGCCATCCAGCGTGCCGACCGTCTCTACCGGCTGAAGGAGGAATGGTTTGCCCTCGATGACGGCACCGCCCGTGAACAGGTGTCCAACGACATCCGGGAGATGCTGGCCGCCCCGTTGGAGGAACAGCCGACGATATGCGCACCTGTAGAGACGCGGCACGCCACGTCTCTACAAACAAACGTATCCGGATTGACAGATCTGCAATTATCCAAACGCCGCACCCAGCTGCGTTCCTCCATCACCAAGACACAGAACATGCTGCAATACCAGAGCATCCGCAAAGCCGCCTCCCCTACCCCAATGCCTAAAGGCCCCAAACGCGACGAATACGAACAAAAACTGAAGGCCCTGAAAGCGGAGTTCAAGGCAGTGACGGAAGAGCTGGCGCGGAGATCGGCAAATTAAGTCACATATCAGTCAAATAAAGAACCTATTGGTTATCTGTACTTTAACATTGATTCAAGCAAACAAAAGCAAATTACAGTCAAATGAGCGATACCAAACCACTTCCCGCCGTGCGCAAAGAGTACGGCAGCTCCGGTGAAAGCGACTTCGAGACCATTGCCCTTGCCGTGATGCAAGGGCGCAGCGGCGACCTGAATGACGACCAGCGGCACAAACTCGACCTTACCCGCGATGCCTACCGCATTGTGTGCGGCTACCCCAACAAGAGCGTGGCCGTGAAGGAGATGTGCGCCCTGCACCCGGAGCTGAGCGAACGCACCGCCCTCACATACGTCAACCAAGGCATCCGCATCTGGAACCCCGGCGACCGTCTCGAACGCGACTTCCTCAACACCGTGTTCCTCCAAGCCCTCATCAAGGAGATCTACAGCGAAGACAGCGACGCAGCCACCCGCGCCAAGAACCTGGCCACCCTGCAACGCTACCTCTCCGAGATGCCTCAGGATCCTATGGATCCCACCATTATGGAGAAGCACACCATCAACATCCAGCTCAACATCAACGGCAACACCATCACCGTACCCGCCGACCAGTGGGCAAAGATCAAGGAGAACAAACTCATCGCCGCAGCCTTGGATCAGGAAATCACCGAAGCGCAGGCCAAGGAGATTATGGAGGGGTAAAAGAATGAACCTCTCCGTTTCCGCCACCAAATCCCAAATTCTCGGGCTGATGCTCTGCCCCAAGTACCACGTCTCCGTCGAGGGGCGCGGCACCGGCAAGAGCTTCGACATCGGCTTCACCATGGATAAGATCGTGCGGGCGATGCCGCGCTCCATCACCGCCATCACCGGGAAGACCTACGGCCAGCTGCTCACCAACACGCTGCCGTCGTCGCTCAAGCTGCTCGGCAAGATGGGCTACGTGAAGGACGGCAATTTCGTGGTGTGCAAACGTCCGCCCTCCTGGTTCAAGACTCCATACGAGCAGATCAACCGCTACGACAACATCATCAGCTTCAGCAACGGGGCGTGCTTCGCCCTCATCAGCCAGAGCGAGAAAGGCAGCGGGCGCGGTAAGAACATCGACTTCGAGATCATGGACGAAGCCCTTACCATCAACAAGGAGCAGTACGACTACGAGGTGTCGCCCGCCAACCGTGGCAACAACGAGTATTTCGGTCCACGCAGCGAGAACCCGGTGAGTTTCCATCACGGCTTCAAGTACTCCACCTCTATGCCGCCCACCAAGGCGGGCAGGTGGATTCTGGAATATGCCAAATACTACGAGGAGGAGAAAGGTGTGAACCTGTTCAGCGTGTGGAACCGCATCGTGAAGATGCAGATCGAGCTGCTGAAGCTGACGGATCCGCGCCAGTTCGCCGATGCGTGGAATGAGATTGTCCGCCTCAAGCACAAGATAGAACCATTCCTGAGCAAAGAAGGTTTGTTGTTTACCTGTAGCAACGCTTTCGACAATCTGGAGAACCTCGGCCTCTCCTACATCCGGCGGGAGTACCAAAAGCAACCGTATCTCACTTTCCTCATCGAGGTGATGAACTACCTCTTCGATAAAGTGGAGGATTGTTTCTACAGCATCAACGAGGAGAAACAGGTTTACTATGCTGGCGATTATCATGAGAATCTTATGCAGATGGCCAGAGACACTAATTTCGATTACAAGCCGGAAGAAATATACGCATCAACCTTATATGAACGCGACTGCAACCCGTCCGTACCATTGGAGATTGTACCCGACTGGGGGTCTGCCATCTGCCTCTTCAGTGTGAGCCAAACCAGGAACTACGACTTTGTGAGCGGCACCACCACCCAGCAGGAAGTCCACAACATCATCAACGAGTTCTTTGTGAAACCCGACGGCAACAGCAACGTGCTCATCAAGGAGCTGTGCGCCAAGTTCAGCGACCACTACCGCCAGCACGCTAACCGAGATCTGCACTTCTATAAGGACAAGTACGGTGACAGCCGCAATCCCAACATTGTGAAATCCAAGACCTACAACCAGTTGGCTGTGGAGTACCTGACCGCTGCGGGGTGGACGGTGATTGAGCACGAGCATCCGGGAATGGAGCCGCCACAATCTGACAAGTACTTGCTCATTAACAGCATCCTGAAGGAAGACAATCCGGAACTGCCGCTCTTCCGCATCAACGGCACCCGCTGCCGTTACACACTCATCTCGATGAACAATGCGATGGTGAAGGAGTACGACGGCAAGCTGGGAAAAGACAAGAGCAGCGAGCGGCGCGGCAGCGGTGTGCTTCCGGAGGAGGCCACCCACTTCTCCGATGCCGTCGATAAGATTCTGTGGACCAAGTACGGCACCATCGTCAAGCGCGACGGCGGCGATTTCGTTCCGGTGCGGATGGGCGGGCGGTCGCTGTAGCCATACCACCTTGTCATATTTCCTTGCCGACGGCGTTGGAAATTTCCACGCAGAGTAGGGCGAGCGGCGACTCTCGAAACGCTTGACAATGTGCGAAATATTTTTAGAGATGGCTAAAATGCTAAAAATTAAGAATTTGCCCCAATTTTCATTTCGTAATTTTTTTGTCCCAGCGCATTTCAAATGGCTGCTTTATCTTTGCGAAAAATCGAAGGGATATGGAGCAGACAATCACCCGTGCCGATGTGCTGGCAGAGATGGAGACCCGTGAAACCGCCGATGGTCGCCGCCGCTACTTCGCCATTCAGTTCTACAAAAAGGACGGCGAACTGGTGACGCTCAACCGCGCCCGCTGTTGTGGTCTTCGGATGAACATGACCGACAACCGCACACGTGGCGTGCAGCAGGTGGACGACCACGGCAACGCCATAGGCCACATTTACCCCGTATCTATCGACAACATACGCAGTTTCAACAATGTACGAGTAAAGATATAGACATGGAGATCCTATTCGACAAAAAAGGCGAGCCAAAAGTGTTCCGGGGCAAAACCGTCTTCGGCAGCACCACGACGGTAAAACCCGTGAAGGAGCGGCTTGACGAATACTTCTCGTTCGACAAACGCGACTATGCCACGTGGGGCGACACCAACTGTTTCCCCGACGATGCGGAACGCACCATCCGAGCCACCAGCGTGTTGCAGACGGGTTTGAACTACAAGGCACGCTGCTGTTATGGACAGGGAGTGGTGCCGGTGAAGGTGAGCGGCTTTGATGACAACAACAACGAGATCTTTGCGCCGGTGCGCGACCGCGACATCCTCAGCTACCTGCGCGGACTTGCCTTCCGCAACTACCACACCGCCGCTTTCCGTGACCTGATCAAGTTCGGCAACGCCTTCCCGCTGTTGGTGTTCAACAACGCGGGCGATAAGATCGTGCGTGTGCAGATCCTCAACGCACGTCACTGCCGCATCAGTGTTGACAAGACCAAGCTGCTGGTGTATGGCGACTTCAAAAACACCTATCCTGCCAAGGATGAAACCGTGGTTTATGATATGCTCAACGAGGATGATCCGTTCTACGATCTCCAATGGCGGCGCGATACGGGACAACTCAAAGGCGTGAAAGCCATCGCCTTCCCGCGCATCCGCAACTATTTCAGCAACAACGACTACTATGCCGCACCCGACTGGCAGTCGGCACAGGAAAGCGGCTGGATTGACATTGCCCACAAGATTCCGGAGTTCCTGAACCGTGCCTACCAGAACGCTATGCACCTAATGTGGCACGTGCAGATCCCCGCCACCTACTGGGAGAAACAGTTCCCCAAAACCGAATACAAGAATGTGGATGAACGCAAGCAGCTCATTCAGAAATTTATGGACAAGTTCGAGGAAGAGCTGACCGACACCAAGAATGCCAACAAGTCGCTTTTCACCCAGTACTACATCGACGAAAGCGGTCGCACCAACGGCGACTGGAAGGTGACGCGCCTCGATGGGGAGATCAAAGCCGATGACCGTCTGAGCATGTCGGCGGCGGCCAACAGTGAGATTCTGTTCTCGCTGATGGTGAATCCCAGCGTGCTGGGTGCCGGAATGCCGGGCGGTCCGTACTCCGGGAACGCCGGCAGCGGTTCCGACATCCGTGAAGGTCTGCTGGTTTCCCTGATTTTGAGCCACATTGAAAAACAGGCGGTGTTGGATCCAGTGGAACTGATGTTCGAGTACAACGGAATCCACGACATCGACCTCAAATACCGCAATATCACCCTGACCACCCTCGACAGCGGCAGGAACACACAGGAATCATTGACATAAACTATGGAACCAAAGCTCTTCACCCCCCAATTCAGCGAAAACGCGGAGGCTTTCAAGAAATACCTGCCCGTGAACATCAACCTGCGGTTTGAGACCGTGGCCTCGCACCTTGCATTGTGCGAAGAGACGTACCTGCGTCCGCTGCTGGGTGCCGCACTTTTCGACCGACTTGCCGCATACGTGGGGGCCAACCCCGCCCTTATGGCCGAAACCGCCGACAGCAAACTCATCAATATGGCGAGGTTCGCCCTCATACGGTTGGCCATCTGGAAGGGTTACGACATCCTCGCCGCCAATATCAGCGACACGGGCGTATCTGCCGAAGTGGACAAGGAAAACCGCCTCTACCGCTATCAGGAAGAGAACATCAAGCGCACCCTCAAAGAGGAAGGCTTCAACTATTTGGACAGCATCCTTGAATTTCTGGAGGCGAATGCCACCACTTTCACCGAATTTTCACAATCCGGACACGTGCTCAACAGCCAAAAGTCGCTCATCCGCAACACACAGATGTTCGACCGATATTATAACATTGAAAACAGCCGTCTCGTTTTTCTGAAGATGCGGCACTATATGCGTGATGTGGAGCTCATTGAGTTACAGCACCGCCTTGGCACAGAGTTCTACAAGGAACTGCTTGCTGCCGATGAAAGCGAACAAAAGTATTCTTCTATCCTTCCCTACTTGCGTATGTATGTGGTCTATCGCTCTGTGGCAGAAGGCATCGGCGAGCTGCACAAGCTGCCCACCGAAAAGGGGTTGTTGTTCGAGACTTCCAGCATGGAAGGCTTGACCGATTCGCCCATCACCCGCGCCCAGATGGCAGAGACCCGCACCCGTTTCGCCCAGCGTGCCGAACAGTACCTGGCTGCCGCCATCGCCCATATCAAGGCAAACAGCGACAACTACCCCAATTACACCGCCTTCGCGGGCGACAGTCCCGAAGACGGCATCATCCACCGCGACAATACCAACCGTAAAATCTTTCTGGCATAATGGAAACCGTATCAGTCATTTCAATCATCCTCAATTTCGTACTGGGCGGAACCACGCTCTTCGGTCTCATACAGTGGTTTTCGGAACGCCGGAAACGAAAACTCGAAACCGACTCAGTGGCCATCGGCAATGCCGCCTCGCAGGCCGAAGTGGATGACAAAGAGTTCGAGACTCTGAAAAAGCAGCTCGACTATCAGGATGAACGGCTCAACAGTTACGAAAAGAAGATGAAGGAGCGCGACAAACTTGATGATGAGATGCGGGAGGAGATGGTGAAGATGAAACGGTGCAAGTATGATCTGGAGATGCAGGCGATGAGGCTACAGAACCAGCTGGCCGTCAAGGAAGAAGAATACCGGCGCGATGCTTGTATGGTACACGATTGCGCCAAACGAATCAGCTATAAACCCCAAGAATCATGATTACCACCCCCGAAACTTACATAGTAGCCCCTACCGACTTCAAACTGCGCCTGCACTGCGATGGCGACTCGTTTGACCCCACCACCGACTTCCTCGAACTGCGGTTCTCAGTCGGTGATGCCGAGTATGAGGTTGTGAATGATCCGACCAACGAAACCCACACCCACTGCAAGATCGATAACGGAGATCTCGTGGTGATCTTCGAGCACTACCCGTTCATCAGCGGACGGCTGTCGTACCGTGCCCACTTCCGCAAAGCCGATGCCGACTTCAGCGACGGCACCGCCGACATCTACGTCAAAGAGACCCCGACCAACATTCACTTTGTAAAATAACGGCCATGGCAGATATTGAACTTACCGGCACGATTGAAGGCATACCGCCAGCCCCCGAACTGGAAGGTACGGCTACTGTCCCCTCACCCGCACCGCTCGCTGTCGGCGTGGAGGGCATCCGTGGTCCTAAAGGCGACAAAGGTGACAAGGGAGACAAGGGCGATAAGGGTGATAAAGGTGATACCGGGGCACAGGGTCCACAAGGTCCACAAGGCGAAAAGGGGGATAAAGGTGACAAAGGAGATAAGGGCGACACCGGGGCAACTGGGGCACAGGGTCCGCAAGGCGAAAAGGGTGATAAAGGTGACAAAGGAGATAAGGGAGATAAGGGCGACACCGGGGCAACTGGCGCACCGGGTGCCGACGGTGTTTCTCCCACCGTGACCACCACCGCCGTGACGGGCGGCACGCAGGTCACCATCACCGATGCCAACGGACCGCATACCTTCACTGTACTGAACGGAGTGGACGGTCAGAACGGTCAGGATGGACAAGACGGCGCACCGGGTGCCGACGGAGCCGACGGACACGATGGTGCGGATGGACAGGACGGGGCCGACGGTGTTTCCCCCACCGTGACCACTACCGCCGTAACTGGCGGCACACAGGTCACCATCACCGATGCCAACGGACCGCATACCTTCACCATACTGAATGGAGTTGACGGCCAAGACGGTGCCGACGGGCAGGATGGCCAAGACGGCGCACCTGGTGCGGACGGAGCTGACGGGCACGATGGAGCAGATGGTCAGGATGGTGCCGACGGTGTTTCTCCCACTGT
>JAGCXN010000008.1 GCA_017961265.1 Bacteroidales bacterium | reverse complement strand
TCACGGGTGAGGCCTGTGGTCTTGATGACATCGGAATAGACATCGTCCATTGCGGCGAGGTCGGTGGCCACCTGTTTGAGTGTGGACGTGATGTTGTCAAGTGAGGAAAGGATTTGTGTGAGACCGCCTACACCCGTGCCGAATTGCAGCACCTTGTTGTACATCTCCGACCACGCGGAAGCGGCGGAGCCGATGTTCCGGGCGTGTTCTTTGAGATACTCGCGCAGTTCGCGGATTTTCTTGGCGTGGGCGATGTACTCGTCGGAGCCGACGATCATTCGGTTCTGCTCGTTCACGAGCTTGTTCATCTCGGCGCGTATCTGCTTGACGGAGGCTTCGACCTCCTTGCCGTTGATGAAGAGTGTCACTCTTCGGGTGCTGCTGGTTGCCATAACTTGATGTTTTGGCAAAGTTGGCACAAATGCACGTCACGTTATGGGACGGGAAAGAAAGGCGTGGCCGTAGTTTTTGGCTGCGCCTTTGTTACCTTGATGTCCGCGACAACGATTGCAGCGGTTATGAGTACGCAGTGCGAAATTTGAGCGTAAAGCGTGCCCAGTCGCCCTGAAATGGAAAGAGAAAATTGACCTATGATGAATCACATTTCGCTCATTGAAATAAACTAGATGAAGAGGTCGGAGTTGTAGTAGTAGTGTGCCATGGGAGGGGGCAAGTTACAGGGGGCATGGGCGGAGGATGGTTTCGCGGGGACAACGGTGTTTTTTCTAGTTATGGATTTGTGGAGTGATTATAACGTTGATTAAATCCAAGATTATGAATCACCATAATAAAGCCCAGTATAGTATGTACGGAGATTTTGGATTAATTGCAACTCCACAATTATATCCATGCCGTACATTCTGTGGTAAAAGATTCCACTCATAGGAATTAATATTGGAGAGAACTGGACATTCTCCTGCTTTCAACACAAATAACTTGTAAGATGAAGGCAATGTACATAGTGTTGCTGTATCGTAACTAATCTCGTTGAAATCAAACAATTCTTGAAAGTATGGGAGTAAGTAAGAACAATCGTGTATTTTAACATAGGCCTCTTCTAAAAAAGAGGAATCATATTTTATTGACAGCCCATATTCGGGCCCAATGACAAAATAGTTGTCATCGCTAGACGTGAATTCTCGTATGGCAATTTTCTTGTACATTCTACACAGTTGGTCTCTTTTTAGAGAATCAGAGCAAGTATACAATTCTCCCATGTAATCAGGAGAGAACATACAAAGTGAAGATAAACTACGATCATTTCTTGGTGTTCCAATTATTGTATTAAAGATTAAATCACTATACAAAGGTTCATTTTGAGGGAAAAAGCCATACAAGCTATCAGGAAGAATATAAGACTTCCTCATTATGGACCTATTGACATCTTGACACGATGTAACCAGGAAGGTGGCAAAAGCAAGAACTAACAATAAAACACTATTTTTCATAACAAAACATATTAAAATAATTTCTCAAGGGTCTGTATAAGAGGACCTATTATAGGGCGAATAGTATTACCTAACGTGGGTCGAACATAACTATATTGCCTTCTCTCAAAATATGTGGTTGTTCTTCTATTGAGAAGCGGTTGTTGTTCATACATGCCTTTTTTGTAATATTCTTTTATCTCGTATAAAGCAACAGCCCCTTTAGGAGCATATGTATAGCTGTGTGTGCGCTCAATGGTTTCTGTTTTTTCAGTAAAAGCAAAAGAAGCAGGGCCCATGGCATCTGGCATTATTTGAGTGATCTCTCGAGATTTTACATCCTGCAGCAACGGTCTTTTTTCATACCCCATCTTATTCATAAAAGATTCTGCCTTTGTACCTGAATAAGAGGTGCTGATTATATCGTTGTAATTATCAACAAAGCATGCTTGACCTTCTGTTAAATTCGAGCGGATTACCTCATTATCATTTTTCCCAAACATACCATTTCCTCCCATCCATTTCCATCCATCTCCAAGCTTTGATGCATCTTTAATCCTATAGTGACGTACATACTTAACATCCCCTGTATTTTCATTTTCAAACCAATCTTCCCCGTTCGGATCCACCAACCGCACCGGATTGTTGGCACAATACGTGTACGGAGAGGTCGAAGGGTACTTGTCCGACATCGGGTCAACCGAAAGCCAGATGGATAGGCTGCTGTTGTAGTAGCGGGAACCGAAATAGGAGTAGCCCGTCTCCTCGTCGCGTTCCTTTCCGGAGAAGGTGTAGCGGGTGCTATATGAGTAGTTGGAGAGATGTCGGTCAAGCAACGGTTCTCCCCAAGGCATATACATCAACTGCTGATACCCTGTCCCATTTGTGTCTGTTATATATGAAGCACTGCCCAAGTGATCAGCGTGTTGCCAGTATGTTGTAGGGTGCGCACTCCAATTTGATTGGAGATTAAGGAGATAGGAAAATTTGTTCGGCAATATGCTGTCGGGTGCAACATTATTTGTAAGAGATTGTTTTGAAACGAGAAGTGAGTCGGGGACAGAATGTGTGGTGACATTTGCGAAACTGCCTTCCCCTATATGTGAAGCAATGCGTTCACTTTCGGCAAAGTAGTGCTTGGTATAACCTTCAGGTGTTGCAACCACATACGGAGATGCATACAAAACAGGATCATCATATTCCCTGTATATGGAGGAGTGTCCGTTTTGGTAAACCAGTGTCCGAGAACCGGCATTCTTATAAAATCGCTCCCCATCCGCGTCATATAAATAGTATGCGCACTTATGTGCTTCTGGCATATCTGCTTTTTGTAATCTGTTTTCTTCATTTCCGCCCGCTCAGACTTCGGAACGAACAACGCGGCAAAAATACAAATAAATTGAAAATGGAAAAGTGAAAACGGAAAACGAAAAGGCAAACGAAACAAACTTTATCGTATTTTTGCAGCCTTGTTGAACCTATTGTTCTTTTTTAGCAATCATCTATAGACTAATGAAAAAGAGTTCCTTTTCTTTTGCAGCGATTGTCTGCCTTTTCTTCATGTGGGGATTCATCACCTGCATGAACGACATCCTGATTCCCGAACTGAAGGAGATGTTCCAGCTGAGCCGCGCGGCTTCGATGTTCGTGCAGTTCTGCTTTTTCGGCGCCTACTTCGTGGGGTCGCTCATCTACTTCCTCATCTCCGTCACCGCCGGGGACCCCATCAACAAGATCGGTTACAAGAAGGGGATTCTGGCTGGCCTGCTGATTTCAGCGGCAGGTTGCGCCCTCTTCTACCCCGCCTCCACAATGAACCTGTACGGACTTTTCCTCACGGGGCTGTTCGTCATCGGACTGGGGGTCACCATCTTGCAGATTGCGGCCAACCCGTACGTCACCTTGCTCGGTGAACCGGAGGGCGCGTCGGGACGGCTGAACCTGTCGCAAGCACTCAACTCGCTCGGCACCACGCTCGCGCCGATGCTGGGCGGCATCCTGCTGGCCAAGCTGGGCGATGCGGCCCACATCCACATCCCCTATCTCCTGTTCAGCGGCCTCTTCCTGCTCATCGCCCTGCTGATTGCCATCGTGCCGCTTCCTTCGTTCCAAAACGACGAGAAACTGGAGTCGGGTGCGGCCGCATTGAAGGACAAGACCCTTCTGCTTGGCATCTTCGCCATCTTCTGCTATGTGGGTGCGGAGGTATGCATCGGCAGCAGCTTCATCAACTTCGCCCTGGAACTCATTCCTGACCTTCCCAAACAGAGTGCGGCCAACTACCTTGCCTTTTACTGGGGCGGCCTGATGATCGGACGTTTCCTCGGAGCCCTCACCCTCGTCCCGTTCAAGAGCGAAGTGCAACGCTACGGAACGATGCTCCTCGTCGCCCTCGCCACCTTCGGCGTGCTCATCGGCATCAACTACCTGTTGCATCCCGACACCTTCAGTCCAAAGGCGATGCTTCCATACCTCATCTTCATCGTGGTCAACATCTTCGCCTTTATGGTGGGCCGTTCCGAATCCACACGGCTGATTGCGGTGTTCGCCGGCGTGAACATCATCTTCCTCGCCGCTGCAATGTACCTCGGCGGCTACTCCACCCTCTGGTTCCTAATTGCTACCGGCCTTTTCAACTCCGTGATGTGGTCCAACATCTTCGCCGCTTCCATCGCCAATCTCGGGAAGTACAAGGCGCAAGGGTCGTCCCTCCTTGTGATGGCCATTATCGGTGGCGCATTGCTGCCTTTGCTGCAAGGGGCGGTCGCCGACGCAATGGGAGGCTACCACTTCTCCTTCTTCATCCCCGTCCTCGCCTACATCTACCTCATCTTCTTCGGAGTGAAAGCGGGAAAGCTACAAATAAAGTAAGCGCACTACGTTTGCAGTTACCCGTTTTCTCAATCCTTCACGCAACGCACTGAACATCCGACCCCACGGGGATACGAATTACTTTTCACATCGGGCCATAAATATCCGAAATCTCTCACATACACAGAAATACCATTTTTCTCAGTCGCCGTCCAGAAAGAGGCTGCCGAGCCAACACTATTATAACTACCAGCAAAAATATCCGCAGGGAGCGCACTAAAGCCTGTGGTATTGTTGGCATTTAAATTATTGCCCACTGCACATGTATTTGTTGATGCCCTCCAGCTATGGTCTGCTGCCAAAGCTTTCGCTATATTCTCACCAGTTTCACTGCACACATACTCGCTGTGACTTCCACAATAGGAGGTAAGCTGTGTCCATTCTGCATCACTAGGCACGTGCCATCCGTTGGGACACACGCCCTGCACTCCACTTGGGTTAGCAGTAGAAGACGTTGCTCCATGCATCACCGCTGACCAGTTGTACAAATACCCATAAGAAGCCACATCCGTACTGGGCGTATAACGATAAGGCTGATCAGTGGCAGTAGTCTCCCCTACAGGTATTTCATCGCCATTGGCAAAATGCGTGGTGCGAAGATTAGAAGCCATCCATACTTGATTGCCAATTTTTACCGCATCGTATTTATTTCCGTCATAATCAGTTACTGCATTGGAAATCACATTTGCCGTTGACGGATATTCCGTTTGAGAGGAATCTGAAGAATCTTGCTCATCTTTATGACAGGCTACAGTCATAAGAGAAACGGTGCAAAGTAATAAAATGATCTTTTTCATAATAAAAATGGGTTAAATTAATAAATGGGGTTGTTGTATATTAAATTTCAGCATAAAAAAATCGTGAACCATCATTTATTCGCACTTGAGGTTCTCGACTACCTGTACCACAAATAAGAAAGCTCACGATTGCTCGCAAGCATTCTCGTCTTTCTTTTCTGTGATACATTTGAAATTGTCGAGATTCCAAGTGGCAAAAGAAAAGCGAAAACGCTTTCTAATATATTGAGACAACGCATGCGTTGTCTGTACTTATCTATTGGTCATTTCTATAGGCAGATAGTTTTGATTTATAAAATTAAAAAATGCAAGTTTGTCAGGTAAATAGGATTGTTGACGAATGAATCCGTATCAGCGTCCTAGACAAACGGATTATTGCGCCGGCAAAAGTACAAAAATATTGTTTCAACCAGATATTGTTTTCAAATCAGATAGCTTTTTTTAGGATTATTCACTTAAAGAATGTGTCAGAATAAATAAAATATATATTTTTGCATTATGGTTTTTTACATAATGCAATTTTACATAATCAAAATAAGTAGCAGAATATGAATAAGTTAAATAATCCATTCGTGATAGGCAAATATGTAGGAAAAGAGTATTTTTGCGACAGAAAGCGCGAATCGGAGCAGCTTGTCCATCATATTGTGAACGGCCGAAACGTGACCATCATGTCAGAACGACGACTGGGCAAGACAGGCTTGATTGAACATGTTTTTGCAAATTGCCTGCCCGACGGATACGAGACTTTTCTCATAGACATCTACACTTGCAAGAATCTTCGTGAAATGGTTTACCTGATGGCCAACGAAGTTTTCAGGAAAATTGCAAAAAAGCAAACGTTAGTGGAACGCTTGTTGAATACCGTCCGTTCCCTGAAAATGACCCTCTCCTACAATCCAATCACAGAACTGCCCGAATTAGGGTTGGGGCTGGGCGAAATCCAGCAGCCGGAAACAACATTGGACGAGATACTGCACTATCTCGAGACATTTGACAATGTGTGTATTGTGGCCATAGACGAGTTCCAAAAAATTGCAAGTTTCGATGAAAGCAACATTGAGGCACTGCTACGCACCAAAATACAACACCTGAAGAACACGCAGTTTGTCTTCGCTGGCAGCGAGCGACACCTGATGGAAGGAATTTTCAGCGACCCGAACCGCCCGTTCTACAATAGTGTGGTTTTCATGCAATTACTTCCTATTGACAAGAACGAATACACCCAATTCTGCCAGCATCTATTTTCTCTTTATGGGAAAACCGTCGCCAAAGAACTGGTGGAACAGCTCTACGAATGTTTCCGAGGCATCACATGGTATCTACAACTATCAATGAACGAAGCATTTACACTAACAGAACAGGGAGGACATGTGGAAATTGATGCTTACGAAGCGATACTGAATCATTTGGTGGACTCCAAGCGGTTCACTTTCGAGGACCGCTACGCCTCACTCACCGAAAAACAGAAAACTGTCCTGATGTCCATCGCTTCCGTGTACCCTTGCGACCCGCCTCTTACCAGCCAGGACTTTATTGCGAAATACAATCTAAAAACTGCCAGCAGCGTGCAAACTGCAGTCAAAGCGCTGGTTGAGAAAGGAATTCTCAACGACAATCATGGCGTCAAGCGTCCCACCGACCTACTGTTCATGCTTTGGCTGAAGAATTTCTGAAAATTATGCACCTCGTTTAACCAACATTCGGCTGTTTAATTCTTTTTCTGTCAGGTACTTTTCTTCTTGCAGGAAAATGATACCTTTGCAAACTTGTATCAAAGTGTGAACTAAAGTTTTGCAAAATGAAAAATATAAAAGCCGCCCTTCTGACACTTATTGGCGTCATCAGCTGCGTTTCGCTTTTCGGACAATATACGGAAGATGACATTTACGCCTATATCGAGCGCTATAAAGAGCCCGCCATCAACAAGATGTACGAGTACAAAATTCCCGCCAGCATCACCATCGCGCAGGGAATTTTTGAAAGTGCGTGCGGCATGAGCCACCTCGCCAAGGACGGCAACAACCATTTCGGCATCAAGTGCCACAAGGACTGGGAAGGTGACACCATCCTCATTGACGACGACGAGCTGCAGGAGTGCTTCCGCAAGTACACCACGGTGGAGGAGTCGTTCAACGACCACTCCCTCTTCCTGAAAACCCGTCCCCGCTACAGCGCCCTCTTCGACCTTGACGTGATGGACTACGCAGGCTGGGCCAAAGGGCTGAAGGCCGCTGGGTACGCCACCAACCCCGAGTACGCCAACCGCCTCATCCGCCTCATCGAGACCTACCACATCGCCCGCCTCGACACCCTCTATCAGGAACGGCTCGCCAGCGGCTACTTCAAAAATTATCCCAACGTCCAACCTCCGGTAAACGAAAAGGAACCCGCAAAACCTGTTGCGCAACCCGCCCCCGCCAACGACGATTCCCGCATCACGCCCGTACCGGCCAAGCCGCACAAAACGCACAAACCGGCAAAACAGCACCCGCAGAACACCCCACCCGCCTCCACCAAACCGACTCCCGCCACCCCGAACAAACCGGCCAAGCCCGCAGAACCGGCCCCAACCATCGCCCCTACCCCATCGCGAACGCCCGCTCCCGCCCCGAAGCCTGCTGAAACCGCACAACCCGACGCAAACGCCGCCGATGAAGTGGCCGTCCGTGACGAGAAACCAACCGCCCTCACTGTCTTTTCCGCCCTCGAAGGCGAGTATCCCAAAGCCGACTACCCTTTCACCGACCGTGACGTGTATGTCAACAATCGAACCCTGTTCGTCATCGCTGAAAAAGGCGACACTTACGCCAAAATCGCCCGCGACGTTCAGGACAAAGAGGCGCGTCTCAAGAAATTCAACGATGTCTCCGGCAATGCCAAACTGAAAGTGGGTCAGGTGGTTTATATCGAAAAGAAAAACAATTCGGGAAAAGAACCTTATTATAAAGTGGTGAACTCCGAATCCTTACTTTACATATCGCAAAAGACCGCAGTTTCCCTCAAAAAACTCTGCAAATACAACAATATTCCCGCTACAGAAAAGTTAAAAAAAGACCGAATGCTCAAACTGAAAAAATAGCTGCCGATGAAGCTGCAGACCTTCTACTATTTCAATCCGGAAACACTGACTTTCGAGAAAAAGCAGTTCTCCATCAAGGACATTGCCAAAAGGGTGGCATGGTTCTTGGCTACCGCTTTGGCTTTCTCGGTCATCATCATCTGGATTTCTTTCTACCTCATCGACTCCCCGAAAGAGTTGATGCTCAGGCAGGAGAACGAGGAGTTGAAGGAGCAGCTTAAAGCGCTCGATCAACGTGTGGACCAATTGACTATAGTGGCAAAGGACATCCAGGAGCGCGACGACAAGATTTACCGCTCCATCTTCGAGAGTGAACCGGTACCTTTGAGCGAGCGTTATCCCTTCCTCGCAGACAATGTCCCTCTGGATAATATCAAATCTCCGGATGTGATCAAGATGCTGAACGATGCGAACCACAAAGCCGACCGGCTTTGTGTGGAACTGTCGGTGCAGTCCTACTCTTTCGACACCATCGCCGGCATGGTCAGCAAAAAAAGCGACATGCTCCGTTGTATCCCGGCCATCCGACCGCTGCCGAACATCTATGAAATCCAGTCCGGTTTCGGCTACCGCTACCATCCCATCCTGAAGGTGCTGCGTCCGCACACCGGCATTGACATCACCGCCAAGAAAGGCACGCCGGTGTATGCCACCGCCGACGGCGTGGTGTCGCGCGAAAAGACCGGCAGCGGCTACGGCATCGCGGTGCTTATCGACCACGGCTATTCGTACCAGACGCTTTATGCCCACCTTTCCAAAAAAGCCGTAAAACCTGGTGAGAAGGTGGTGCGCGGACAAGTTATCGGCTACGTCGGCAGCACCGGAATATCGACGGGCTCACACCTCCACTACGAGGTCATCAAAGGAGGCAAGAAGGTGAATCCCGTCCACTACTTCTTCAATGACATCACCCCCGAAGAATACGACGCCATCCTGAAGAGTTCACAGAAGGTGAATCAGGCACTGTCGTAATTGCACTCCATTTACATCGGAATCTCCCAATCATCCGAGTCAAAATTTTCAGAAAGTCTCCTTAATTATACAAGTTATAAAATTTGTGTACTTTTGCCCCTCCTTTTTGAGGGGTATCTTTTTAATCTAACATATTGACAATAAGAAATATACAAATATAGCAAATGGCAAAAATCAAGACAAAAGTTGGAAAACGGTGGGCAAAATTCTGCGGTTTTCTGCTCAAAAAGTTGGGTTGGACTAGCGTGGGAGGACCTATGGAAGGTGACAAAGCCATTGTGCTGGGTGTTCCTCATACGTCGTTTATGGATTTTCCCATCTGCTACCTTTTCTACGCACAGTTCGGGAAAGTGGCGCATATTATGGTGAAGAAGGAGCTGTTTTTCTGGCCATTAGGTCCGATTCTCCGCTCTTTCGGTGCAGTGCCGGTTGACCGCCGCAACGCTGCCGCCTCCATCAAGAGCATCATCGCTGCCTTCAACGAAGCGGAGGTTTTCCATCTCGCCATTGCGCCGGAAGGCACCCGCAAACCCGTGAAGAAATGGAAGACCGGCTTCCACCTCATCGCCCGTGAAACCGGCGCCCGCGTCTATGTCGGCTACTACGACTGGGGGCGCAAGGAAATCACCGTCGGGCAGGAATGGCCCCTCACCGACGACCCCACCGCCGACCTGCGCCACATTCAAGAGCACTACGAAACCCTCGGCCTCCAAGGAAGGCACAAGGAAAATTACATCACTCATTAAATCGTTATGACTAAGAAAATTAAGAGTCCCTATAAAACCCGTAACAAATACCGCGAAACCTATTGTACCACCCTTAACAAAGTTTTCAAATACACCACTTCCAAATACAGCGACCGCACGATGTCACAGTTTGTGGACGGCGGGCAGAAATACACCTACGCTGACTTCCGTGAGCGCTGTAACATGCTGTCAACCAGAATGTGGCGTTTCGGCATCAGTGCCGGCGACAAGGTCGCTATCCTGTCACAGAACATGCCCAACTGGACGCTGGCATTCTTCGCAGCGACCGCCTACGGACGTGTGGCCGTCCCCATCCTGCCCGACAGTTCCGAAAACGAGGTGAACAACATCCTTGCCCACTCCGAAAGCAAGGTGCTCTTCATCTCCCAACGGCTGAAGTATAAACTATCTCAGGAAAGCCTCGACCGTCTCACACTCGTGATTGACATCGAAACCCTCGACTTCATCAAGCGCCGGAAGGAGGACTTCCAGTGCAACGGGGTCGTCAAGGATCCGCAACCGGAAGACCTTGCCACCATCATCTACACCTCAGGCACCACAGGAAAGGCGAAGGGTGTGATGCTCAGCCACCGAAACATCTGCCACAACCTCGTGGCCTCGTTCAAGGCGCAGCCCTGCTACAAAAAGGACCGCTTCCTTTCTATCCTGCCGATGGCGCACGCTTATGAGATGTGCGTGTCAAGCCTTTATTCGATGTATGTGGGGGCGTGCTGCTACTATCTGCCGAAGCCGCCGACTCCGTCCGTCCTTATTCCGGCGATGCACAAGGTGAAACCCACCGTTGTACTTTCGGTACCGCTGATTATCGAGAAAGTTTACAACCAAAGCGTCGTGCCCACCATCCAGAAAAGCCGTCTGCTGCGATGGATGGACGAGCATATGCCGAAGCTGCTTTACTGGTTCATCGGACGGCAGCTCATCAAGAAGTTCGGTGGCAAGCTGCGTTTCTTCGGGGTCGGCGGTTCCAAACTCGACACAAAGGTGGAAGAGTTCCTGATCAAGTGCAACTTCCCTTACGCTGTCGGATACGGCCTCACCGAAACAGCCCCACTGGTCTGCAACGTCATTGTAAACAAGCGCAAACGTCTGGGCTCCATCGGTTTGGCATCTTACAACGTGGAAATCAAGCTCGACAACCAAAACCCCGAAACGGGCGAGGGGGAAATCGTGTGCCGCGGTGACAACGTCATGCTCGGCTACTACAAGGATCCCGAACGCACCATCAGTGTGCTGGATGAGTACGGCTGGTTCCGCACCGGCGACATCGCTACGATGGACAAAAATGGCTACTACTACATCAAAGGCCGTCTCAACAACACCATTCTCGGACCCTCTGGCGAGAATATTTACCCCGAGGAAATCGAAATGGTCATCAACAATATCCCCATCGTGGACGAATCGCTCGTAATGGAAAAGAACGGCGAATTGGTCGCCCTCGTAAAATTTCAGGACAATGTGCTTAACTGGAACCAAGAATCTGAAGACCAATTCTTTGAAAAAGTAGATAGCCTGAAAAAATCGGTGATGGAGTTTGTTAACAAAACAGTCGGCAAACACTCCAAAATCAACAAGGTGGAGGCTATGAAGGAACCGTTCGAAAAGAGTGCCACCCAGAAAATTCGCCGCTTCAAGTACAATGGAGAGGCAACTGAAGGAAGCACTGAAGAGACTGAAAATAACGAAGAGATAGAGAGTTAACAACTTCGAATGAATACAGAAGGCAGGAGGTAGGAAATAATGATTTTTTACCACTTACCTAATATCTTTTACTTGTTACTTTGTTGTATTTTTGCAACCGTAAAAAATGGAGGCAATTATGAAAAAAATCTATTCCCTTATCTTAGCAATTTTACTGGTTCTCCCTCAGCTTTCCGCACAATCGTATGGTACGATTGATCTTGGCATCTGGTTCATTGACAACGGCACAAGCCAGAATCAGATTTATTCTATGACTGTCCCTTACGGCAGTGATTTCAACACCTGTTTTGCCGTGTACAATTTTCATATGGGGTACGATTATGTCAATTTTTACGACACGCTGCATTTCGATGCCTATATGGATGGGCAGTTAATCGGGATGTTCGGCTCGGATGTCCAGAATATACCGTTGGAGAGCGGCGTTTTTTTTAATCTTCTGGCGATGCCTGCCTCCTATATCGCCTCCCATAACTATTATGGGACGCACACGTTTGGCTACAAGGTAAGCCCGTCGGCCTACTGGACGGAGGCCGCTTGGGAGGACAATATCGCCTCCATCACAGTGACGTTTGAGGCCCCGCCGGCGGTTCTTCGTACCATTCAGGTCATCAACACCGACGGAACGGTCAGTCCATCCGGCATGGTGACAGTGAACAACGGCGATAATCAGGCATTTACGATTACGGCTCCGACGGGGCGTCATATTGCCAATGTGTATGCGGATGGTGTGGATGTCACCGCTTCCGCAAACCTCGTCACCACTGACAATGTTCACGGCACTTATACATTTTATAATGTAACGAGTGACCACACGTTCTTTGTTACCTACGCGGTGGACGAGGATCCGGACGGAGTAGCGGAGTTTGCCGAAAGTTCCATCTCTGTCACCCCTAATCCTGCCACCGACCAGATTGTCCTTTCGTCATCACAGCCGATAGCACTGGCTGAAGTGTTCGACCTGTCGGGCCGTCGGGTGATGTCCGTTGCCCCAGCGGATTGCACGCTGCAGCTTTCTGTGAGTGACCTTGAAAGCGGCGTTTATTTCGTGAAGCTGCTGACGGGCGGCGAAACGGTGGTCAAGAAGTTTGTGAAAAAGTAATGAAAGAGCATCTTCATATCTGTATTGTCCAAAACGAAATACAATGGAACAAAGTGCCGGAGAACCTTGACGCCATTGAGTCCCTTCTGGCCGATGCTGAACCCTCTGATTTGATTGTACTTCCGGAAATGTTCGCCACCGGTTTTGTGGCGGACGCGCTTCCGCCCGAAGCCGAAACGGCTGGCATCCTTGACTGGATGCACGACCTTTCGGAACGTCACGATGCCGCAGTGGCGGGCAGTGTGACGGTGAATGAGGGCGGGCTTCGCTACAACCGTCTGTTTTTCGTCACCCCCGACGGGGCGGTGGCGCACTATGACAAACGACACCTTTTCTGCCGGAGCCTGGAGCCGAGACTGTACCAGCCGGGCGATACACTGCCGATTTTTCGGTATGAGGGCTGGAAAATCTGTCCCCAGATCTGTTACGACCTGCGGTTTCCCGTGTGGTGCCGCAACCGCGTTGTGGGCGGGGAATACAAATACGACCTGTTATTGTACGTGGCCAACTGGCCCGAGGCGCGTGTGGCGGTGTGGAATACGCTTCTGGCGGCGCGGGCCATTGAGAACCAGTGCTTTGTGGCGGGCTGCAACTGTGTCGGCATCGACACGCTGGGGCATCGTTACTCCGGCGAATCGCAGCTGGTCGGGCCGACGGGGCGTGTCATCGTACGCGCCACCCAATTGCAGCCGCAGGTGATCTCCGCCACGCTCTCCCTCCCCAAACTGTCAGGATTCCGCGCCTCTTTTCCCGTGGGTAGCGACTGGGACTAACACGGTCACGCGCACTGTTTCCCGGGGTACAACAGGGCGCAGCGGTCAATGATGGCATTGGCGTACTCAAAACCTGAATCCAACTTGATGAACTTGTAACTTGACAAACTTGCAACTTCGTTGTATTTTTGCAGCCGTTTTCAAAATGATGAAACTATGAGAAAAAAAGTCGATTTTTTGGTCATCGGTTCCGGTGTTGCGGGACTATGTTTTGCATTGAAAGCTGCCAACTACGGGAAGGTTTGTATGGTCACCAAATCCGGGACGGACGACACTTCCACGAAATATGCGCAGGGCGGCATCGCCGCAGTGATGTACAGCCCCGACACCTACGAGAAGCACATCCACGACACGATGGTTGCGGGCGACGAACTGTCCGACCGCCACATCGTGGAGATCACCATCCGCGAGTCCACAGCCCGTGTGATGGAACTTGTGGAGTGGGGCGTCGATTTCGACAAGACCAAATCGGGCAAATTCTCATTGGCCAAAGAGGGCGGCCACTCCGAATTCCGCGTGCTGCACCATAAGGATATCACCGGTTACGAGATTGAGGAGAAGCTAATTTTGGCCGCCCGCCAGAACCCCAACATCGAGATTCTGGAAAACCACCTTGCGGTGGAAATCATCACGCAGCACCATTTGGGCATCGAGGTGAACCGCCACACCGACGGCATCACCTGCTTCGGTGCCTATATCTATAACCCCCAGACCAAGGAGGTTGACACGGTTTTGTCGAAAGTGACGATGATGGCCACTGGCGGCATCGGCACCGTTTACGGCAATACGACCAACCCGACCGTGGCCACCGGTGACGGCATCGCGATGGTCTATCGTGCGAAGGGTGCGGTGCGTGGTATGGAGTTCGTGCAGTTCCACCCCACCTCCCTGTACAATCCCAGCGAGCGTCCCTCGTTCCTCATCACGGAGGCGATGCGTGGGGCGGGCGCCATCCTCAAGACCAGGGACGGCGAGGAGTTCATGCGCAAGTACGACGAACGTGGCTCGCTCGCACCCCGCGACGTGGTGGCCCGCGCCATTGATAACGAAATGAAAATCAGAGGTGTGGACCACGTTTATCTCGATACCACCCTCATCAAGAAAGAGGAAATCTTCAGCCATTTCCCGAATATTTACGCCAAGTGCCTCAGCATCGGTATCGACCCCACCAAGGAGATGATTCCGGTGGTGCCCGCCGCCCACTACTCCTGCGGCGGCATTCTGGTGGACGAATGGGGACGCAGCACCATCAACCATCTGTACGCCTCGGGCGAGTGCGCCTCCACCGGTCTGCACGGTGCCAACCGACTGGCATCCAACTCATTGCTGGAAGCACTCGTCTTCTCGCACCGCGCATGCCTCAACGCGGTCGAAGCCATCGGCAGTATCGAAATCTGTGACGAAGTTCCCGACTGGAACACCGAAGGCACCGTCTTGAACGAGGAAATGGTACTGATCACACAGTCGATGAAGGAGGTGCAGACCATCATGTCGAGCTATGTCGGCATCGTGCGCTCCAACCTGCGCCTGCAGCGCGCTTTCGACCGCCTCGAAATCCTCTACCGCGAAACGGAAGAGCTGTACAAGCGCTCCATCCTCATCCCGGAAATCTGTGAGTTGCGTAATATAATAAATGTAGGATACCTGATTATCCGCCACGCGATGGCCCGCCACGAAAGCCGCGGCCTCCACTACTCCCTCGACTATCCCGAGCACCGCGATGTGAGCCAAATCACCGAGGATGCGAATTAGTTTATAAAGTTCATCAAGTTTATAAGGTTCATAAAGTTCATCAGGTTCGTAAAGTTTGTCAAGTATTGGATAGAGGGAGTGAGTTATAATGTTTTTATTAAGTTGGATAACATTTTGGAGATGACTTCAGATTCATTGACAAGAAGTTGTTTTTGTTCAAGAGTGATATATTCCAATTCTTCGGCAAGATGCAGCATGGATCGAACCTCACCACAAGAACCTTTTGCAATAAATAAGAACTGTTTAAATTCATTATTACTTCTCCGCTCATAACCCTCTGCAATGTTGTTCATAATAGAAACCGATGCCCTTTGTATCTGATCTTTAAATCCAAAATCCTTATTAGTGTGAAATAGTCTGTAAACAGTTACTACTAACGACTTTGCTTTTTGCCATGCCAGTATATCTTCAAATTTCTTAAATGTCACAATTTTATTTTTTATGTTATTTTTAATGTAACAAAATTTCTTTATAATTGTTCAAACCAATTAAAAAAAAAATCCAACCTGATAAACTTGTAACTTGATAAACCTGTAACTTTATGAACCTCAAACAAGTCCGTTCGCTATCCCAGAAGAAGTTCCGTGAAGAGACGGGGCTTTTCATTGTGGAGGGCACCAAGTCGGTGCTCGACCTGCTCCATTCGGAACTGAAAGTGACCGCGGTGTTCGCGATGCCCCAGTGGTTGGAGACGCACGCGGACGAGCTGCGCGGTGTGGCTAGCGAAAGCGTCTCTGAAAGCGAACTGGCGCGGATCAGCTGCCTCACCACCCCGCAGCAGGTGCTGGCAGTGGCGGCCCGCCCCGAACCTTCTCTCCACGACCTCGACTTCGGCCGCACCCTCCTGATGCTCGACGGCATCCGCGACCCCGGCAACCTCGGCACGATGGTGCGCACCGCCGACTGGTTCGGCATCCGGCAGGTGGTCTGCTCGCCCGACTGCGTGGAGCTGACCAACCCGAAGGTGGTGCAGGCCACGATGGGGTCGTTCGCACGGGTGAAGGTGGTCTATACGGACCTGCCCGAACTGCTCGCCTCGGGGCGGGTGACGGGGGAGGTTTACGGCACCTTTATGGAGGGTGAGCCGTTGAAGGAGGCCGCTTTCCGTGCGGGCGACGTGCTGGTCATCGGGAGTGAAGGGAAAGGGATCTCGCCAGAGGTGGCGGCGCGGGTGACGCGCAAGGTCTCCATCCCGGCGGGTGTGCACAGTGGCGAACGGGCGGAGTCGCTCAATGCCTCCATCGCCGCGGCCATCGTGCTGTACGAGGCGTGCCGGTAGGATTCTTTTCTGTTGTTGAAAAAAAATCTTGCAAAAAAAAATCGCAAGATGTTGTGTCATAAATAGATTTTTGTATATTTGCGGGCTTTTTCAAGTGGGGAAAGTATGCTTTAAAAATTTCTATAACCTTTTCTGTGTCAAGATTATAGGAATCAGAGGAGGATACTCTACTTGCGTGAAAAGTAAGAGATTTATTACCAAAACCATTTAAAAATGTCAGGATTAATAGGAAAAAAAATTGGAATGACTAGCATCTACGATGCCTCCGGAAAATGCGTTCCGTGCACAGTGATAGAGGCTGGTCCTTGCGTCGTAACGCAAGTCAAGACCGTTGAAAAGGACGGTTACAGTGCTATCCAATTAGGGTATGGCGAGAGAAAAGAAAAGAACACCCCGAAGCCCCTCAAGGGCCACTTCGACAAGGCGGGCACCACTCCGAAGATGATTCTCCGTGAGTTCACCCGTTTTGAGGAAGGTCACAAGAAGAGCTTTGGTGAGGTGCTGGATGTCACCGTTTTCGAAGAAGGCGAATTCGTCGATGTGAGCGGTATCTCCAAAGGTAAGGGCTTCCAGGGCGTTGTCAAGCGTCATGGTTTCCGCGGTGTCGGCGATGCCACCCACGGTCAGCACAACCGCTTGAGAGCCCCCGGTTCAATGGGTGCATCCTCCTACCCGTCAAGAGTTCTCCCCGGCATGCGTATGGCAGGTCAGACCGGTCACGCCAAGGTTAAGATCAACAACCTCCGCATCCTCAAGATCGTTCAGGAGAAAAACATTATCGTAGTTAAAGGTTCTGTTCCGGGACCCAATGGTTCATATTTAATTATTGAAAGATGGAGTTAAGAGTTTATAAAATTGACGGCAGTGAGACTGCCAAGACGGTCACATTAGACGACAGAATCTTTAATGTTGAACCGAATGATCACGCAATCTGGTTGGATGTCAAGAACATTCTCGCCAACCGCAGACAGGGAACCCATAACACTCTCGACCGTGCCACCGTCTCCGGAAGCACCCGTAAGCTGAAGAGACAGAAAGGTACCGGCGGTGCTCGTGCTGGCGGCATCAAGTCTCCGACCATCCGTCACGGTGCGACCGCTTTCGGTCCCCATCCGAGAGACTACGGTTTCAAACTCAACAAGAAGGTGAAACGCCTCGCCCGCTTCTCCGCCCTCACCTACAAGGCTAAGGAGAACAAGATTACGGTTGTGGAAGATTTCGCTTTCGACGCCCCCAAGACCAAGGCCTTCGTCAACATCCTCAAGAGCTTCAACCTCCAGGATGCCAAGACCCTGACCCTCGTCAACGAGAGCAACACCAACGTCTTCCTTTCCAGCCGTAACCTTCAGCGTTCCAAAGTGATGAGAGCTTGTGACATCAACACCTATGACGTGCTGAATGCCCAGAACATCATCATCTGCGAAAAGAGCGTTGCGGACATCGAAAAGATGCTCGGCGAATAATTGTCAAACACTTAAAAACTGAAACCATGAGCGTAATCATAAAACCTATCATCAGTGAGAAGCGTACGGCTGACGCCGAGAAGTTCAACCGTTACGGCTTCGTGGTCGAGAGAACGGCCACCAAACCTCAGATTAAGAAAGAGGTCGAGGAACTCTACGGTGTGAAAGTTATCCGCGTGAACACCCTCATCCAGCGCGGCAAGGACACCACCCGTTATACCAAGGCCGGCCTGATCGAAGGCAGCAAGCCCACCATCAAGAAGGCCACCGTGTTCGTCAGACCCGAAGACAAAATCGATTTTTATAGCAATATTTAGTAAGAGATGGCATTAAGAAAATTTAAACCAGTAACTCCTGGGCAGCGCTTTAAAGTTATTAGCGCTTATGATGACATTACCACTGATAAACCGGAAAGAAGTTTATTGATGCCCAGACCCAGCACGGGTGGTAGAAATAATAGTGGTAAGATGACGATGCGTAACCGCGGTGGCGGTCATAAGAAGATGTATCGTATTATTGACTTCCGTAGAGACAAAGACGGCATTCCGGCAACCGTGCACACCATTGAATACGACCCGAACCGTTCGGCCCGTATTGCTTTGCTGTTCTATGCTGACGGTGAGAAACGCTACATTGTGGCTCCTCACGGACTGAAGGTCGGTCAGGTCATCGTTTCCGGTTCCGGCGTCGCTCCGGACCTCGGCAACTGCCTGCCGCTCGGCGAAATCCCCTTCGGCTCCATCATCCACAACATCGAGCTCCGTCCCGGCCAGGGTGCCAAGATGGTCCGCAGCGCCGGTGCCTACGCACAGCTGATGTCCCGTGACGGCAAGTATGCTGTTATCAGAATGCCTTCCGGTGAAACGAGAATGATTCTCTGCGCCTGCCGCGCCACCATCGGTACCGTCTCCAACATCGACCACAGCCTCGAAGTCTCCGGTAAGGCTGGTAGAAGCCGCTGGCTCGGTCGCCGTCCGCGCGTCCGTGGCGTTGTCATGAACCCGGTCGATCACCCGATGGGCGGTGGTGAAGGTCGTGCTTCCGGCGGACACCCGCGTTCTCGCAAGGGTCTCCCGGCTAAGGGCTACAAGACCAGAGCTCCGAAGAAGAATTCAAGCAAGTTCATCATTGAAAGAAGAAAAAAATAATTTAAAGAGATAACACTATGAGTCGTTCATTAAAAAAAGGACCGTTTATTCATTATAAACTGGAAAAACGCGTACTCGAAGCTCAAGCTTCTGGCAAGAAAAGCACCATTAAGACATGGTCACGCGCTTCTATGATCTCTCCCGATTTTGTCGGTCTCACCATCGCTGTCCACAACGGCAACAAGTTCATCCCCGTCTATGTCACCGAAAACATGATCGGTCACAAACTCGGCGAATTTGCTCCTACCCGTATCTTCCGCGGACACGCAGGTCAGAAGGACAAAGGCAAGAAATAATTTTTCTTCGATTCCACACTACCGAATCATATCAAAAGCGGCTACCCTCAAGGCAGTCGCTTTTTTCATTGCACCCCACTCAATTGAATATGGAAGACGTAAACATCTGCACACTGGAATAATACAAAAAAAAAGAGGGCCACTTGGTGACCCTCCTCCGTGGGACGTACTGGATTTGAACCAGTGACCTCTGCCGTGTGAAAGCAGCGCTCTGAACCAACTGAGCTAACGACCCGAAAGCGGCGGCAAAAGTACAACTTTTTTCCGAAATATCAGCATTATTTCTTTACTATTTTTTATTAGATGAAAATTTGTTATATGTGATTATAAATCAATATGATATACATAAAGAGAAATAATTCAGCCCGATATCAACCAAGAAGAAGATAGGCATACACGCCGACAAATTGGATAAGCAAGCCTAATAGAACGAAAACATGGAACAAAAAATGACGGTACCGCTTCTTTTTCCCAATCAGATAGAGGACGGCTCCAATGGTGAACGCCACTCCCCCACCGATAATCCAGAGAAAGCCACTAAGCGTCATGGCCTGAATGGTAGGCCATATACCGATGATGACACACCACCCCATTCCAAGATAGCAAGTCATGGAAAATGCGGCATACCTTTTGAGGTCAATTGCGTTGAGAACAACACCAACCAGTGCAAGCCCCCATTCAATAGCAAAAATGACCTTCCCCATCACCGGATTTACGGAACAGATACCGAGAAGCGTGATGGGGGTATATGTACCTGCAATGGTGACAAAGATATCGCAGTGATCCACCACACGCATCACCTGCTTGGCTCGTCCTTTTGGCAGTCCATGGTAAATGCCCGACACCAGCATGGTCAGCATTACAGAAGCAACATAGACAATACTACAGATCAGATAGACGGAAGGTTTCCCGACAGTGGCATTGACAGCCAGCGCCATCATCACCACAGAGCACAGTGCCCCAAAAAGGTGACTGGCTGAATTCAGTTTTTCCTCGGTCGGAGTATAGTCTGGAAAGGGCCGCTCCATCAGCGGCGTTCGTTCGGTCAGCTTCATTGAGTATTAAAACAAAAAAAAATAGATTGATAACTTTTGAACCTGATATTCAGGTGCCCATCACATCCAGCGTTTCCTCTTGAAGAAGAAAAGCAGGAATACAATCGTAAATACGCATACCCCAATCAGCCCCCAGAAAGCCCATGACTGGTTGGCAAAGGGAAGACCCACATTCATGCCATAAAGACCTGTGAAGAAAGTCAGCGGGAGCACGATGGTGGAAATGATGGTGAGCACGCGCATAATTTCGTTGGTGCGGTTCGCCTGCAACGAGTCGAAGGTACGGGAAAGGCCCTCCACCAATTCGCCATAGTCATCGACCATATCCCACATTTTCTGGTAAAAGTCGAGGATATTACCCCAGTAGTCCTCCATATCTTCCACATAGCCCTTGATGTCACCATTTTCAAATTGGTTGAAAAGCTTGATTTGCGGCTTGAACATGGTATTGAGCTGGATGATGTTTTTGCGGAAAACGGAGATATGTTCGATGGTGGCCTCCGACTTTCGGCTGAAAAGGTCGCGGTTGATGGCATCGAGCTGGGTACCGAGTCGTTCGACCAAAAGGAAGGTCTCCTTCAACATTCGGTTGAGCACATGGTAAAGGATACCGTCGCTGGTGCCGCCGATATGCTCGTCCTCTTCCATCTCCTCAGGGTTCATCTTGGTAAGGTTGAACAAATCCTGCACCACATAGTGCGAATTGCCCACGGTGATGAGGAAGTCATGCCCCCAGAAGATCTTGGTCTCTTCGGTACGGATGAGGTTGGAACGGGTATCTAACAGAGGGAAATGCAATACCAGAAAGTAGTAGTCATCATATTCGTCAATTTTCGGACGTTGGACGAAACTGTAGCAGTCTTCTATATCCAAGGGGTGAAACTGGAAGTTGTTCTTCAGGAAGTCCATGTCTTCCACGGTCGGATTCGTAATATGATGCCATTTCAGCACGCCAAAGCTAATGGTGTCAACCATTTTTCACCTCCTTTCCTTAATGGATTACTGCTAAATTCTACATTCCGGTTATCTGTTGGTTTTAGGGCGGCAAAAGTACGATTTTTTTTCAAAAGAATGCTGTTTTTACGGCATTTTTTTACAGTCCGAACACACGCACGAAAAGATCGACGCGCTGGCTCAGGGCATGGCTACCGAATCGCTCTGTGTAATCATAGAGCTTTTCTATGTCCAGATTCTCATAAAGCATCTGTTCCTCAATGGCGAAATTACGAAGTCCCTGCTCTGTGCCATAAAGTGTAGGATACAGGTAGAGCAAATCCAGCAGCGCCTTTTCAGGATATGCCATCTCGAAGGAGAATCCATCCACGGTATGCCGTCCGAAGCCGAAATGCAGTTCCGACTTCATCTTTTGGTAGTCGAACTTCCCGAAGGCGTTGCGGAAGCTCTGCGTCTTGCGGCCCGAAACGCTGCTCACTGGCATTCCCGCCGACGCCCGCACGTATCCGTGGTAACTTAATGCCGAATGCAGACTCACATACGAAGGAGCATACATCCTGTTGGCAATATGATAAACAAACTCCTCATTTCGCAAAAGGTCGGGAAAGGCATAGAAACCGTTGCGCAACTGCACCAGCAATCCCTGACCACACCAACGGGTAAGGTTGTTTTTGTCAAAACAGTCGTACGCAGCAGCAATTTCTGCCGTGCTCACACAGCCCGCCTCCAAAAAGCGCTCACGGAACAAAGGATACTTCATTTCAGTTGAGAGTTTAAATGTAAAAGGTAATAAGTGAACCGTATAATCGCATTCCCGCATCCCCGCATCCTCGCATATCCCAAATTCTCATGCCTCCAATAGTATCGTCACCGGACCGTCGTTGACGAAGTCCACCTGCATATCGGCACCGAACCGGCCCGTCTCCACCCTCAGTCCATACAGGTCTCGCAGGAGAGTGTTGAAACGGTTGTAGAGCGGCTCCGCCAACTCTGGACGGGCGGCTTGTACAAAACTGGGACGGTTGCCTTTGCGGGCATCGCCGTACAACGTAAACTGCGAAATACTCAAGATAGCTCCACCCACCTCCGTGACAGCACGGTTCATCTTCCCTTCATCATCCCCAAATACACGCAACGAGGCCACCTTCTTCGCCATCCATTCCACCTCCTTTTCCGTGTCTTCGTGCGTAATTCCCACCAAAAGCACAAAACCAAGCCCAATCTTTCCAACCGCCTCCCCATCAATCCGAACCTCCGCTCGGCTGCATCGTTGTACGACAATCCTCATTTTAGTTAAAAGTTAAAAATTAAAAGTGATAGGTAATAGGTAATAAGTAATAAGTAATAGGAGATGGGGTTAAGGAGGGATTGTGCGGTGTCAAGCTTCTACTTCACACCTTTTACTTTTTACGTTATTTTTCATCTTTTCACCTCTTCATCGTATAACCGTAAAATCGCATCCCCCTATCCTCGCATCAACAAATTTTTCAATTTTCAGTTTTCAATTCTCCATTTTCCGTCTCCATATAGCACGTATTGAGCACCACGATGATTGCAAAAAGTCCCCAGTAGGGCAATGCCAGTTTATCGGTGTCCAGAAAGTTGTTGAGAGCACCATGGATGAAGTAAGTGATGAGGGCAAGAGTGGCAGTGAGGCTGAGACGCCGTACCGTAGCACTTCGAGCACGTGTGGCCGTGATAATCCCATAGTAAAGACATAGCACCACCAGTGCGACTACGGTGGCAAGTCCTATAAAACCAGTCTCCGCCGTGGGACCGATGTACTCACTATGAGCATTGCCACCATCACCTAAATTGGTGGAGATAATGGTATGATAACGGTAATCCTGGTATGGGGCATAACAGAATTGGTAACATCCCGGTCCCCAACCCATTATAGGACGTTCTTCAATCATGCGGAAGGCAGAATTCCAACGGTTGAGTCGCTCTACATTGGAGGCATCCGTACTGATATTAGTGATGGATTGCAAATGTTCTGCAAGATTACCCGATGAATCTTGGCTGTTGCGCGACATCGTATAAAGAATATCGTTAGAAAAAGTGAGAAAAAGTCCACCCAAAAGCAGCACAGCGGCGGCAAACCACTGGAACTTGATGCGCAACTTCACCACAAGCCAGATTCCCGCAGCACCCATTACACTCAACCATGCGGCACGACAATAAGAGAAGTATAATGCTACTGCAAAAAAGACGGCCGCTACTGCATAAAACAGACGTTTCCACTTAGGGATATCAGGCAGGAACATCAGTCCGATGACAATGGGCAGAAACATGGCCAGAATAGCACCGTATGCTGTATGGTCATTGTAGAACGGCTTCATAATCCAGTGGGCAATGTGCCCTTGAAAACCATACGCACTATACTTCACCATCGTGATCAACACCACACACATAAGTGAAAAAGTGTAGCAGTCGAAAAAGGCAACCCACTTCCGTATATCTTTCTCCATCAGATGGATGACCATAAAATAGGAGGAAACGATGAACCAGATTTTTGACAAAAGGAACTTTATGGAAACCAATGGATACTCCGATGTGATACAGCAGACAAGCATCCATGTGAGATAGACAAAAACAGCTATTGTAATGGGATGCCGCAACAATTCCCGTCGGATGGAAAGGTCGTAACAGATTCGGCAAAAAAACAGCAGGGTTAGGCTCACCATCAGCGCTTCCGACGGAAGCGAGATGCCCAGATGAATCTTGTCACTTTCTAAAACGATGGAGAACGGGACACTCAATGCCGTCAGGTACATCAGCCAGTCCACATGCCAGATCATCAGATAAATGACGATAGCCACGGCGGACAACAGCGGCACATAGAAGAACTCGCGCGTGATGGCATACGAATTGGCCAGCACGAACAGCAAGCTCCCGATGATGACGATGAGGTTCCTGTTTTTCATGAAGTTGGGCAACCTCGGAATTTATGCGTTAGCGGTTTCCTCCTCACGGCGAGATGGCATGCCTTTCAGATTTTCAACCATCAGAAGGATGAAAAGGGTGACAATGAGCGATCCCACGATGGAAAGCGTCATCACGATGGATTTTTTGGGATACGATTTCTTGTCCGGAACAATGGCACGCTCCACCACGAATTTGGTCGGAATTTCATTCTCCATATCGACCTTGGCGTCCATCATTTTCTGCTTGACCAAGGACTGGTATTTACGGAAATTGAACTGCACTTCAGCAAGGGCATGCGCTCTGGGGCCCCATGTGGCGAGCTTCTCCAGCTCGGCCTCCAATCGCTGAACTGCAGCATTATTACCCTGAGCCACAGCGATGGCATACTGTTGCATCACACGCTCTGACTGTCCTTCAAATTCAAACACGCCATGCTCCATAATCATCTTAAGGGTGTCATCAATGCGGGCAATTTCCGCATTCACATCCATAAGCTGTTTCTCCATAACAGCATAAGCAGCGGCAGCACGCTCGTTCTCCATACGGCGTTTGACCGAATCCAACAGGTCGAGCACATCATTGGCTACATTGCACGCCAACACAGGGTCATAATCTTCGAAAGTGATGGAGATGGCTCCATATTTGGTCCGTTTGATGACCAGATTCTGGGTCATATATTTGTACAATTTGGTCTGCCAATATTTTTGATTGGTATCCAAATCGTAGTGTTCCAACATATTATACTTCTTAATGATAGCATCCTTGATGTCGCGGGAACCGAGGATTTCCATCATCTGTTCCGTCTCCTCTTCAATGGCGTACGCTTTGATGTCAAGACGCTCGTTATTGGTTTCATCAGCCAAGAGGACTTTGGAGATGGCATTGGTGCGCGGAGCGAAAACGACAGCAGTTGCGCGATAATGCGGGCGTATGAGTGAGGCGCAAATAAACGAAAGCACCGCAGCCGCTACCATTACAATTAAAAAGATTTTCCACTTGCTGAACACAAAGCGAAGGAGACTGAACGAGTTATACTCGTTTCGGGGATTCTCTCTCATAATTTTCTGACGATGAGTTATTAGTTAAATCTTTCACCAAACGAGGAATTTCTTTTTTTATTGTAAAAAACCTTAAATCGTCTGGTAAAATTCCCCTAAAGGATTGGAAAGTCACCGCCCAGCATTTTCGCCATCTCACCTGAGAGCGGCGCGATAACGGTGACGAGACGATGGGAGACTGGATGCTCGAACGCCACTTTATACGAATGTAATGAAATGGAACCGTCGCGGTTGGAACGACGGGCGCCGTATTTCAAATCACCCTTGATGATTGTGCCGTTGGCCGACAGCTGCGCACGAATCTGGTGGTGACGGCCCGTATATAACTCGACTTCCAACAACGTATAGTTTGTCAGCTGCCTTACAACCTTATATGCTAATTCGGCTTTTACGTAACCAGCTTTTTCTGTGTGTGATACAACTGTCTTGTTTGCCTTTTCGTTTCGGAAAAGCCAATCGGTAAGACGCTGCTCAGAAATCTGTGGCGCAGTTTCTACAACTGCCAGATAAATTTTAGTAATTTCCCTGTTCTTCACCAATTCGTTCATACGGGCCAGCGCCTTCGACGTTTTGGCAAAAATGACCGCACCGCTTACCGGCCGGTCAATCCGGTGAACCAAGCCGCAAAACACATTTCCCGGCTTGTTGTATTTCGTTTTAAGGTACTCTTTTACGGATTCAACCAACGGAATGTCGCCTGTCTTGTCGCCTTGAACGATTTCACCAGCCAACTTGTTGACAATGATCAGATGATTGTCCTCATATAGGATGCGGTCGTCGAGCTGCATCAGTACTGCTCTTTTTCGTTGGGGAAGTCCATATTCTTGACATCCTCGATATAGTTGCCCACAGCACGCACGATTTCCTCGCTGAGGTTGTGGTAACGGCGTAGGAATCGTGGCGAGAAGGCCTGTGTGATGCCGAGCATATCATGCAGCACCAACACCTGTCCGCTGGTGGCGTTGCCCGCCCCGATGCCAATAGTGGGGATGTGCACTGCCTCAGTCACACGCTTGGCGACTTCTGCGGGAATCTTTTCAAGAACGATGGCAAAACAGCCGTATTTTTCAAGCTGCTTGGCATCATAGAGGAGCTTTTCCGCTTCCGCCTCCTCAGTAGCACGCACGGCGTAGGTTCCAAATTTGTTGATAGATTGCGGAGTAAGACCCAAATGTCCCATTACCGGGATACCGGCACAAATGATACGCTCAATGGACTCGCGGATTTCCTCGCCGCCTTCGAGCTTCACTGCATCCGCACCCGATTCCTTCATAATACGGATGGCCGAGTGCAACGCCTCTTTTGAGTTGCCCTGATAGGTGCCGAACGGGAGATCCACCACCACTAAGGCACGATTAACGGCTCGCACCACCGAAGATGCGTGGTAAATCATCGCATCCAACGTAATAGGAAGGGTGGTCTTATAGCCCGCCATCACATTGGCAGCAGAATCGCCGACCAAAACAACATCAATTTTGGCCAAGTCCAACAACGTGGCAAGAGAGTAATCGTATGCCGTCAGCATCGCGATTTTCTCCCCCTCGTTGCGCATTTTCTGGAGGATGTTGGTCGTCACCTTGTTCACATCCCGATACAGGTAATCAGACATAGCGGAGTTTATTCTAATGTTTTTTCAATCAAATACTTGTCCCTTTTCGGATCAATACTCGAAATCAATTCACCGAGAAATCCTGCCAAGAAAAGCTGGCAGCCGATAACAACGGCAAGCAGGGCAAGGTAGAACAGCGGTTGCTCCGTAACCTGACGGAACACCTCTCCATGTGATTGAAGGTATAATTTCTTTATTATCAATACAATAGTAATAACTATACCTATAAAAAAGGAAACGCTTCCCCACAAGCCAAAGAAGTGCATCGGCTGTTTTTTAAAACGGTTGGTGAAAGTAAGCGTCATCAGGTCAAGATAGCCGTTCACAAAGCGATTCCATCCGAACTTGGAAGTACCGTACTTCCGTTTCTGGTGTATAACCACCTTCTCCCCTATCCTTCTGAAACCTGCCCATTTGGCAATCACCGGAATATAGCGATGCATCTCACTATATATCTCAATGTTTTTGACTACCTCCTTGCGATAGGCTTTCAAACCGCAATTGAAATCATGCAACTTGATGCCCGACACGCGTTGTGTGGTGCGGTTGAACAACTTCGACGGAATGTTCTTCAGAAGCACATTATCGTATCTCTTTTTCTTCCAACCGGAAACCACATCATACTTCTCTTCCATAATCATGCGGTAAAGTTCCGGAATTTCGTCGGGACTGTCCTGAAGATCGGCATCCATCGTAATGACAACATCGCCCTGACAGGCCTGAAAGGCGGTGTTTAGTGCCGCCGACTTGCCATAGTTGCGACGGAACTTAATTCCCTTGATGTTTGGATTCTGGGCGTGCAGACTTTCAACGACCTCCCACGAACGGTCGGTAGAGCCGTCATCCACCATAATGACCTCATAGGTGAGTGAGTGGGCGGTAGTCACACGTTCAATCCACGCCGCCAATTCGGGCAGCGACTCTTCTTCATTGTAAAGAGGAACAATAATCGAAAGGTTCATATTCATTCAGTTTACAGGGGTCAGGGTTCAGGGTTCAGTGAATAGGGTATAGTTTTCAATTCTCAGTTTTCAGTTTCGTCGGTGTCGAGGCTACATTTGCGTTTTTCATTCCTATAAAGAAAAAGGGCGACAAAGATATTGAGTAGCAAGCCGTAAAGGAGGATAGACAATGAGTAGGCAAAAGCGGCCATCACAGGACTATCGCTTTGGGGGATAGAGGGTTTCACTGCCTCAAAACGGATATTCAGCGGATCTTCCGCCCGCATTTTGCAGCTACTGGCATCAATGATGGCGGGTAGGTTGGCGAGACACTCACGGTCGCTTTCATTGGCGTTGGCGAGTACAGCCCCCGTGCAGCGGTACAACAGTTCAGTTGACTTGGTTTGGAACGAGTCGAGTCGGTAGGCAGGATCGTCGGCTGCATGTGATTTTTCCACTAACTGCCTTTCGTAGGCAGTCATCAGAATTTGGAGGGCACTGTCAAGTTTCGCAGCGCAGACGGTGTCAGTTTCAATACTCTTGCGCTCCTCGCGAATGATGGCAGCCACACTCTCATAGTATTGACTGACCTCGGTATCGGTCACCTGCTCTTTCTGAAGACGCTGGTAAGCCAATTCCATATTCCGGCGATTGTTTTTCTCAACGCCGTCGGTTTCAATGAACTTGTAGTGGCACAAAAGGTAGCATACCATCAAGGCGTAGGCAATGAAAACAACCATGATACCATAGCCGAAGGCGGGAGCAAAACGGATAACCCCATCCTGCTTCTTATCCCGTATTTCCTTGATAGCCATATAAATGGCAGCAACAAAAGCAGCAACCATCAGAAAGTCCGAAATAGGACCGAATGGATATTCGGCATCCAATGTGCCAGCATAATATGTCGCCAACTTAATGAGAGAAAGCCCTGCTCCAAGCAAGGCTCCCCATTTTATTGTAATAAATAACTTTGATCTACTCATAAAGAACTGGTCAACTAATTAGTTGGCTCTGTAGAAATTGTGTCTTCTATCCACAATCTTGACACCTTTCTGAAGGTCGTCCATTGCAAGACTCTGTTCATTGGTGCCACGGCCGATGGTAACATCACGCAGGATATTTCTCTCCAGTCCAAGAGCTTCGGTAGGCTGACCGTCTTCCATGCTGTAAACAGTAGCGATACAGATGGCGCGGTTGCTACTCACGACTGCAGGTTTGCCATTGGCATCCATCGTGGAGATTTTACCAACGATGGCATTGTCAATACCATAAGGCATATTCTGAGCCAGGGAGACTTTCAGACTATCGCGGAGCTGGAAGCCATATTTGTTAGCCAAATCCTGAATATTGCTATTGGACAATTCGGCGGTAAGTTTCTCACTGATTGCGGCAATCTTCTTTTCCGTCGTAAGTTCGTCAATGATGATCTCCTTCACATTTTCGAAGTTAGCCTTACCTGCCTCTTTCACGCGCTTCAAGCCAGCGACGATGAAAACATGCTCTGCAAGTTGTTTGGGTTGGTTATAGCCACTGATGATAACACGGCCATCGAAAGCGGTACGGGATACAGAGTTCACTTCGGTCTCCTTGTCAAAGGCCCAGCTGATGGCCTCACGGCACATCACACCCTGCTGCATGCCAGTGCTGATGACACCCTGCATATTCTTCACATCAGTCTGAGGAATAAGGTAAGCCCCTTTGGTCTGAGCCAATTCTTCCAATTTCTCCACATTGTCGCTGGCAGCAGCCAATTCATTGGCAGCCATACGGAGGGATTCGACAGTGGCTTTGGATGCTTCAATCGGAACAGGATAGAGGACGAACTGTCTCTTTTCATTTGCTTGCGTCTTGGCAAGAACCTGCATTACAAGGTAGCAGTCCATAGCTTCGTGCACATAAACCTGACCGATGCCGGTCTTGATGAGCTTGTTATAGAGAGTATCGGGCATATCTTCAAACCAGAAAGTGCTGTCGGCGGCAAAGATACGGTCATTCTTGTATTGCGGGAGAAGGGTGAAGATGGAAGTTGTGGTCATCACCTCATGTGCAAGGCTGTCAGCCAAAGCTTTAGCTTCCTCTTTCTCCATTGTCACGGTGTTCTGACCATACTTGAAGGGGATGGTCAGGAAGGTGGTCTGAATGGAGTCGGGACGTTGTGCCACATCACGCACCTTGCCGAAATACCAGAAATTACCATCAAGATAGGGAGCAATCATAGTGCCAGCCGGAGAATGGTAGATGGCAGTGTCGAGCTTGCTCGGCAGGGAGTAGGTAGCCTCCTTGTCTTCCACACCATATTGCTGCAGAGCGGATTCGCCATGCTTCAAATACATCAGGGTATCAAGTTGCAAATGTCTGGCTGTTTGATCATTATAAGACCAGAAATAGGCTTCACCCGCAGTGAATTTGCGGTTCTTTTCGATTTTGCGTTCAGCTTTCACGAATTCGTCGATAGAGGAAGCCTCCGCAAAGCGGCTATAGATGGCTTTGACCGTATCTTCAATGTCCTGACGGTCCTGCGCCGTAGCTACAATGGGGAAGATGGCGAAATCGATGTCGCGGCTATCTTCCTTAGCAATATAGCGGTCGGTATGATTCTTGAAGAAATTCTTTGCCTCTTTTTCGTCAACATTGACCTGAATATCGTTGAAAGCAGGTGCATTAGGATTCACCTGTGCAAGTTGCATCATCACAGTTTTTTCAGTGCCCACCTGTTTGAGCAGAGACGTCGAAAAATAGGTGGAACCACCCACAAGGCTGAAATAGGCGCTGTTCTTGGCTTCAAGGACAGCCATTCTTTCAATAGCCTTATACATATTATATATATCGGTACCTCTATAGTCATTGATATTGTTGAGAGCCTCCATCAAGACATCGAAGCTGGTGCCGCTATTCTGGAGAAGACGCTGGCACATCACAATAAGATACTGCTGGGCGTTGCTTCTCATGGCCTTCTGGCTGGTGAGGCTGCTGATAAGTTCGGAGCTGATATTCTCCACCATCTCATCATGGAAGGTGATCCCCATCTTGCTGAGTTGCTTGTCGAGAATAGCCTCCTGCTTGATCTGCTCCCATGTGAAATCATGGAGGCTTTGGTCAAATTCATCATCCGTGCTGGAAAGGTTGTTTACATACGTGAAGAGGGCTCTATTTTGTTCAAAATAAGAGGTATAGATATTTTCACGTCCGTCCATTCGGATCGTTTTGTTACCGACTTTTCCCAACAAATTACGGTTAGTGATGGAAGGTATGATACGCGTCAAGTCGCCGACGATGAAGGCGAGAAGTGCGATACCGATGATGATCATTAATGCTACTCCGTGCTTACGGATTTTGCCAATTGCTGCCATTTTCTTTCTTTACTTTTACTTATTAATTACTATATTTTTATTTTGCAAAATTTAGGGCGCAAAAGTACGATTTTTTTTTCAGTTCGCGACAGGTCTTTTGTTTTTTTTCCACGGGTGCCCCAATAGCTGTTCAGCCTTTGCAAAATCTTCATTCTCAATATATTGTCGTATTCTTGAAGAACGGACCTTGTTCTCTTCCATCACCAGTTCGGGAATGATGATAATTTCAATGGAATTTTTGGCACAAATTTCCCGCATAGTCTCCTTATTTCCCTCCCGACCTTTGCCGAAATTGTGATCCGCACCCATCACAATGGCTTTCATACCCATTTTTTTTATTAAAAAATTCAAAAATTCCTGAAAAGAAAGTTGCGAAAATTCCTTCGTAAACGGCATTACTACCATATTGCCAATACCCTCGTCCGCAATCCGTTCTGCATTTTCCTCCAACGTATTGATAGTAAAGAATTTCCTCTCCGGATGCAATACACACTGCGGATGCGGGTCGAACGTAATGACCACCGTCTCACCATCCAACCGTTCCGCCGCCGCCCGCATGTATTCGAAAATACGCCGATGTCCCAAATGCACACCATCAAACGACCCAACGGCCACCACCGCGTTCCGGAATACCGGCAAGTTCTCTATGTCTTTGTAAATTTTCAAGGGTTCAGGGTATAGGGTATAGGGTATAGTATCGTTCGTTTTTAGTTTCTTAGTTTCAATTCTCAGTTTTCAATTTTCAGTTCTTCACTCGAATGGCGTTCTGTATCGTGTTGCCTATCAGCATGAAAGAGAGCACTAAGAGCATAATGGCGATGCCAGGTATGATAGCGAGATAGGCGTTGTCGAGGACAATGTAGGCGTAGTTTTCCTTCATCATCATGCCCCACGACGGAGTGGGCGGCTGCACGCCGATACCCAAGAAACTCAACCCCGCCTCCATCAGGATGGCCGACGAGAAATTGGAGGCTGCGATGACAATCACCGTGCCAGATACATTCGGAAGGAGGTGTTTCCAAATAATATGCAAACTGCTGTAGCCTAATGCTTTTCCAGCTTCAACAAACTCTTTTTCGCGCAAACTAATTATCTGACCCCGGACCACTCTCGCCACATCCACCCACATGGTGAGGCCGATAGCCATAAAAATCTGCCAGAACCCTTTGCCCAAGGCAAAACTGATGGCGATGACCAGCAGCAGCGTCGGGATGGACCACACTACGTTGATGAACCACATCAGCACGTCATCCACTTTTCCGCGGAAGTAACCCGCAATGGAGCCAATCAAGATACCGATGACCAAGGCAATAAAAACGGAAATTCCGCCCACGGCCAGACTGATGCGACTGCCGATGAGCAGCTGGCTCAGTACATCACGGCCATAACGGTCGGTGCCCAATAGAAACTTCTTTGTGATGACGGGCGCTTCGTCGCAAAGTTCGGACTTGGCGTACCCGACCTCATCTTCGTCACCCGCCTCAAACATCCGTACAAACACCGAATCTGCCGTTTCACGCCAACCCTCAATGGGGATAGTGCGGAATTGCGACGGTTGGCCGTATAGCATACGGCGGAAAAAGCCGCATTCGGGCACGGTCTGTTCCGGCTTCACCTGCAACAGCTGCACCGTAAAGCCAGGCGGACGGATGGCAATCTCCAACTGCTGGTGGTTGCAATAGGGCGTATGGTCAGGGGTGATGAGGTAGCCAAGAATGGCTATAGCGATAACTAACAGGATGAAAACCAATGAAATGACCCCTTCAGGTTCCTTGCGGAAACGCTTCCACGTCAGTTCCGACAACGAAACCGCACGATACTCCTTTTTTTTCCGCCATTTGAACATGGAATTACTTTTTTTCTTCCCCGTTAGGTCCGGTATCAAATCACAAATAGAGACGCGGTACCCCACGTCTCTACACTCATGATCTTATGAATCAAATTTGTTAACTTTCAACTTTATGAACTTTATGAACTTGAAACTATTTCCTTGCTTTCATGCGTTCGATGAAGGGATTGAAGTAATTTTCGCCCTTCAGCGTGACGCCGGAGAGGCCCTTACCGCCGGTCTTCGGACGTTTCACATCGCCGAAAATACCCTTTTCAAGAGCCGTGAAGAGACCTTCGTGGACCATCTGCTGGAGCAGTTCGATAGCATTGTCCAACACGGTCTTGGCGCGTTCGCGGCAGATACCACCTTCGCGGAACTCCATCTCTTCGCCGATGCTGCGCATGTTGTTGAAGATGTAGCGGGCATTTTCGATGGAGAGGTAGCGGTCGCTCATGAAGGGGGTGTGGATGGCTTCGGTGGGCATACCGAGCAGCTGGATTCCCTGGTGCGTCCAGATACCGATGATGTTGAACAATGCATCCTGAATGTGGCCGCGGAAAATATTGCCGGTCATGAACTTGGTGGGCGGCATGTACTTGAGGGTGGCTTTCGGGAAGTTTTCGCGGGTCATCTGTGCCTGAGACAATTCGAGGAGGAAGCCGTTTTCCAGCATCGGGTCCATCTCGAAGGCGTGGCCGAGGCCCATCTGCTCTTCGGGAAGACCGGCCAACAGCGCTAACTGCTCGTTGATAAGGTCGGAAGCGAGCACGGTGTGGGCGGCTTCCACAGCGTCGGCGGTGGTGAGGTAGTTGTCCTCACCGGTGTTGATGATGACGCCGGCGAAACCGTTGATGACGCGGGAGAAGTACTGGTCGATGAGGGTTCTTTGTGGGTTGATGTCGCGGAAGAGGATGCCGTAAAGTGCGTCGTTGAGCATCACGTCGAGGCGTTCCAGAGCGCCCATTGCGGCGATTTCCGGCATACAAAGTCCTGAACAGTAATTGCAAAGGCGGATGTAGCGGCCTTGCTCTTCACCCACTTCGTCGAGGGCCTTACGCATGATGCGGAAGTTCTCCTGTGTGGCGAAGGTACCGCCGAAGCCCTCAGTAGTAGCGCCGTAGGGCACATAGTCGAGCAGGCTCTGACCAGTGGTGCGGATGACGGCGATGACGTCAGCGCCCTGGCGGGCACCAGCTTGCGCCTGCACCACATCCTCGTAGATGTTGCCGGTAGCCACAATAATATAAAGGTATGGTTTCGGGCCCTCGCCGATGGTCTTCAGATACTCGTTTCGCTTGGCCACATTCCCTTTGATGCGTTCCATACATGCGTCGATGTAGGGCTGCAAGGCTTTTTGGATGTCTGCGGGCGTATGGAGTTTGAGCTGGGTAATGTCGAGCGTGCCAGCAGCGATGGCTTCGGCAATCTCCTGCGGTTTCTTGCCCGTCTCAAGGATGGCATTGCCGATGTAAAAGAGGACACCCTCCTTCAGGACACCTTTTTCCTGAAGCTGGTTCACCACCACATTTGGCAGCGGCACATCGTTGGCATCTACTCCGTCAATGCCGATCAGGCGGCAGAGGGTGCGCTCCACTGTCACTGTCGTGTACTGGTCAACGAAATTCTGCACATCGTCGGCTATGGTTCTTGCCAACTCTTTTGCGCGTTTAACTTTTTGAAAATCAAGGCCTAATTTGCTCTTTTCCATTCTGTTCTGTTATATCGGTTATTGTTCTGTTATTTTTCAAAAAACGGGTGCAAAGGTACAATAATTAGTTACAAGTTTGTCAAGTTCATAAAGTTTATCAAGTAAGGTCGTTCCAAATATATCATACCCTAACTCCTAACTCCTAACTCCTAATTCCACTCTTCCGGATTCACCTCGTCGATTTCCTCACGGAGGTTGTCGATGATAAACTGCTGGCGTTCCTTGTTATTGCCACCCATATAGTACTCCAACAGCTTGTTAATGTTGGTATTGGGTTCAAGGACGACCGGCTCCAGACGTATCGTCTTGCCGATGAAGTTGACAAATTCTTTTGGGGAGATTTCACCCAAACCTTTGAATCGGGTGATTTCCGGCTTCGCACCGACCTGCTTGATGGCATCCTGCTTCTCCTGCTCCGAATAGCAGTAGAAGGTCTTGGTCTTGTTGCGGACACGGAACAGCGGGGTTTGCAAAATATAGACGTGCCCGTTGCGCACCACATCCGGGAAATAGTTGAGGAAGTAGGTGAGCAGCAGCAGACGGATGTGCATTCCATCCACATCGGCATCAGTGGCAATGACAATATTATTATAACGAAGTCCTTCCAGACCGTCCTCTATGTTGAGAGCCGCATTGAGCAGACTAAGTTCTTCGTTCTTATACACTTCCGAACTCTTCATGACGTTGAGAGTCTTGCCTCGCATGCTGAAAACGGCCTGCGTCTGACTGTCGCGCGACTGTGTGATGGAGCCGGAAGCGGACAGACCTTCGGTGATGAAGATGGTAGAGTTGAGACCTTTGTCGTTGCGGTCGGTGTTGTAATGGTACTTGCAGTCGCGCAACTTGCTGTTGTTTAGGCTTACTTTCTTCTGGATTTCTTTGTTCCCCTTCTTGATGTTGGCGATAGCCTTGCGCTCGGCCTCCGATTCGAGGATTTTCTTTTTGATGATTTCTCCCACATCGGTGTGCATGTGGAGGTAGTTGTCGAGCAGACGGCCCACCACGTCATTGACGTAGTTGCGGATGGTCTGGCCGTCGGGCTGCATCATGGTGGAGCCAAGGCGGATCTTGGTCTGCGACTCGAACACCGGTTCCTGCACCTTAATGGAGATGGCCGCTGCGACGGCGTTACGGATGTCGGCGGGGTCGAACTCCTTGCCGAAGTAGGTACGGAACGTCTTGACCAGCGCTTCGCGGAAGGCGTTCTGGTGCGTGCCGCCCTGTGTCGTGTTCTGGCTGTTGACGAACGAGTAGTACTCCTCACCGTAGTGACGGGTGGTGTGGGTGAGCACGAACTCAAACTTCTCGTCCTGAAGGTGGATAGGCTCGTACAGCATCTCCTCTTGGTTTACGTTGTTGCAAAGAAGGTCGTACAAGCCGTTCTTCGACAGGAACTTCTGACCGTTGAAGTTGATAGTAAGCCCCTTATTGAGGTAAGCGTAATTCCACATCATCTTCACGATGTACTGGGAGACCCAGCGGTAGTTGACGAAGATGCTGTCGTCGATAGTGAAGGAGGTGAAGGTGCCAGACCGCTGGTCGGAGAGTTCAATGGGCGTTTCGGAGATAAGCTTGCCACACGAAAATTCGGCGGCTTTCGTCTGTCCGTCGCGGAAACTCTGCACCTTGAAGTGGGTGGAGAGGGCGTTCACCGCCTTGACACCCACGCCGTTCTGGCCAATGGAGTTGGTGAAAGCCTCGCTGTTGAATTTTCCACCGGTGTTGATCTTCGACACGCAGTCCACCATCTTGTTGAGCGGGATGCCGCGGCCGTAGTCGCGCACGCTCACCACATTATCCTTGATGGTCACATCAATGCTTCTTCCATAACCCTGCATGAACTCATCAATGGAATTGTCAATAACCTCTTTCAGAAGTACATAGATGCCGTCGTCGTGCGAGCTGCCGTCCCCCAGCTTGCCGATGTACATACCGGGGCGCAGACGGATATGCTCATACCACTCTAACGTGATAATATTAGAATCGTTGTAATTGTCACTCATTGGGTTAGGTTAATGGTTTTAAACTTGCAACTTGTTAGCAGACGATGTTCACAATCTTCTTCGGCACAATGATGACCTTCTTCGGAGCCTTGCCGTCGAGGTACTTCTGCACGTCGGGGTCGGCGAGAAGAACTGCCTCAATCTCCTTCGGCTGCATATCGGCGGGGAAGACGCGCTGGAGACGCACCTTGCCGTTGAAGGAGACGGGGTAGTTGGCGCTGCTTTCCACGAGGTAGCTTTCATCAAACTTTGGGAAAGCGGCATCCACCACGCTGCCGGTGTTGCCTAACAGGTGCCACAGCTCTTCAGCCACGTGCGGCGCGTAGGCCGACAGCAGGACGGCCAATGGTTCCACAATCTTGCGTTTGTGGCACTTGAGGTCGGTCAGCTCGTTCACCGCAATCATGAATGCGCTGACGGCCGTGTTGAACGAGAAGCGTTCGTTGTCCTCTTCCACCTTCTTGATGGCCTTGTGCAGGGCCTTGTACTCGTCGCGGGTCGGCTCGTCGTCGGTGACGCAAAACTCGTTGCTGCCGTCGTGGAACAGCTTCCAGAACTTCTTCATGAAACGGAAGACACCTTCGATACCGTTGGTGTCCCACGGCTTCGAAAGTTCGATGGGGCCGAGGAACATCTCGTACAGACGGAGCGTGTCCGCACCGTACCGTTCCACCAGGTCGTCCGGGTTTTGGACGTTGTATTTCGACTTTGACATCTTCTCGATTTCCCAGCTGCAGACGTATTTGCCGTCCTCAAAAATGAACTCCGCATCGGCGTATTCGGGCCGCCAAGCCTTGAACGCGTCAATGTCGAGCACGTCGTTGTGGACGATGTTGACGTCCACACGGATGGGCGTAACTTCGTAACCTTCTCTCAGATTGAGCGATACAAACTTGTTGGTGCTGTTGATACGATAGACAAAGTTGGTTCGTCCCTGAATCATCCCCTGATTGATCAGTTTCTTGTAGGGTTCGTCCTTGCAGACAATGCCGAGGTCATACAGGAACTTGTTCCAGAAGCGGGAGTAGATGAGGTGACCGGTGGCGTGTTCGGACCCGCCGACATAGAGATCCACATCCTGCCAGTATTCGTTTTTATCTTTGGAAATGAATTCGTTATCGTTGTGCGGATCCATATAGCGGAGGTAGTAGCCGCTGGAGCCTGCAAAGCCGGGCATGGTGCTGTATTCCAGCGGGTAGCCCTTGTAGGTCCAGTTGGCGGCGCGGGCGAGCGGCGGTTCGCCAGTCTCGGTCGGCTTGTATTCGTCAATTTCGGGAAGCAGCAAGGGAAGCTCCTCTTCGGGAAGCATGTAGGGCACACCGTCCTTGTAATAGACGGGGAACGGCTCACCCCAGTAGCGCTGGCGGCTGAAGATGGCGTCGCGCAGTCTGTAATTCACAGTGCCATAGCCGATTCCCATCTCTTTCACTTTCTCAATGATGCACTTGCCGGCTTCCTTCACCTTCATCCCGTTGATGAAGTCGGAGTTGACGACGATGCCGTCCTTGGTTTCGAAGGCCTCTTTTTCGATGTCGCCGCCGGCGATGACCTCGCGGATGGGCAGGTTGAAGTGCTTGGCGAAGGCGTAGTCGCGGCTGTCGTGCGCGGGCACGGCCATGATGCCGCCGGTGCCGTAGCCGGCCAGCACGTATTCGGCCACCCAGATCGGGATGCGCTCCTTCGTGAACGGATTGATTGCGTAAGCGCCGGTGAAGACGCCGCTCACCTTCTTCACGTCGGTCTGACGTTCGGTTTCGGAGCGGTTACGGGCCCACGTCACATATTTATCCACCTCCGCTTTCTGGTCGGGGGTGGTAATCTGTTCGATGAGAGCGTGTTCCGGACACATCACCATAAAGGAGACGCCGAAAATGGTGTCGGGGCGGGTGGTGAAGATGTCAAGGGTATTTTCGTTGTTTTCGATGGGGAAGCGGACGAAGGCGCCTTCGCTGCGGCCGATCCAGTTGCGCTGGATCTCCTTGATGGAGTCGCTCCATTCAAGGGTTTCGAGGCCTTTGAGGAGGCGTTCGGCGTAGGCCGACACGCGCAGAATCCACTGTTTCATCAGTTTGCGTTCCACGGGGAAGCCGCCGCGTTCGGAAAGACCGTTCACCACCTCATCGTTGGCGAGCACGGTACCGAGTTTCGGGCACCAGTTCACCCACGTGTCGGCGATATAGGCAAGACGATAGTTGAGCAGTGTCTCCTGCTGTTCCTTTTCGCTCATCGCGTTCCATTCGGCGGCGGTGAACTCCAGCGGTTTCGTCTCGGCGGCGCGGACACCGTCGGTGCCGTTGGCGGCGAACTTTGCCACTAACTCGCTGATGGGACGTGCTTTGTCAAGCTCTTGGTCGTAATAATGGTTGAAGAGGCGGATGAACACCCATTGGGTCCATT
>JAGCXN010000007.1 GCA_017961265.1 Bacteroidales bacterium | reverse complement strand
GTGATTTAAAATTTGGCTATTCAACGACAGATTCTTACTATTGGATTTGTGATCAATGTTTTAACGATTTTAAGAACATGTTCAAATGGATAGTAGAAGTTAAATCTAATAATGGTTAAATTCTGTGTGACAGCCGCGAATTTTTAGATTTAATCAAACTCATCGGTTAATTTCAGTTTTTCCATATTTTTTTTTTTTGAATAAGTTGTTGGATTCAAATATTTTTGTATTTTTGCAGTGTCTTAGCGAGGATAACTTCTTGTTATAAAGTGACCGGTTTTTTTACCGAAAAAAGGGTGCGCTCCTTTTTTTTCCACAAAATATACTCTTCATTATTCAACCGCTTTCCTGCCATTGGTCTTGCAGTGTGACAGCCGCGAATTTTTGGATTTAATCAAACCAAAGAGTTCCTTGAACTCCTTTTGGAGGCGGCTGGTTTCCTGTTGGAACTGTTCAGGGGACATGATTTGTTATTTTTGCTGTGCAAAAATAACAAACGCCCGTGAGGTGCGGGCGTTTTGTGGATATAGAACAATCTTTAATATTCTAATTATTTGCATGTAGTTGATAACGACCACCAACATTGTTTTCCACAATCTTGATTACATTGCTTTGCTCTCCAAGGATCATGCAACAATGATGAATTCCAAGTACCAAATCCTGAAGTTCCTGTTGTTCCTCCAAATCAATAATGGATAATCCAGAATTTTTACACTGGCTTCTGTCTATATGCCTACTATGCGTTTTGCTGTGTTCATTTTTGCTGAACACCTTTTTGATACTTTTCTTTGCTGCATCGCTAAGTCCTTTGTCGGATAGAATCTTTTCTGTAAGTTCATCAGACAAGGCATCAGCCTGCTCACATAGAGTAATGAAAGTGGGATTCAACTTGGATATAATGGTTTGCCATAACCCCAAACTTGCCGGATGTCGTTCCACATCATCTATAGCTTTCCGGAACTCTCGAAGAACAGACTGACAGGGCACTCCATTCAGCTGAGGATCAAATGGCCCTATACACGACTGGCGACCCATAATGATGGATTTACATGAAACAGCAATCAACGATCCTGCTGACATTGCCATCTGAGGTACAATAGCTCTAATATCACTGTTAAAATACGACTTCAAGTAATAAATTATCTGTTCAGTTGCAGCAAGGTCACCTCCTGGCGTGTGCAGTATCAAGTCCAACCCTTTTTTCTTGTCCAGTTTATGCACATTTTCCATTAGGGCATTGATGTCCTTGTCATTGATAATGATTTCAGGATGCTTTGGTTTGTGCATAAAAGCAGAGAAATACAAAATGGTATTTCTCCCTGTGATTTCAGAAAGCCTCTTTATGTATTTCCCCTTCTCTTCAATTAAATAAGTGACACCACCGTTGGGATCTTTGGTGGTAATACGCTTTTGGGATTCCTTCAGCAAATTGCTCCAACTATACATACGACTTCAAAACTTTTGTTGCACTAACAGTTCCTGAAACCCCTGTACAGTTCTCATCAAATACTGAATACTGCTTATAAAAGCCATTCTGCATCTCCCATTCAGTATTAATATATTGAGAAGGAGTATAGTCTTTCGTTAGCTTTTCATAAGCCTCTTGGGTGTTTTGCAAAGATTCTTTCGGATCCATAAATACTGTTACTTGTTTTATCATTAAACTGACACTGCAAAAATACAACAATATTTTTTTAAATTTATTGTATGTTTCAAAAAAATTGTATTTTTGCAGCGGTGTTCTCCCGAAAGGGTTTACGCCCCGCCTCTGGAAGACTACTTGAAGTCTTCCAGTTGTATTTTAAATCTACTTGAAAGCATCTCTTCCCTTTCGTATGTGTGTGACAGCCGCGAATTTTTGGATTTAATCAAACATTATTACGTAATATGCTTAACGTAACAAACAAAAGTTATTTGTATTCAATAATGGATCTTTATTTGTCTGGTGAAATTTCTGCATCATGTTTTTGTGATGCTTTTCACTTATGTTATGATATTAAATTGGATTTAAATTCTTTGACACCAGAAGAGGAAAAAATCTTCAATAAGTATTCAAGTATATTTTGTAGGTTTTCTCCTTTTGAAGAAGATTTATTATTAGATCCCCATGCGTTTATTAACGAAATTCAATTAAAACAAGCAGTGCAAAATGCCAAAATGGCTTTAGAAAATCTGTCATCGTAAAGTGATATTTCGTTTGGCACAGCTATTGAAGGGTTCTATACAATTATGTCCACATTAAGTGAAACAAATGTGAATTTTCGACCCTAATCAACCGAAATGAGTACGGTTTGATTTGGGGATTATAAATTGAAAAGCCAGGAATGTATATATCACAGATTTAATTGACCTGAAGGATATTTTTAGATCATGCAAAGAAATTCATCATGGAACAGATGTTTTTCTGCTTGGCCTTGCTAATAGAAATATAAAAAAAAGTAGAGACGCAAAATTTTGCGTCTCTATAAATAAACGATTAAATGTTCTCACCATTTCGTCGCGAGCGCCGGAATCACCCTCAGTCAGCAATCCTGACGCCGTGCCATTCAATAGGGGTCATCCCCAAACTCCACTGATTCTCTTCAACAATATAAATGCTGTCCTGTCCATAAAAACGGCCGTGGATAGCGAGTACAGCCCTGCTTTCGGAAAGAGACCAATTGAATGTGCCATCTGCGTGGCATGTAAGGTCGCACTCCGGATATTCATAGAGTGCAAGGCAGGAGTGCAAGACCGAATCACGCCCTTTTACGAGGGTCAATGTCAACGTATCATAGTTATAGACCATTTCATACTCTGTCCCGTTCCAATGCTCGTATGAGTGGCAAACATTGTACTTTCCAGCCCACTCCCGATAATCAAATGACGGGACAGGAACAACAGGTGAAGACGGATTCTGCGATGTATCCGGATCTTTCTCGCAGGATGTATATATAGCAGCTAAGACTAACAATACGGGCAAGTAAAGTAACTTTTCATAATGAATAAAATAAATTGATAATAATGAAATTTTTTCTGTCGGCAAAGATAAAAAAATGTCCACAATGCAATAAATTAAAAATAAGCTCACTATTAAATCTTAATTGTCACGTCCTGAAGGGGCTGCCATCACCTCCATCATCTGTTCCAAATAGATTCGGTCGGTTTCGTCGAAAGTGCCAAAGTCGGTGCTGTCGATGTCAAGGACAGCGATGACGGTGCCGTTGCGGAGGACGGGCACCACGATTTCGCTGTTGGAGGCCGACGAGCAGGCGATATGTCCGGGAAACTCATGCACATTCGGCACGATGACCGTCTCGCCACGCTGCCACGCAGTGCCGCATACGCCGCGTCCGTAAGCGATACGGATGCAGGCAATCGGCCCTTGGAAAGGTCCGAGCACCAGCTCGTTTCCTACCACACGATAAAAGCCCGTCCACCAGAAGCCGAATTCTCCGTGCAGCGCCGCCGACACATTCGCCATCTTGGCGATCAGGTCAGTTTCACCTTCCACTAACGCCGCTATTTGCGGCAATAAGGATTGGTATTTTTCTTCTTTTGTCATCATTAATCATTTATATAACCTGCCACCTGCATCTTGCCTTCGGACTAGGCAGTAAAGAAAAAGCACCTACAAGTTTTTTTTGTAAGTGCTTGATTTTGAAAGTGGAGCGTATGAGAATCGAACTCACGACCTCTTGACTGCCAGTCAAACGCTCTAGCCAACTGAGCTAACGCCCCATCGTTCTCGTTTGAGGCTGCAAAAATACAACTTTTTTCATATTAGCCACCACGCGAACACGCATTTTTGAAAAAAATCTTTTACGGATGTATCTATTTTTAAATCAGGATTATAATGTGGATTTTTCGAGTAGGAATGATACTTCCTTCATCCCGCAGCACCACTTTCGCCCGTTTTTTTCGGACAAAAGCAGTCGCCCGTACGCATCAACCCCGTCAATTCTGGCGGTTACTCGCTCGTCACCAATGAGGTAACTGCAGAACTCGCCCCGCTGGTACAAGCACGACCAGTATTCGGCCTGCAATTCGGTGGCGTTTTCCTCGCTCAACCGTCCGTATTCCGCTGCACAGAGGGCGACAAGCTCCGCCGTCAGCGCACCCACATCGTGCCGCATACCCGTCTCCCGATAGATCGACGTGGGGTTGGGTAGGGGAGAAGGAAAATCCTTCTGGTTAATATTCAGGCCGATACCGGCAATGGTGCGGGAAATACGGTCGCCCACCACCGAATGCTCGATGAGAATGCCGGCAATTTTACGGTTGCCGACATAGATGTCGTTGGGCCACTTCACCTGCACTTTCGGCACATAGCGGAGCAGGAATTTCCGCACGGTGAGCGAGAAGTACTGGTTGAAAAGGAACTGGCGTGCCGCCGGGACGGGCGGACGGAACAGGATGGAACAGAGCATGTTCTCTCCCGCATCGCTGAACCAACGGTTGCTGCCTTGGCCGCGTCCCGCCTCCTGAAAGTCGGCGGCAACGGTGAAAAGCTCGGGCAGCGGATGGCCTTTCGTCTCCGCAATACGCTGTAGTTCAGCCAAATCACGGTTGGTGGAGCCAGTGACAGTCACGTATTTGATGTTCCCTTCCATAACGGGCGGCAAAAGTACATTTTTTTGTAATTTTGCCGCCTTATCGTAAAAAATATTTTTGGATGAACTACGAGCAATTTCCTTCCCCCTGTTATGTGATGTTTGAAGAGTCCCTTTTGGCGAACCTCCAACTTTTGGATTTGGTGCAGAAAGAGGCTAACGTTAAGATAATCTGTGCGTTAAAAGGTTTCGCCTTCTGGCACGCTTTTCCGATGCTGCGCCACTATCTGAGTGGCGCCACGGCCAGCTCCCTCAACGAGGCACTGCTTATTTCCGAAGAGATGGGCTGCGAAGCGCACACCTATGCACCCGTCTATCTGCCAGAGGAGTTCAACGACCTGCTCCTCTACAGCAGTCACATCACCTTCAATTCGTTGTCGCAGTGGGCGCGTTACCGCCAGCAGGTGCGCGAGTTCCCCAAAAAGGTCAGCTGCGGCCTGCGTGTCAACCCCGAATATTCGGAAGTGAAGACCGACCTTTACAATCCGGCCATCCCCGGTTCTCGCCTTGGAATCCTCGCTTCTGATATGCCTGAGCATTTACCGGAAGACATTGAAGGACTGCATATTCACGTTCTTTGTGAAAATAATAGTTTAGCATTGGAAAATTGTCTTAAGGCTTTTGAGGAGCGTTTTGCTTCCCTTATCAGGGAGTGCAAATGGGTGAACCTCGGCGGCGGTCATCTGATTACGGAGCAGAATTATGATATTCCGCATCTTATCAAGCTTTTGCAAGATTTCAGGAAACGCTATCCCAATCTGGAGGAGGTAATTCTGGAACCCGGCGAGGCGGTCGGCTGGCGTACCGGCGTTCTGGTTTCCACTGTAGAGGATATTATTGAAAACAAGGGGATTAAGATAGCTATGTTAAATGTTTCCTTCGCGTGCCACATGCCCGACTGTCTGGAGATGCCGTACAAGCCGACGGTCATCGGGGCGAAGGAGCCGGATGCGGACAGCAGGCACGTCTATCGGCTCGGCGGCTGCTCGTGCCTTGCGGGAGACTACATCGGGATGGGCGACTTCGCCTTCCCCGAGCCCTTGGAAATCGGCGACCGCATCGTCTTCGACGACATGATCCACTACACGATGGTGAAGACCACATTCTTCAATGGCGTACGTCATCCCGCCATCGGGGTCGTCCATCCCGACGGGGAGTTCGAATGCCTCACGCAGCCGGGCTACGACGACTACAAGGCGAAGTTGGGGTGATTTTTTGTGTGATAGCTATGTTCAAGTTTTGGACTTTACAAACTCGATGAACTTTTTTCCTTATATTTCCACCTTCAGCCTCCGCAGAAGCTCTTTACGTTTGGCTTTCACCCGCTGTACACGCTCGCTGCGGATGAACCGGTTCTCCGCATAGACGGCCAAGCTGGCGGTGAGGTAGTAGATGGCCCCTTGTACGGTCATCGCAATAATCTGGGGACGCACCGTAGTGAGGTCGCCACCCGCCGTGTTTAGGTTGATGAACGCCTGGCAGCCGAAAGTGGACGGCAGCAGGTAGGAAAAACACTTCCATACGAACGGGAAGGAGCTGGTGGGCCATGAGAAACCGGTGAGGAACATCGCCACTGGCGACATCACCAGCAGTAGGATGAAGACGGTCTCACGCCGCGTGATGAACGAACTCCATGTGGAACAGAAGAAGACACAGTCGGTGATGAAGAACAGCAGCAACACCAGGATGTCCCAGAAACCGCCCCGCTGGGGGAAGTCGAAAATGGCGGGTACAATGAACGCAATGTACATTCCGATAGCAAGATAGAGCAGCCCGTAGGCGAAACCACGGCCCAGCACCACACGTCCGATGCCCACGCCCTCCAAATGGCTTGGAAGAAGGGCGAAACTGTGGTGCTCCTCGCGCTGCGTTCCCGCCAGCATCGTCATTCCGTAGAACATGGTCTGTTGCACCACCATCAGCAGCGCCGCCGACAAAAAGAAGATGGTGTAGGAGAATGTGCGGTTGTACGGATTGTTCTCCTCGTAGGGGATGGCCGACACCAGCTGCATGCTCTGCTCCTCGGTGAAGCCCGCCGCCGCATACCTCTCAATCTGTATCTCCCCGATTTCGTGCAGCATCACGAAGTGGCTGCCCATCATCAGATTCTTGTAGTAGAGGAAGCTACTCATGTCGGCGTAAATCGACAGGGTGGCGGTCTCCATCCGAGCCAGCCTCTCGCCGAAATCTTTCGGAAAATAGATGATGCCGTTCACTTTCCGCTGTTGGAAAAGCCGTTCGGCTTCCGCCATCGTGGCGCACCGGTAGGCAACCTCCAGCTCACGCGTCGCGTCCACCTCACGGATGTAGCGGCGGCTTTCGGAACAGTCGGCATTATCGACTACCGCAATCGCAACGTCCTCCAACACACCGTTTTTGTACATCAGGTTGTAAAGCAGCGGGTAGCCCAACGCCCCGATGGTGAAGATGATGAGCACACCGCCATCGTGGACAATCAGCTTCCACTCGTGGCAGCAGATTCCCCAGAAGTCCTTCAACCACTGCTTGATAAAGGCCGTTATAGTGTGGAATTGGTTCATTCGTCGTTATTTTTTCGGGTAATCCATATTGATGTAGGCATTTTTCAGTCTTAAAAGAATGGGGAAGGGGAGTAGCAGGAACAACAGCAAATGGACCACCTCCTGATACCACCCAGCAAAGCCGCTGGCGAACATTGCCTCCTGCACATAGAAGAGGTAGTAGTGGCGTAGCGGGAAGATGACGGAAATGCCTTGCAAGAACGGCGGCATCGCTTCCACCGGCAGCGTGAAGCCCGCGAGCGAGAATCCCAAAACGCTGTACAGTGCCCCGATACTGATGGCAAACCGGCACACCGGAATCAGACCCACGATGGTGAGTGCCACCGCCTCGCATGCCAGCACCATCAGCACCATATTGAGCATCATGCTCCAGATGGAACCTGCCAGCGGATAGCGCAGCCACACGTAGAGCAGGCAGACCATCGAAATGCCGACGGCAGTGAAATAGAGTGTATAGACCAGCAGTTTGCCGAGGACCGCATTTGTGATGGAACCGCCCGCCTTCTCCATGAGATTGCGTGAAGTGCTGTATTTCAGTTCGGTACCGAAAGCGTAGATGGTGGTGAGGATGATTATCATTTGTAAAAGTCCTGGCAGAAGCAGGTTGTTGAGATAAACCCCGTAATTGGTCATCGTGTTGCCGATGCGGTGCACATCGATGTAGATGGGACGGAGCCGCCCCATCATATCATATTCGCTCACCCCTTTGGCCGTGAGAATCTGTTTCTGTACTGCGCCGGAGGTGAGGTTGATCATCGTGAGGATGTCCTGATAGGCAAGGGAACCGCCCACGAAATAGAGGCCGTTGACATAGAAGGTGAAGGTGGGTCGGCGGAATGCTTGGATGTCGGCGGCGAAGTTGTCGGGGATAACGCAGATGGAGGTGACGGAGCCTCGCTGCATCGCCTCCCGCGCCGTTCGGAAATCATCGAAACGGACCACTTCACCGATTTGTGTTGCATCCAACTGGCGGGTGAAGTTGCGGGACAGCGACGAACGGTCGTAGTCCACCACCCCGATAGGCAGTTTTGAAGGGAGTCCCGCCTTGAAGAAGGTGAGGAAGAAAATGCTTCCGAAGAGGATTACTCCCAATGAGCCCACGAAGTAGATGGGTCGCTGCATCCAAATCCGCAACTCGCGGATAGCCACCGCCTTAATATACTGCCACATTGCTTGTTATCGTTTGATGATAGCGGTCATTCCCGGACGGAGGCCGTCCACGTACTGGTCGGGCAGCGCACGCACCTCGAAAGTTTTGGCGTCGTACTGGCCTGTCTCTTTCGTGGCCTTCCACGTGGCGTACGACTCCCGGACGGCCATGTAGTTGACGGTGGCGCTGCACTCTTTGCTGTCCAAAGCCGGGATGGTGAGCGTAAGCCGGTCGCCGACTTTCAGGCTTTTCAGGTAGTCCTCGCGGATATTGAAGGTGAACCACGAGTCCGTCAAGTCGGTGACGGTCATCACGGGTGCGCCTTGGCCCACAAGCTCGCCCACTTTGGGGTAGATGGCCGACACCACGCCGTCGGCAGGGGAGAGGAGGTACAACTCTTCCATATACCCCTGCACCTCGGCCATTGCGCCCTGTGTCTGGCGTACCACGGCCAAGGCTGCGTCCTTGTCCTCCTGCCGCGCCCCGTTGACCGCCATGTCATACTGGCTTTTGGCCGCTTTGGTTTGTGCCACAGCCGCATCGTACTTGGCCTTGACTTCGTCGTACTTCTGAGCACTCACCACTTTTTGCTCGAAAAGCCGCTGGATGCGGTCGAACGATTTTTTCATCACATCTTCTTGAACGATAGCCTGTTGCCATAGTTCATAGGCACCGGCAATCTGTTCCTGTCGTGCCCCGTTGAGGGCCTTGTTGCGCTGTGCCATCGCCGCGTCGCGGAGGGCGCCCACCTGCTGCAGCTTGGCCTTCACCTCCGGGCTTTCGATGTACGCCACCGTGTCGCCCTTGTGGACCATCTGTCCCTCCTTGACAAAAATCTCCTCAATACGTCCCGGCACTTTTCCGGAAACGCGGTACTCGGAAGCCTCCGCCTCACCTTGCAGCACCATATCCTTGGGCTTGGAAACGAAGAAGCCGATTACGGCAATCGCCACGATAATCAGCACTAATGCAATCACTCCCACAATCAAATTGTAATTCCGTCTTTTCATATTAATAATGTTTAATGTTCAATGGTTAAAGGTTATTGGCCAATGGCGTTTCGGAGGTTGGCGGCGGCGATTTGCAGTTCCACGCCGGCGTCGATGTATTCGGAGTGGGCCTGCAGCCATGCGGTTTGTGCCGCCATCGCGGTGTTGGCGGGGATGACACCCTCTTGGAAGCCGAGCGTGGCGGTGCGCAGGTTCTCTTCGGCGCTGAGCAGGTTGTCCTCCGCTTGTTCCAATTTCTCCTGCGCCTCGTTCACCTGCTTGTGCAACTGCGTGACTTGCAAGGCGATCAGGCCTTTTGCATCGTCGCACTGCGAGAGGTACAGTGTGGATTCATATTGCGCCTTTTTCATCTTGAAAAGGGCTTCACCACCGTGGAAAATCGGCACGTTCAGGATGACGCCGACATTGAACAGACCGCTCCACTTCTTGTCGAAACCGTTGCGCATGTCGCGGTTTGTCATCATATAGCCGCCGGTGAGGGCGAGCTTTGGCATCATATCGGCACGGGCCATCGCGATTTTCTTTTTGTAGATTTGCGAGGCGAGGTTCAGGCTGCGGATTTCGGTGCGGTTGGCGTACACCTGCTCCATATCGGGCGATATGCCGGTGGTGTCGGGGGTGCGAATTTTGTCAGTTGCCTCGTCCACAAGGACGATTTTGCTGTCCAATGGCAACCCTATCTGTTTGCAAAGCAACATTTTGCAAAGACTAAGTCCATTGGTGGCTTTCGTCAGCATCATGTCAGCCTCGTTCACTTTCACTTTGATGGAGAGCGCATCGGCTTCGGTCGCAACGCCCTCCTGCACAGCAATTTCCACATCCGACTGCATCTTATGGAGCAGGGAGTCGTAATTTTCAGCGAGCTCCCGTTTGGCGGAGATGGAGACCACCTGCCAGTAGGTCTCGTCCACTTTGAGGGCGGTTGCACGGGCCTGCTGCTCGTACTGTGTCTTTGCCAGATCCTCGGCTAACTTCGCCATCTGGTTGGCTGCCACGATTTTGCCGCCCATGAACACTGGCTGCTGGAGCGTGACGGATGCGGTGAAGATGTGCTGGATGTCGAGGTGGAAGGCCTCGTCAATTTCGGTGCCGATGGCATTGAGCGCGTCCTCCACGTCAATGTCTGACAGACTGCCAAGCACCGTCTGCCACATAGGGCTGAGCATATACTCAATGCTGGCTAACGGGTTACTGGTGATCTGCTGGATGAGCTCGTTACGGTAGTCGTTGATTTTGCCCTGCACCGTAGTGCCCATTGTGGTCAGCTGGTTCGACATGTCGTCATTTATCAGACTGATATTATGGTTGTTGTATGTATAGGTGCCGGTAGCAACGATATTGGGAAAGTAGTTGGCGAGGGCGATTTTGCGGTCGTAGCCGGCCATTGTCACTTTGGTTTGCGCCTGCTCCACGGCCTTGTCATTCCTGACAGCCATATCGCGGCATTGTTCCAGCGTAAGCACCTGCTGTCCGCACAGTCCCGACGGGAGAACTACGAGCAGCAGGTTGTAAATCAGTGTTTTGTAGATTTTGTTTAAGTTCATTATTATTGCAGTTGTTTCTGAAAAATCCGTTTAAAAACTCCGAGATGAACAACTATTGTGCCAATAAGGAATATTTTTGGTCTTCTTTTTCGCTTTTTTATTATAAAAAAGTAGAAAAAAGCGACTTTTTATAATTGTTTGCTACTTTTTTGTAATTTTGCCGCCAAAAAATAGGGGCTTATGGCAGAAACGATGCACGTTTTGGATATCCGCGGGGTGCGCAAGCATTTCCAGATTCCTGACAATGACGGATTGTCAGACGATTTTTTCCTGATGAAGACGGAGGTGGACAAGGGGATGCCGTTTTTCAAGTACCCGTGCCGGTTCGACGGGTTCTTGGCGGTGATGTGCCTGCGTGGGCGGCTGCGGGTGGATCTGAACCTGAAGTCGTTTGAGTTGAGGGAGAACACCCTGCTGTTGTATGTGCCTGGTAATATCGTGCGGGTGAGCGAGTTAGAAGGCGAGGAGATGCCGCCGCAGGTGATTGTAGTGGGTGCGTCGCGGGAACTGATTGCAGATGCACGGATGGATTTCACCAAACTATTTGAGGAAAGTATGGCCATCTTGGACAATCCGTGTATCACGATGACTCAGAAGGAGTTCAATATCAGTCGGAAATATTATGAATTGGCGACGGAGTTGCTGGGTGCCGACATCCCGAACCTGAAGGAGGCTCTCAAGTCGCTGTTCTCCTCCATATTTTACATGTTGGGCACGTTGTGGGCACGGCGTCTCAGCGGGGGAGGAACGCCGTCGGCGACTGTGTCGGGACGGTCGAAGCTTGTGTTCGAGCAGTTCCTGCGCTTAGTGACGCAGTACCACATACAAGAACGGCGGGTGGAGTTCTATGCCGCCAAAATGTACCTCACGCCCAAGTATCTTTCCAAACTAATCAAGAAGGTGAGCGGCCGTCCGGCACCCGATTGGATTGATTCAATGGTGGTTATGGAAGCAAAAAATATGCTTAAGTATTCCGAAATGACCATCAAGGAGATTGCGGAGCGGCTCAATTTCGGGAGCGTGCCAGTCTTCTACAAGTTTTTCAAAAGCCATACGGGTGTCACGCCCAAGCAGTGGCGGGAGGAGGGGTGATTTTTTTACAATCGGCGCGCGGAAGGTGGGGCAAAGATGATTTAGGGAATTATATTGTGTTATCAGACTTCGAAAAATATCGTACCTTTGCCGCCCCATATTTTAATATAGGAATAAACTATATGAAACGAATTGTACCGCTCCTGATAACGCTTTTTGTTTTTCCGTTTCTGCTTTCTGCACAGAATTTTACGCTAACTGTGAATAGCAAGGGATTGGGCGCTGACTCCCTGCGTATCCGCGCTTTTGACGGGAAAAAAGCTTTCAAAACCCTCGCGGTCACGCCCTGTACAGAGAAAACCGTCCTGAAAATGAAGGACAAGATTCCCGCCGGCCTATATAAGGTGCAGAAGGATACCAATTTCCTTTTCGACCTTCTGATTTCGGAAGATAAAAAGCAAAGTATTTCTGTTTCAATAAATTCCAAGGGAAATTCCATTTTTGAAAACAGTCAGGAGAATACCAACTTCCAGACCTATCTCCATCGTACAGAGTGGTTTGCGGCCAAAGCCGACTCCATCAATCGTGTCTTTGAGGAGGCCCAAAAGACGATGCCGCAGTATATGCTCCAAACGCTTGCCCAAAACCTGATACAGGAGGCGGAGGGCTATACTGGCCAAGAAGCCGCTTATAAACAGCAGGTTATGGACGAAAACAAGGGAACGTTGCTCGCGTCGGTCGTGCAGTTCTCCAAGCAGCTGCCGCCTCCGCCGCAGGAATATTACGGCAATCAGGGCGCTCTCAACTACTATTATACCACCCATCTGTTTGATTATTACCCGTTTGAAGACCCGCGGATGGTCTCCACGCCGCTTGCCGCCCCGCGTATCCGGCAGTATGCCGCCGAAATCTACTACCTGCGGCCGGAAGAAGCCGCCAAACTCGCCGACGAGCTGCTGACCAAGGCCCGTGTCAACCCCGTCACCTACCACTGCTTCTTCGACAACCTCGAAGCCGTCCTCGGAACGCTGAAATCTCCGTACTTTACGGAGGAAATCTATATCGCCATGCTCCGTAACGCACTGAGTTACGATAAAGTAGAAAAGAAACGGGTGAATTATTACCAGCAGCTGCTGGATTTGCACACCAAAAATCTTCCCGGGACGAAAATCCCTGATTTCCAAGTGCTTTGGAGCGACAGCTCCAAGTCGTCCATCTACGACATAGAAAGCGAGTATATCCTGCTCTATTTCCAGAATCCCGACTGTCCGACCTGCACCGAGGTCCGCGGAAAATTGGCTGTGAACGAGGATGTTAACCGTGCCATCGAAAGCGGGAAACTCAAAGTCGTCACCATCTACTTCGAGGACGACCGCGCCCTCTGGGAGCGTTACCTGCGCAACCACGCCAACCCCAAGTACCTCCACGGTTGGGACTACAAAAACGAAATCAACAGCAAGAACCTTTTCGACCTCCGCATCATTCCCTATATGTTCCTGTTGGACAAGGACAAAGTCGTCCTCAAAAAGGATATGCTGTACAACGAGGTTTCAGATATTTTAAGACATTACAAAATCTATTAGCCGATGAATACAAGCGAAGAATTTGACCTGCTGGCCGAAAGATGTTTGGACATTTTTTCAAAAAAAGCGGTGGACTACGGCACCGCGTGGCGTATCCTGCGCACCCCGTCGCTGACCGACCAGATTTATATCAAAGCACAGAGAATCAGAAGTATAGAACAGAAAGGCGTCGCCCTCGTGGACGAAGGCGTCACGCCCGAATACATCGGCATTGTGAACTACTCCGTGATGGCGCTCATCCAGCTGGAGGTGGGGGTGGCCAACACCATTGAGGAACTGATGCCTGCCGAGATTGCCATCGAGCTTTTCAAGAAATATCTCGGAAACGCTAAAGCACTGATGTGCAACAAGAACCACGACTATGACGAGGCGTGGCGGAAAATGCGCCGCAGCTCCCTGACTGATATTATCTTGATGAAACTTTTGAGAATCAAGCAGATAGAAGACCACGACGGCAACACCATCATCTCGGAAGGGTTGGATGCCAACTACTACGACATCATCAACTACGCCATGTTCGCCCTGATTAAGCTTTACGAAAACGAAAATAATTAATTATCAATAAAATGAATAGAAAAAACGAACCGATTGTCATTATGATATTGCGCATCCTCTTGGGCTGCGTGTTCATCTTTTCGGGTTTGACGAAAGCCATAGACCCCATCGCCAACGCCATCCAATTTGACGACTATTTCATCTCGTTCCGTATGCCTTTCATGCAACTGTTCAGCATGTTTATGGCTATCTGCCTCACCATTGTGGAGTTCACGTTGGGTGTGATGATGCTGCTCCGTATCAAGGTGCGGCTCACCTCGCTGTTCTATCTGCTCTTTATGTGCTTTTTCTTCCTGCTCACGGCATGGCTGGCATTGGCGGAATACCTCGAAATCCACCACGGTTACGACTTCGGCGTGGTGAAGGATTGCGGATGCTTCGGTAAAGCCATCAAAATGAGCAACTTCGCCACGTTTATGAAGAACGTGGTCATTATCATTCCGACCATCATCGTGTTCATTTACCGTGACTACATTCCCGATATCCGCCTGACGGAATTGGGCAAATGGCTTTTGGTCGCCATCTTCATGTTCATCGCCGGTATGATACAGCTCTATTGCTACCGTCACCTTCCCATCATTGACTTCAGCGACTGGAAGAAGGGCACGAATGTGGCCGAAAGCTACATTGACAAGCAGGCTGTGGCCGAAACGGTCTATGTTTACGGTGATTCACTTGGCAACAAGTACCGTTTTAATGATGCCGAACTGATGGAGAAGTTCGAAACCGATCCCGCCTTCTTTGATGACAAACAAGATCTGGATCCCGAAGTGAAAATCATTAGTGATATTGAACGTGCTCCGATTCAGGGATTTACGATGGAAGATTCCATTTCTGACTATTCCGCCGATTTCTTGGATACCGCCAACAGCCGTCCTCTTTACATCCTGTTTATGAACTATCTGGACGAGGTGGATGAACGAGGAATCCGCAGTGAGGAGTTGCAGAACATCATCCGTTATTGCAAAGAAAACGATGCTGATTTTGTGGGACTTACCAACTCAACCGAAGCGGAAATCGCTGCCTTCAAAAAGGAATATGGCATTGAGTTCCCGATTTACCGCAGCGACTGCGACCCCGTGAAAGGCCCCTTCATCGTCCGTGACGCCATACACGCCAACCCCGGCCTTATCTATGTCCAGAACGCCATCGTCAAGGGCAAATGGGCCTGGCGAGACTTCGACAATGTCCTGAAATAGTATAAAGTGAAAAGTATAAAGTAAAAAGTAAAAAGTTGCCGCCGCACAACCCCTCTTCAAACTTTATAACAGTTACCTATTACCTATTACCTATTACCTATTACCTATTACCTATTACCTATTACCTATTACCTATTACCTATTACCTATTACCTATTACCTATTACCTATTACCTATTACCTATTACCT
>JAGCXN010000002.1 GCA_017961265.1 Bacteroidales bacterium | reverse complement strand
CTATACCCTATACCCTATTACCTATTACCTATTACCTATCACCTTTTACGAACCCACCGATTAGCCGCCATACTATAACCGCGCTACCTAATAAGAAATCTAAAGACGATATGATCAAACCAAGCATTCCGAAAGGCACCCGCGATTTCTCCCCAGTGGAGATGATGCGCCGAAACTATATCTTCCAGACCATCCGCAGCGTGTTCGAACGCCACGCCTACCTTCCGATCGAGACTCCGTCGATGGAGAACCTGTCCACGCTAATGGGCAAGTACGGCGAGGAAGGTGACCGCCTGCTGTTCAAAATCCTCAACTCCGGTGACTTCACACAGGGCGTGGACATGACCGAGCCATCGGCCACGCGCCTCGCCACCAAGATTTGCGAAAAAGGGCTCCGCTACGACCTGACGGTGCCGTTCGCCCGCTACGTGGTCCAGCACCAGAGCGAAATCACCTTCCCGTTCAAGCGGTACCAGATGCAGCCCGTATGGCGCGCCGACCGACCGCAGAAGGGACGCTACCGCGAGTTCTACCAGTGCGATGCCGATGTCGTCGGCACCAACTCCCTGCTCAACGAGGCCGAACTGATGCAGATCACCTCTGAAATCTTCGAGAAATTCGGCATCAACGTCGTCATAAAGGTCAACAACCGGAAGATTCTCTCCGGCATCGCCGACGTGCTGGGCGAAGCCGACAAAATCACCGACATCTGCACCGCCATCGACAAGCTCGACAAGATTGGCAAAGAGAACGTCTGCGCCGAACTGCAGGAACGCGGACTCTCATGCAAAGCCATCGAGAAACTGCAGCCCTTCTTCGACTTCACCGGCAGCAACGACGAAAAATTAGCCAAACTGTCGGAGATTTTCGCCAACAGTGAAATCGGCACCAAAGGTGTGGAAGAACTTCGCAAGATGCTGGAATATGCTGCCATTCTGAACATCAAAGCCAACATCGAACTGGACATCACCCTCGCCCGCGGACTGAACTACTACACCGGAGCAATTTTCGAAGTCAAGGCGTTGGACGTAAGCATCGGCAGCATATCGGGCGGCGGACGCTACGACAACCTCACTGGCATCTTCGGCCTGAAGAACGTATCGGGCGTGGGCATCTCCTACGGTGCCGAACGCATCTACGACGTGCTCAACGAATTACAGCTTTTCCCAAAATCATTGGAGAACCCCATCCGGGTGCTCATCCTCAACTTCGGTGATCAAGAGGAACGTTACGCACTTGCCGCCTTACAAGAGATCCGAAAAGCCAGTATCGTGGCCGAAATCTTCCCCGACAAGGCCAAAATCGGCAAGCAGATGACCTTCGCCAACAACAAGGGAATCCCGTTCGTCGTGATGGCCGGAGAAGACGAAATCAAGGACAACGTCTTTACCCTTAAGAATATGGAGACAGGCGAACAGGAAAAACTTTCAATTGAAAATATCATTTTGAAAATCAAATAATTCTCATTCCCCCATTTTTAATATCCTTTCGATTCTAAATTCAAACCCATGTTACAGATTCAACTTATTCGTGAAAATCCTTCAGAAGTCATTGAAAGATTAAAAGTAAAAAACTTCGACGCTACCGAATTAATTCAGAAAATTCTTGATACAGACACACAATTGCGACAAGCGAAACGCAACCTCGACAACAACCTGATGGAACAGGGCAAAATCGCCAAATCCATCGGACAGCTTTTCAAAGAAGGTAAACGTGATGAGGCAGAACAGATGAAGGCCCGCACCGCCGAACTGAAAGTCGAGGAAAAGAACCTCCAGACAGAATTGGCCGAAAAGGAACAAGAGATCAACCGCATGATGGTGCTGTTGCCGAACATGCCGCACGCTTCCGTGCCACTCGGCAAGGGCGCTGAGGACAATGAGGTGGTCTATCAGGAAGGTGATGCCAGCGATATGCCCGAAACGGCCCTCCCCCATTGGGAACTGGTGAAGAAGTACGACATCATCGACTTCGACCTTGGCAGCAAAATCACCGGCGCCGGCTTCCCTGTTTATAAGGGCAAAGGAGCCAAGATGCAGCGCGCCCTCATCAACTTTTTCCTCAACACTGCCTCTGAACACGGTTATACCGAGGTGCAGCCGCCCTACGTGGTAAACGAGGCCTCTGCCTACGCCACAGGCCAGCTGCCCGACAAGGAGGGACAAATGTACCACGCCGACCTTGACAACCTTTACCTGATTCCTACCGCCGAGGTGCCCGTCACCAACATTTATCGTGACACTATCCTCAAAGCCAGCGACTTCCCCATCAAGAACTGCGCCTATTCCGCCTGTTTCCGCCGTGAAGCCGGATCCTACGGCAAAGACGTGCGCGGCCTCAACCGCCTGCACCAGTTCGACAAGGTGGAAATCGTCCAAGTGGAACACCCTGACCGCTCCTACCAGACCCTGGAAGAGATGAAACAATACGGTATGTCGCTGCTCCAGAAGTTAGGTCTCCCCTTCCGTGTGCTGCGGCTGTGCGGCGGTGACATCAGCTTCACCTCCGCCCTCACCTACGACCTTGAGGTCTATTCCCGCGCCCAACGCCGCTGGCTTGAAGTCAGCTCCATCTCCAACTTCGAGAGCTACCAGGCAAACCGTCTGCACCTGCGTTTCAAGGACGAGAACGGCAAGACCCGCCTCGCCCATACGCTCAACGGCAGCGCCCTCGCCCTCCCACGCGTAATGGCCGCTCTTCTCGAAAACAACCAGACCCCCGACGGCATCATCGTCCCCGACGTGCTCCGTCCCTACACCGGCTTCGACATCATCTGCTAATGAAGAAGTTTTTCACAACCCTCATCTTACTGATAGCCACAATTTTCGCTATTGCCCAACGCTCGCAGGAAGAGCAGTTGGGCATTCAGTATTTCCAAAATGGCGAGTATGAAAAGGCTGTCCAGATGTTCGCCAAAGTGTATAATGCCAACCCTAACTCCTATATCTATTACTATTACTACCAGACATTGCTGCAAACCGGCAACTTCAAGGAGGCGGAACGGGTGGTGAAGAAACAGCAGAAAGCCTCGCCTAAGACCCAACGTTACAAGATTGACCTCGGCTTCGTCTATGAAAGCGCTGGTGACCAGCAAGCCGCCGACAAAGTCTATACCGATGCCATCAAGGAGCTTCCCGCCCAGCAGAACACCATTCGCGAACTGTATAACGCTTTCCTTGTGCGCAAACAGCTGCAATATGCCGTCGCCACATTGGAAAAAGGACGCCGGCTATTAAATGACAACACCCTGTTTGTCAATGAGCTGACCAATGCCTATATCCAGCTTAACCGCAACGACATGGTGGTGGAGGAAGCCCTCAACATTGTGAAGGACGGCGATCAGACAAAAATTTCAGAAACCCAGAAGATCCTTCAGAACCTGTTAGCCAGCGATGATGACAACAAGAAGTTCCTGCTGGTGAAGACGCAGCTGCTCAAGCGGATGCAGGAAGCCCCCGAAAACCTCGCCTACGTGATGGTGATGCAGTGGGTGTATCAGCACAACAAGGATTACGCCAACGCCCTCGTCCTTGCCAAGTCATTGGACCGCAAGCAGAAAGAGGACGGACATAGGGTGTTTTCCCTTGCGAAGGAAGCGGGCAACAATAAGGATTTTGAAACCGCCATCAGCGCCCTCAACTACCTGATAGAAAGAGGTGAATCGTGCGACTACTACACCAAGGCGCAGTTCCTGCTGATGGATGTGAAGTACGAACAGTTAGCATCCACCTCCCCTATCGACAAGGCGGCAGCAAAGTCATTGGAAACGGAATTTGATCGTCTTCTGAAAGAGTATGGCTATCACGAAGGCACCTCCGAATGGGTGCGCAAGTACGCCCATCTGTTAGCCTTCTACACCGACCAGCCCGAAAAGGCCAAAACCGTGCTGAACGAAGCCATCGCTAACGCCAACCGTGACCCTCAAGAGGTGGGCCAGTACAAGATCGACCTTGCCGACATTGAGCTGTATATGGGCGATGTATGGGAAGCAACCCTCCACTATTCACAAGTGGAAAAAGACCTTCCCAACGACATCATCGGGCAGACGGCCAAATTCAACAACGCCAAACTTTCGTTCTATATCGGCGAGTTCGAATGGGCCAAGAGCCAGTTGGACGTGCTTCGTGCCGCCACCTCCAAGCTCATTGCCAACGACGCCATGTACTTCTCCCTGCTGATTTCCGACAACGAGGCGGAAGAAGAAGAGCTTGACGAAGGCGACGAAGAGGACGACATCCCCGCCCTCTTCCGCAGCAGTACCACGGACAATCTGCCGCTGCGCTATTACGCCAAAGCCGACTTCCTCATCTTCCAGAACAAGGATGATGAGGCCATCAAAATGCTGGACTCCGTCCTTGTGGCCGACCCCTACGGCAAACTGGCCGACGACGTCTATTTCCAGAAGGCCAAGATTGCCATCAAGCAAAAGGACTACCTGGGGGCTGAAAATCTCTTGCAAGAAATCCTAAAAAGTTATTCCACAGAACTTTTAGGCGACGATGCCGCCTATCTGATGGCGCAGCTGTACGACTATTACTTAAAGGATAGTAACAAGGCGATGGAGTACTACCAGAAGGTGCTGAAAGAATATTCAGACAGCCTGTTCACCACCGACGCCCGCAAACGCTACCGCGAACTGCGCGGTGATCACACAAACTAAACCGCTTATGAGCCATCAGACGGAGGAATTGGGGAACGGGAAAATCGGCAAACTATTGTTTACGTATGCCCTGCCTGCCATCATTGCCACTACCGCCACTTCGTTGTACAATGTCATTGACCGCATTTTCATCGGGCAAGGCGTAGGAGCTATTGCTTTAGCAGGTCTGGGGCTGACATTGCCCATCATGAACTTGGCCACGGCATTGGGAACTCTGGTGGGAGCAGGTTCCGCCGCACTTGTCTCCATCCGTATCGGGGAAGGACGTAGGGAGGATGCCACACAAATACTTGGCAACGCACTGATTCTCAATATTATCATCAGCCTCCTTTTCACCATCATCGTACTTACCTTCTTGGATCCGATACTTAAAGTTTTCGGCGCGGATGCAGAAACCCTACCCTATGCCAAATCATTCCTGCAAATCGTCCTGCTGGGTAACATCTTCACCCACATCTTGTTCGGGCTGAACAGCATTATGCGGGCATCCGGGTATCCTGTAAAGGCAATGCTATCGATGCTCATCACCGTGGTCTGCAACATCATCCTTGCACCGCTGTTCATCTTTGTTTTGAATTGGGGGATACAGGGCGCTGCCACAGCAACGGTCATTTCGCAATTTATCGGAATGTGCTGGGTACTGGCCCATTTCTTCTCCGAAAAATCCTACATCCATTTCGAAAAACCGGGTATGCGCCTTGACCGGAAACTGATTGGCGACGTGTTTGCCATTGGCCTTTCGCCGTTCTTCATCCACGTATGCGCCAGTTTGGTGACAGCTATTATGAACTGGCGTCTGAAGGAGTATGGTGGTAATTTGGCCATCGCCGCATTCGGTATTATCGGGAGCATCCAGGCGTTGGTCGTCACGTTCATCCTCGGGCTCACGCACGGGATGCAACCAATTGTGGGGTTCAACTACGGAGCGAAACAGTACGACCGTGTGGTGAAGACATTCAAACTCACAGTATGGTATGCTACAGCGGCTTGCGCAATAGGATTTTTGTCGGTGATGACGGTACCTGAACTGATCACAAGGGCATTCACAGATGATCCGACAGTGATTGCAATGACAGTGCCAGCGATGCGAATATGCTGTGCCATGATGCTCATTATGGGCTTTCAAGTAGTAACGAGCAACTTCTTCCAGTCGATAGACATGGCAAAGATTTCAATCTTCTTATCGCTGTCACGACAGATTATCTTCCTTCTCCCGTTCATTGCAGTACTACCGCTGATGTTCGGGTTGGAGGGGGCATGGTACGCAATGCCGGCCGCCGACCTGTTGGCTTCGGCCGTGACAGCGGTCATCCTACTGCATTTTTTCAGGAAGATGCAGTGGAAGTATAAAAACTCTGATTAGCTGTTCATTGACAGCAGGAACTCCTCATTAGACTTGTACATCGCCATTTGGCCTTTCACGAATTCCATTGCTTCCGTGGTGGTCATGTCAGCGAGGTGACTGCGAAGTGCCCACACGCGCTGCAGGATGGCTTGCGGCTGCAGGAGGTCATCACGACGGGTACTGGAGGCCACAAGATCGACAGCAGGATAGACACGTTTGTTGGAGAGCTTGCGGTCAAGCTGCAGTTCCATATTACCGGTACCCTTGAATTCCTCGAAGATGACTTCATCCATACGGGAACCTGTGTCTATCAGAGCGGTAGAGATGATGGTCAGGGAGCCACCGTTCTCAATGCTACGCGCTGCACCGAAAAACCGCTTGGGTTTCTGCAATGCGTTGGCCTCGACACCACCTGAAAGCACCTTGCCTGAGGCAGGCGAGACAGTATTATAGGCGCGAGCCAAACGGGTGATAGAGTCCAAAAGGATGCAGACGTCACGACCGCACTCCACAAGACGTTTCGCCTTCTCCAAGACGATGCCGGCAATCTTCACATGACGGTCAGCAGGTTCGTCGAAAGTGGAGGAGATGACCTCCGCATTTACGCTGCGCTGCATATCGGTCACCTCTTCAGGACGCTCATCAATAAGGAGAATGATCAAATAGATTTCAGGGTGATTTTCAGAAATAGCATTGGCTATTTCTTTCAGGAGAACTGTTTTACCTGTTTTCGGCTGTGCCACAATCAATCCGCGCTGTCCTTTACCGATGGGGGCGAACAGGTCAATGACACGAGTCGAGATGGTCTCCTGCGAGTGACCCGTAAGGCGGATTTTCTCCGACGGAAACATCGGGGTCAGGAAATCGAAGGGAATACGGTCACGTATCGCTTCGGGTGCTACACCATTGATTGTTTCCACTTTGACCAGAGGGAAGTACTTCTCCCCTTCCTTCGGCGGGCGGATGAGGCCGGTGACCGTATCTCCGGTTTTCAGGCCGTAGGTCTTGATTTGTGCGGGCGACACATATATGTCATCCGGTGACGGGAGGTAGTTATAGTCGGAAGAGCGGAGGAAACCGCACGTCTCGTTGGTGATTTCGAGCACACCTTCCGCAGAGACGGAACCGTCATATCGGGCATCCGCAATGAAGTCCCAATTGGGGTCATTGTCCGTGTTTTCCTGCTTGGAGTGATCCTGCTTGGAACGGTTTTCATTGACATTCTGACGGGTTGTCTTCCCAAACTTTTGAGAACGGGTGGCGGGCTGTTTAGTCTCGGACGGGGCTGTGGCGACGGGCGCGGATGTTTGGGCCAACTCCGCCACTCCCTCGACAACATTATGTGCAGAAGCCGCCTTATCGTTTGCGGGCTCCTCATCTGGTTGGGAATCATCCTTTTTCAATTTGCCTGATTTACGTCCTTTTTTGGCAGGCTTCTCAGTCGAAAGATCCGATTCATTGGCCTTGCGGGCCTCGATTTCCATCACCTCTTCAAGCTTGGCGGCCAGATGCTGCTCTGGGCTTTCTGATTGCATTTCTACCGAAATGGAGGACGTTTCTGTTTCAGGCTGTGGCTGCATCTTGGGCTTGCGTCCACGACGTTTGGGAAGCACTATCGGATCAGAAATGGGAAGTTCCTCCACTGCCTCATTTTTATTGTCTGATGAGGTAGGGAGTTCTGAAATCTGGCCATCCGTACCAATAATAATATCGGTGACCACTGGATTTTTCGGCATATTTTCATGCTCTTGCTGCGCAACTGCCTCCTTTTCGGCACGCGCACTCTGTATCTCGGCCACCTGACGCTCCAAGTCCTGCTTGGTGCTTTCGAGAGCGGCACGCTCTTCCTCCAGCAACTGCGCCTGTGCTTTGGCGACTTCGCCGGCGACAGAAACTAATGAATTGACTTTCTTTGAGTTAGATGTAGCAACAGGAATAGGATTGCTCGTAATACGTTTTCTTTTAGGTTTCTTCTCGTCAGAATTAATCATAAAAGCAAAAGGAAATAATTTAGGGAAAATCTTTTTTTTCTGGAAAAAAATTAATAGTTGAAACCGGTTTTCAACAGCAGCAATGGCCTTCAAAAACCGGCGGCAAAAATACTACATATTTTTAAATATGCAAGCCATTTTCTAATAATTTTAAGAAATTGGAACTACCGATTAAACATCGCGTCGCTGAGCACAAGGCGGATATAGGCTCCCCAGTTCAGATGGAAATCCTTATACCCGTTAAGTCCTATTTTCCCGAAACTCAAATAGAAACAGGGATCGACCGACACGCTCTTGCTGAACGCCAGTTTCGCCCCAATCACGCCCGTCACACCGAACCCCGCTCCGCCGTAATTAGGCTTGTACTGGGTCATTCCTGGTACATACGAAGCACCGCCATACATATCCAGCAAAGTAAATTCACGGTCTTCAATAACGGCATCGAAGCTCTTGACTTTCACGTAATTAAACTGTGCTCCCACTTCAATAAACGGTTTAAATATCTTATTGAATTGAAAAGTGTAACTCCCTGTCAGATCAAAAAAAGAACGGTTCTCCTTACCCAAGAGCAGATAGTCCAAAAAACCGGGACGGTCGATGTTGCCGGGCACACGGTTGTCGTAATTTACGTTAAACTTCGACTTCACAACAAGGCGCGAAAACGTATAATAGATATTGATCCGCCAGTGCTCGTCGAAGCGGTAGGAGGCTCCTAGGCAAACCGACATGGCAGGCTGGTAATGCACATTCGTCGGATAGTCGCGAATCCCAATGGTGGTATCCGTAGAGGAAATGAAACCATTCTTGTCTGTAATCAATTTGATGATTTCCTTCATCCAATACTGATTCTTGAAAACATAGTCCAAATTCAACTCATTTTGGGGTTGCCCGCTGTAATAGCCGGCTGTTTTCGGACTTCCCATATAGATTCCTCCCGCAACGATGAAATCCACACCAGGATCGGCAATATTCAATTCATTCTTTTGATCCTCGCTAAAATTCTGTCCAAAAGATAGTTGCAAAAAACAAACTATAAAAATGACTCCTAATAGGAAACTTCTCTTCATTTCAATAAATTAGGCTGCAAAGGTACGATTTTAGTTTGTAAAGTTGTACGTTAATAAAGTTCATACCGTTAATCAAATTCGTTTCAGATTTTTCATTTTTCATTTTTGATTTTTAAATTATAAAAACTAAATTTGCGCCTGCTTTTCAAAAGAGAATAAAAACCATAAAACAAACTGATAAACAACATCTTACCTCTTTTTTATGTACAAAATTAATGAACATCCGATTTTAGACATTCCGAAAACGGAAGAAGTCGTTTTTACCTTTAACGGACAGAAGGTAGTCGGCCACAAGGGCTACACCATTGCCGCTGCCCTCCATCAGGCGGGTTTCCCGATCCACAGCCACAGCATCGACGGCCGCGAACGCTCCCTCGAGTGCGGCATCGGCAAGTGCGGTGCCTGCCAGATGCTGGTGGACGGCGTCATCAAGAGAATATGCATCACCCCGGTGGACGGCGTGAAGGAGGTGAAGGAGATTCCCCAGAACTACTTCCCGGAAAGCGCCGAGCCGAAACAGCAAACCCAGAAGATTTACAAGACCCAAGTGGTTATCATCGGTGCCGGCCCTGCCGGTCTCGCCTGCCGCGAGATGCTCAACGAGCAGGGAATCAGCAATATCGTCATCGACAACAACGAGCGTGTCGGCGGTCAGTTCAACATGCAGACCCATCAGTTCTTCTTCTTTGAGAAAGAGAAACTGTACGGCGGCATGCGTGGTTTCGACATCGCCAAGACACTTGCCGGCGACGACCACAGCGGCATCTTCCTCAACTCCACCGTTTGGGACCTCCTCGAAGGTCCCCGCGTGGCCGTCAAGAATCTGAAGGACGGCAGCATCTACTATGTGGACGCTGAGTATCTGGTAGTGGCTACCGGCGCCGTTCCGTTCATGCCGGTATTTGAGAACGACGACCTGCCGGGCGTCTATACCGCCGCCGTCGTCCAGAAGATGATGAACGTGGAGCACACTCTCCTCGGCAAGCGCATCCTCTCCATCGGTGCCGGCAACATCGGCTACCTCACCTCCTACCAGGCCACGCAGGCCGGCGCGAAAGTCGTCGCCATCGTGGAGGCCATGGACCATGAGGGCGGTTTCCCCGTACAGGCCAATCGTGTGCGCCGCCTCGGCATCCCGATCTACACCTCGCATGTGCTGCTGCGTGCCATACCCAACGAAGACCACACCGGCATCGTCGGTGCCGTCATCGCCGAATGTAAGAACTTCAAACCCGTGCCCGGCACCGAAAAGACCATCGAGGGCATCGACGTTATTAATATATGTACCGGCCTCATCCCCGACAACCAGCTGCTGTTGAAAGGCCGTCAGGTGTTCGGTCTCAACACTTTCGGAGCGGGCGATGCCGTACGTGTGGGCGAAGGTACCTGCGCTGTGCTCCGCGGCAAACAGGTCGCCCTCGAAATTGCCATGCAGATGGGCAAGCGCGTCAACTACGACGACTATCTCGCCATCTCCAAGCAATATATTGATTCCCAACAACATCCCGTCCGTGTGCTGGAGCAGCCCAACAAGCCCACCACGGAACGGATGAACGAAAAAGGGTTCGTCGTGGCCGACTGTCTCTACGGCTTCGCCTGCAACCCCTGCTCCTTCTCCTGCCCGCAAGGTGCCATCACCAAGTCCAGCACCTCCACCGTGCCCGTCATCGACTACAACAAATGCATCGGCTGTATGGAGTGCGTATCACACTGTCCGGGTTTGGCCATTTTCGGTTACAACTTGCAGAAAGAGTGGCTTTTCCTCCCCATCGAATACCATGTGGAGAAGGGTGCCGAAGTGGTGCTCATCAACGACAAAGGCGAAAAGGTGGGCGAAGGTGTGGTTGAAAACATTAAAATCAATCCCAACAAGACCAACGTAGCCCGCGTCAAAGCATTGGATATCAAGGGCGAAAAGATGACCGAAGTCACCGGCTTCATCCTCAAGGAAAAGTATGGCGAAAAGGTGCAGATGGCTGCCGCCAAGGACGAAAAGTCACCCGCCTACGTCTGCCACTGCGAGGACGTGCAGCTCGACAAGTTGCTGAAGGTCATTGGCGACCGCAAAGTGATCTCCGTGGACGAGCTGAAGCACACCACGAGAATCGGTATGGGCACCTGCCGTGGCAAACGGTGCATCCCGCGCGTGAAGCAGCTGCTGCGCGGCTACGGCATCGAAGTGGTGGGCGACGCCACCCCGCGTGGACCGCTCTCCAACCAGCTTACCATCAACGAAATGCAGCCCAACAACCTGCCCAAGGAGTTCATCACCGACGTGAAGAAAGCCACCCGCAAGGTGGAATGTGACGTCTTCGTGGCGGGCGGCGGTATCGCCGGTAGCGGTCTGTTCCGCTACTTCGCCGAAAGTGGCAAAAAGACCGTGCTTTGCAACGCCGAACGCGGTTCCTCATGGCGCTGCATCGGTGGCGGCCGTCCGGCCTTCTCCGTTCCCGAAATCGCCGACATTGCCAACCACAACCAGGACATCTTCCGTGAGTTGCAAAGCAAGACCGATGTGGGCTACTACCCCATCCGCTATGTCGGCTTCGCCCACGATGAAGCCACCTACAAGTCCTTGGAGGCCTCCCTCGGCTGGTCCGACGGCTACATGGTCGATCGCAAGGATTTCCAGAAGGAGATTTCTCCCTATTTCAACCCGAAACTCGAAACTTACAGCGCTGCCTGCGTCACCAACAACTGCTGGCAGGCCACACCCGGCAAGGTCATCGACTACATCCGTCACCTCGCCTGCGAGAAGGGAGGCGTGCTGCTCGAAGACTGCCGTTTGGTGGAAGTACAACGCACGGCCAAGGGCTTCATGGCACTGGTTTACACGCACGACAAAGAGTATGTGGAGTACCACTGCGAGCACTTTGTCAACGCCTTAGGTTATCAGGCCGCCAAGTTCGCCAAACAGCTCGGTATTGAAACGGGACTCTACCCCATTAAGCATCAAGCCTTTATCACCGGCCGTCTGCCGATGTTGGGCAAGGATGGCGAATGCCTCGACATGCTCATCGACCGCCGCCGTTACAAAGGATTCTCCGCCGTTTATGGACAGCAGTTCAAGGAGACGGGCCAAATCATCGGCTGCGCTTCTCCGGGTACCGACTCCGCCGAAGCAGGCAAAAACCTGAAGTACAATGCACAGGACTTCCTAGAAATCTGTTCCGAAATGTTCCGCGAGTGGATTCCGCAGCTGGGTGCCGTCAGTTTCCAGGCCTTCTGGGCGGGCTACTACACCGAGCCGCGCTACATCATCGACCCGGGTCACGGTTTGCTCGTCGGCTTGCAGGGCCACGGCTTCATGCTGGGACAGTACCTCGCCAAGATCTACGTGGACAAGTATATGGGCAAGGAAGTTCCTGCGTATATGGACCGTTTGTTGCTCAGCGGTGACGGCCTGTGCGAGAACGCCTTCAAATAGAATGCATATACACAGCAAAAAAAGAGGGCGAAAGAAATCTTTCACCCTCTTTTTTTATGGAAAACTTTATGAAAGTTGATTAATCCCAATCCTTTTGGTCAATGATAGTGGTCTTAATTTCATTATCCCCATCTTTTGGTAGGCATCCATAAGCATTGCCTGTGAAGCCGTCGGGAGCGATAAAGTCCCTCATCATCTTCCTTGACGGGTCGGGATTGGCGACAGCCGACATATAGGGAAGTGCGGGATCATTGTAGCAGAGATTCATAAACTTTCCGAACACCGGCATAGCGGCACGCGCACCCTGTCCATACTCCATGGAAGTGAAGTGCGCCGCACGGTCGTCACAACCGACCCAGACACCGCACGTCAGCATGGGCGTATAACCCACGAACCATGCGTCAGAGTGGTTATTCGTCGTACCGGTTTTCCCCGCCAGCGGGAACGTAAGCCCATACTGGCTAATCAGTCGGCGACCCGTACCATGCTCCACGACTCCGCGCATCAGGCACACAGTTTGGTAGGCCAGCATCTGTTTCATGGCTTCATGAGACTCAGGCTTCGTTTCAAATAGGACATTGTCGTTCTGGTCACAAATTTTTTCAATGAAATAGGGTTCCACATAAACGCCCTGATTGGCGAAGCAGTTGATAGCCCCCACCTGTTCATATAGTGTCAATTCACAGGCGCCCAAGCAAATGGAAGGAACTTCCGGAATTGGAGAGGTAATCCCCATTTTACGGACCAGTTCAATGACAGCCTGCTGGCGACCGTATTCCGGACGGGAAATCAGGTAGGCGGAAACGTTGTTCAGAGACTGTGCTAATGCTTCACGCAGAAGAATCCTCTGGCCTGGTTTATAACGGCTTACTGGAATAGTCCAAACATTGCCTTCGGGAAGTCGCACAGAAACTGTTGTATTCGGAACCAACGAACAGGGATCAAGTTCCCCGTTGCTATTTTCCATCGCACTGGCATAGACGTAGGGTTTAAAGGTAGATCCCACTTGTCGGCGCGAACCCTTCACGTGGTCGAACTGGAACGAGGTGATGTTCATGCCACCAACGTAGGCTTTCACCTTACCGGAAAAGGTCTCCATCGCCATAAAACCGCACTGCAGAAACGACTTCATATAACGGATGGAGTCGTTGGGCGACATCACTGTATCAATATAGTGCTCGCCGTCCTGTGCCAAAATTCTCATTTTCACCTTGGTACGGAAAGCTCTATCAATTTCGGCAGCACTTGCCCCCGCATTTTTCATAATCCGGTAACGTTCCGAATTTTTGCGGGCGGCATTCATGATATTATTGGTCTGTTCTTGTGAGAGCTTATAGAATGGCGCGTTATCGTTGCGTTTCAGCTGGTTGAAAAAGATGGGTTGGAGTTTTCCTCCAACATGTTCTTTCACTGCCAATTCGGCATATTCCTGCATACGCGGGTCTATCGTGGTATAAATTTTCAGACCATCTTTATAAATATTGAAAGAATCGCCATTCTTTTTGCGGTTTTCAGGTTTTGCAAAAAATTCGGTAAGATAAAGGCGTAAGTATTCACGGAAGTAGGTGGCCTGTCCCGATGAATGGCTCTCTTTGGTATAGTGCGACATGTCAAGAGGAATGGCCTTGATAGAATCAGCCTCATCTTTAGTAAGATAATGGTATTTTTTCATCTGGCCAATCACCACATTGCGACGTCCTTCCGCAGCTTCAGGATGGCTCATAGGGTTGTATGCACCCGGTGCCTTCAGCAAACCCACCAGCATGGCCGACTGCTCTACGGTGATGTCTTGCGGCGTAGTGTTAAAGTAGCGGCGGGCTGCCGTCTCAATCCCCATTGCCTGATGGGAAAAGTCCACCGTATTAAGATACAGCGTAATAATCTCGTGCTTGGAGTAGTCCCGTTCGAGCTTGATCGCCACAATCCACTCCTGCAACTTCGACTTGACGAGGCTCACATTGGGATCACGTCCATAGAGATTCTTCGCCAGCTGCTGGGTGATGGTGGATCCACCGCCGTCATTGCTGTGCGTCAGCACGCCGAAAGCAACACGCACCAGTGCTCGGAAATCTATGCCCGAATGCTTGTAAAACCGCGAGTCCTCCGTGGCTATCAGCGCATTGAGAATGTTCTCCGAGAGTTCCCCGTAACGACAGTTGGAACGGTTTTCGTAAAAATAACGTCCGAGCTCGGTGCCATCAGAGGCATAAACAATCGTAGCCAGCTGGTTTTCCTGTAACCGCTTCTCTAACTCCTCCACTGTGGGGATATTCCGCGCAATCAGCGCAAACACCGCCACTACAATCAGCAAACACAAGAAATAACAGCACCAGAACGGAACTATCAGCTTCGATCGCTTCAGCTTCGAAGTGTTTTTCTCTTTCTTTTTCTTTGTTTTCCCGTCGTACATATTCCTAAGGGTTTATAAAAGTCTAAAGTTTAGAGTTAAGAAGTTAAGATGTTAAAATGTGAAGATGTGAAGGTTCTTTTTAGGTAGCTTTGTCGTAGTATGGGAGCTATCGGTGGGTTCGTAATAGGTGACAAGTAATATGTAATAGGTAGGAGGTCTAAAGAGGGGCTGTGCGCGGGCAACCTATTACTTCTTACTTCCTACCTCCTACTTTATACGCTATCTTTTCATCTTTTAATCTTTTCATCGCATAATCCCCAACAGTTTTCATTTTTTATTCAGTTCCCGCAGGAGTTCTTCGTACCAGAGTTCGCCATATTTGCGGATGAGGGGCTCTTTCAGGAATTGGTAAACCGGAATTTCCTCCTTTTTGCCGAGCTGGCACGCGGATTCGCAGATGCTCCAGTGATGGTAATTAAGGGCTTCGTAATCAGGCAGTTTTTTAATACGGATTGGGTAAAGATGGCAAGAAATCGGCTTGCGAAAAGCGATTTCCCCGTTCAGATAGGCCTTTTCGATGGCGCATTTCGCGATGCCGTCCTCATAGTAGATGAAGGCGCAGGCTTCGTCCGAAAGAAGCGGGGTCACGAACTCCCCCTCCATATCATAGTCGAAGGTGCCGTTCTCATCAACGAGACGGACACCTTCTTCTGTCATATACTTTTTGAAAATAGGGTAATTGTCTTCCAAGTCAGCGATTTCGTCCGGTTCGATGGGTGCACCCACATCCCCTTCGATGCAGCAGGCGCCGCAACATTGCGACAAATCGCAGCAGAAGCAATTCTTGATCAGTTCATCCGATACTAATGTATTGCCAACGATCAGCATTACAATTATTTGAGTCTTCTGAACTGGCAGGTGAAGTGGCGCATCAGTTCGGCCTCCCAAGTAATTTCGAGACCACGTTTGATGGTGTCACGGCGGTCATAGACGTTCTTGAGGGCAGCAGCGATCACGTCCATGTGGTTGTTAGTGTAAACGCGGCGCGGGATGCAGAGGCGCACGAAGTCGTTGCCGCCGAAGCGGTTCTCGCGAGTGACGGGGTCGCGGTCGGCCAGCACATAACCGATTTCGCAGGCGCGGATACCGGCCTCAAGGTACAATTCGCAAGTGAGGGTCTGGGCTGGGAACTCCTCCTTCGGGATGTTGGTCAAAACCTTGTCGGCATCGACGAAGATAGCGTGTCCGCCCGCAGGACGCTGGTAAGGAATGCCGTACTCGTCAAGTTTGGCAGCCAGATACTGGCCCTGTTTCACACGGGTCTCCACCATATCGAACTCGATGTTCTCTTTCAGACCGACGGCCAGAGCGTCCATATCACGGCCGTTAATACCACCGTAGGTGAGGAAGCCCTCGAAGGGGATGCAGAACAGCTTGGCACCTTCGTACCAATCCTGCTTGCGGGTGGCGATGAAACCGCCCATGTTGACGAGGCCGTCCTTCTTGGCGCTCATCGTCATGCTGTCGGCATAGCTGAACATTTCGAGGCAGATTTCACGCAAAGTCTTGTTCTCATAGCCTTTCTCACGGGTCTTGATGAAGTAGGCATTCTCAATGAAACGGGCGCTGTCGATGTTGACGGGCACGCCGTACTTGTGGCACAGCTCGCAGGTCTCACGGATGTTCTTCATGCTGACCGGCTGACCGCCAACGGTGTTGTTGGTCACGGTGAGGACAAAGAACGGCACATTGCCCTTGTTCTCTTCGAGCACCTTCTCCAACTTCTCCAGGCTGACGTTGCCCTTGAAAGGAACCTCCAGCTGGGTGTCGTAGGCCTCGGGCACCGTG
>JAGCXN010000006.1 GCA_017961265.1 Bacteroidales bacterium | reverse complement strand
ACACCCCCGACGCCCGCCAGATCGTCATCCAGCCGTGGGAACGCAATATGCTCCCCATCATCGAGAAGGCTATCCTTGCCGCCAACCTCGGCTTCACCCCGCAGAACAACGGTGAGTTCATCCGCATCGTGGTGCCCTCCCTTACCGAGGAACGCCGCAAAGAGCTGGTGAAGAAGGTGAAACAGGAGACCGAACAGAACAAGGTGACCATCCGCAACATCCGTCGCAACGCCAACGACACCGCCAAGAAACTCAAGGATAATGGCGTGCCGGAAGACGAGGCCAAGAAGCTTGAAGCCGACATCCAGAAGATGACCGACGACTTCATCGCCAAAATTGACAAGATGGCCGAAGCCAAAGAAAAAGAGATTATGACCGTTTAATTTTTTATAACTTTTTAAAAATCAAAACTATGATTCCTGAAAATTTGAAGTATTCCAACGACCACGAATGGTTGAAAATGGATGGTGACATTGCATACGTAGGCATTACCGCTTACGCTGCTGAACAACTTGGTGACATCGTTTTTGTTGATGTTCCTTCAGTTGACGAAACTTTGGAGCAGAACGAAGTTTTCGGTTCTGTCGAAGCCGTGAAGACCGTTTCCGACCTGATGCTGCCCATCGGCGGTGAGGTGATCGAATTCAACGAGGAGCTCGACGGTAACCCCGCCCTCATCAACACCGATCCTTACGGAGAAGGTTGGATCGTCAAGATCAAACCCACCAACCCGGCTGAGGCTGACACTCTGCTTGACGCAGCTGCTTACGCTGACCTCATCAAGTAAGTTAGTTTCGTAGGATTGCGACAAAAAGAAGCGCACCCCAAAAGGTGCGCTTCTTTTTGTGCCAGTCGGTGACACGAAAAAAAGCCGTCTTTTAAAAGACGGCTTTTTTATTATGAAAAAGAAAAATTTCTTATTCAGCGGGAGTTTCGGTAGCTTCGGCGGCGGGAGCTTCTTCGGTAGCGGCTTCAGCTGCTGCAGCTGCGGCGGCTTCCTCTTCAGCTTTGCGCTTGGCTTCGGCTTCTGCTTCGGCGATGGCGGCGAGCTTCGCGGCAACCTTGGCTGCGGTAGCTTCTTTCACCTTCGTTTCGGCTTCGAGACGTTTCTCCATCTCTTTCTTAGCAGCCTTCTGGCCTTCAATGCGCACGTTGTTCATCTTGGAGGTTCTGTCTTGCTTCCAAGCGTCGAACTTGCTCTGGGCCTGAGCTTCGGTGAGGGCACCCTTGGCGATACCACCTTTGAGGTGCTTCATAAGATAAACGCCTTCGTGACGAAGAAGGGCCTTTGCCGTGTCAGACGGCTGGGCACCGACCTCTACCCAATACAGGGCGCGTTCAAAGTCGATTTTCACGTCAGCGGGATTGGTCAGCGGATTGTAAGTACCAAGTCTTTCGATATAACGTCCGTCTCGTGGTGCACGACCATCCGCGACTACAATGTGGTAAAAGGGCTGATTCTTTTTACCATGTCTTTGTAATCTGATTCTTGTTGCCATTTGTTATTTGATTTGGTAAAAAATGTTTTGGAAAATTGAGTGACCCCGACAGGATTCAAACCTGTAACCTTCTGATCCGTAGTCAGATGCTCTATTCAGTTGAGCTACGGGGCCATTCCGTTGAATCGGACTGCAAAAATACAACTTTTTTGAAATTCTGTACAATCAGGAAAAAATTTTTTATCTGTTTTTCTTCTATTTTTAAATGTATTGAAAATCAGGACTTTATAAAAATGATTTCTTTGCCATTTTTGAGAGTTTTCGCTTGTTTTCCTCCCTTTTGTCTCTTTTCGTTCTTATTTTTTCGGAGAAACCGAAGGAAATTTTCCGCAAATTAAATAAAAATCGCTATTTTTGCACCTTTATTTAATATTGTATAAGAATAGGTGAGTATAGAGATGGATTTCCCATTGAGAGCAGAGGGCTTGATTCCCCAAAGGAATCCTATTATATTGGTAGATAGGTTGTTGGATAGTGATGAAAAGGCTTCCGTTTCCGATTTTCTGATTCGGAAAGATGGCGTTTTTGTCGAGGACGGACGGTTTGTTTCAGCGGGTCTGTTGGAGAATATTGCCCAAACCTGCGCCCTTCGTATCGGTTACCTTAACCGTGGGCAACAGGTGCGGATTGGTGTGGTCGGTGCTGTCAAGAACTTCACAACGCTGCGCTTTCCCACCGTTGGGGAGACGCTGACCACCACTGTAAAGGAGACCCTCTATATTGACCCTGCCCTCGTTGTCAGCGCTGAAACCCGCGTTGGAAACGAGATTGTCGCCACCTGTGAAATGAAAGTTTTTCTGACCGACCATGAAGGATAGAATGGAAACGAAAAAAAGTGCTATGATTTTCAACATAGGTGACAACATCGTTTCTCCGTTGGGGTGGACGACCGCTGAAAATTGGTCGGCGGTGGCCGCCGGGCATTCGGGCCTGCGTCCATATTCACACCGCTTGGGTCTTCCAGAACCTTTCTTTTCTTCCCTTTTTGATCAAGGGAAAATAGATGAGAAGTTTTTGAAACTTCCTTATAATCAGGAAGAAAATTATACAAAAGTGGAAAAAATGGCCATCTTGTCAGCTACGGATGCCCTCGCCAATGCGGGTGTCAATCCCGCTGACCCGCAAGTCATTTTTGTCTTTTCCACCACCAAAGGCAATGTGGAGCTGTTGGAAGATCTCCGCGGCTATGAGCCCGAACGTCCCTATTTGTGGCGTTCGGCACAACTGATTGCCCGCTATTTCGGCAATCCGAACGAGCCTGTGGTCGTGAGCAACGCCTGCATTTCGGGTTGTGCTGCCCAAGTGGCCGCCGCCCGCCTTCTGCATTACCACGATTACCGTTACGCCGTCGTCATCGGGGCGGATGTGCTTTCCAAGTTCATCATTTCCGGCTTTCAGTCCTTCAAGGCGCTGTCGCCGGAACAGTGCCGTCCTTTCGATGTTGACCGCACGGGGCTGAACCTCGGCGAGGCGGCGGCTACCATCGTCTATGCCCGCCACCGCGCTGACATTCCCGCCGGAAAGCCTTGTTTGTGCCTCGCTGCCGGCGCCATCTGCAACGACGCCAACCACATCTCCGGCCCGTCGCGTACAGCGGAAGGACTTTTTGCCGCTGTTTTGCAAGTGCTTGACGGATTCGATGTTACAGACCTCGCTTTCGTCAACGCCCACGGCACTGCCACCCGCTACAACGACGATATGGAGTCGGTGGCGATGGAACGGGCCAACCTCACCGACATTCCCGTCAACAGTCTGAAGGGCTACTTCGGCCACACGCTCGGGGCTGCCGGAGTCCTTGAGGTGATCCTCTCCACGCAGGAACTGCTGCATCACCGCGTGCTCCGGACGGTCGGGTGCGAAAACCCCGGTACCGCCGCCGCCGTCAGAGTGGCGCAACAGCCGATGGAGACCAGCAAAACCGCCTTCTTGAAGATGATTTCGGGTTTCGGCGGCGGCAATGCGGCCCTGCTCGTCACAGTGGGCGAACCTCCCGCCGCTGCGGAAAAGGCCGAAGCTGCCGGCGAACCGCGCATCCTTGCGGAAGCCAACATCAGTGACACTGCCGCCATCCTTCCCGACGGAACACGGCTGTCATCCACATCATCCGATACAAAACAGTGGCTCAGTGAGCTATATAACCATTTAGGGATGGCTTATCCCAAGTTTTTCAAGATGGACTGCTTGTCAAAAGCCGGTATCCTTGCCGCCGAAATGGTGATGCGTGCCGTCGGTCAAGCCAACGAAGATCTGAAAAGCGACTGGGGTGTGGTCTGCTTCAATAGCGCCGCCTCCCTCGACGACGACCGCACCTATCAGGCAACCATCCAAGATCCGGAAAATTACTTCCCGAGCCCGTCCGTCTTTGTCTATACCCTCGCAAACATCGTGGCCGGGGAGATGGCTATCAAATACAAACTGCGAGGCGAAACCTCTTTTTATATTTCGGAACATTTTGATAAAGAGAAATTTAAAAAAGCCGTCGCTGATGTTTTTGCCCAAACCAATGCCAAACACCTGTTAGCTGGCTGGGTGGATTATGACAACGGCCATTGTGACGTACAAATCTTCATTTTTGAAAAGTAAACGAATCAACGAATAAACAAATAAACATTAAAATGGAAAATTTAATTGAAGAACTCAAGAAAGAGATTATTGAAGTGTTGAATCTGGAAGGGATGACTCCTGCCGACATTGACGAGAATGCCCCGCTGTTTGGCGAAGGTCTTGGTTTGGATTCAATTGATGCTCTGGAACTTATTGTTCTGATGGAGAAAAATTACGGCATCAAGTTGCAGAATGCCAACGAAGGAAAAGAGATTTTCAAGTCTGTCAAAGTGATGGCAGAATATATCAACGCTCATAGAACCAAATAGTTAATGTCGCGAATTGTAGTAACGGGATTAGGAATCATCTCTGCGCTCGGTATGGGTGCCGATGATACGTATGCTCGCCTTCTGGAGGGTCGTTCGGGTATCGGGAAGATGAAGTACCTCAAGTCGAAACATACGGACTTGCCTGTGGGTGAGGTTCCGTTCAGTGACGAGGAACTTCGTGAGATTCTGTTTATTAAGGAGGATGCGTCCATCACGCGCACCTCTCTGCTGGGGGCCGCTGCCCTTCGTGAGGCACTGGCATCGGCAAGCCTGCTTCCCCGAGACAGATCGTGGAAGATGGCGTTCATTTCCGGCACCACGGTTGGAGGTATGGAAAAGAGCGAGCAGTACTATTACGACTTTCTTCACACCCGCGATCGTGATGAGTACATTGCTCTGCACGACTGCGGTGCCTGTACCGACATGATTGGTCAGGCCAATCCGTATGGGTTCGAGATGATGACCACCATTTCCACTGCGTGTTCGTCGGCAGCAAATGCTATCATATTGGGTGCCAATATGCTGAAATTGAACCGCACCGACATCGTCGTGGTTGGAGGCACCGAATGTTTGAGCAAGTTCCATCTGGATGGCTTCAACTCTTTGATGATTCTGGATCATGAGCCGTGCCGTCCGTTCGACAAGAACCGCAACGGACTGAATCTCGGTGAGGGTGCGGCGTACCTCGTGATGGAACGGGAGGAAACCGCCCGTCAGCGCGGGGTCAATTTGCTATGTCAGCTTTCGGGCTACGGCAACCGCTGCGACGCTTTCCACCAGACCGCGTCGTCGCCAGAGGGCGAAGGAGCGTACCAGTCGATGATGGAGGCACTCGCAATGGCGGGCCTACAACCTTCTGATATTGACTATGTTAATGCGCACGGCACAGGTACTCCCAATAATGATGAGAGCGAGGGCCATGCAATGATGCGTGTTTTCGGTGACCACATGCCGCCTGTCTCCTCCACCAAGTCTTACACGGGGCACACTACGAGTGCGTCGGGCGGTGTGGAGGCGGCTATCTCCATTCTCGCTCTGATACGGAGCTTTATCCCAGCCAATCTTAATTTTTCGGAAAAGATTGATTCTTTGAATTTTACACCTGTTACGGAAGTGAAGCAAGAGGTCGAACTCCAGCATGTTCTGACCAATTCATTCGGTTTTGGTGGCAATGATTCCTCTTGTATCTTTTCAAAAATCAGCTAATTATGAGTATTTATATACAATCAGCCTCCCATATTTCCATCCAAAAGCCTCTTTCGGAGGAGTGGATGGAGATGCCGATCATCCCTGATTCTTTTTTTATGAAATCGGAAGAGCCTGATTACAAACCGTTTATTTCTCCAATGGAAGCTCGTCGGATGGGAACATTGGTGAAACGGGCGTTGGTGACTTCTGCGGACGCACTTCGCAAAGGGGATTGCGAAATGCCGGATGCCATCATTTCCGGTACGGGACTGGGCTGCGTGGAACATACCGAAAAGTTCCTTAATGCTGTGATAGACAATGACGAAGAGTGCCTTCCGCCGACTTCTTTTATGCAGTCCACCCACAATACCATCAGTTCGCAGATTGCCCTCCGACTGAAGTGTCACGGATACAACAGCACTTATTCCCACCGTGGTACCTCGTTCGATAGCGCCCTCTTCGATGCTTTTATGCAGCTTTCTCTCGGTAAGATTGGGACGGCTTTGGTAGGTGCGCATGATGAGATGACTCCAGATTATTTCTTGATGTTGAGCAAGTTGGGTTATTGGAAAACCAATTTTTATACGCTTGAGCAGTTGCGGAAAGGTGAGGAGGGAGGTGCCATCTCTGGCAGTTGTTCGCTGAGTATGCTGCTTTCAATGCAAAAAAAGGATACTACTCTCTGCGAATTGAAGGATATGGAGATGTTTTATCGCCCCGGCATCCTTCAGTCGCGTCATGCCATCAATGACATTCTTCTTCGTAATAAATTGCCATTGAGTGAAATAGATGCCGTTGTAATGGGGTTGAGTGGAGATCAGGACAATGATGATGTATATCATGAATTGCGGAAGCATGTTTTCCAAAATACGCCCATGCTTTGGTACAAACAAATATTCGGTGAGTCGTTCAGTGCATCGTCGTTCGGAGTCTATGTCGGTGCGGTCTGCCTGCACGAAGGGCGGATTCCGTATCATCTTTTCTTCAATCCCGATGAGGCTGACAACTTCCAAAAAGAGCCGAAAAACATCTTGGTTTACAACCATTTCCATGATAGAGACCATTCCATAGTCCTTTTGACAAAATGATAGTTCTGATTCTGTTAATTATACTGCAGTCGGTGGTGCTGGTGGCCGCGCAGACCTTTCTGAAAATCTCTGTGGAGCTTTTCGGCAAGTTCTCGTGGTCGTGGCAGTACTTCAAAACCGTCTTCACCACATGGCAGTTCGCCGCTTCCGGACTTTGCGCCCTGTCGGCAATGTTCATCTGGATGTATGTCTTGAAAAAATACGAATTTAGCGTGGCATATCCTTTATTGTCAATTAGTTATATTATTGGTTTACTGTCCGCTCATTTTATTTTGCACGAAGCCGTTCCGCTCACCCGCTGGATTGGTGTGGTGATTGTAATGATTGGCGTTTTTTTCATTGTGAAATAGTATGTTAGAAGATTTCTATTCCATTATAAACGAAACAATTACCGAAAATTCGGCGATTATTGCGGTTCGTTTTAACGTAAATCATCCCATTTTTCAAGGCCATTTTCCGACAATGCCTGTAGTGCCCGGTGCCTGCTTGGTGGAGATGGTGAGTCTGCTGTCATCCAAAGTGTTAGGAAAGAAACTTCAGCTTTCATCTGCTCAAAACGTCAAGTTCGTGCAGGTAATCCATCCCGATAAGGTGGAGTCGGTCTCTTTCGACATCCTTTGGACGGAAGCCGAAGGCGGCTATGCAACCAAGTGCCTCATTCATAATGAGGGAACTACCTACGCAATGATGAAAGTAACACTCTGTGAATAAGTCTTCTAATCAACAAAGATGGAACGCACCTGCATCATCATCCCCACCTACAACAACGAGCGTACGTTGGCGGAAGTCATCCGGTCGGTGCGGACGGTGTGTGACGATGTGATGGTGATAAACGATGGTTCTACCGATTCCACCTCACAGATTATCAAAGAGTTCGGTGATTCCATCATCGCTATCGAATATACGCCGAACCGAGGTAAGGGACACGCTTTGAAGACGGCCTTCCGTGAAGCGGTGCGGCGCGGTTACGACTACGCCATCACGATGGACTCCGACGGCCAACATCTGGTGGATGACCTCCCTGTCTTTTATCAGGAAATTAAGCAACATCCTGATTCCCTGCTAATTGGAAGCCGTGGGATGGACCATCCCAATATGCCGCAGAAGAACACCTTTGCCAACAAGTTCTCCAATTTCTGGTTTGTGGTGCAGACGGCCCATTCGCTGCCTGACACACAGTCGGGCTACCGGCTCTATCCATTGCGGAAGATGGGCAAAATGCGCTTGTTCACCAATCGTTACGAAACGGAACTGGAGATTTTGGTGCGGAGTGCGTGGCGCGGTATCCAACTGATTCCGGTGCCCATCCACGTCTATTATCCCCCCAAGGAGGAGCGTGTGTCGCACTTCCGTCCGAACGTGGATTTCTTCAGAATCAGTGTTTTAAATACTATTTTCTGTATTCTCGCCATTGTTTACGGCTATCCGTCTATGCTTTTCCACAAGATTTTCCATTAAAAAATGCGCCACTTTTTTGTCAAACTGTACGATTTTTTCGAGAAAAAGCCCCTCTTTTTGTGGGCGCTGCTGCTCGTTCTCATCGCCGGTTGCGTGTTTGGGGTGACGCGGCTCCGCTTTGTGGAAGATATCGGGAGTTTTTTCCCGAAAGGGGGCGACAACAAGCGCGTCAATTATGCTTACCAGCATATCGGTGCCGACAACCGTATCGTCATTTCGATTTCAGAAGCGAATAAAAATGGGGAAGATGTTGACTATGACTTGCTTACGTCGGCCGTTGAGGCCGTTGCTGAAAGGCTTTCTTCCGAAGATACGGCAGATTTGACCAAGGACATCCTCTACCGTATTGAGCAGGAGAAGATGGCGGAAATCACCGCTTTCGTCCTGCAAAATATGCCTTATTTTCTTGAAACTGAGGATTATGAACGGATGGACACGCTGTTGGACCGCAGTCATATCGCTGCGCAGTTAGAAACCGACAAGTTCATTCTTTCCACGCCGTCGGGATTGGCGCAGGATGTGATTTTGTCTGACCCTTTGTTCCTGTCGGCCAATCTGTTGCAGAAACTTTCGGGATTCCAATACAATGATGAATACCATCAGGAGGACGGTTATATCTTCAACCGTCAGGGTGACGAGGCGGTCGTGGTGGTCACCTCACGCTATCCCGTCAGCGAAACTGCCAACAACGCCAAACTGATTGAACTGATTGATCGCACCGTGGATTCCGTGGCTGCGGATTTTGACAACCAAGTGAAAATCAGTAGTTTCGGGGCGTCGCAAGTGTCGTTGACCAACTCCCGACAGATTAAGAAGGACAGCGTTTGGGCGATCTTGCTCTCGCTGGTTTTCATTGTCGCCCTGCTAGTCTATTACTATCGGAATTTCAAAAGTATCCTACTGATAATTTGTACGTTATCCTTCGGTGGACTGTTCGCCCTCGGACTGATTGTGCTGTTCAAAAATCCCGTATCACTGATTGCGGTCGGGGTGGCTTCCATCATCATCGGCATTGCGGTGAACTACCCCATCCATCTGATTTCCCATTTCAAAAGAACTGAAGACAAACGTCAGATAATCAAGGAGATTGTCAATCCGTTGCTGATTGGCAACATCACCACGGTGGGTGCGTTCCTGAGCCTGCTGTTCATCAGTTCGGACGCGATGAGCGACCTCGGGTTGTTTGCCGCGCTGCTGCTGGTCGGCACCATCTGTTTCGTACTCATTTTTCTGCCACATTTCCTCGGAAAACGGCCAGAAAATTGGAAAACCGGACAACTTTCGTTCCAAAAAGTGGCCGAATTTCATCCTGAAAAATCCCCGTGGATTGTCACGCTCATTCTGGTGCTGACGGTCGTGTTCCTCTTCTTCAGTTCCCACACCTCGTTTGAGACGAACATGCACAAAATCAACTATATGACGGCCGAGCAGCGGGCTGCGTTCGACAAGTTGGTGGCGGAGTCCGACACCTCGGTGCAGACGGTCTATTGTGTGGCGGAAGGGGAGACGCCCGAACAGGCGCTGCGGAATTACGAGACTGTTTCGCCTATGCTGACCAAGATGTTGTCAGACAGTGTGATAACAAAACTGAGCGGGATCAGTGTTTTCGTGCCTTCGGAAGAAATCCAACGGAAGCGTTTGGCACAGTGGAACGATTTCTGGTCCTCGCGTCGCGAGACGTTCCTTGCCGATTTTGAGGCAGAGGTCACGGCTTCTGGCTTCAATCCCGCCGCTTTCGATGATTTTCGAACCATCCTCGCTGCCGACTACGCGCCGCAGCCGTTAGCCTATTTCGATCCCATCGTGCAGGATTTAGCTTCCTCCTATCTTGTGATGAAGGAAGACAAAACGATGGTTTACAGCGTGTTGAAGGTCCCGAAATCGTGCCGTGAAGGGGTGGAGGGAACGCTCAATACCGTGAATCCTGCCATTTTCGCCTTCACCGACACTTCCGTCATTTCGCGGATGGTGACGGCGTTGTCGGGCGACTTCGACTACGTGTTGTATATCTGCGGTTTCATCGTCTTTGCGTTCCTGCTGTTCTCCTTCGGACGCATCGAACTGGCCCTGTCCGCCTTCGTGCCGCTCACCCTCGCCTGGGTCTGGATCCTCGGCCTGATGGGCATTTTCGACATGAAATTCAACATCGTCAACATCATCCTTGCCACTTTCATCTTCGGCCAAGGCGACGACTACACCATTTTCGTCACCGAGGGCGTGATGTACGAATACACCTACGGCAAAAAGATGCTGGCGCAGTTCAAAAATTCCATCATCCTTTCCTCGTCGATCATGTTCATCGGTATCGGGATGCTAATTTTCGCCAAACATCCGGCGATGCGGTCGTTAGCGGAGGTCACGATTATCGGGATGTTTTCGGTGGTGATGATGGCGTACGTCTTCCCACCGCTGATTTTCAGATGGTTGACAACGGCCAAGGGACAGCTCCGCCCGATTCCCGTCACTTTGTGGAACCTGCTGAAAACGGTATTTTCCTTCACGGTGTTTCTCCTCTGCACTCTCGTCCTGTCGCTGATTGCCCTGTTCGGGCTGGTTTTCCTGCGGCGGAATGATGCGGCGAAACGCGGATTCCACCAGTTGGTGTGCGGTACGTTCAAGGTGCTGGCGAAGCTGATGCCGCAGGTGCCGTTTGAAATCCGCAACCCGCACGGCGAAACGTTCGAGAAACCTGCGGTGATTTTATGCAACCATCAGTCGCACTTGGACTTGCTCTATACGCTGCTGCTTTCGCCGAAGGTGGTAGTGCTCACCAACCGGTGGGTGTGGAACTGCCCGTTCTACGGCTGGATCATCCGCTTTGCCGACTACCTGCCGGTGGCCGACGGCATCGAGGAGAACCTGCCGAAGCTGAAAACACTGGTGGAGAAAGGCTACTCGGTGATGGTCTTCCCTGAAGGCACCCGTTCCTCCGACTGCTCCATCCTACGCTTCCATCAGGGGGCGTTCTTCCTTGCCGAGCGGCTCGGACTCGACATCGTACCCATCGTGACACACGGCATCGGCCACATCTTCCCGAAAAATGAGTTCATCCTACATAAAGGCCGTGTGGATATTTCTATTTTTGAAAGAATATCATCTGAAAATCAAGAATTTAGAAAAGATAAGACCTTTTTGGAGCAGACACGTGCTTTCCGTCATTTCTATCAGGAAAAGTATGCTGAGATTTCACGGGAAGTGGAAAATGTCGATTATCTGCTCCCGTTGGTAAAGGGGAATTATCTATATAAAGGAAAGGAAATTCAGCAGAGTTGCAGACGACAACTTTCTGATTTAGAAAATATTAAAAAACGAATTGACGAACTTCCGGAGGAGGGTGCCGTGTTAGTGAGGAATTGCGGTTATGGCGAAAGGGTACTTTTGGCGGCATTGGCAAAGAAAAATTTGCATATTTTTGCCCTCCAACCCGCAAAGGAATTTCGCCTGGTGGCCGAGCATTGCGCCTCACGGCCTGAGAATCTTCATTTTATTGAAAAACAAACAGATAAAGATTATAATTTAGTGATTGAGATGTTATGAAACGAGATCCTGATACGATAAAACTGAAACTGATTTATCCGAAATGGAAGAAACTGCCGGGACAAACCACTTTTAATCTGCCGCCTCACGGTCCGGTGGTGTATGCCGCCACGCTGCCCGAATATGTGGAAGTTTCGTTTACGGATGAAAATGTGGAGGAACTGAATTTCGACGAGCCTTGTGATTTGGTGGCGATTTCGATGATGCTTTCGACGCAGGTGAAGCGCGGTTGGGCGATTGCCGACGAGTACCGTCGCCGCGGCAAGCAGGTGATGTTCGGCGGCATCTCCACAATGCTTCATGCCGAGGAGACGCTGTTGCACGCCGACTGTGTCACGCTGGGGGAGGCGGAAGGTCGTCAGGAGCAGATTTTCGACGACTGGCGCAAGGGCCAGCTGAAGAAAGTCTATAACTTTATGGGCAAGCAGCCCCCGATTGAGCTGGTGGGGCCGGCTCGCCGCGACCTTTACAAACGTGAGCTATACAACCATAAGGGAGTGCAGATGGTGGATCTGTTCCACGCCTCCCGCGGATGCCGTTTCAGCTGCTATCCTTGTGCCGTTTCGTACCTCGGCGGCCGCTGTTTCCGCCCGCGTCCCATTGAAAAAGCCATCGAGGAACTTGAAACTATCGACAACAACCGTCTGTTTATCGTCGATAACTCGTTGGCGCAGGACACGCAGTGGGAGATGGATCTTTTCCGTGAGATGATACCGCTGAAAAAGAAGTGGATCAGCCACACCATTGAGGACAAGCCCGAAGTGCTCGACCTCGCTGCGCAGGCCGGCGCATGGTACGTCTATCAGGCCGTTTACGACACCTCCGACTACATCAAGGAGCGTGTGAAACGGTACCATGATTACGGCATCGGCGTGGAGGGCACCATCTTGTTGGGCTTGGACAACCAGACCGAAGACGACATCCTCCGTCTCATCGACTTCCTCCTCAAGATTGACCTTGACCTCGCCGAGTTCACCGTGCTGGCGCCGTTCCCGCACACTAAGGCCTACGACGACCTGATGCGCCAAGGCCGTATCTTCGACCACGATTGGGACCATTACAACGCCGGCCAGGTGGTGTATCAGCCCAAGCACATGAGCCCCGAGCGTTTGCAGGAGCTTTACGAATATGCCTGGAAGTCGTTCTATCACGACGAGACGCAGGAGGAGAAGATGTTCAAGCTGTTCACCAATGTGGTGCTCCGCGAGATGGAGGACGGCACCTACCGTCCCCGCGACCGCAAACTGGCCAACAAGACCTTCGGCAAAACTGTGGACCGCACCGCCTCTAAGACGAACTTGTTCTAATTTGTTGTATTTTTGCCACGTTTTTGCTCAGAGTGAATTTTAGATTATGAAAGTTGACGACAAGTACTTTGATGAAATTTTCGATTTCGCCGGACAATGGGATATGCCCTCTAAATGCGGATTGAAAATCATTAAGAAAGAAGATGTTACAGTTATCATTACGACCGAGCTGTATCAGGATAACCCCGGCACTTCCATCACATACGCCGGAGGGTCGCTCATCAGGCAGATTTGCGACGCCAAAGGGCTCGACCCGTTACATATTATATATGTAGAGTGCAACCCGAACACCAATTCCAAACTCTCCTTCTATGACGAGGAACTGTTCCGTGTGGATTTCCGATTGGAGGATGGTACTCCTACCGATTTGAAATACACGCAGTTATCACAAGATGAAATTAAAAATCTTTTATAAACATTTTTTATGATGAGAAAACTATTTGTTCTTTTTGTTGCGATTTGTTCTGTCTGCATGGTGCAGGCACAGAAAGTTAAGGGCGATTTGAGTCCGCTGAAAGGCCAAGGCAAGGTGAACGTTGAGTTCGTTTATGATGGCGTGACCTACGACGGCGATTCCGAAGCCAAGTTCTTCAAAGACAACAAAGACCACGATGATTTCGAGCAGTGGAAAACCAACTGGACCAGCCGTTTCCGTGACGACCTCTGGGAAGCAAACTTCTTGGAAGACCTCAACGATGAAGTCAAGGGGCTTCGTCTGGATTTCGGCGAATATGACGGCACCACTTACACGATGATTGTGAAAATGATTGACATTGATCCGGGCAGCTTCGCCGGTCCGTTCTCACAGCCGTGCAAACTTACCGCTGACATCTCCTTTGTCAAAACTGGCACTACCGACAGCTTTGCCACCATCACCTTTACCGGCATTGCCGGAACGCCAATGATTCCGGTCATTGAGTATCGTGTGAAAGCCGCTTTTGAAGAGATGGGTGAGACCGTCGGTGAAATCCTGAAGAAAAAAGTCAAATAATGAAGAAGTTACTGGCTCTTTCCCTGTTGCTGTTTTTTACAGCAGCACTTCTGGCCCAGCCGAAACCGTTGCATCTGTGGAAGGACGTCCCTGCGATGAAGCACCAGCATTGGACGCAGCTGTATGTCTATCCCGCACCTGACTCCATCAATACGGGCGTTTGTGTCATTGTGTGCCCGGGCGGCAGCTATAGTCACCTGATGGGCATCAAAACCGAAGGCTACGGCGTGGCGGAGTGGCTTAATTCGCAAGGAATCAACGCTTTCGTTCTTCGCTACCGCACGGGCAACAAGGGCTATCATCATCCTGCAATGATTCAGGATGTGCAACGGGCCATCCAGTTTGTCCGCGACCACGCCACGGAGTACCGCATCAATCCTGACAAACTGGGCACGATGGGCTTTTCAGCGGGCGGCCACCTCGTCACGATGTCAGGGGCTTTCTACAAGGACAACTACCTTGAGCCGCTCGGTGTCAAATCGCAGGCGAACCTCCGGCCCAATTTCGTGGTGCCAGTCTATCCGGTGGTTTCGATGCAGGACAGTATCGCCCACCAGCGTTCCCGCCGGAACCTGCTCTCCCGCCACTACACCAAGGAGCTGCAGGATCAGTTCTCGATGGAGATGCAGATGCGGCCCGATATGCCACCCACCTTCCTCGTGACGGCCAAGGACGACCCCGTGGTGATGTATCAGAACAGCGTCAATCTCGACCGCGCCCTCACCGCTGCGGGCGTACGGCACGTTTTCCTGCTGTACGATACGGGCGGCCACGGCTACGGCATGGACGAAACCCGCGCCGCCGACGCTGCCAAATGGCGCTTCCAATTCGTGAAATGGCTGCGGGACATCAAAATTTTGCCGTGAAATTGAAACCTGTAACCTGAAACCTGATGAACTATAATCCGGAAATTGAATACCAGCCGCTGTCCGTCATTAAGACCTTTCAAGAGGGAAAATTGCGGGAGCATCTGGCTTATCTGAAAGCCCATTCCAAATTCTATCAGAATCTGTTTGAAAGGGAACATATTGATATAGAGAAAATTAAAACTCTTGAGGATTTGCAGTATATCCCGTTCACCACGAAACAGGATTTGCAGCTTCATAACGAGGATTTCTTTTGTGTGGAGAAGAGCCGCATCGCCGACTACATCACCACCTCGGGAACGTTGAGCGACCCTACCACCTTTGCGATGACCACGCGCGACCTCGAGCGTCTGGCCTACAACGAAGCCATCTCTTTCGTCTGCGCCGACGGAGGCCCCGGTGAGATTTACCAGCTGATGACCACCATCGACAAGCGTTTTATGGCGGGCTTGGCCTATTTTATGGGCGTGATGAAGATGGGCAGCAGCGTCATCCGTGTCGGCAACGGCATCCCGGAGCTGCAGTGGGACACCATCCGCCGCCTCAAACCGGATGCCATCATCTGCGTGCCGTCGTTCATCCTGAAAATTATCCAATATGCCGAAAAGAATGGTATCGACTACCGCAATTCTTCGATAAAAAAAGCCGTTTGTATCGGTGAGAACCTTCGTAATCAGGACTTTTCATTGAACCTGCTGGGTTCAAAAATCAAGGAGAAGTGGGATATATCCCTCTATTCCACATACGCCTCCACCGAGATGGGCACGTCGTTCTGTGAGTGCGGCGCGGGAAAAGGCGGCCACCATCATCCGGAACTCATTATCTGTGAGTTGATTGATGACGAAGGGAACGTCGTTCCAGAAGGGGAGGAGGGCGAGTTGACGGTCACCACCCTTGGGGTGGAAGGGATGCCGCTGCTGCGGTTCCGCACGGGCGACATCGCGCGGTTCCACTACGAGCCGTGCAGCTGCGGACGCACCTCCATGCGCATCAGCCCCATCATCGGCCGTAAGAACCAGATGATCAAGCTGAAAGGCACGACGCTGTACCCTGCCGCCATCTTTGATGTTTTAGACAATGTGGACTACATTGAGAACTACTATGTGGAGGTGTCGTCCAACGAGATCGGCACCGACGCTGTGACGGTGGTCGTGGGCTGCCACAATCCCAACGAGGAGGAGGCGGTGAAGGACCTCAAGGACCGTTTCCGTGCCAAACTGCGCGTCGCGCCCGACATCCGCTTCGGCCACCCCGATGAGGTGCGGAAAGTTGTGATGCCAGAAGTGAAGCGCAAGCCAGTAAAATTCATTGATAAACGAAAATAAATCGTTATGGATCAAAGATTTGATGATTTAAGACCCTATTACGATTCTGAAATACCCGCCGCCATCGGACGCGTGGCGGCCAGTCCGTACCTGCCGGCCATCGCCAGCTACCTGTTTCCGGCAAAGCCGTTGGAAGAGGTGCACCAGCTTCTTCAAAAATCACAGACCATCTATGATTTCCAGAAGAATATCATGCTGCCGGCTATCCACTCCATTATTGACAAAACCACATCGGGGTTAAGCTATGAAGGAATTGATGGATTGAAAGATGGAAGAAAGCGGATGTTCATTGCCAACCACCGTGACATTCTGTTGGATGCTGCCATTTTACAGATATTGTTGTTTGACAATGGGATAGACACTTCCGAAATCACCTTCGGCAGCAACCTGATGCAAGGAGAACTTGTGGTTGATATCGGCAAGATGAACAAGATGTTCCGGATAATGCGCGGCGGCACCGTGAAAGAATTCTACAAAAATTCGACGGAGGTCTCGTCGTATATGCGGTATGCGATTTTGCAGAAGAAGCAGTCGGTGTGGATTGCCCAGCGCAACGGTCGTACGAAGGACGGCGCCGACAAGACTGACATGGCCGTACTGAAGATGTTCGCTCTCAGTAGCGACAAGACCTTTTTTGAAAATCTGAAAGAACTGTGCATTACGCCGTTAGTAATTTCTTACGAATATGAACCGTGCGATTTCCTGAAGACGCAGGAGCTATTCATCACCCGCTACCAGAAATATGAGAAAGAACCTGGTGAAGACCTGAACAGCATCCTCCATGGAATCCGGCAGTTCAAGGGACATATCCACTTTGTCTTCACTGATGCCATCACCGATGAGGAGTTGCAGTATTGCGACCGTTTCGATCGGAACCGGAAGTTCCAGCAGCTGGCCCAGATTATCGACCGGCGCATCTACGAAAACTACCGGCTGTGGCCGACGAACTACATCGCGCACGACCTGCTGAACCAGTCGTACCGTTATCGCGACCACTACACGGAGGAGCAGCGCAAGCAGTTTATGGATTATATGGACGAAGGTTTGAAGAACCTGATTGGCGAGGAGACGGAATTGCGCGACATTTTCCTGCACATCTATGCCAATCCTGTGGATAACGTGATGGGCGTGAATGAAATTCATTAACCTATCCCCTATTACCTATTATTATATATATTTATTACTTATTACTTATTACCTATTACCTATTACCTATTACCCCGCATCCTCGCATAATCGCATCCACCGATTTTGCTGAAGAAATCCATAATTTCAAATAAAACGGCCGCATTCCTCCGCTCCCTGTAGGATATAAAGCAGAAAATGCTATCTTTGCACCCGATTGCCGAAAGCCCTGAAAACTCGACGCAACCATTTATTTTTATTGTATCACAAACCAAGTAACCGACTGAACTTGAAGTGATTGGATTATTAGTGGGCAACACTGCTACTGTGCCGTGCGCTATGGCGCAGGGTGTGTTTTTTGGTGAAAATTCTTCCATTTTCTCCGAAAAACAGGCTTTGGCCGTGGCCAACCCCATCCACCCCCATTTCTTTGTTCTTTTCCCGTCTCTTGGTGGCCATACAGATGGTTGTTTTACTCAAAGTTGTTGATTTTCAGGAATTAAAGCACACACTTCCTGTATTTGAAAATGAAAAATAAATAAAAATAAAAATTAACTACTATGAGTAAAATGAGATCCTTTGGATTTTTGAAAGCTGCAATGGTGATGATTATGGTGATCGCTGCGTGCATCCCCTTTGCCAAGGCACAGGAATACGGTACAGAAACAAATCCGTATTTGATTGAAAGTCTAGATGAATTGAAAGCCTTCCGTGACGGTGTCAACAGCACGGCTACTTACGGTTTCTTCTTTCACAATGGAACCTTTGTTACCGATACGACTACTGAGCATCTCACGGGCGCCATCGGAATCCCGCGTGGCGGTGAGGGCACTTGGTTCAAGCTGACCACTGACATTGTGATAAACAGCGGCAATGTAGGCGGCTGCAACGGCAACAACACTGGAGACTGGGAGGAATGGGTTCCTATTGGCTGGAACGCTGAGGCCTCACAATCCTTCAACGGCCATTTCGATGGTGACTACCATACCATTTCTGGTATATATATAAATGGTAGCGAAAAATTAGGTCTCTTCGGCTCCATCTCCGACGCCTCCGTTAAGAATGTGGCAGTGACCAACTCCTATATAAAAGGTGACCGTATTATCGGTGGTATCTGCGGCTGGAACGTGGCCAGTACTATCAGCCACTGCTGGTCCTCCGCTACCATTGTGGCGGACCGTGGCAGTGCCGGTGGTATTGCAGGTAATAATACCTCCTCCGCCAGCACATTGGCTAAAGTGGAATATTGCTATAATGCGGGTCTGGTACGTGCTTTCTCACTTAATGGCGGTGGCATTGTAGGTCTCAATACAGGCGGTATGGTGAAGAACTGCTACAACAGCAACTCCATATTGGGTAGTGGTGATGTATGTGGTGCCATTACAGGTTCCACGGAAGAGGGTGGTGAAGTGACGGACTGCTACTATGATAACCTTTTTGCCTATACCGCCCGTGACGGTGCCACAGCAGCCTCAACAAACCAGATGACCACCAACGCCGTAGCTGCAGTGCTCGGCAGTGAATACACCTATACCACGGGTCTCTATCCGCAACTAACGGGTTTTACTACCTCTACCACCACATCTGTGAATGCTTCCCTTTTCTCTGTGACTCCGATACTCCTGTCCGCTTCCAGTGATGCCAATGGCGATAACGGAGTAAATGGTGACATTACATTGGGCAGCAGCTCTCTCGCTATCAGCTTGGCAGTTTCCAATACGCGCGCTGAAGTGAGCGGCACTACGGTGAGTATGGTGATGAAGGGGGACTTCCAACTTGTCGCCTCTTTGGACGGTTGTGTGAAAGTATGGTACCTGATCTCACATGTGGGTATTGCACAAGGGACCGAGGAGAACCCGTTTACCATCGACAATCTTAGTGCTTTTATTAATTTCCGCGACCAGTTGAATTCTGGAGAGGCATTTACCATGAACGGCGACCCCGTGAATGCAGGTGGTGAGAATAATTATTTCGCCTTGACTGCCGATATGGACATTAATCCCGATTACAGCAATGGATACGCTGAATGGTCTGAAGGGAATGTGCCAGCGGAAATCGTTCCGTGGGTGGCAATGGGTACTCCCGACGCTCCTTTTAAAGGGCATTTTAGCGGTAACGGACACACCATTGCCGGTATCTACGGTGAACCTCTCTTCGGAGTGGTGGAAGGCGGCATTGTGGAAAATGTGGGACTTATCCGGGGGTATGTGAATTCAGGCAAGCACTTCGGCTATGTGACCGACGGCCTGATTATGCACTACGACGGTATTATGAATACCCGCGCCGGCCACGATGCCAACGCCAAACAATGGGAGGACCTTGTGGGTACTTTCGACCTTACCCCCTTTACTTTTAATTCATTGGAGTGGGGCGAAGACCATAGTTTACTGAAGGGCGACTCCGCCTTCTGGGCAAGTGGTATGAGCCAGCGCTTTTTAAATATTTTGGGAAACTATTCCTTTGAATTTGTGACCTATATGGATTGCGACCGTACTACTCCTACATCACGAGGTCTGATGGGCGGCTTGGGCAGTGGAACAAACACGCTTAATATAGCCTCATATGGTGGTAGTGGGCGTGCTGAAGTGGTGGGTAACGTGGATGTGTCGGCGAATGATGATGAAGTCATCACCCTGTCGTATGCCAAAACCACAGGCTGTTTCTTGAATGGAACCTATAAATCTGGCAGCTTTCCGAGCACCATTGACGATAATAGCACTGCACATATCTTTGGTAACAGTTATATTAATTCATGGGGTGTGCGGGGCTGGAACGATAGCATTTACGCCATCCGTGTCTATAACCGTAGCCTGACCAGTTCGGAAATCAAACATAATGCCGATATTGACAAGTTGCGTTTCATCACCAAGCAGGGTGGTGGCTATACAGGTAGTATCGTGGGTATCAATCTGGGTGGTACGGTTAGCCACTGCTTCAGTGCCCTTGATATTGTGGACGGCTCCGGTGTGGTAGGTTATAATACGGGTACGGTTACAAATTGTGTCTATGCTGGTAATGCCACCGGCGTCATGTCGGCGGCTGTGGTGGGCAACAACACTACAGGTGCCACGGTGAGTCACTGTTTGGCGCAAGGTACACTCGAGGGTAAAACCGCTGTGGGTGGCAACGTGGCCAATGTAAATAATGTATATTATGACAATCAATTGGCTCCGAATGTCACAACATCGGGTGTCACGGGTATGACCACCTCCGCTCTTTCTAATGGTACGTTTACGCCGGGTTCGGACTTTACGACAGCATCGGGCAGTTATCCCCGCTTGACGGTTTTTGGCAGCCATCCTGCTGCCAATGCCATTGCACAAGCTGCTGTCTTGTCGGGTAATGTAAAGAATGCTTCTGGAAACATTACTCTTTCTGGTTGTGATCAGGATATGGTATGGACAGCCTCCGCAGGCATTACGGTCAACACGTGCGCCGCAGTGGCTGATGGCCGTGGTGGCGCTCTCCTCTCGCTTTCGTATGAAGGAAAGTTGTATAAGACACTTCGTCTGCACTTAGGTACGGTTGAAGAGAATTTGTACTATATTAATAATTTGACTGCATTGGATAATTTCCGTAAGGGTATCAACTCGGGAAAGACTTTCTACTACAATCCCACTCTTGGAAGTGAAGACTTTTCCAATACCAATCAGGACGGATGGGTCGCTGTGAACGCTTTCGGTGAAGGCGCCACTTTTGTGCTGACGGCGGATATTGATATGAATAATACCATATTTACACCTATAGGTACCGTAGGTGCTGGTGTAAATCTGAAACCGTTTAAAGGAACTTTTGATGGACAGAATCACGTAATCCGCCATTTCCGTACTGGCAATTATGCTCAGCCAGGATTATTCCGCTATTCGCAGGGAGTGATTAAAAACTTAGGTATGGTGGATGGAGAACTTTATTATCCACAAGCTCACACAAGTGCACTTTGCGCTTTTAATGCAGGTACTATCCAGAAGTGCTATGTGAAAAATTCTAAGCGTGCGAAAGATGGTGCAAATTATGCCGGTACAGGTTATGGAAATGCTTTCCTTGTGAGTCTCAATATGGGCGGGACGATCTCCGAATGTTACGTAGAAGGCGATACGATGATTTGGTCTGCTAATTTTCCAACAAACTATCAGGGTCGTGCAAGTTTATGTGCTTACAATTATTTAGGTCTCATTAAGGATTGTTCGGTGAAAAATTGTTTGATGGAAACTACCTCTACCAATATCTATCATCGTGCAGGTTTAGTGTGCGGTCAATCCTATTTCGGACATTTCCAGAACTGCTCTGTAGAGAATAGTTCCTTGATAAATCATCGCGCCTCGGATAGAACGACCTTTCATGGTACGGGCTATTTTGGTGTGATTTGTGGCATTGCCAACCATAGTGTGTTCGATTCATGCTATGCGAAAAACAGTATTGTAGAATGTGAGCATCTATATTACATAGGTGGTTTGGTGGGTACGTTGGGTTACGGTAGTATGAATTACTGTTATAATGAAGGCGGCCTTGTGAGAGGAGCTGCCTATGTCGGAGGTATAGTAGGTGAAGCTACGGCAAATTTCTATCATTGTCATAATAGCGCAAAGGTGGAAGGTGTTTATACAAGAGTTGGAGGTATAGCTGGTATAATATATGGTCGGAATGTGAAAATTTCAAATTACTGGTCTGAAATTACCTATTGTTACAATACAGGTGATATTTCAAATCCTACTATTGATTGGTACACGGGTGAAACTCGGGACAATGATTTCCGGTATCCTTATTTGGGAGGTATTGTTGGACAAATTCATAATGGTGATACATATAGAAAAGTGCGTATGCGGGGTTGTTTTAATTCAGGAAGTATTACAAACCATGGAAAAAGCAGTGACGCATCTTCTACAGCTGTGAGTGGTTTGGTTGGAACCATTGTACAGTGGAACGGTACCGATTATTATACTCGTCTTGATATTGCCAACTGTTTTAATGTGGGTAAGGTAGATGGTGGAGATGTACGTGCCTGTGGCATAGCATGGGGTCTTGTCTCTACCAGTCAAGGCTTTTACAATGCGGGAAGGGTTCTTTCAAGCAATGTGGCATTTCCTATCACTGCAACAAATACTTATGGAACCCATCGCTATTATGATTCGCAGATGTGTCCCAATGCCTATCGTTTTTCAAGAGATACTGTTCTGACCACAGCTGATATGTTGGGTAATGGATTACGGGGACGCTTGGGCAACGATGAGGACTGGGTATTTACGTCTGGTATGTACCCGAGAATTAAGGGTATAGAGAACGAACCGGCCTCAATTGCGGCAGCCACACCCGTAAATCTCTATAATGTAAGTGCTGATGAACGCGAAAATGTGCTCACAGTGAACCACAACTTCACCACAGGTCAGGGCACCTCCGCAAACGAGGTGAATTGGATTGTGGCCAAGGGCGATGACATTGTCACCGTATCAGGCAGCAACTACACTCTGAACAGCCATGCCCGTGGCGTGATTGAAATGCATGCCGCCGTCAATGATAGCGTTTACAAGAAGGTGGAACTCTTTGTGGGTATGGATCAGCCTCTGCTCATCACCAGCCGCAAGGAACTGGAGAAGTTCCGCGACGGTATCAACAGCCGCGACTACTTCTACTATGATGTGGCACAGGACACCTTCTCACTGACGGAAAAACCGGGTTTGATTACTGTTCCGATTGAAGGCGAAGCAGCCACTTTTAAACTTACTACGGATATCGACCTCGACAGTATTCCGTGGATTCCGATTGGTCATGATTCTGCTATATTCAAAGGCAATTTTATGGGTAATAACCATACTATTACGGATCTTTATATCGAAAATAATACGACCAGGCGTTTTCTGGCAGGTCTGTTTGGGCGTGTGAGCCAAGGATATATTGAAAAACTTGGAATGATTAATCCTGTCGTGAAGGCTACGGCTATAAACTCTTCGGCAGGTGCAATAGCCGCTGAAAGTGGCGGACGTATTGACTCCTGCTATACCGTGGGAGGCTATATTGAAAGCCGCGACAGAACGGGTGGTATATGTGGATATCATATTGGATGGATCAATGCAAGTGGTTGGTCCAGCGCAGCTCCGTATTATGTTCCGACTGATACCACTTGTATGATATTACGTTGCTGGAACAGTGCGGAAGTGGCCGGTTCTTGGTATGTAGGGGGTATTGCCGGTACCGATCTCTCAATAATGCGTTGGTGTTACAATATGGGTGAAGTGCATACACGTAACACCAATGACCAGCAGTGTCGGGTGGGTGGTCTCACAGGATCTGTGTCACAATTCATTACGGAAAGCTATAATATGGGTGTAGTGAAGGGTTCCAAGCAGAACTCTTACTATACTGGCGGTCTGACTGGTGAAGGTCGTGCTGTGTTCAGCTACAATGCTGGCGAAGTTATCGGTAACAAGTCAGCCAATACGGGTGGTATTACTGGGTATTATAATGGTAATAATGGAAATGATTATTGTTACAATATTGGGCGTGTGACAGGTTCGGGTACGACAAGTCCTTTCAACGGTCTTAGCAATAGGACAACCTATCGTGTCTTTTTCGACACCTTGATGTGTCCGGGTACCAAGACGATGAATTGGCATACTTCTTATAAATATCCCGCGTTGAAGACTGTGCAAATGTTGGGGAATGGGTTGAATCTAAATAATAACAAAGGATTGGTGGAAAACACTTTCACCTATTATCAATTTGAGGCCGGCCTCTATCCGCAGTTGAAACATTTTGCAGGGACAGACGCTTCCATCGCTTCGGTCACGCCAGTGTTGTTGCAAAATGATGAGACAGTGCTTTCTGTGGCGCATAACTTTACCGTAGGCCAGGGGCACAGTGTTACTTGGGCAAAGGTGGCCGGTGGTGGCGTGATTGTGGCCCCCGACAGTGTGCGTTTGGATGGTAATATCGGTATCGCTACCTTGCAGAATAGTATCAGCGGAGTGAACTATAAAAAGGTGAGAATCCTTCTCATGTCTCCTGAAAAACCTCTTATTATAAAATGTCTGGCACAACTTGACACCTTCAGTCGTGCCATCAACAGCAATGAGGTCTTCTTCTATAAATTTGCAGACAGCACTTTCACTACGGAAAATCATACGGATGAGTTGGGTTATTTGGAGGTGGCTGCCGGTGGCGATGAGACCTACTTCCGTTTGCATGACACCATTTTCGACTTTGCGGCAGGTGGTTATACCGACTGGACACCGATTGGCAAATCCGGCCGTCCTTTCAGCGGTCACTTCAACGGTCACAATGTGCCGATACGGAATATGATCATTGATCATGAAGGTAACTATTTGGGTCTGTTTGGTTATAACGATGGTACCATTGATAGTGTAATCTTGGTAAATGCCACCGTGACGGATAAAGCTAATGAGTACGTAGGCGCTTTATGCGGCTATACTATCAATGCCATCAGTGATTGTGAGAGCAACAATGGCCACATCACCTCTTCAGGTAGATTCCTTGGCGGCTTGGTGGGCTATAGTAATGGTGGCGCTTTGGTGAATTTGGCGCATCGTCATGGTAGTGTAACTCGGGCTACGGGTGTAAATAAGAGGCACACTGGTGGCGTGGTGGGTTATATAACCACTGCCAAACTCAAAGGCTGTCACAATGACACCTCTACCGTGGTGGGTTATGACTATACAGGTGGTGTCGCGGGTTATGTTTATGCATTAGTGATTCAGGATTCCATTAAACAATGTTATACAGTAGGAGGAACAGTTTCTGATAATTTGACGGAATCGTCAAATACAAATATGTATGTGGGTGGTGTTGTTGGCTATAGATCACGCGCCTGCGTAATGCAATGTCACAATGAAGGTACAGAAGTCACTTCATGGGGTAACTATGTAGCAGGGCTGTTTGGTGGTAGTGACAATGACGGTTGGTATTATTACGATTGCTATAATACGGGAAATGTGACAGGCCGCGATGCAGTTGCAGGTATTAAAACAGGTCGTAGATCGGGATATAGATTATTTAACAAAGGTGATGTTACCGCTCGTCTAGGTGTCGCTTATGGAATTAGTCAGGAATTCGACCATAGCCATTATCTATTTAACATTGGAAATGTGACAGGTGGTTCTGCTGCGTATGGAATCGTTGGCACTCAAATAAATACTGTTAAATATTGTATTAATGCTGGTCAAATTACAGCAAATACAAGTCTGGCATGTGGTATTTCTTATTACGATTATTCTAACCCGTCCCCATATTTTGAACATTGCATGAATGTAGGTGAAGTAGTTTCTATTCGTAGTAATGCCTCGGGTATGTTGAATCAGGAGGGTTATCCGACAAAGTGTTACAATGCGGGACGAATTATGGGTAGTGCAAAATCTGCAGCCATGTCCTGTCAATGGATGTCTGTCGATTGTTTTTATGATCGTCAGATGGCACCCAATCTCACCTACGATGACAGAAGTGTAGGTTATTCAACGGAGGAGATGATTGGTACGGCTTCCGTGATGCGTGGCACCTTGGGTGAAGATTACTGGATTTATGAGGAAGGTATGTACCCGCGTCCGAAATGGACGGAGGTGGTATCAATGCCGTATGTGCGTGAGGCAGCTATTGTGGCTTGTACCCCTGTATTCTTCAGTACCACACCCGAAGAGCAGCATGTGAACGCTGCCACGGAAGACTTCACTTTCGGTGATGGCAACGCCGCCAAAGTAAAGTGGAGTGTGGAGAAAGGAAAGGGGTTGACCATCAACGGTTACAATGCTGAAACTAATCCTATTGGTATCGTCTATGTGCACGCAGCCCTGCAGGCCGGCCCCAATGTAGCTGACTCTGTCTATAAGCGGATGCGTATTGTGGTCACCTCCGACATGTATCCTATTCCAATCAAGGATAAAAATGCACTTATCCAATTCAGGGCAGGTGTGAACAGTTTGGATAATAGTATGCAACAGCCTTTCTATTTCAATATTACTGATAGTACGTTTACCACCGTACGTCCTGCTGACAGTGTGATGTTCAAATACTTTGAAATCCCTGCGGGTGGTGAAGGTGTGCATTTCAAATTGTTGAGTGATGTGGATCTGTCGCCCGGCACCTGGACACCCATTGGCAATAATTCAGCCCAACAAGGCGTACTGCAATTCCGTGGCTATTTCAACGGAGACAATCACACGATTTCAAATCTCACCAATAATAGCAGCAAGAAGAATAGCTGGAAGGGCCTGTTTGGTTTTGCTACAGGTGCGGAGATTAAGAACATTTATGTAAAGAATGTGGACATCTCAAATGGAGACAATACTCTTAGTAACAACAGATACTACGGCGCCATTGTGGGTTATGCGCAGGGCTGTACCATCAGTGGCTGCCGTGCCGATGGTACCATTAAGGGTGTGGATATCGGCGGTATTGTGGGCTACAGCAACAATAGTACCATCGAGAACTGCTACAATGCGGTGAACCTTGTCCACAACCCCAACCTTGCCGGCAATAACACAAGTGTAGGTGGTATTACATCCTATTCTAATACGGAGGTGAAGAACTGTTATAATGTGGGCGATATCGATGGTAACAGTGCGGCCTCTTATGTGGGCGGTATTGTGGGTAATGGTGGTGCGGTGCAGTGCTACAACCTTGGTCACGTGACAGGCGAATATACTACTCCCTATAGTATCTCTGGTACAAACCTCTATACCAATAGCTTTAATGATCTTCAACTTATTCCAGGTTTGGAGGGTGCCACCAATAAGCTTACTGTCAACATGACGGGTGATGCCCTCAAGACCTATCTTGGCGACGACGGCACATGGGTCTATGCCGACAATATGTATCCGCGTCTGAGCGGTCTGGACACCTCCGCCCAGGCTATCGTCTATGCCACTCCTGTTTACCTTTACAGCACGCAGGATGTGAACACGGTGCGTATGCATTTCAATGTGGGACACGAAGAGGGTGTGACATGGGATCGTGTGGGTACCGGACATGCCCTTGATATTGATAACATCAACGACCCGTCCGCCGAGTACAACTGTATGGTGGTGGATTGCGGTGAAGATACTCTGAAGGTGACGAAGAATGGTGTAACCCGTATCATCCCCATCCGCATCTATGTGGACCGTCTGGAGGTGACTACCTTTGAGGCTCATACTTGTGGACAACCCTTCTTCTGGGATGTAAGTAACAAGTATTACACCCGTACCGGTACCTTTACGGAGACCTTTGCCACAAGAGAGGGGTGTGACTCAGTAGTGAGCCTCAAGCTCACTATTCCTGAGCACGAACTGAGTGGTGCCATCAGCTCAATCCAGATTTCCTGTTTTGGTGAGGATGATGCTATTCTGACTGCTGCCATTACAGGCGGTTTTGGTGAAGGCTACCTCTACAAATGGATTGACGCTGCGGATGACACCCTTAACATCGCTCCGCTGATGGATCCCGAAGACTTGAACCTCAACCCGCTGACCACTGGTCCGGGCTCCTACAAAGTGTTGGCTATGGATGCTCTGCACAATGAGTGCCAATATACGACACCCGCAGTGGTAATCGAACAGCCTGCAAAATTAGTGACCAGCGTCGTGGATTATGGTACATTGTGTGGGGGTACGGGCAACGCTACTCCTAACCGTTATATCACCTTAAGTATCGCTGGCGGCCGTGCCCCGTACACCGTCTCCTATACTGTGAATGGTTCGACCACTAACCGTAATGTTCCGGCATCCGAGGCCGCCAGCGGCCCCATCACCCTGGAATATTTGAATGTGGGCACCTATACAGTGAGTATCCGCGATAACGGTACCATCGGACATACTCCCTGCGACACCACCTTCAACCCGATCACTTTCGACGGTGATCCTACTGTCTATACGGTGACTGCCGCCTCTTACAGCGGTACTTACGATGGTAACTATCACGATGCGCGCTTCTACTCCATCGCTTCCAATGGTACGGTGATCTCCGGCGCCGAAGCAATTCCCTCCACCACGGGGTATGTCCTCCACCGCAATGCAGAATACAAGGACTCACTGATTGTGAAGATGGAGAACGATGGTGTATATGAGAAAAATGCCGGTCTTTACCATAATAATATTAATTCCTGCTCTGTATTGCGCGTGTATGCCGACGGCGTAACCTCCGATGAGGAGGTGCGCTGCCGTTACAACATTAGCTTGGAGAACCGTAACGTGGATATTGCCAAGCGCGAAATCACCCTGACATCGGCATCCGCCACTGAGGTTTACACCGGTGGAGGCAACCTTACCGCCGAATCTGTCACTTCGACGGGCGATACATGGGTCACTGGTGAAGAACCGACCTATAGCGGCTATGCTGCCCTTGACCATATCGGCTCCATGCCCAATACCTTCACCATCAACTATGTGTCAGGTGTTGATTATGCAACAAACTACACCATCCATGTGGTGAACGGCACATTGATTTATTTGAGCAGCAACGCGGATGTGGTATTTACGGCTCCCACCAAACAAAAGACCTACGATGGAAAAGAATGGACCACGGACACAGTGGCCTTCCTTACGACTACTAATTTGGATCTTACAATCTATCGTTATGAACTGACCATCAATAGCGCAAGCCATATTAAGAATGTGGGCACTGTGGCCAGTGTCATTGACACGGTGATGATTTACAACAGATCGACGAACGAATTGGTCAATGGCACTACTTTTGCCGGTCATATCGTGTTGGTGAGCGGTAATCTTGAGGTGACGCCACTTTCCATCTCTCTTTCCTCCACAAGTGCCACTGAAATCTATAGCGGTGATACATTAAGGAGAACAGCGGTGGGTATTTCGCGTCCCTTCGTGGAAGGGGAGGTGAGTGCTGCCCCCGAAGCTATTGGTAAGATTGCCGATGTGGGCAGTGTGCCGAACACCATTGACTACCATCCGGTGGCAGGTGTCTTCGACATTAACAACTACAATTTGACCATCAGCACGGGTACTCTTGAAATTACGTTGCGCGAAGTTTCCTTCACAGGTGAAAGCCTTACCACGGAATACACGGGTGATACTATCCGCCTGACTACCATCACAAAGGTGAACATGGTGGACGGTCACACGCTCAACGGCTTGACCTATCTGGCCAAGGGTAAGGATGTGGGTGACTATCCAGGTGTGTTCACAGGTGAAAGCGATTATCAAATTTTGGACGCGCAGGGTCACGATGTGAAGTCCAACTACAATGTGACTTCCATCACTCCTGGCTTGCTCAAAATCACATCAAATGACAAGGACATTGTCATCACTTCCAAATCAGGTTCTACCATTTATACGGGTAGCAACTATAGAAAGGATGAATATACGGTGACGTATGACGGATTGGATATGTCTTTCATTTCCCCCACCCAGTTCATTCTGTCCACTGGTGATACGCTGACCATCACTTCTACGGCCACAGCAGTGAAGCATGTGGAGGACAATGCCCCTAACAACAATACATACACCTATCGTCTGTCAGGCAGCGTCAACTATGAAGGTACAATTACCACCAATTTCGGCACCTTGGAGATCTCTCCGCGCCCGCTGAACCTGAAGTCCGACAATGGCGAGAAAGTGTATGACGGTGCAGAACTGACCGCCACCACCATCGTGGAACAGGCCAGTAGCTATGGTTTCGCTGTGGGCGAAGGTTTCGACTACTCCAATTTTGCTGCTCCTGTGAATGTGGGCGTATATACCAACACGTTCGACTACGCTCCGATGAGCGGTACGGACACCCGTCTGACTGACTATATCGTGAGCACAGCCTATGGAACACTTACCATTACCAAGGCGGAATGTACCCTCACTCCTGATAACGTGACGCGCCAGTTCGGTGAGGCGAATCCGACAACTTGGGAATACACTCTGACGGATTTTGCTGTCAATGACAATGAGGCAGATCTGAAAGACACGCTGACGCTCCATGGACAGCCAGTAATCAGCACGACTGCTACGATTAATTCTGTGCCGGGCACGTACCCCATCACGGCTGATCCTGCCCAAATAGACCTTTGGAACTACACGGTGACCCCGCAGCCGGGTACATTGACCATCGAGCCGCTGGCACTCGTGTTGAAAGCCAACGGGGACACAGTTATGTACGATGGCAATGAGCACGCGGTGAGCGAGTTTACGGTGGAATACAACGGCACTGTATATGCCAGCACGAGCGGCGTGGCCACCATCACAGTTGCCGACACTGCCTACCATATCACTGCCGTTACGGCCAATCCGAGCGAAAAGGTGAATGTAGGTATTTATGCCAATAGCTTCAGCGGTACTCCCGTTGTGACGAGAGCTGACGATGATGCAGCAGTCCGCACCAGCTGGTTCAATATTACTACCCATGATAGTGCTCTGGTGATTATTCCGGATACAATGAAAATATATGTCACCTCTTACGATAAGGAATGGGCTTATGATGGCACGGCGCATAGCTATACCAAATATACAGTGAAGAGAGGAACATCTACCTATGAGATTGCAGACGGCGAAACGGCCGAAGTGACTTTGGCCACCGGCGACAAGCTCACCATCAGCAGTCCGAGAAGTGTGACCAATGTTTCCGAAACTGCCGCTAACAACAATACTTATACGGTTACTTTGCAGAACAGTGGCAACTATATCTCCAATGTGATTGTGAAAACGATGGGTACGCTGACCATTACGCCAGCCACAGCTCTTGTCACGATTACAGGTCATACTGGTGGCTTCGACTGCGACGGCAGCAATCATACCGTACATGGTTACGATGTGGTTATTGAGGATCCTCTGAACATCTATGCGATGAGTGACTTCACCTTCAGTCCTGCTGAAGACTCCATTGTGACAGAATCGGCAGTGGGTACTTACACTATGGAACTGGACGGCAAGTTCACGAACATCAACACCAACTATAATCCTGTGACATTCAAGGTGACTAACGGCTCAATGGAAATTGTGGACACGATCAAGCCGACCTTTACTGCTCCTGCGGACCTTACACTTTGCAGAGACGCATCGGGCAACATCGACGCTCCTATTTCCGTCACGCTTGAGCCCACCAATCTGGCAGACGCCTGCACGCCTGCAACAGATCTTACAGTGGCACATGTGGACCTCGATACGCTGCCAGCCAGCGACCTCGGACCGCGAGTGATCCGCAGACAGTGGACCGTGACCGATGCCGAAGGCAATAGCACCGTCAAGATCCAAAACATCACTATCAACCCGGTTGCCACGGTGAATGCTGTGGAAGACAAGAAGGTGTGCCACAACGCCACGACAGCCGTGTCGTTCTCCACGACGAACACTGGTGGAGATGTGACCTACTCTTGGACGAACGATGAGACCGGCATTGGTCTGGCCGCCAGCGGTAATGGCGACATCGCGGCCTTCACGGCCACGAACACAACGAACGCCGCGTTGACTGCCACCATCACGGTGACACCGCACTTCACTAATGACGGTGTGACTTGCGACGGCCCGGCCGAAACATTCACCATCACGGTGAACCCGCAGGTCCAGATGAACAAGCCGGCCAACGACACGATCTGCCACAACACGCAGATGGCAGCCGTGAACTTCACAACGGCGATCACGGACGGCAGCATGAGCTACGCCTGGACACGTGACAATGCCAATGTGACGGGCATCGCCACGAGCGGCACGGGCAACATCGCCGCCACGACACTGAGCAACCTGACGACCAGTGCCCAGACGGTGACCTTCACGGTGAGACCGACCTACACGAACAACGGCATCAGCTGCGAAGGTGCGGACAGCACATTCGTAGTCGTGGTGAACCCGCAGGTGCAGATGAACAAGCCGGCCAACGACACGATCTGCCACAACACGCAGATGGCAGCCGTGAACTTCGCGACGGCGATCACGGACGGCAGCATGAGCTACGCCTGGACACGTGACAACGACAATGTGACGGGCATCGCCACGAGCGGCACGGGCAACATCGCCGCCACGACGCTGAGCAACCTGACAGCCACGGCCCAGACGGTGACCTTCACGGTGCGTCCGACCTACACGAACAACGGTATCAGCTGCGAGGGTGCGGACAGCACATTCGTGGTGGTGGTGAACCCGCAAGTTCGTATGGATGAGGTGGCCGACCAGACCATCTGCCATGGCGAAAACATGTCTGCAGTGACCTTCTCCACGGACATTACAGACGGCACGATGAGCTACGCCTGGACGCGCGACAACACGACGAATGTGACGGGTATTGCCGCCAGCGGCACGGGCGACATCGCTGCTGCTACGCTGAGCAACCTGACGACTACTGCACAAGTGGTGACCTTCACGGTTCGCCCGACTTATACGAACAACGGTATCAGTTGCGAGGGTGCAGACAGCACATTCACAGTGACGGTGAACCCGACAGCTGAGGTTGAGCCGATTGAAAATCAGGTGGTATGCAATAATGCCAATACGGACGAAATAATCTTTGTTTCCACGAACGCGGGCGGTACGACCACGTTTACATGGGAGAATGACGAAACCAGTATTGGTTTGGCTGCAACGGGCAGCGGCAATATCGCTGCTTTCACAGCCACGAATACGACCAACGCCCCCGTGACGGCTACGATTGTGGTGACCCCGCACTTCACCAAAGATGGTGTGACTTGTGACGGTCCGACAGAATCGTTTACAATTACGGTGAATCCGACAGCAGAAGTTGAGTCGATTGAAAATCAGGTGGTATGCAATAATGCCAGCACGACGACGGTGACCTTTGCTACGACGAACACGGGCGGTACCACGACATATACTTGGGAAAACAATGAAACCGGTATTGGTTTGGCTGCAACGGGCAGTGGCGATATCGCTGCTTTCACAGCCACGAATATTACCAATGCACCTCTGATTGCTACCATTGTAGTGACTCCGCACTTCAGTAATGGCGGCGTGACTTGTGACGGTCCGACAAAGACCTTCACGATTACGGTGCGTCCGTCGGTGTTGACTCCGGGCAACATCACCTTCAGCTGTCCCGACACGACGGTGACGCTGAACTACGGTGTATGCGATACGCTTATCGAACTTCACCGCACGCTCATCAACAACATGAGTGACATGACGGTGGTTCTTGACAGTGCTGGTATCCCGGCCGACCACCGCTACAGAGCCGACATTGACCAACCATACGTTATCACATGGCGTATTACGGACGACTGCGGTGACTATGTAGAGTTCCAGCAGAGAGTGACGGTGAACTTCCCGCCCTGCGGAGCTGGCGTAACAGCTATTGACGGCGACGGTATTGAGTACCCGACAGTTCAGGTGGGTTGTAACTGCTGGACGGCCCGCAATGCCCGCTCCACGCACTATGCTAACGACAATGAACTGATTACACCCGCCCCGATGCAGTATCCGGGTACGGAGAACCATCCAGAGGATACTATCTATGGCAAGCTGTACACTTACAACGCAGCCACCCGTATCCCGTTGATGCGTTCCGTCCCGACGCAGGTACAGGGCATCTGTCCCAACGGCTGGCATATTCCAGACGACGAAGACTTCGCCGACCTGATGGTGCATTGGGAAGCTGATGATCTCCTCTCCACCGAGCACTGGCTGACTCCGGGTACGAACCTCAGCAGCTTTACGATGGAGCCTGGTGGTAAGTACAATTCTGAACTGGATCGTTACGAGTATCTGTATGTCAAAGGTTACCTTTGGTCTTATACTCCGGGTGCAACCACAATTGCCAACGCTTGCGAGTTCGGCTCGACCTGTGGCACAGTTGAGATTATCCCGGCCACAGTGACTACGGCATTCAGCGTCCGCTGCGTACACGACTAATCATACGAGATACAGTTTTCAGAAAGTCCCTTGCACCATCTGGTGCAGGGGATTTTTTTATGAGGATGCAATAAGTAACAGATTTTTTTCGTTGAAAATATCTATACATAATCCAAAACTGGCTTTTATGAAGAAAATAGGATACTTTTTCCTTTTTAATATATTGTTGCTCAATATCTTTGCTCAAGAGCAGGAAACTTACCCACTCGATACCCTCAATACCAAGGACAAATACACCAAGGTGGTCCTTTTCAGCGATAATACGTGGACTTATTTGGAACTTGACCGTCCTGAAATAGACATGGACGCTTTGTCGGATCACTGGGATACGGAGGCCATCCATGCCTTCAAGGATGTGGAGATTGCCTCGCTGCCGGATACGGTATTGTTGACATTGGTGGACCAGAGCCATCCGTTCGTATTGCCTATCAAAGGATACGTCTATTCCCGTTACGGGTACCGGCGCAAGCGTCCGCACCGTGGCATTGACATCCCGCTTAACACGGGTGATTCGATACGTTCGGCGTTCAACGGTGTGGTGCGCGTGGCGGAAGGAAGCAGCAAAACCGGCGGCTACGGCAACCTCGTCATCGTACGGCACGACAACGGTCTGGAGACTTACTATGGGCACCTTTCCAAGATTCTGGTCAAGGAGAATGAGCCGGTGCGAGCCGGTGAGGTGATTGGCTTGGGCGGCAGCACCGGACGGAGCACGGGACCTCACCTCCATTTCGAGACCCGTTATATGGGCAAGGCCTTCGACCCCGAGCGTGTGGTGGATTGGCCCAACAGCTGCCTGCGTGACACGTGCCTTACTATCCGGAAAAACTACTATAACATCAATTCCCGTTATGGGCAAGCCGATAGGACTGTTGCACAAACCTCCTCCTCGCAGAGTTCGTCAAAAAGCACTGCCAGCACTTCCTCCAGTGGGTCCGGTTCGCCGCAATATTACACGGTGCGTAAAGGCGACACGCTTGGTAAAATTGCCGCCCGCTACCACACTACCGTCTCCAAGTTGTGCAAACTCAATAAGATCAGGGAAACTACTATTTTGCAGATCGGACGGAAACTGCGGGTGCGGTAAAAAATAAAGAAATATGGTACCAATTTCTTCCTATGCAGATATTGCCACTTTTGTCTTCTGTCTGGCATTATTGGTGCTGACCCTTAATGTGGCGCGAAACAGGCGTAACTTCCGCTCCACCCTGCAGGCTCTTTTCCTTCCCCGTGTGCGCTCGCAGTTTTTCCGCGAAAGCAAGTTATACAATGAATGGTGCTTCTATTTTGGAACTCTGTTTAATACGCTCATTCAGGGACTTTTGGTCTTTTATCTGGTGGTGACTCTCTTGCCGGATTTCTCTTCCAATATCAATTTAAAATGGTTGTACATTCTTTGTTTCGGTGCTGCATTGTTCGATTTTTTCTTCAAATTTGGAAATAGCACGTTGCTTGGCAAGCTGTTCGAGTGTGACAGTGACGCCGCCATTTTCAACCATAGCAAGTTCTTCTACTATTCCGACAGTTCCATCGTGCTGATGCCGATATTGGCCACCACTATTTATCTTGGAATGCCTGCCATTCTGTTCGTCTATTTGCCTTTCTTTGTTGCGGCTTATGTGATGATGGTGGTTAGAACCTTAACGTTAAAATCTTCCGCATTAAGTTTGTTTCAATTTTTTTTGTACTTTTGCACCCTTGAAATTTTACCCTATCTCATTATTCTAAAACTGCTTGCAATGCTTAGGTAGATAAGGTTTTCCGATAATGAACGTAATTAATGTTTTTGCGCAATGAAGATTAAAAACATCCTGATTTCCCAGAATCCGCCTGCCGATTTCGACAAGTCGCCCTATGCTGAACTGAAGAGAAAGTACAGTATTAACATCGACTTTTTCAAATTTTTCCGTGTGGAGGCTCTTACGTCACGCGAATTTCGTGAGGAGAAAATCAACATCCTTGACCATACAGCAGTCGTCTTCTCCAGCAAAAACACCGTTGACTATTTCTTCAGCCTTCTGAAAGAGCTCCGTGTGGAACTTCCGGAAGACACAAAGTATATCTGCACCACCGATGCCACGGCGTTCTACCTCCAGAACTACATCCAGTTCCGTAAGCGTAAGGTGTTTTTCAACAAGAACAACGATCCGAAGGGACTTTATGACCTTATCTTGAAGAATCAGGACTGTAAGTTCCTGATTCCTTGCGGTAGCGACATGCCCGCTACAGGTCTCGCCACCTTCTGCGACGAACACAACATCGCCTATACGCAGGCTGTGATTTTCAAAAACGTGCCCGCCAATCTCAAGGACGAAGTCGATATTGCGAAGTACGACATGATCATTTTCTTCAGCCCGTCGGGAATCCAGTCGCTGAAGCAGAACTTCCCCGACTTCGAGCAGGGCGAGGTGGCTTTCGGTGTACTCGGCGAGGCCGCTGCACAGGCTGTCACCGATGCCGGTTTCACTTTGCATGTCAAGGCTCCGTCGAAAGAGGCTCCCTCCATCACGGCGGCAATGGACATTTTCTTGAAGGAATATGCAACCAGAAGACGCTAACAAACAGCATCTTACTTTCTCCAAAGAGGAACGCATCTGCTCCAAACTGACCATTGAGCGGCTGTTCGACAAACAGCAGAAAGTTTCTTTCTATCCCTATCGCTGCTTTTACGATTTCACCCCCGTTACCGACGAAGTGAAGGTGAACCGCATTCTGGTGGTCGTGCCGAAACGGACGTTCAAGCACGCCGTGGACCGCAACCGCCTCAAACGTCTTACCCGCGAGGCTTGGCGGCTTCACCATCGGCAGGAGCTTGACCTGCACCTCCCCGACGGCATCCGCGCCGACCTGATGTTCTACTTTGTCGGGCGCGACCTTTTGCCTTATAATTCGATTGAAAGCAAAATAATTGAGATTCTTCATCGTTTAACAAAGGTTGCAGAATCACGATGAAGCATTTTCTGAAAACCATCTGGAACTATTTCAAAAAAGGTCTTTCGGCCATCCTGATTGCCCTTATCAAGGTCTATCAGTGGACGCTATCCCCGCTCATCGGACGCAGCTGCCGCTATACGCCCACCTGCTCCAACTACGGCTTGGAAGCGATACAGAAACACGGCCCCTTCAAAGGTTCGTGGCTCACCTTCAAGCGTGTCCTCTCCTGCAACCCATGGGGCGGCAGCGGTTACGACCCCGTACCATAATTGAAAATTGAAAACTGAAAATTGAAAATTATGAACCATTTGAAACATATATTCGCCATCGTTGTTTTGTGCGGCGCGATGTTGGTGCCGGCCAAGGCCCAGAATGATTTTGAAATCGCCAAGAATGTCGATATTTTTATCACGGTGTTGCGGGAGCTGAACGCCAAGTACGCCGACGAAATCACGCCGGGCGACCTCACCGAAACCGCCATCAACGCGATGTTGGAAAGCCTCGACCCCTACACCGTCTATTATCCCGAAAATAAGATCGAGGATGTGAAGATGATGACGGCGGGCCAGTACGGCGGCATCGGTTCCCTTATTCAACAACGTGACAAACAGGTGATTATATCTGAAGTTTACGAAGGCTGGCCCGCCCAGAAGTCGGGACTGCTGGCCGGTGACGTCATCCTGAAGATTGACGGGAAATCGACCGAAGGGAAATCTTCCTCCGATGTCAGCGCCATCCTGAAAGGACAGCCGGGCAGCACTCTCGCCATCGAGGTGTTCCGTCCTACCAAGAACAAGAAGCTGTCGTTCAACATCAAGCGTGAGGAGGTGAAACTTCCGAACCTGCCGTATTACGGGATGTTGGACAGCGAAATCGGCTACATCAAACTCGACCAGTTTACCGAAAACGCCGGCAAGGAGGTGAAGGATGCGTTCCTCGACCTCAAGAAGCAGGGGATGACGAAGCTGGTGTTCGACCTCCGCAACAACGGCGGCGGTCTGCTGCAGGAGGCCGTCAAAATCATGAACATCTTTGTGGATCAAGGAACTACGATTGTGACGACCAAGGGCAAAATCAAGGAGCAGAACAACACCTTCCGCACGCCCGTCGCCGTCACCGACAAGGAGATACCGGTGGTGGTTTTGGTGAACGAGATGAGTGCTTCCGCCTCGGAAATCGTCTCCGGCTCGTTCCAAGACCTCGACCGCGGCGTGATTGTCGGCAAGAAGACGTTTGGCAAGGGCTTGGTACAGAACGTGGTGCCGCTCAGCTACAACTCCACGATGAAGATTACGGTGTCGAAGTACTACATCCCCAGCGGCCGCTGCGTGCAGAACATCGACTACTTCGGCAAGGACTCCACCCAGAAGCCCGTCCACATTCCGGATTCGCTGGCGGTGGCGTTCAAGACCAAGAACGGGCGTACGGTTTATGACAAGGGCGGTGTGGAACCCGACGTGACGACTCCCGACGTGGAGGCCAGCAACGTGCTGGTGTCGCTCGTGCTCAACAACCTCATCTTCGACTTTGCCAACCAGTACCACGCCAACCATTCGGAAATTCCGCCTGCGGCCGAATTCAAGGTGGACGACAACCTCTACAACGAGTTCGTCAACTTCCTCAAGAACAAGGACTACCAGTACAAAACGGAGACTGAATACGTGCTGGATGACATAAAGGAAGCGGCCGAAGCCGACCACTACTGGGATAAAATCGAGTCGCTGTGCAACGCCATCTCCGAAAAAATCAAGCAGGAAAAATCCGCTGACTTGCAAACCTACAAGAAGGAGATTGCCGAATACTTGGCTTCCGAAATTGCGGTTCGCTACTACTACCAGAAAGGCCGCATCTGCAGCCAGCTCTCCATCGACCCCGACATCGCCACCGCGAAGGAAATCCTGAACGACAACGCCCGCTACCGCTCGATTCTGAAGCTGAAGTAAGGGACAACCTTTCAATAATTTGAGGTCGAAATTTTCGACTTCAAGGTGGCGGCACGTATATCACCTCTATTTTTGGTTGTAAAATTTTCACATCAAGGAGGGGAGTATCATTCCATAAGCTGGCGCACAGCCGCAACCACGGCTGGACTTTCCATCAGAGTAAAACAAAAAAGTTTTCTGCCCAAATCCTTGAATGATGCTCCAAAAGTGTAGAGTCGACTGTCGTCAATAAACAGAAAACGGTCGTGTATAGCAGGGATGATACGCACATTTATGGTCGGATATTGTCGGTTGTGCCGTTCCAAATCCAAATGCAAAGAATCTGTGAGCTGATTCACGACAATAGTGGCTGTAACACCATTCGTTCGCTTTGTCAGTTGCGTCAAGACACTATCGTCCACATAATTGTCAATCAACAAAATGGAAGTTTTAGCACTGCGTATCAGATCCGAAACGAATCGGTATGCATCGAAAATCTGCCCATTATAGAAGACTCCTTGTTTGGGAGGAAGCGCTGTCTGTACCAAAGACTGCATCTGCACGGAAAGCGATGCCACTTGATTTTCAACTTTGTCAATTCTCTGGCTGATTGCATATCCTCGATAGATGTATTCTTTTAATACATTTGTTGCCCAAATTCGGAATTCTGTACCCCGCCTACTTTTTACTCTGTAACCTACAGAAATAATCACATCAAGACTATAGAAAGCTACCGGTCGGTCTGAATTTGCAATTTGCAAAAAATGCAAATTACTATCCATACTCAATTCGCCTTCTTTAAAAATATTGTGAATATGCCGCGAAACAACTGACACATCACGCTGAAAAAGAGTCGTCATCTGCGCCTGTGTCAGCCACACTGTCTCATTCTCAACAAGCACATCCAATTGAATGAGGGCATCGTTTGATTCGTATAATTTCATTTCAGTAGCCATAACCTATTGAGATTTCAAAAAACACAGATATACTATTATAACGTTATACAAAGAAATATATTATCATTTTTATAAAAATTTTCATAAATTTATTTATTATACATTTCAGAAAATAGATGACTGACATTTTGTCACCCCCTACGGTTGGCACGATGTTTGCAGAAAACAGGCGCCAACCGTTTTTGTTGGCAGTTTTTTCTGTTGTCAAAATCAAAAATTGAAATACTATGCAAAAAGGACAGATTAATGTGCAGACCGAGAACATCTTCCCGGTAATCAAGAAATTCCTCTATTCCGAACACGACATTTTTATCAGAGAGCTGATTTCCAATGCAGTGGATGCCACCCAGAAGCTGAAAACGCTGGTGCAGGCTGGCAAGGCCGACTGCGAACTGGGCGACCTGACCATCAACGTGGCAGTGGATAAAGAAGCCAAGACCATCACCGTTTCCGACCGCGGCATCGGCATGACGGCGGAAGAGGTGGACCGCTATATCAACCAGATTGCCTTCTCCGGCGCGGAGGAGTTCCTGGAGAAGTTCAAGAGCGAAGGCGCCAACATCATCGGCCACTTCGGACTCGGTTTCTACTCCGCCTTCATGGTGGCGGAACGGGTCGATATCATCACCAAATCGTACCTGCCTGATGCAAAAGCCGTGAAGTGGAGCTGCACCGGCTCGCCCGACTACGAGATGGAGGAGACGGAAAAGGCTGAACGCGGCACCGACATCGTGCTGCACATCGCCGAGGACTCGATGGAGTTCTGCGACGAGCCGCGCATCGTGTCCCTTCTCCGCAAGTATTGCCGCTTCCTGCCCGTGGAAATCCAGTGCGGCGAGGAGAGCAAATGGGAGAAGCCCGAAAAAGCAGCCGACAGCGATGAAGAACCCAAGGAGGTGGAGGTCAAGGTGCCGCGCATCATCAACAACACCAACCCGTTGTGGAAACAGAACCCCTCGGAAATTACACAGGAGCAGTACGTGGCCTTCTACCGCGAACTCTACCCGATGACCTTCGACGAGCCGCTGTTCCAAATTCACCTCAACGTGGACTACCCCTTCAACCTCACCGGCATTCTCTATTTCCCGAAGGTCCGCAACCAGATGGAAATCCAGAAAAACAAGGTGCAACTCTATTGCAATCAGGTGTTTATCACCGATCAACTGGAGGGCGTCATCCCCGAATTCATGATGCTGCTCCACGGTGTCATCGACTCGCCCGACATCCCGCTGAACGTCTCCCGTTCGTACCTGCAGTCGGACGCGAACGTCAAGAAAATCTCTTCCCACATCACCAAGAAGGTGGCCGACAAACTGGAGGAGATGTTCAAGAACAACCGCGAGGACTTCGAGAAAAAGTGGGACGACATCAAGGTTTTCATCGAGTACGGCTGCGTGACGGACGAGAAGTTCTTCGAGCGTGCCAAGAAGTTCATCCTCTTCAAAAACATTGAAGGAAAATACTTTACGATGGACGAGTACCGCACGCACATCGAAACGTTGCAGAAGGACAAGAACGACATCACCGTGTATCTGTACGCCCACGACACGGCGACGCAGCATGTCTATATCCAGGCTGCCAAGGAACGCGGCTACGACATCCTGCTGATGGATGGTTTCTTGGACACGCACTTCATCAACCTGCTGGAGCAGAAGCTCGAAAAGAGCCGTTTCGCCCGCGTGGATGCCGACACCATCGACCGTCTTATCGAGAAGGACGAGCCCGCTCCCGCCAAACTCTCCGATGAGGAGCAAAAGACCCTGAAGGACGTTTTCGAGAACATCGTGGACAAAGACAAGTTCATGGTGCAGATCGCCAACCTCAGCGAAACAGATCTTCCGATCATGATCACGCAGAACGAGTTCATGCGCCGGTTCCAAGATATGGAGAAGTTGTCTGGACAAAAGGGATTCTACGGCAACATGGAGCACTACAACCTCGTGGTGAACGGCAACCACCCGCTGGCCTCCCGGATTCTGGAGGAGACGGACGAAGCCAAGAAGACGAGCCTCACCCAACAGCTGGTGGACCTCGCCCTCCTGTCGCAGAACATCCTGAAAGGCGAGAAATTGAGCGAGTTCATCAAACGGAGCGTGGAGCTGCTGTAACATCTTACGGAATTATTTCATCCGTGCCATTCAACACGCTAAAAAAACCGCCATTTTTAAGTGGCGGTTTTTTTGTCAGTTATTTCAAAAAATCTTACCTTTGCCCGCTTTTCATATATTTATATGAAAAAGGTAATTTATTGAGAACAAACAAACTACAATCCAATATGAAAATTAAGGATGCTGAAAAAATCATTTTCGGGTGCGACAAACTGGAAATCACCGCAAGCCAGCGCCAGAAAATTGAAAAAAGCTACCGTTTTTTAGCAGATTTTTCCAAAGATAAGGTCATTTACGGCATCAACACCGGTTTCGGGCCGATGGCGCAGTACCGCGTTTCCGATGAGGACCTGCTGTCGTTGCAGTATAACATCATCCGCAGCCACTCCACCGGCGCGGGCGAACCCTTCGCCCCCGAATACGTGAAGGCGGCGATGCTTTCGCGCTATATGACTTTTGCCAACGGCAAGTCGGGCGTGCACATCGACGCGCTGGAACTGCTCCGCGACTTCATCAACAACGACATCACGCCGTTCATCCCGCAGCACGGCAGCGTCGGCTCCAGCGGCGACCTCGTGCAGCTCGCCCACCTCGCCCTCACCCTCATCGGTGAAGGCCAGGTGTTCTACAAAGGCAAGCTCCAGCCCACCACCGACGTTCTGAAGAAACTGAAACTCACACCCATCCGCCCGCACCTCCGCGAAGGGCTCGCCCTCACCAACGGCACCGCCATGATGACGGGCGTAGGCATCGTCAACCTGCACTATGCCAAAGTGCTGCTGCACCACGCAGTCGTGGCTTCCCTCCTCGCCAACGAAATCGTCGCCTCCTACGACGACTTCCTCGCTCCCGAACTCAACGACCTGAAGCACCATAACGGCCAGAGCGAAATCGCCCGCCAGATGACAGAAATGGCCAAGAGCTCCAAGTGCCTCCTGAAACGTGAGGTGGAGATGTACCGCCCGCACGAAGAACGCGTCTTCAAGCACAAGGTGCAGCCGTTCTACTCGCTCCGGTGCGTCCCCCAGATCCTCGGCCCCGTCCTCGATACGTTCAACTTCACCGAACAGATTCTGCAAGAGGAGCTGAACGCCGTCGATGACAACCCCATTGTCGATATCGACACCCGCACCGTCTATCACGGCGGAAACTTCCACGGCGACTATATCAGCTTCGAGATGGACAAGCTGAAAATCGCCGTCACCAAACTGACGATGCTGATGGAACGGCAACTCAACTACCTGTGCCACGACAAGATCAACGAGACGCTGCCGCCGTTCCTCAACCTCGGCAAACTCGGCCTCAACTACGGCGTGCAGGCGATGCAGTTCACCGCCACTTCCACTACCGCTGAGTGTCAGACCCTGTCGAATCCGATGTACGTGCACAGCATCCCCAACAACAACGACAACCAAGACGTGGTGAGTATGGGCACCAACTCCGCCATCCTTGCCCGCCGCGTTATCGACAACGCCTTCCAAGTGATGGCTATCCACTATATCAGCCTCGTGCAGGCGGTGGACTGCCTCAAACTCAAGAGCAAGCTTTCGCGTACCACTCGCAAGGTGTATGACGAAGTCCGCGCCATCGTACCGCTTTTCATCGAAGATACGCCCAAGTACGAGGAGATTGAAAACATCATTAACTATTTAAGAAACAAATAATTGCAATGACAAAATATGCACTTGTAACTGGCGGTTCAAGAGGCATCGGGAGAGCCGTATGCCTGCAGTTGGCCGAGATGGGCTACCCCGTCATCATCAACTACGCCCGCAATGCGGAGGCGGCGGAAGAGACCAAGAAGCTGGTGGAGGAGAAAGGTGTTGCAGCGGAGCTGATGCCGTTCGACGTGGCCGACGGTGCCGCCGCCGAAGCCGCCCTCGAGACTTGGCAGAACGGCCACCCCGACGACTATATCGCTGTGTTGGTCAACAACGCCGGCATCCGTCAGGACACGATGATGGTGTTCATGGAGAACGAACAGTGGCACAACGTGTTGGATACCACCCTCAACGGGTTCTTCTACATCACGAGGCGGCTGCTGAAAAACATGCTTACCAAACGGTACGGCCGTATCGTCAACGTGGTGTCGCTGTCGGGCATCAAGGGACTGCCCGGGCAGGTGAACTATTCAACGGCAAAGGCGGCCCTCATCGGGGCGACGAAAGCGCTGGCGCAGGAAGTGGCCCCCCGCAAGGTGACGGTCAACGCCGTGGCACCGGGGTTCATCGCCACCGACATGACCAAAGACCTCGACAAGGACACCCTCAAGAAACAGATTCCATGCGGCCGGTTCGGCAAACCGGAGGAAGTAGCCGCCCTCGTCGGTTTCCTCGCCTCCGACAACGCCGCCTACATCAACGGCGAGGTGGTCTCGATTAACGGTGGACTTTATACATAAACTTTTAACTTTCAACTTTTAACTCTTAACTTTTATGCGAAGAGTCGTTATTACAGGAATGGGAATCTGGTCGTGCCTCGGGAAGAATCTGGAGGAGGTGCGGCAATCGTTATATGACGGGAAGTCGGGCATCGGCATTGATCCGGAGCGTATTGTATACGGTTACCGCTCGCCGCTCACGGGTATCGTGGAACGCCCGCAACTGAAGGGGCTGCTCGACCGCCGCGCCCGCATCTGCCTTGCCGAAGAAGGCGAATACGCCTACATGGCCACCGCAGAAGCATTGCGCAACGCCGGCATTGACCTCGACTACCTCGAAAACAACGAAGTCGGGGTGCTCTACGGCAACGACTCGTCAGCGAAGTCGGTGATTGAGGCGCACATGCACACGTTGGAGACCAAGGACACCACCCTGCAAGGCTCCGGCGCCATCTTCCAGTCGATGAACTCGACGGTGACGATGAACCTTTCCACCATCTTCAAACTGAAAGGCATCAACATCACCATCAGCGCCGCCTGCGCCAGTGGCTCTCACGCCATCGGACTGGGACTGATGTTCATCCGTCAGGGACTGCAAGACATGGTGATTTGTGGCGGCGCACAAGAGGTCAACTACCTGTCGATGAGTAGTTTCGATGCCATCAGTGCCTTTTCCACCCGCGTGGACGACCCCACCAAGGCCTCCCGCCCGTTCGACCGCGACCGCGACGGCTTGGTACCGAGCGGCGGTGCAGCAACGGTGATTCTGGAGGAGTACGAACACGCCGTGAAACGCGGTGCCCTCATCATCGCCGAAGTGATCGGCTACGGGTTCTCGTCCAACGGCGCCAACATCTCGCAGCCCAGCGACCTCGGTTCCTGCATCGCCATGGAGCGGGCAATGAAGGACGCAGGGGTGAAACCGTCCGACATCGACTACATCAACGCCCACGCCACCTCCACCCTGCAGGGGGATGCGTTCGAAGCCGACGCCCTCAACCACCTCTTCGGGGAGCTGAAAACCCCGATCTCTTCCACCAAGTCAATGACCGGCCATGAGTGCTGGATGGCAGGCGGCAGCGAGATCGTCTATTCTAACCTAATGATGCTCAACGACTTCATCGCCCCCAATATCAACTTCGAGAACCCCGACGAACACTCCCAGAACCTCAACATCGTCCCCCTCACCACGGAAAAGAAAATCCAGACCTACCTCTCCAACTCTTTCGGTTTCGGCGGAACAAACAGCGCGCTGGTCATCCGGAGAATGGAAAAATGAAAACTGAAAATTGAAAACTAAAACATATGATGAAGAGATGAAAGGATGAAAGGGTGAAAAATAACGTAAAAAGTAAAAGGTATAAAGTAGGAGGTTGCCAACGCACAACCCCTCTTTATAACTATCATCACCCATCACCTATTACCTTCTACCTATCACCTATTACCTATCACCTTTAACCTTATAACTAATTTATGGACAGAACAGAAATTATCAGAATCGTCAACGACTTTTTGATTGAAGAATTGGAAATTGATGCGGAGAAGCTCAAGGATGATGCTCTGCTGAAAGAGGATTTGAAGATTGACAGCCTTGATTTTGTGGATATTGCCGTCATCGTGGAGAAGCATTTCAAGATCAAGATCAAACCCGAGGACATGAAGGGCGTGAAGACGCTGGCGCAGTTCTATGATTACGTTGAAAGCAAGATGGCGTAATGGCGCAGCAGACGGAAGTGCAGTGGACCGGTAAAACCGGTGGCGGCAATTTCGGGCAGCGTTTCCTTTTCGGATTCTTGAAATTCGTGAAGGTGACGGTCTTGTACCCCGTGCTGCCGTTGGTCGTGCCTGTCTATTGCGTGGTCAACCATAAGGCATTTGGCTGCATCTTCCGTTATTTTAAAGAAATACATCATTTCTCCGGATGGAAGTCCTTCTGGAAGACGGTAGGCAACCACCTCCTTTTCGGACAGGTGGTGCTGGACCGTTTTGCGGTGTTGGCCGGCAATACGGAGCAGTTCCGGTTCGAGATTGAGAACGAGGCGGTCATCCGTGAGTTGCTGGACCAGCCCGGCGGATTCATCATCGCGGGGGCGCACATCGGCAATTACGAACTGGCGGGACACTGCATCCGTCAGGACAACAAACGGATCAACGCCGTGATTTACGGCGGTGAAGGGGCGATGCTGATGCAGCGGCGAAGCAACTCCTTCAGCCGCAACAATATACGGCTGGTGACGGTGGAGGAGGATCTTTCCCACCTTTTCATCATCAAGGAGGCGTTGGAAAACGGGGAAATCGTCACTATCTTGTGCGACCGCATCTGGGGGAGCAACAAAACCCTGACAGTCAACTTCCTCGGCCAAGATGCAAAGTTCCCGTTGGGTTCGTTCCTGCTGGCGGCACAGCTGGAGGTGCCTGTCATCTCCATCATCAACACCAAGGTGCGGGGACGGCTGTATCATAGTATCATCCAACCGCTTGCGCCGCCTGACCGCACGCTCCCCATCCGAAAGCAGAGCGAGCAGATTGCCGCCTCCTACGCCCAAGCCCTCGAGAACGTCCTCCACCAACATCCCGAACAGTGGTTCAACTACTTCGACTTTTGGGAAATGAAAACTGAAAATTGAAAACTGAAAAATAAATAGATTATGCACGATATTTATTCCAAAGAGCGTTTTTCGGCGATTCAGGCGCAACGGCTTGCGCAAGAGATTGCCTTCGGTCCCGTTGTTTTTCAGGTGTCGCGCCTGATGGTGAAATGGGGCATTTTCCAGATGTTGGACGACCATAAGGAGGGTCTGACGATGGACGAGATTGCAGAAAAGGCCCACCTGTCGCACTATGGGGCGCAGGTACTGTTAGAGTCTTCGCTCACCATCGGCACTATCCTGCTGAAAGACGGAAAGTTCCGTCTGGCCAAAGCCGGCTGGTTCCTACTCAACGACCAGATGGCGCGGGTGAACATGGACTTCAACCACGACGTGAATTACCTCGGGCTCTTCAACTTGGAGGAGGCCATTCTCAACGGGAAACCGGAAGGGTTGAAAGTGTTCGGCAGCTGGCCCACCATCTACGAGGGGCTGTCACAACTGCCCCCGCAGGTGCAGAAGAGCTGGTTCGGCTTCGACCACTTTTACTCCGACAACTCGTTCGACGAGGCTCTGCAGATTGTCTTTGCGGAGCATCCGAAGACGCTGTTGGATGTGGGCGGCAACACCGGTCGCTGGGCTACGCGGTGCGTCACGTTCGACAAGGAAGTGAATGTCACGATTATGGACCTGCCGCAGCAGTTGGAGATGATGCGGAAAGCCACCGCCGGTCTCGACGGCGCCGACCGCATTCACGGGCACGGTTGCAACTTGTTGGACGAGGCCACGGCTTTTCCCGAAGGCTTCGACGCCATCTGGATGAGCCAGTTCCTCGACTGCTTCTCGGAAGAGCAGGTGTGCAGCATCCTGAGCCGCGCCGCCAAGTCGATGCGTGAAGGAAGCAAGCTGTACATTATGGAAACCTTCTGGGACCGTCAGCGTTTCGAAACGGCTTCCTACTGTCTGGCACAAATCAGTCTCTACTTCACGGCGTTAGCCAATGGCAACAGCAAGATGTACTATTCCGAAGACATGGCCCGCTGCGTGGAGACTTCAGGCCTGAAGATTGAAAAAATCCACGACGGCCTCGGACTCGGCCACAGCATCATGCAGTGCGTGAAGGGGTGATTCTCCCGCAGACCTTGTTTGTTTCCCGCAGAATTCGCAGACTATCGCAGACTTTTTCTCTGCGAAAATCTGCGCTGTCTGCGGGAGAACATTTTTCTGCGGGAAAAACACTATTTTTGCAACGCAAATGGAATTACCGGTATGCCACTCTCCAATAAACAATCGAATTTGATTCCTAGACTGGTTTTTCTCCTGTTAGCAGTGCTTTCTGGGTGGGTGCCAGTAGTGTATGCGAAAGAGTTGCTCTCTGAACCCTTGCATATAAATTTTCGAACCATCATAGATTGGTTAATTGTCTTCGGGTTCATTGGCGGTTTTTCTTTATATTTTCTCATTAATTCGTTGTTTTTCAATAAGATAAACCATAAATGGTGGGTAAAAGAACAAAAGAGGAAACAACAATATCTGAATCAGTTAGCATATTCCATAGATAATGGAACTTGCAAACCTGTAGATACAACTACCATTCTATTAATAGAAAATGTGAGGGATTTTGAAACACTAAAGCAATGCATTTGTGATAGAGTGGAAATAAAGGAAGAGGAAAAGATTGATAATTTGCCGTTTCTTTGGAGATATGGCGGATACTATGTGATCACCTTTCCGTATGGCGTGTCGCGACAGTATTTGTACGAACTCACGGATGACATTTGGGTCTTCTGCTCCTGCACAGTCCAGGCGTGGTGCAAGCCAGAATTGTTCAAAAAGCATACGGGAAATTGGTTGTATCTATGTTTTGGACAAGAGGATTTGCTGGTTGCAGTTGCCGAAGACAATTCACAATGGGACATCAATCCCGATGACGCTATGCTGCATAAAATAAACCGATACGACCGTAGTTTCAAGCCATATCCCACATTAGATTATTCCTTGATGGAGAGGATCCAATATTAATTTTCCCGCAGACTTTTCTCTCCCGCAGAACTCGCGGACCTACGCAGAAAAACTCTGCGATAGTCTGCGCTGTCTGCGGGCAAATAACTTCTGCGGGAGACGCTAATGTTTGGGTTCCGTGTGCAGCGTGACGTGCGTCTCCGTACCGAATGTCTCCTTCAGTTTTTGTTCGATGGCGCTGGTACGTTCGTGCGCCTCGTATAACGTCAGATTCCCGTCCATACGGATGTGCGCCTCAATGGCGATGCGGCTGCCGATACGGCGGGTGCGTAAGTTGTGCGGCTCCGTCACTCCGGGAAAGGAGGTGATGATCTGTTCAATTTCTTGCTCGGTCTCGTCCGGCAGCGACTGTTCGGTCAGTTCGCCGATGCTGGTTTTGAGCAATTCCCACGCCACTTTCAGCAGCATGGCCCCCACCACAATGGAGGCGATAGGGTCAAGCACCGTCCAGCGGTCGCCAAGCAGGATGGCACCACCGATACCTACAGCGGCACCGATGGAGGAGAGCGCGTCGCTGCGATGATGCCATGCATTGGCCATCACTGCCTTGGAATCAAGTTTCTTTCCTTTCCAATAGGTATATTGGTAGAGGATTTCTTTCACCGCAATGGAAACCAAAGCTGCCCACAAAGCAAGCTTTCCAGGTGCTTCCAACTGTGCGCCGTGAAGCCAGTCTGTCAGTTTGAGGCTGCCCGAAACGATGATGCCCGTGGCGGCCGCGACCAATGCCAGCCCGATGAAAAAAGTGGCCAACGTCTCGAACTTTCCGTGTCCGTAGTCGTGCGATGCGTCCTGCGGCTTGGCACTGATGCTGACAAAGGCCAGCACAATGAGGTCGGTGACGAAGTCGGATAGCGAATGTACCGCATCAGCAATCATCGCGCTGCTATGTCCGACAATACCGGCAATGAACTTGAAGGTCAGCAGGGCGATATTACCCGCACTTCCCAACAGGGTGACCTTGTATATTTCCTTTTCCCGTGTCATGTTTTTTTGTTTACCCGTAGATCTCGGGGACTGCCACAGACGTTTTTAGTATGGGTTTGCGCAGTCTGTGAGAGAATAAAAGCGGGCCTTCTATTCGAAAACCCGCTTCCTTTTTCTTGTAATTCAATAAATTACTTTGATTCTTTCGTGCCCGTAAACGTGGCAATCACCACATCGGCTTCCACACCGAGGATGGTGGCTTTGTAGTAGATCTTCATCGTAACGGAAGAGCCGTCGAACGTGGCCTTTGCCAAAATCTTGTCAATGGTTTCGTTGGTGTACTCGTCAATGTTGATGAGGGTAGTGGCGGCCTTGATCATCTCCGTGGTGAAGGTGTTCTCAGAGGTTTCGAAAACGCCGGAAGAAGTTTTCTGCATATCAATGCTGTATTCCCAAAGGAGATTCTCCTTGTTGGCGGGGTTTTGAGTGAAATGCAGCTTACCGGTCTTGGTGGAAGAACCGCTTTCATTCTGCTTCACGATGTTGAAGGTGCCAGCGTAGGTGCCGACATAGTTGGCGGATTCGTAGGAATCATCTTTGCAACCGCAGACTGCAAGTGCAACTACAAATAACATTAAAAATACTTTTTTCATCTTGATAAAATTTAAAGGGTTAATAATCAATTATTTCTGTAATTCTTGGTCGATGGTCTGCTTGATGAGGCTGATAAAGTCGGCGATGGGCATCGTGCCTTTGTCGCCCGCACCGTGCTGGCGGACAGAAACGGTTCCGTCGGTTTCTTCCTTTTCACCCACGATGACCATGAAGGGCACTTTGCTGACCTCGGCATCGCGGATCTTGCGGCCCGCCTTTTCGTTACGCTCATCGACGATGGCGCGGATGTCGTTGTCGTCGAGAATTTCGCGCACCTTCTGGGCATAGCCGAGGAATTTCTCACTGATGGGCAGGATGATGACCTGGTCGGGGGTGAGCCAGAGCGGGAAGTTGCCGCCAGTGTGTTCGAGCAGCACCGCCACAAAGCGTTCCATGGAGCCGAACGGGGCGCGGTGGATCATCACCGGGCGCTGTTTGCTCTGGTCGGGCGCGGTGTATTCGAGCTGGAAGCGTTCGGGCAGGTTGTAATCCACCTGAACCGTGCCGAGCTGCCACTTGCGGCCGATGGCGTCCTTCACCATAAAGTCGAGTTTCGGGCCGTAGAAAGCAGCTTCGCCGTATTCCACCACCGTGTTCAGCCCCTTTTCAGCAGCTGCCTCAATGATGGCGCTTTCGGCCTTGTGCCAGTTCTCGTCCGAACCGATGTATTTCTCCTTGTTGTTGGGGTCGCGGAGGGAAATCTGGGCGACGTAGTCTTTGAAGTCTAACGTCTTGAAGATGTAAAGGATGATGTCAATCACCTTGCAGAACTCTTCCTTGATCTGGTCGGAGGTGCAGAAGAGGTGGGCGTCGTCCTGCGTGAAGCTGCGCACGCGGGTGAGGCCGTGCAGCTCACCGCTCTGCTCGTAGCGATAGACGGTGCCGAATTCGGCCAGACGGAGCGGGAGGTCGCGGTACGAACGCGGCTTGGAGGCGTAGATTTCGCAGTGGTGGGGGCAGTTCATCGGTTTGAGGAAGTAAGCCTCTCCCTCCTGCGGAGTGGTGATCGGGCGGAAGGAGTCCGCGCCGTATTTGGCATAGTGACCGGAGGTTTTATACAGTTCCACATTTCCGATGTGGGGAGTGATAACCTGCTGGTAACCATATTTTTTCTGCACCTTCGTCAGGAAGTTTTCGAGACGCTTGCGCAGGTCGGTGCCTTTGGGAAGCCACAACGGCAGGCCCTGACCTACCTTCTGGGAGAAAGTGAAGAGTTCCATCTCCTTACCGAGTTTGCGGTGGTCGCGCTTTTTCGCCTCCTCCAGCATCACGAGATATTCGTCGAGCTCTTTCTTCTTGGGGAAGGTGATACCGTAGATACGGGTGAGCTGTTTGCGCTTCTCATCGCCGCGCCAGTAGGCACCGGCGGTGTTGATGAGCTTGATGGCTTTGATGGGGGCGGTGTTGAAGAGGTGCGGTCCGCGGCAGAGGTCGGTGAAGGCACCGCTTTCGTAGAACGTGATAGTGCCGTCTTCCAAGTCGTTGATTAACTCCACTTTATAGACTTCGCCTTTCTTGCTGAAATAGTCGAGGGCTTCTTTTTTGGAGACCTCCTTGCGGACGAACTGGATCTTCTGTGAGGCGATTTCCTGCATCTTGGCTTCGATGGCGGGAAAATTGTCGGAGGAGATGGTCTCGTCCATAAAGTCGATGTCGTAGTAGAAGCCGTTCTCGATGCTGGGGCCGATACCGAACTTGGCATTCGGATAAAGTTCGGAAATTGCTGCCGCCATCAGGTGGGCGGAAGAGTGCCAATAGACGGCTTTCCCTTCGGGGTCGTTCCACGTCAGCAGGGTGACGGAAGCATCGTCATTAATCTCGTAGTTCAAAGCGACAACCTTGTCGTTTACTTTGGCTGCCAACACGTTACGGGCAAGACCTTCGCTGATGGACAAAGCAATCTGGTAGGGGGTAGTCCCTTTTTCAAATTCTTTTACTGAATTATCAGGTAAAGTTATTTTGATCATTTTATAAGGAAATTTAATTGTTCTAAAACGAGCGGCAAAGATACGACAAAAACTGAAAATTGAAAACTGAAAACTGAAAAGTGGGAAAGTAAAATTTTCAAACCTTTTAACTTGATGAGCTTTACAAATCTGATGAACTTGATGAACTAATTTGTATTTTTGCAGCCTCTTTACCATTAATAAAAAGATAGGATTATGGACGATTCCCCTGTTTTGTCGGTGGTGGTTTCCGTTTACAATGAGGCGGAAGGGATCCGCCACACATACGAAGAGATGACTCACGTGTTGCGGCAGATGCCCGAAACGTACGAGCTGATTTTTGTGGATGACGGAAGCACTGACGGCAGTGGTGACCTTCTGCGCCCGATTGCGGAGAGTGACCCTCATGTGCGGATGGTTAGTTTTTCGAAAAACTTCGGGCACGAGGCGGCCATGCTGGCAGGCATTGACTATAGTCACGGAGAAGTGGTGGTTTGCATGGACAGTGACCTACAGCATCCTCCAGCGAAAATTCCAGAAATGGTGGCCCGCTGGCGCGACGGATTTGATGTGGTGAACATGGTGCGCACCGACCGTGTGGATGCCAGTGTCTTCCAAAAGACCAATTCGCGGCTGTTCTATCGCTTTATTAACCTGATTTCTGATGTGAAACTGGCAGAAAATGCCTCCGATTTTTTCCTGATTTCCAAGCGTGTGGCGGCAGTACTTAAAACCGACTTCCGGGAGCGTACTCGTTTCCTGCGAGGTATCGTCCAATTAGTGGGTTTTCCCAAGACCACTCTTGAATACAAGGCAGAGGAGCGTAAGGCTGGACACAGCAAGTATTCCTTTTTCAAATTAGTGAAACTCTCTTTTTCTGCTACCTCTTCTTTCTCCAAAGCCCCTCTGCGTTTAGGCATTTTCACCGGCATCCTTTTTGGAGTTATCAGCCTGATTCTTATTGTCTATTCCTTGGTGATGTGGATCTTTGACACTCCTGTCTCTGGCTACACCACCTTGGTTGTGTTTATGAGTGCCTTCGCCAGCATCCAGATGTTTGTCATTGGAATTGTCGGCCAGTACATCGGCTACATTTTCGATGAGGTGAAAGGCCGTCCCATCTACATTGTAAAGGAGGTGGTGGAATGAAGGGGCGTACAAAGGCCATCGGCATTCCGCTGACGTTTGTCGCATCGGTGGCGGTCCTTCTCGCCCTCTTTGGGACATTTCCGTTTCTCCATCTGAAGACCAATATGTTCGGCGACGGTGGCGATATCCAGAAGGATATCTTCAATACCTATTGGCAGGCGAAGTATGACAGTTCGGTCCGCCATTGCGGAAGCATGAACTACCCTTATGGAGAGGAGACCACCTATACGGGGTGCCAGACGTTTGTCTCGGCGCCGCTGCAATGGCTGCGTCGTGCGGGCATCGGCGATTTTTCCGACTACACGCTCTTGCTGATGAACCTTGTGCTCGTCGTGAGCATTTTGTTGTGTCCTCTTTTTCTATATCTGATTTTCCATGAGCTGAAAGTACCGGAGTGGCTGGCCATTATCTCTGCCGTGACTATCACCTTTTTCTCGCCACAAATGGGCAGGGTAGGGGCGCATCTTACGTTAACCTATCTTTTCATTATTCCTTGTGGACTCTATTTGTTTTTCCAATGGTGGATTACACGAGGAATCCGTTATTGCATATGGATTGCTCTGCTCACCTTTTTTGCGATGTTGGCCCATCCCTATTACGTCATCTTCATTGGTGCGATATGGGCAATGGTATGGCTTTATCTTCTTTTTTCAAAAAAGAAAAAAGGTGAAGTGCCAGTCTGGAAATCCGTATGTCAGTGCCTTCTACAGATGGTGGTGCCGATGGTGTTGTTCGGTTTGCTGGTGCAGACAGGCGGAAATGGCGGTGTGCGTGCCTTGCTTCCGACAGGTTTTTACAAATATGGCGGCAATTTGATAGGAGTCTTTTTCCCGAATGGCCGCTTCGGTCTGCCCATATTGTCCGGGTGGGAAGGGCATGTTTGGATTGGATGGACGGCCTTAGCTGTTTTCATCGTGGGTATGGTAAAAACCGTTGTGAAAGCTTGTCACCGAAAATGGAACGAATTGTTGCGTGTTACTGATCAGGAGTTCCTTAACCTGATGTTCTGGACTTCAGTGATAGTGCTGCTTTTCTCCTTTGGAATTCCGTTGTTGTGGTTCCCATTACGCTTTCTTGCCCACTTGGGGCCGATAGGGCAGCTCCGTGCTCTCGGACGTTTCGGCTGGCTGTTTTTCTTTGTAATGAATATCGTTGCCATTTATGTCATTTCAGAATATGTTCAAAGCTCTCGTCCTGCCAAGAAAATATCAATTTTAGCACTCACCATAACTGCTTTGGTGGCGGATGTGGTAGGCATCTATACTTTGTATTGGTTTCGATGGGCTTCCAAACATCCAAGTCCGATTTTTTCGGATGTAAACAATCATCTTCCAGAGAATCAATGGGTAAAAATGCTGGATGCCTCCCAATATCAGTCGCAGTTGCCGTTGCCCTATTTCAGTGTTGGTTCGGAACATTTGTACTTTCCGGTCGCCAATGAGGATTTCGGTCGTGCTTTTTATGTTTCTGCCAAGACGGGATTGCCGATGCATGCCATCAATGCCAGCCGTTCCGTCATTGCACAGGTTTACGACAACTTGGCATTGGTGCAACCTCCGTACCTGCCGTTTCCAGTGCTTTCCGCCCTTCCCGACCAACGCCCGATTCTGCTGACGGCTCCGACGGACGGCTGGATTCGCGATGAGGAGAGGCAACTGCTGGAGTATGCCGAACCGCTCTTCTCCGCCAACGGCATTGATTTTTATAAGATGGAAATTGCTGATTTTCACCGGTATGAATCGGATTTTCAAAAAAAGATGTCCCAATTCGCGGATTCTTGCTCCCTATACGAAACGGCTCCCGGAGTTTTTTGCAATGATTCCGCCGCCCGCTTCGTCCTCCACACTTTTGATGACACGCCCACCCAAACCGCCTTTGCCGGTGAGGGTGCTGCCGAGCACTATGTCACCTACTGGGAAACCGTTTACGACGGCTGCCCGAACCTTTCCGGCACGGTGGTGGTCTCCTTCCTGCTCAACGACTATTTAGACAATCGCTCCGGCTACTACCAGTACCGTGTGGAAAGATTTTCGCCCGATGGCAGAAAGATCTACCACGATCAGTCAGACCTTGATGGATACGTTTCTCACGTATTCAACGGATGGGCGCGTGTCGGCTACGGAATACCAAATGTCTCCGCCACTGACCGTATCGTAGTGTCCGTCCGCAACCGCCTCCGTGAAAAAAATAACCCCGTCTATATCGACAACCTGCTGCTCCAAGAGGAAAACACACATGTGGTCAACGGCGACGGAACCATGTGGTTGCTGGACAACCGACCGGTGAAATAGTGAAATTTTGTATCTTTGCAACCTTTTTGTGACAAATATTAAAACATTGTATATATGACTTTACAGGAATTCCAACAGGATCTTATGCAGGGCATTCCTTCCAAATTGCCCGCACAGAAACCTTATGACACAACGGTCAACCACGCCCCGAAGCGTAAGGATATTCTGACCCCCGCAGAGAAGAAGCTGGCCTTGCGCAACGCGCTCCGCTACTTCGACCCCTCCCTCCACGCCACCCTCGCGCCGGAATTTATGGAGGAACTGCACAAATACGGTCGAATCTACATGTACCGCTACCGTCCCGACTACGAGATGTATGCCCGCCCCATTGACCAGTACCCCGCCAAATGCCGGCAGGCTGCCGCCATCATGCTGATGATCCAGAACAACTTGGACCCCGCTGTGGCCCAGCACCCGCACGAACTGATCACCTACGGCGGCAACGGCGCCGTCTTCCAGAACTGGGCCCAATACCGCCTCGTGATGAAGTATCTGTCGGAGATGACCGACGAGCAGACCCTCGTGATGTACTCCGGCCACCCGCTGGGACTGTTCCCGTCGCACAAGGAGGCTCCGCGTGTGGTCGTCACCAATGGTATGATGATCCCCAACTACAGCAAGCCCGACGACTGGGAGCGCTACAACGCCCTCGGCGTGACGCAGTACGGCCAGATGACCGCCGGCAGTTACATGTATATCGGACCGCAGGGCATTGTGCACGGCACCACCATCACGGTGCTGAACGCCGCCCGCAAGCTTGGCGGCGGCACCGCCGGCAAGCTGTTCGTTACCGCCGGCCTTGGTGGCATGAGCGGAGCCCAGCCCAAAGCCGGTGATATTGCCGGAGTGGTCTCCATCACCGCCGAAATTAACCCGAGCGCCACGCAGAAACGCTATACCCAAGGTTGGGTGGACGAAGTTTACGAAAATCTCGACGAGCTGTTCGTCGCTGTGAACGAAGCCCGCGCCAAGAAGCTGGCCAAGAGCTTCGCCTATCAGGGCAATGTGGTGGACCTCTGGGAATACTGTGCCGCCAACAACATTCAGGTAGATCTCGGAAGTGACCAGACCTCGCTCCACAACCCGTGGGCCGGAGGTTACTATCCCGTCGGAATCTCCTTCGAGGATGCCAAGGTGATGATGGCGGAAGAACCCGAAAAGTTCAAAGCGGCCGTGCAAGAGAGCTTGCGCCGCCATGTGGCTGCCATCAACAAGCTGACGGCCAAGGGGATGTACTTCTTCGACTATGGCAACGCCTTCCTGTTGGAAAGCAGTCGCGCCGGTGCCGACATCTGGAACGCCGACAATACCGCCTTCCGCTATCCTTCCTACGTTCAGGATATTATGGGACCGATGTGTTTCGACTACGGTTTCGGTCCGTTCCGTTGGGTATGCACCAGCGGCAAGCCCGAAGACCTCGACAAGAGCGACCATATTGCGATGGAGGTGTTGGCGGAAATCGCTGCTACTGCGCCCGCCGAAATCCAACAGCAGATGCACGATAACATCCAGTGGATCAAGGGTGCCAAGGAGAACCACTTGGTGGTGGGCAGCCAGGCCCGTATCCTCTATGCCGATTGTGAAGGTCGTACGAAGATTGCCGCCCGTTTCAACGAGGCCATCCGCAAGGGTGAGATCAGCGCGCCCATCGTGCTCGGCCGTGACCACCACGATGTGAGCGGCACCGACAGCCCGTTCCGTGAGACCAGCAACATCTACGACGGCAGTAACCGCTGTGCCGACATGGCGGTGCAGAACGTCATCGGCGACAGCTTCCGGGGTGCCACGTGGGTGAGCATCCACAACGGCGGCGGTGTCGGCTGGGGTGAAGTGATGAACGGCGGCTTCGGTATGGTGCTGGACGGCAGTGCCGAGTGCGACCGTCGGCTCAGGATGATGCTGCACTGGGATGTCAACAATGGCATTTCGCGCCGCAGCTGGGCTCGCAACGAGGGCGCCATGTTCGCCATCAAGCGTGCGATGGCCATCTGTCCCGAACTGAAAGTTACCCTTCCCAACCTCGTGGATGACAGCATTATAGAGAGCGTAAAATAATCACGATTTACGGTTTGATATAACATCCGCCAGCTGGAAAGTTGGCGGATGTTTGTTGTAAATTGTATTAAAAACATTACTTTTTGTAATTTATACTTGCTTTTTGTAAAGTTTTGTGTATTTTTGCAGCGTCAAAAACAAAATGTCTAACCCTTAAATTTTTTAGCTATGAAAAACACAAAATTCTTATTACCAAGCGGATACAAGAAAGCAGGATGGTGGATATTGGGAATCACCCTTGCATTGATTGTTGTTTATTTTTCTATGGATGGCGACTTGAGCATCAATTATCTCCGGGAGTTGTTTGGAATGGAGCCGTTGGAGAGCAAGGCGTACTTCTCCTTATTCGGGCCGAACGCTGACCTGCTGCTGACAATGATAGGCATTTTGCTCATCGTGGGCGGCATTTTCATTGGCTTTTCCCGCAATAGGGAAGATGACGAATTTATCGAGCAGCTTCGGTACGAGTCACTGATCTTGTCACTGTATATCAACAGCGGGCTTATGTTGCTCTGTCTGATTTTTGTATGGGGCTTTGATTTTCTGACGGTAATGCAGTTCAATGTTTTCTCCACCTTATACGTCTTCATTATATGTTTTTACCTTCGTTTGTATTTTAATAAACGTTCTTTGCGCAATGAAAAACAGGATTAAGGTGGCACGTGCCGAGGTGAACATCACCCAAGGCGAACTGGCCGAAAAAATCGGCGTGACCCGTCAGGCAGTCAATTCCATAGAATTAGGGAAATACGTTCCCAGTACCCTGCTGGCACTGAAGATGGCGCACTATTTCGGCAAGACGGTGGAGGAACTTTTTATGCTGGAGGAAGGGGAGTGATGTATAATAACGTTATATTTTCCTTTGTGCAAAAAATAGGTCACGCCGACGGTGTCTATCTCGACATCATTGACGCTTTCGAATACTACGAGTAAAGGCGAATTACCGTACAATTACCTCGTCGCAGAAAATCCAGCAGGGCAGGCCCACACCGCGGTGCCATTCCGGATTGGTGAGCAGCGACTCCGCCACCACCCGTACGTACCGGCCCTTTTGTTTCAAGTCGGCAAAACGGAAACTGACGATTTTGCACTCAATCAGATCCTCCCCATTTTGGAAGGATTTGCTGTCGATTTCTTTCCAATCGTTCTTATTTTCAGAAATATAGCAGGTGATTTTCTTGGGTGCAAAAATCCACGAAAGGGGGTAGTAGAGGAAGTCGGCGGTGACTTCGTTCACGGTTTGTTCGCTTTCGAGATCGATGGTGACGTCCATATCGTGGCCCCAGAAGCCGAGCCAGTTGAAGTGGAAGTCCATTTGGCCGAACTTGCCGTCGGTGAGGGCTTTCGGACCGCCCACGTCATACTGGCTGCTCCATTCGGTGGCGCAGGTGATATTCTTTCCTGCGGCGAGATTCCGTCCCGTCCCTTTGCGCACCTGGTTTTCGATGTTCTCCCATAGCTGCGCCGGTGTATAGCGGGCTTCGTCCAATTGCTTAACGCCCAGTCGCTCACAGTCCTTGACGAACCGTTTGGCCATCTCTATCATTTCCGGACGCGCCTCCCTTTCCCCGTTGCCGTTGGTGCGGAAGAAGGAGAGTTCCGGCGACAGTTCGTTCAGCGAAAGGTCGAGGATGGCGTAGTCGAGCGACAGCTCCAGGAGCCGCAGGCGGTCGTCGTAAAAACGGCGGTCTTCGGGCGTGCAGTCCTCTTCCGGCACCTCCTTGTACGCCGCTGCGAACATTGAGCGGTAGTACTTGATTTTGTCGGGCGCGAGGTACCCGTTGCGGGCGTCCATTGGATATCCATAGATGTTGAGCACCTGCTTCGAGTCAAGCAGTGCTTGCCGCATCACGTCGAAATACTGCTTGATGTAGTCAGAGCGGTTTTCGCCGTAGTGGGCGTCAAGGAAGCGGTCGCGGAGCTCGTTCACATCGGTGTTCACGTCCCAAAGCAGGTGGGCAAGGAGGAAGGTGCGCCACTCGCAGTTCTCGGTGATGTTCTGGTTGGAACCCTGCTCGAAGATCATCGGGATGCCGTGTTTGTGGAAGTTCTGGAGGTTGGGCTGGAGCACGTGCAGGTTCGGGAACGGATCCATATAGTTGCGGAACTGTACCACATAATCCCACAGGAAGATGTTGTGTGTCAGTGCCGTCCAGCCGGCCATGTCTTTCTGGAAGCCCTTGTCCACCTCGGCGATAGGCAGCTGCCGCGGGCATTCGATGGAGCAGAACATGATGTTGACGTTGTCGGCGGGTTGGATGTTTTGAGGTGGACGGCGGGTCTGCTGGTAGGCGAGCGTGGAGATGACCTTGTCGGGGAAGCGGGCCGCCACTTGGTTGACGAAGTATAGCATGGTGCCGGACGGACCGCCGTAGAGCGAGTCGAGGTGGCGGCAGCGGGCGCAGGTACAGGACGACTCGTTGTCGTTCTGCGACACCGACCAGATCTTCTTGTCGGGTTCGGCTTTCATCTTCTTTTCCAGATTTTTACAAAGCTCCTCCAACACTTCAGGATTGCTGAGACAGAGCTGTCCGTCGCGCACCCGCTGCCCTCGGATTTCGGAGAACCATTCGGGGTGTTGGTCGAAGTAGGTCTCCACCGGAATCAGGTGGCGGAACGTGTGGACGAACATCCCCCAGTTGCGGTCGAAGTCGCGACGGTTGTGGAGTTTGTGCCAGTCGGCGTAGGTCTGGTCGATGTTGGGAATGAGGTGCAGGGTCTCACGGTACTGGAACGAGGGGTTCTGGAGCTCGTGGATGCTGAGCACCACCTCATCGGGAAGTTTCTCGTAGTGGATGTGGTTCTGGCAGGTGTAGGTGCAGCCGAGGTAGTTTTCCAGCAGGTGGTAAACGCCGTACAGGTTTGACTTGGCGGAGTCGTTGCCGATGATGTAGAGGTGGCTGCCGTCGGTGTGGAGAAGGAAGCCGTCATCGTGCAGTTGAGGGCTGTATTTGCGAAACAGCTTCTCCGACAGTTTGTTGCGTCCGACGGAGATGGCGTGCGGTCCTTTGAAGGTGGCGTCGGTGACAATCTCATACTCTCGCTCGAACAGTTTTTCAAGGTAAGATTTCAGTACGGCGGCGGCGTCTGCTTCGGCGGTAGTACGGTTTTCTGCTACCAAAATCACATAATCGTCTTTCTCTTTGGAGAAAGCTATCGGTTTTTGTGCCAAAGAATTAAGCACAAAACACAGGATAAGGGCAAGGGTAATGGTTATTTTTTTCATACGGGTGCAAAGGTACAATAAATCTCCTTTACCCCCTCAAAAACTCCCTTATGTCCCCGATAATCTTGGTCGCCATATTATCGGCGAGACTTTCGGTTTCGGCCTCGGCGTAAATGCGGATGATGGGCTCCGTGTTCGACGGACGCAGATGCACCCAACCGTTGTCGAAGTCGATTTTCACCCCATCGATGGTGTTGACCTGCTTGTCGGCATACTTTTCGGCGATGTGGGCTAAAATGGCCTTCACGTCCATATTCGGACGCAGCTCAATCTTGTTCTTGGAGATGACGTAAACGGGATACTGGCGGCGAATTTCAGTACAACTTTTCCCGGAAGTTGCCATATAGCTGAGGAACAGCGCGATACCTACCAGCGCGTCGCGGCCGTAGTGCAGGGCGGGATAGATGACGCCGCCGTTGCCTTCGCCTCCGATGATGGCGTTCGTCGCCTTCATCTTCTCCACCACGTTCACTTCACCCACGGCGGAAGCGTTGTACTCCACGCCGTAACGCGCACTTACGTCGCGGAGGGCGCGGGTGGACGACAGGTTGGAAACCGTGTTCCCCTTGGTGTGCTGCAGGATGTAGTCGGCGACGGCCACGAGAGTGTATTCCTCCACGAACATCTGCCCGTCCTCACGGACGATAGCGAGGCGGTCCACATCGGGATCGACCACAAAGCCCACGTCGAAACGGCCGCGGGCGATGAGGTTCGACAGGTCGTGCAGATGCTGCGGAAGCGGCTCCGGATTGTGGGCGAAAACACCCGTCGGTTCGCCGTTCAGCACGGTGACATTCGTGACGCCAAGCGCCTCCAACAGCTTCGGAAGGGCGATGCCGCCGGTGGAGTTGACACAGTCGAGGGCGACGGAAAAGTGCGCCCGTTTGATGGCATCCACGTCCACCAAATCGAGCTTCAGGATGGCATCAATATGGTCCTCGATGGCACGGTCGTAAGTGCTGTAGGTACCGAGTTTGCCGATTTCTGCAAACTGATAATCTTGTTTTTCAATGATTTCCAGTACTTTCGCCCCGTCGGCGGCGGAAATGAACTCACCGTTTGCATTGAGCAGCTTCAGGGCATTCCACTGCATCGGGTTGTGCGAGGCAGTGAGGATGATGCCGCCGTCGGCCTTGTGTTGGATGACGGCCATCTCGACGGTGGGGGTGGTGGAAAGACCGAGGTCAATCACATTTACTCCAAGAGACTGCAACGTGCTGCAAGCCAGTTTATTGATGATTTCACCCGAAACACGGGCATCGCGCCCGATGATGATGGTAAGCGGTTTTTCTTCGCCGTTTTTCAGCAAAGTGATGAAGGCGGAAACAAATTGCACTACATCGAGCGGGGTGAGGTTGTCGCCTGCTTTTCCGCCGATGGTTCCGCGAATGCCGGAGATAGATTTGATTAATGCCATAGTTAGTTATCGTTATTTAGTTTTATTTCCAGACCTATATGCAGTTGAAAGTCGAAAATGCCCTTGTTGAAGCAAGGTTCTTTGTCGGGGACGCTCACTTTTTGAGCGAGCGGGATGAGGTAGGTGGGGGTGATGCCGACTCCTAGACGGAACAGTTTCCCCAACTGTGCCTGTACCTGCACAACGGCACCGATGCCGAGCAGATGGGCGCGATAGGTGGTGCTGGTAATACCGCTATTGTTCGGAGCAAGGGTGTCCATGTAATTGGTAACCACCTTTTTGATGTTGTTGTATGACACGTCGCCGCCGACACGGAGGTGGAAATATTGTCCCAAAGGGTGGGTATAGAGCGCGGAAACGCCTGCTTTTACCTTGTTTATTCTCTGTGCGACACCCCAGTAATCAACATCTCCGCGGTGTCCCACATAATCAACGTTGATTTGGAAGTCGAGGTTGGGGTGCCATCCGTCAATGATGAAAGAGGCACCGCCGCCCAATGTCTTGTTCAGGAGCGAGTCGGTGGAGAAGTCCTTGTCGAAGCGGGCTTCAATGCGTTGTGCAGCTGCCGTCAGACACATCAGTATCGTCAGAATCAGAAGAATTGTCTTTTTCATTGTCGTTATCGTTTTTTCCAGCCCAATGGGCGATGAAATGGGTGGATTTTTCCACGTAAGGATAAAAGAGGGAGTTTTCCGTGAGTTTCGGAGTCAATATTTTCTGTTTGGTGTCAATGGTTTCCAGCATGATGAGAAGGATGCTACAGATAAACAACCACTTGGCTATACCAAAACAGATGCCAAACAATCGGTTGAGAAAGTTGGGAACCGCTAGTTTGATCACTTTTTCCACCAGCACGCCGACGAAATGAACCCCGATGAGGACGGCAAAAAAGGTGATGACAAAAGCGATGTAATGGGCGGCGAACATCCCATCCAGTTTTTCTTCTACAAAATAAGAGAACTTGTAGGTGATGAAGATGCCCAAAATAAGCGCAAGCAACGAAAACACCTCCTTGATGAGACCGTTTTTGAAACCTTTGAAAACGGCCCAAAGAAGGGGAACGAGAAGTATGTAGTCTAAACCGTTCAGTATCATTAGCTTAAATCTCTGATTCGTTGGGTGAGGGGTTGGGCGAAGATGAAGTCGTTGAGCCGTTCGTTGTCGGAGGTGAGCACGTTGTCTTTGCTGCCGCGCCATTCAAGGTTCCCTTGGTAGATGAAGGAAATAGTCTCTCCAATGGTGATGACGGAGTTGATGTCGTGGGTGTTGACGACGGTGGTGATGTTGAACTCGTGAGTGATTTCAAAGATCAGCTCGTCGATGAGGAGGGAGGTTTTGGGGTCGAGGCCGGAGTTGGGTTCGTCGCAGAAGAGGTACTTGGGGTTGCAGGCGATGGCGCGGGCGATGGCGGCGCGCTTCTTCATACCGCCGCTCAGCTCGGCAGGATACAGGTTGTTGGAGCCTTCAAGGTCCACCCGTTTCAGGCAGAAGTTCACGCGATCGATTTTCTCGCTCCAGCTTTGGGAGGTGAGCATCGTGAGCGGGAACATCACGTTCTCCTCGATGGTCATCGAGTCAAACAGGGCGGAGCCTTGGAACACCATCCCCATTTCGGAGCGGATGGACTCCTTCTCTTTGTCGGTGAAGTGGTTGAAATTCCGTCCGTTATAGAGGATTTCACCCTCTTCTGGAGCCAGCAGGCCGATGAGGTTCTTCATCATCACAGTCTTGCCGGAGCCAGAGCGCCCGATGATGAGGTTCACCTTGCCGTCCTCGAAGCAGGTGTTGATGCTCTTCAGCACCTGCCGCTCCCCAAAGTATTTCGATACATTGATTAGTTCTATCATGGCTTACAGCATTATTGACGTGATGACCAGATTCAATACGAGGATGATGAACGACGAGACGACGATGCCGTTCACGTTGGCTTTACCGAGCTCCAAGGCACCGCCCTCAATCCGATATCCGTAAAAGGATGATACAGAAGAAAGTATGAAGGCAAAGATGGTGGTCTTCGTAAGCACATACACCAAGTCGTACATTCGGAAGAAGGAAGTGAGACCGTCCACAAACTCGTATGGGGACGATACATGGGTAATCAAGACGGTGATGTAGCCGCCGATGAGGGCGAAGAAGATGGCAATAATGATGAGCATCGGAATGACAAAGAGCGCCGAAATGATTTTCGGGAGGATGAGGTAGGAGGCGGAATTGATACCCATAACTTCCAAGGCATCAATTTGTTCCGTTACTCGCATACTGCCGATTTCAGAGGTGATGCGCGAACCGAGGTTGCCGACTAAAAGCAGGGTGATGATGGTCGGGCACAGCTCCATTACCACGGAGGTGCGGACGGTGAAGCCGAGGGTCCATTTCGGAATCCACGGGCTCTCGATCTGCAGGGCCGTCTGCGTGGTGATGACGCTGCCCATACAGACCGCCACGATGCAGACGATCAGCAGGGAGCCGACCCCCATCGCGTTCATTTCGTCCACCAGCTTCCGGAAGAACTCCGAGGCTTTCGCTGGTTTGGTGAACACCTTCTTCAGGAAGAGGAAGTATTCACCGATGATTTCTAATACATTCTTTATCATACTGTTATGATTTCATTGCAAGGATAGGACAGGTCAGAAAAGTTCTGTCTGTCCGTTGATGATGAAGCGGCTTTTTCCGAGGTGCTCGTAGGCGAGGTCGGTGACTTCGCGGCCGCGCGGGGTGCGCATCAGGTAGCCCTCCTGGATGAGGAACGGCTCATAGACCTCCTCCACGGTGCCGGCATCTTCGCCCACCGCCGTGGCGATGGTGGTGAGGCCGACGGGACCACCCTTGAACTTGTCGATGATGGTGCCAAGGATGCGGTTGTCCATCTCGTCGAGGCCGTCCTTATCGACGTTGAGGGCGGCGAGGGCGATCTGGGTGATGGCGTAGTCGATGGTGCCGTTGCCCTTGATCTGGGCGAAGTCGCGGACACGCCGCAGCAGCAGGTTGGCGATACGCGGGGTTCCGCGGCTGCGTCGGGCAATCTCATAGGCCGCATCGTCGGTGATTTCAATCTTGATGATGCCCGCCGAACGTTTCAGGATTTTGGCCAGCGTTTCGGCGTCGTAGTATTTGAGCCGCAGGTTGATACCGAAGCGGGAGCGGAGCGGAGCCGTGAGCAGACCGCTGCGGGTGGTGGCCCCCACGAGCGTGAACGGGTTGAGGGCGATCTGCACGCTGCGGGCGTTGGGTCCCGTCTCAATCATGATGTCGATTTTGTAGTCCTCCATAGCGGAGTAGAGGTACTCTTCCACCACGGGGGAGAGGCGGTGGATTTCGTCGATGAAGAGCACGTCGTTGGGTTCGAGGTTGGTGAGCAGGCCCGCCAGCTCGCCCGGCTTGTCGATGACGGGGCCGGAGGTTACGCGCACATTCACGCCCATCTCGTTGGCAATGATGTGCGAGAGGGTGGTCTTGCCGAGGCCTGGAGGCCCGTGCAGCAGCACATGGTCGAGGGCCTCTTTCCGCGCCTTCGCCGCCTGCACGAACACGATGATGTTCTCAATCACCTGCTCCTGCCCGTAGAAGTTGCGGAAGTCGGCCGGCCGGATGGCGCGCTCAAACTCTTTTTCCGCAGCCGAAAGCCGCTGTTTCGATGGGTTGAGGTTGTCGTTCATATTATTTTTATTCTATTATCTCAGAATTTTCATCCAAGTCCCAGTATCTTACCCATTTCTTGTCCCCACTGCTGAAATCCTCCTGTGAACCTTTGTACGCTGGGTTGGCAATATACCACTGGGTGGATTCAAAAAATTTCTGGAGTTTCTTGTCTTTGAAAACGTATCCGCGGTAAGCCCACGGCAGATTCCGCATGATTTTTCGGATATTGTCGGGATAGACCTCCGGTTTGTTTATTTTCAGATAATCATTGAGAAGAGGAATCTTTTCATCAAGATTCCCAGTGAGATAATGTGTCTTGATATAATCCAACATGGATTCTAAAGAATCCTTTTCATAAAAATCCCATAAATAATGGTAAAATTCCGCCGTCAGTTCCCCTTGGGGATGGAAGTTTTCCTTATGAAAGGTGATGTAGCCAGATTGGATGTGAAAAGAGACATATTCGTGTTTATAATCACTTCCTTCAAAATTGGACGGCAGTTTATTACACAGACCGATACCATTGAACTGCCATTCAGAAAGGTTTTCAAAAAATGTAAGCGGCATACAGAAACTTGTATGCTTGCCCATATCAATATTCAGGGTGAAGTCATCAATCTGTCGGTTGGCCCAACGGTTGGCTGCAGTAAGTGTATAGTAAAGACCGGCATCGCTCACTACGCTTGAGGATAGTCGATATTTGTATCTGTGATGGATAATGTTCAGTCCCGGACGGAATGTAGCCGTAAAATGATAGACATATTGGCCAAAAGGAGATCCCGAAAGTTCAATACTTTCCTTTTCCTCCAGCGTATCGGCGTAGATGAACTCCCCATTTTTGTAGTAAATGCTGTCATTTTCGACAAGCGCCACTTTGTAGGGCAGGTCTTTCCCGTTCAAGTTGACGGTGAAATCGGAGATGAAGGGATGGCTGTCGTGGTAGTCCGAAAAATTGAAGGTGGCATTATAGGGGGTGGGGGCTTCAAAGCCTACCAGCAAGGTTTTCGCTTTAGTAGGGTTGAAAAACTCGTAATGGACATCGATGATGGCGTAGTCGCCCTGACGGACGATACTCAGAACCTCTTTTTTTACAATAATGTCCGTCTCCACAATGGGGATAAGCTGGTTGCCGGCGGCGTAGAACACCCCGTCGTTGGCACTTGCCGAAAGTGCCCAAGCAGCCAGAAACAACATTGTGAGGAGCTTTTTCATAAGGTTTGTCTTTTTTTTCGATCCTCTTCCTCCTCCTTCTCATTGAGGAAGATGTCGTTGAGCATGGTTTCGAGCACCACGGGGGAGATGTTGTGGGTGATTTCGCCGCTTTGGCACAGCGAGATGCTGCCGGTCTGTTCCGAAACCACCACGGCAATGGCGTCGCAGAGGACGGTGACGCCGATGGCGGAGCGGTGGCGCAGGCCGAGGTCGGGCGAGATGTCCTCACGGTCGGAGACGGGCAGGATGCACCGCGCCGCCATCAAACGGTGGTTGCGGATAATCAGGGCGCCGTCGTGCAACGGACTGTTTTTGAAAAAGATGTTCTCAATCAGTTCGCGTGAAATGGCCGCGTCAATCTTGTCACCTGTGGCGATAATTTCGTCCAACGGGGTGTCTTTTTCAAAAACGATGAGAGCGCCGGTCTTCGAATCCGACATACGGCGGCACGCACGCACTACCGTGTTGATCTCGTTCTTGAAGGCGGTGGTCGTCACATGCTTCTTGAAACGGCCGCTGAAAAGCCGCACAATGTGCGTGTTGCCGATCATCAGGAGGAACTTGCGGATTTCCGGCTGGAACACCACAATAAGCGCGATGACACCCACACTGATGACCTGCCCCATGATCGCCGTGATGAGCCGCAAGTGCGCCGCACCCGCCAGCTTCCACAACAGGAACACGATGAAGATGGTCCAGACGATACGGAGGGCCGCCGTCCCCTTCAGCAGCTTGTATAACTGGTACAGAATTATCGCAAACAACAGTATGTCAACGATATCCGCAATCCCGAAATGTATAAAATCAACCATGGCTATGATAGAAAACGTTTTTCTTACTATTACCGCAAACGGTCGGCAGCACGTACCTTCTTCTCGTCCTTCTTGATGAACATATTGGCCAAATAGAGGCTCACAGCAGGAACTAATGAGATGAGAACCAAACGGTTGAACTCCAACATAGAAGTGCTGGTGACAATTTGACGTTTCTCGAAAACAAGGTTCGGATAAATGTACAGCATCGTGACCAATGCCGCCAACATAACCAACATATTGATGCCGTTCATCATCACCTGGCGCGGACGATTCTTGAACATAAAAATAGTAACTAATGACAAAATGGCGGAAACGCCCCACAACAGGGCGATATACAGCGTGCTCAATACTCCGACCCCCTCTTTTTTCAATGAAAAAGCATCATATTGGTACAGACAGAATCCTGTCGAATCAATAATATTTCCGATGGGAATAAATAAAACAACGATTGCTGCCACCGCGGCCACTAACAAAAACAACGATTGAACTCTTTGAATCATAATTGGTTTGGTTTTTAGAATTTTGATTTTGTGGTTTAAGTTATCTATATTTTTTTGTGATAGGTAATAGGTGATAGGTAGAAGGTGATAAGTGATAAGTATGAAGAGAGGTTGTGTGTTGGGAACTTTCTACTTTTTACTTTCTACTTTTTACTGGAATCATCGTATTGTAGCATTTGCTTTATGTAATCCGTTGGGTACGAAATCTTTATGTCTTTAATGGTTTCTCCGTCTTTTTCGATGATGAAGTCAGGGTTGAGGAAGCCACCGTAGGGTGCCACGTTAAGTTTTTCGTAGCGGCTCTTGACCTCCTTGTGAAGTTTCTTGTCGATTTTCACCCCGTACTGTTCCACTAGCACTTTCGCCGCTTCGTAGCTGCCTGTGGATTTGATCTTCTGCACTTCCGCCAGCAGCTTGCCGAACAGCTTCCGCAGTTTCTCGTAGTCCTTGATGCGGATATAGGTCTTGCCGTCCCTCGTCTCCACCTCAAAGATTTCTCCGTCGTAGTCGTTGTCGATGCACCAGTTGGTGATGAGGGCGCGGTTCTGCATGTGCGCCTCCGTGAAGTTGTCACCGAGCTTTATCCGGTTGGTCTGCAGCATCTTCCCGTTGACGATGTACTTGTAATAGCAGGCTTTGTACGCGGCGGTGTCGGGGAGCAGCCCTAATTCCACCATCTTGGGGTCGCCAATGTAGTAGAGTGAGAAGAGGTCGGCGCGTGCCTCCTCGATGACGGAATGGTAGTTTTTCAGTGCACCCTCCTCAATGCCGTACAGCATCTGGCCGGAGCCGTGTCCGAGGCACTCGTGCAGATCGACCTGCAACTTGTCGGTCTGGTAGCCGTACTTTTCAGCGCGTTTGATCTCCTCGTCCGACCAGTAGAACTCCTGCATCACCCCGTTCTTCATCCCCGCCTTGTGGTAGGCGTACATCAGGTTTTCGATGGTGACGGACTTGGAGCCGTGCTCTTTCCGTATCCAGTTGGAGTTGGGCAGGTTGATGCCGATGGGGGTGGCGGGGTAGCAGTCGCCGCCGAGCTGCGCCACCACGATGGCTTTCGCCTCCACACCCTTCACCGACTTTTTCTTGAACATATCGTCGATGGGGGAGTGGTCCTCAAACCACTGGGCATTCTGGCTGATGATGGCGGAGCGTTCGGAGCTGACTTTGTCTTTGAAGTTGGCCAATCCCTCCCACGTTGCCTTTTGTCCGAGCGGGTCGGTATAAACTTCGATGAAGCCGTTGACGTAGTCCACCTCCGACTTTGTGTCCTCCGCCCAGAGGATGTTGTAGTCGTCCCACGTTTTGAGGTCGCCGGTGCGGTAGAATTCGATAAGTTTCAGAATGTGCGCCTTTTGGGCGTCATTTTCCGCCACCTCGGAAGCTTTCTGCAACCAGTAGATGATTTTTTGGATCTGTTTGGCGTAAAGCACGGTGAAAGGCACTTCGGTGACTTTCCCGTCCTCTTTTACCACCTTGCTGGCCAGTCCGTAGGCGACCGGCCGTTCCGGATCCGCGCCGGTATCCGCAGCCTTCAGGTCGGCATAGTACCGTTCTACCTCCTTCTGGGTGACCCCTTCGTAGAAGTTGACGGCGGAGTTGGTCACAAGGTCCTTGCCGGTGTCTTGCGAGAGGCGTTTGGGCGCCACCTTCGGATTGTAGATGATGTCCAAAAGCTGGGTGCGGGCGGCTTTGTCGAGGTGCATTGTGCTGTCTATCAGCTTGTCGAAATACTCCTTCGGACACTCCGGGAAGAACTTGTCGTTGGAGTAGTGGTGGTGCATCCCGTTCGAGAACCAGAAACGTTTGGCATAGACGATGAACTTTTGCCAGTTCTCGCAGGTTTTGTCGCCACCATACTGGGAGACGATAGTATCTAACGCACTACGTATCTGTAGGTTGTATTTGCAATTCTGGTCAAATATGATGTCCCGTCCGGCGCGGGCAGCCTCGGAAAGGTAATAGACCAGCTCCTTCTGTTGAAGGGAGAGGTCGTCCCAGCCGTCCACGCGATAGCGCATGATTTCGATGTCGGCGAAGCGGTCGGCCACGAACTCGAAGGTGTCGTTGGCGAAATCCTCAGGCCGCTCGCCTTGCTTTTTGGAGCAGGCGGCAAAAAGCAGGAAGGCACTCATAAACAGGATGGTTTTTTTCAAAAATGTCATCTTAAAAAATGGGTGGCAAAGGTACCACTTTTTTAGTTTTCGAGGTTATAGCTTGCTCCCTACAAAGTAGTCGTTTTTGTCGTCGAAGAGGATGTTGAAGGAGGTCATCGAGCCATAGATGCGGGTGATGTACTGCTGTAGGTTCACTTTTTCCTCGTCGGTGAGCGAGTCGCTGCTGTTGATGTTCTGTTCGAGGACACGGAGGCGGTCACGCATCATCACAATTTTGTGAAAGAAGGTCTCGATGGGAATCTCCTTGGGCTTGAGTTCGGGATTGGCGGGCTGGAGCACCATTGTGCCGCCCTCCCACTTTTTGCCGAGTGCCACACGGTTTTCGATGGCGTTGTATTTGCCGAGGATGAAGGTGAGGGTACGTTCGAACTCCTTGACATCCAGTTTTGGGCGTTGGTCGTCATCGCTGTCTTCATTGGGGGTTATGACGGTGAAGCTGGCGTTCATCTTGGAAAATTCCATCTCACCTCCGCGCACGAAAATGGCTTTGTAAGTCAGGTTGCCGTTCTCACTGATGATGCCTTCCCCATATTTCTCGTGGTCGATGCGGGTGCCGATGCGAAAATCTTTCTCTTCCATACAATATTGTATTTAGAAATTCAAGGCCGCAAAGGTACGGCAATTATTTCTTTTTCGAAGGGGGAAAAAGCGATTTTTACAAACAGAAAATTATTGAAATTTGGTTCACTTTTTATGTTTCGGTTTGTCGCCGAACGAAACGAAGTGGCAACCGTAGGTCCATTCGAGATAATCGACGGAACCAGCGTGTGCCTTGACGGCCGCCCCCACGAAATGGTTGCGGTTCTTGCCTAACAGAACACGCAGTCCCGCCCGCTCATAAAACGGGGTGTAGTAGTCGAAGGCCCTATTCAGATAGACCGCCCCGCTGAGGTGGAGAACCAGCCGCCCGTACAGCACCTCAAAGGCCACAAAGGCGGCCTCGTTGATGTACTTGCCTGGACGCTGTTGCTCCTCTGGCAGATGGCGGATTAGCTCGCCGCTGAAGTTGATGTCGAAGCCGCCGCCGTAACGGAACTTCGGGTGCGGCTGCCGCATATAGCCGATATGTAACGACATGCCGAAATAGTACGGCCCCGCCGCACCGTTCTTCACCACCGCGTCCTTCTTCGACTGCCTTGTGCCGGCACTCACCGACACATAGAAGCTGTTCTTTTTCACGAAGCTGGTATCGCGGTGCCGCCACGAAAAACCCAAGGTATCCTGTTTGTGTAGGTAGCATTTTACCCCTATTGCGCCCGACAGCGGGTTGATGCCCATATTCGGCAGCTTCATTGCTGCGTTCGATGAATGGGAGAAGTTGGCCCGCAGCGTCAGTGCCACCTGCGGCGTAAGACGGCAGTCAATGCCGAGGGCAAGGTCGATGTGGGCATTCAGGTGCGACCCGATGAAGCGGTTCGCCGGGTTCGTCACCTCGTTATACGGGTTCGACCAGTACGCCACGCCGACACCGAACTGGTAATGGAACGTCCAGCGGTGGTTGCGCCAGATGGTGCCGTTGTAATAGGCAAATAGGGCGGCGGTTTCGGCGAACATCGTGGTGTCGAAATGGGCGTAACGGAGGCACAACCCGTATTCCGGATAGTTGAAAAGCCGCTCCCAATCGTGTTTTCCGGTGGTTTGGTGACCAAGGCGCAGCTCACATCCGTAGGTGGAGACGTGCGACAAAAAACTCGTATTGGAGGCGTTGGGAATTACTCGTCCCACCCGCACTGACGGCTCAAGGTACAGGTTCGCCTGTCCGTGGCATAACGCCGCCGGCAACAAAAACAACCATACCAACCATCGGAATTTCATATCGTTAAATAATTGTTGATTACAGATTCCGCCGACCTTGCAGGTCGGCGGAATGGTGTGGTGTTATGGTTTCATCACCATTCCGCCAGCGACGCTGGCGGAATCCCCTATAACCTTGTGGATATATTCAATCGCCAGCATGTTCCGCGGCGAAGGGGTATCGATCCAACCGGTGTTGATGGGATAGACGCGGTGTTCCTTCACGGCGGTGAGGAGGGTGTAGGGATAGGTTTGGCAGAAGGTTTCGAGGTCCTCTTCGCGGATGAAGATGAGGTCGGGATCCTGCTTGAAGAGGTGTTCGCGGTTCACGCTCCACGTGTCAAGGTCTTCGCCGATGTTGCGTCCGCCCGCCAACGTGATGATGTCGTGGATGTAGCTGTTGCCCGGCGCGGTGAAATCGCCCGTCTTGCCGAAGCCGACGACGTAATAGACGCTTTTTGTGGCTTCCGGACGGTTCTGCTGGAGAGAGTCGATTTTGCGGTGGTAGTCGGCGGCGAGGGCGTCGGCCTCCTTTTGCCGGTTCAGAATCTCTCCCATCTTGTCAATGGTGTAGAAAAGTCCCTCAATGTTGTCTTCCGCTTTCACGGAAAAGACGGGAATGCCGGCATTCTCGATTTTGGCCACATCCTCCTTGGTGACGTGCGAGGTGATAAGCACGAGGTCGGGGTGGAGGGCCAGCAAGGTTTCTACGTTGATGTTCAGAAGCTTGCCGACTTTCGGGATTTTTTCAACCTCCGGCGGGTATTCGCAGAAGTCTGATACACCGACCAACTTGTCGCCCGCGTTGAGTAAAAAGGCGATTTCGGTGATGGACGACGAAAGGGAGATGATGCGCTGCGGCTCCTCCTTGATGACGACGGTTCTGCCGTAGGCGTCTTCGCCTGTATAGAAACTGCTGTCGGGCACAGACGAATTCTGCTGCTGGCACGACACCAGCAGCAGAACGGATATAAGGGTAATAAATAGTTTTTTCACAATTAGTTGGCGGGATTGACTTCCAATAATTCGACTTCAAAAATCAGCGTAGCACCGGGTTTGATCTGGGCACCGGCACCTCTGTCGCCGTAGCCGAGGTCGGAGGGGATGTAGAGGATGTACTTGGAGCCTTCGCTCATCAGCTGGAGGCCTTCGGTCCAGCCCTTGATCACGCCGTTAAGCGGGAAGGTGATGGGTTCGCCACGGTCGTAGGAGGAGTCGAAAACGGTGCCGTCGAGGAGGGTGCCTTTGTAGTGCACTTTCACTTTGTCGGTGGCGAGGGGCTTCTTGCCGGTTCCCTCTTTCACCACCTTGTACTGGAGGCCGGATTCGGTTTCTTTTACACCTGCTTCGTTCTTGTTCTTCGCGAGAAAGGCAGCGCCAGCGGCCTTCTCATCGTTCATGGCTTTGTCCTGATTGGCGCGGGCCTGCTTTTCGAGGTAAGCGAAAGCAGCCTGCATCTCTTCTTGTGAGAACTGGTTGCTGTTAGCGATACCGTCCTTGATACCTTTCATAAAAATGTCAAAATCAATGTTTAAGCCGAGGTTGCGGAATTGTTCGCCGCTGTTCACGCCGAGGGCGTAACTCATTTTCTGGTCATCGGTCATCTCTTTCATTTCGTTTTGTGCTTTTGAAGTGTGGCCGCAACTTGCGAGCATGGCGCACACGAGGATTAATAATAACTTTTTCATATTCACGTTTTTATATTGTTTTAGTTCTTATTTAAACAGGTGGCAAAGGTACGATATTTCGGGATTTCAAGGCAACATTTTCTATTCATTTTTTGTATCTTATTGCAGATACGTAAAAATTTTTGATTTTTTTTGTAACATTTTGAAATCAGGGTCGTAAAACCTCATCGAACAACAAAAGGATGAAAAATCCTTTACGTATCATTAAAGGTTAATGGTTATCAACGGCGGAGGGGTCCGCCGTTGTTTTTTTATGTCATTCGTCAAATTCGGAATCCGCGATGGCGATGTCCTTCTTGTGGTTGCTGAACGTGATGGTGGTGACATCCCCCTTCTTTTCGTTCAGCTTTACCTTTTTTGCCAGCAGCGAGGTCGGGTCCAAATAGACCTCAATGGAGGTGTACATCTCCTTCATTGTCTTGTCGGTGGGCTTCATCAGCACCAGCAGCGACTGGTCGGCGCAGCGGTAATAGGAGGTGGTGAAGCCGTTGCTTTCAACGAGCCCGTCGCCATTGATGGTGCGGAGCAGCAGCTTGCAAAGCCCCTCGATCATCTTGTTCTGGACGGAGCCTTTCTCGTTCTTGAACCACGCGCCCTTCTTGTTCAGGATGATGGCGTAAGTTTTCGGTGAAGTGTAGGCCCAGCGGAGCATATTGCTCTTCTTGTACGTCATATTGCCTTTCGACACCACCTTGTCGGTGAAGAGTTTGGAGCTCTTCTCTTGTGTAAAATTCACCTTCAACGTTTTCAGGTTGGTGGAATGGGTCTTGAGCTTTTGTATGGTCGCCGCTCTTTCGGTGCTGCTGAGCAGCTTGCTGCCGGCCGGCTGGGCCACGAGCGCCGTGGCGACGCATAGTGCCAATATGGAGAGGATGATTTTTTTCATAGTATGATAAACTAACTTTCTTTTCATTTATTGTCCCAATGGCTTGGAATGAAAGCGGCGGCAAAAGTACAAGATTTTGAAATGAACAATCATTAAAAAACAATAAAAAACGATGAAACATAGGAGATATTCCCTGCAAAATTCACGGTTTTCGTCTGTTTACAACCTAATTGTTCATTTAATATATTTATTATCAATATGTTGTGTAATATTGTTTTTTTTCATTCTGAGGGTTCACATTTCTGCTGTGAGGGAATAAATTTCTATCATAAAGTTGTACTTTTGCCCTCGACATTAAATTATATATGTACTTGTAACCTGAATTCACAAAAATAGTTTTATGAAACGTCTTGTATTTTCCTCGATTATTGCTGTTTTGATGCCCCTGTTTGCAATGGCGCAGTCCGTTCCTGTTTCTTTTACCGGAAGGGATGCCAACAACCGTTGGGTGCAGCTTGACCGCGTGGTGATTACCGACCTGACCAAAGGATGGTCGGAAACGATTGTCTGGCCCGACACCACCCTGACCATGCAGAACGGAACAGGTATATACGATGTAGAGACGTGCCATGGCGCGTCTCTACAATTATCCCAGAACAATCCCAATCCGTTCAACGGCAGTACCGATGTTTTGTTGTCGGTGGCAGACGCGGGCGCGGTGACATTGGAAATCACCGATGCGAACGGACGCATTGTAGAGACGTGGTGCACCGCGTCTCTACCGGCCGCCCGACACCAATTCCGCATTTCCCTGTCCGCTGCCGGCACCTACGTTTTGACCGCCCGCCAAAACGGGAAAACGGCATCCATCAAAATGGTGAACAATGGTGGCGGGAAGGACGATGGTATTGAATATGCGGGAATCGTAGAGACGATGTGCACATCGTCTCTACAGCCCAAATCCGGCACCCGCGGCAACACCACCAACCCGTTCAATATCGGCGACCAGATGGAATACATCGGTTATGCCACCATCAACGGCGAAGAGTGTGAAAGCCAGCATGTCACGCAGGCACAGGAGGTGTCAGAGACCTTTCTGTTGCAGTTTGCGGAGGCACAAGCATCTCTAGACGGACAACCTTGTCCTGGGACTCCAACGGTCACGGATATTGACGGAAATGTTTATAACACTGTGCAAATTGGAAACCAATGTTGGATGAGAGAAAATGTACGAACCACTCACTATGCTGACAGCACAGCTATTCCAGCTGGTGATAGCATCAGTCTCACTGAGCCTTATCGATATGCGCCGAACAATAATGAAAACAATATTTCTATTTACGGCTACCTGTACAATTGGGCTGCAGTGATGCACGGAGCTTCTGCCAGCACTGCCAATCCAAGCGGGGTTCAGGGTATCTGTCCCACAGGGTGGCATGTGCCGAGTGATGCGGAATGGACGCAGTTGACCAACTATGTGAGCAGCCAGAGCGAATATGTGTGCGGTAGCAACAACGTCAGCATCGCAAAATCGTTGGCAGCCACGACCGGCTGGCAGAGCAGTTCCAACGCGTGCTCCGTAGGAAACGTGCAAAGCAATAACAACGCAACGGGTTTCTCTGTTGTTCCAGCTGGCAACTATTACAGCAACAACGCCTATGGGGCCTTCGGTTATTATGCCCATTTTTGGAACACTACCGAATATGGTTCTAACGCGTCGATTCGTTTCTTCGGCTGCTATAACACTGATGTGGTCATAAATAGAGACAATAAGTATGTTGGCTATTCCGTCCGTTGCCTGAAGGATTGATCCGGATTTCCGCGGCATCAACTTTCCCTCTTTTCCGTACCTGCCGCCCGTGCCGCGGGCAGGCGCACGAGCCATCGCCTACCCCAGATTGCGGCCTGACGGCCTTATCTGGGGTTTATAAAATATCACCTCTCCGAGGTGAGTGCAAATAAATCAATACTCACAGAAATGCGGCGCGATTCCGAAGTCTCTGAAAATGCAGGCGATAGCCCGCCCAAATGTTCGCGTTAGCGAACAAAATCAAAAATGTGAGCGAAGCGAACCCAATGCGAGCGTCAGCGAGCCAGCTCCAAAAACTCCTCGTCGGCGTGGAAGATTTCGGCGATGCGGAGCGCCTCTTCCGGCACCTCGTCCGAAGTGGTCTCCACCAGCGTGTAGTCCATATAGCGGGAGAGGTTGCCTGGCGTGATGCCGTCGGTGACTTGGTCCACCCGCAGGCCGTTGACCCGCAGCCGCCGGCACTTTGCCGCCACCCCGCCGTAGTGCGTGGTGATGACCGACATCACTCCGTACTTCTGCATCATCAGCACGAAGGCGTTCACAATCCGCTTGCCCTCCTCGGGGTTCGTCGTGCGCGCCAGCTCGTCCACCAGCGCCAGCACCCGCCGGCCCGACTTGGCACTCTCGATGATGCGGTTGATGTTCAGCACCTCCACCGCAAACGACGAAAGCCCGTGCTTTTCCGACTGCGCGTCCTCAATGATGCAGAAGACCTCGTCCATAAGCATGATTTCCGCGGCTTCGGCAGGTACGAAAAAACCGAACTGGAACAGATGTTGTGCCAGACATAACGACTTGAGCACCACGGTCTTTCCCGACATGTTCGCGCCCGTGATCAGGCACGGCTCCGGACGGAGCTCCAGATTAACGGGCTGGAATGTCTCCCCGCGCTCTTCCAAAAGATGCTTCACTTCCGGCTGGAAAAGTCCTGTGTAGGAGGTTCTCGTCTCCGAAATAACGGGACGGCAGAGCCCCCACTCTACGGCCATCTGCGCCTTGGCATTCAGCAGGTCGAGTTCGGCAATCTGGTGCAGGTTCTCCTCGATGCTTTTCCAGTAGGGATGAAGAATCTCCGTCAGCTTCTGACGAACCCTGTCCTCAATCTGCAATGCCTTGTACGTCATCTCCTCCCGCTGTTCCGCATCTTCCGTATTTTGGATCTGCTTGCGCAATTCCGCCAGTTCTTCATCATATACAGAATAGATATAGAAATGGGCGATGCGGCTGCCTTCTGGATCCAACGTCTGCACCACTTTAGACAGGTCGTGCAGATGCAAATCCTCGTACTCCGATTCCTGCATCAGCCGGAGGATGTACTGGGAATTGAGGGCGAACTTCTTGATTTCGTACAGTTCGATGTCGTCTAAAACCCGCAGATAGCGGAGGTTCAGGATGGTCTGGCGGATGTCGTTGAGGGTGTGCAATGCACCCACCAAATTGCGGACGGCATCGGGATATTGCTGCAAAAAGTGGATATGGCGTTCCGTCTTGTCGAATTCCTCACGGAGCAACTCCGGCTTCGTACACGGCAGCTGGTGCAGCAGCAAGCCTTTTCCCAACGAAGAGCACACCTTGACGTTGTCGTAAACGTACTGAAGGCCGCTGACTTCCGTGATAAAATGCTTGAACTGCTTCATCTTCGTGAGAAAAACGGGACGATAAATTACTTTCTGCCTTTTTGTTGTTGCTTGGCTAACTGTTGCTGCTGTTTGGCCAACTCTTCCATCTTCAGCTGCCATTTCGACTTCTTCACCGGCTTGCTCATGTTGGTCAGGAGCTGTTGGCGCAGTTTGTCTTCATTGATCAGCACACGGAACAGCCACATCTGGAAGAAGGTGATGAGGTTCACCAACAGGTAGTAGTAGGTGAGAGCAGCGGAGAAGCTGTTGAACATGCCGAGGAAGAGGATGGGCATCAGGTACATCATGATCTTCATCGACTTCATCTGCTGGTCGTTGCCGGCGGACATCATCTTGTTGTTCAGCCACGTATAGACGAGGGTGGCGATGGTCATCAGCAGAGTGAACAAGCTGACGTGGTCGCCGTAGAACGGGATGTTGAAGCCAAAATCGAGGATAGAGTCGTAGGTGGAGAGGTCTTCCGCCCAAAGGAACGGCTGCTGGCGCAGTTCGTATGCTGACGGGAAGAATCGGAACATGGCGATGAGGATCGGCATTTGCAGGAGCATTGGCAGGCAGCCCGACATCGGACTTACGCCGGCCCGCTTGTACAGGTTCATCGTGGCCTGCTGCTTCTTCATCGCGTCTTCTTGCTTCGGATACTTTTCGTTCAGTTCTTGAATTTCCGGTTTCAAGACGCGCATCTTGGCCGATGACATGTAGGTTTTGTACGCAATCGGCAGCAGCACAATCTTGATGATGATGGTGAGAATCAGAATGATAATGCCGTAACTGAGGCCATAGGCTTCCAACCAGTTGAAAATCGGGATGACGGCGGCGCGGTTAATCCAATGGAGCAGGAAGAACCCCCAGCCGAGCGGCACCAATTTTTCGAGGTTCATATCGTAAGGTTCCAGCAGCTTGTACTGGTTGGGACCGATGTAGAGGCTCATATCGTATGACCCGTCGTCCAGGTTCGGCACCTCGAACGAAAGGTCGGCGGTCATCTTCTTGATGAGCGGGCGGTGTTCCTCTTTCGGAAGTTCCACCTCAAGATGTCCTTTCTTAAAAGATTCCTCTTTTGCAATGAGGATGGAGGTGAAGAACTGCTGTTTGAAAGCCACCCATTTGAGGTTGGTGGTCAGGTCTTTGGAGTCGGAATTGCGCTCGTTGAGGTTATCGACATCGTCCAGATTATCCATATAGTAGAGGGTGGTAGCGTCACGCTCGTAGTCGTAGTTCTTCTCCACGTTGTTGATGTCGGCGTTCCACAAGAGGTCGAACTCGCGGCGGTTCTTGTAGATGTAATTCGACAGATTGACGAAGCGCACAGTGTAGTCGAAACGGTAGTCGTTGGGACGGAACGTATAGAGGAATTCCAAGTAGCTGGCGGTGTCGAGGGCGTTGGACGTGGCGGAGTCGCCCGTCAGGTAGGGATAGACCCGCAACGAGAGCGTCTGCTCTTCCTCGCCCGTCACATCGAGGGTGTCGGTGGAGGCGGTGAAGTACAGGTCGCTGGTGTTGATGACGGTATAGTCCGGCAGTTTGAAGTCGAACCCCATCTTGGTGCTGCCGTTGTCGAACAGCACCAGTTTTTCCTTGGGCTGGTCTTTGGGTGTATAACGGTAGATGTCGGGGTATTCGATGCGTGTGACGTAGCCGCCGGTGCGGGCGAAATGATACTGCGCCACCTTCGTATTGACGACGTAGTCAGCCGTTTGGGTTTCATCGGTATAACCGAAAGCACCAAAGTTTTGGGCGGTGGGAGCGGGTGTGGCGGGCTGGGGTTGGAGAGAGTCGGCAGCGATGCTGTCGGCCATGGCTTGTGCGGCCATTTCCACATCCTCCTGAATCTGTGCCTGCTGTTCCGCAATCTCCTTGGCTTTCGCTTCGTTCGCCTTCTTCGCCTTGTTTGTGGCATAAAAGCTGTATCCCATCAACATTCCGAAAATGAGTAACAGCCCGATAATCGTGTTTTTATCCATTTATTTAAGGTTGAAAAATAAGGCGGCAAAAATACAACAAAGTTGCAAGTTTATCAAGTAACAAGTTCGTCAAGTTGCCTAAACTTTACAAACCTGATAAACCTTATAAACTTGATAAACTTTATGAACTTTATGAACTTGACAAACCTTATGAACTTTATGAACTAATTCGTACTTTTGCACCTCGTTTTTGTAGGCAGTTATGATTAGGCAACGACAGAACGGCGGGCGGACGGAAGTGTTTGATATCATCCGCAAGAAATGGGTTCCCCTCACCGAGGAGGAGAAGGTGCGGCAGTATCTTATCCACTTTCTGGTTTCGCAAAAGAATATTCCCGAATCGCACCTTTCGGTGGAGCGGCAGATTGCGGTCAATGGCCTCACGCGCCGCTACGATCTTGTGGCTTTCGACCGTGCGGGGACACCATGGCTTGTCATCGAGTGCAAGGCCCCGCAAGTAGAGCTGACACAGACGGTGGTGGAGCAGGTGGGACGGTACAACAAAACCCTCCGAGCCCCCTACATCGCTGTCAGCAATGGAAGGCAGCATTTCTTCTTCCAGATAGATTTTGAAACGGAAAAGATTACCTATCTGGAGGATATGCCGGAGTATCAGTAAGAGGTAATAGGTAAAAGGTAAGAGGTAATAAGTAATAGGTATCAGGTAATAGGTGATAGGTTTGAAGAGGGGATTGTGCGAGAGCAACCTATCACTTATTACTTTCTACTTTTTACTTTTTACTTGAAAACTTTGTTGTATCTTTGCCGCTTTAATTTTGAAAATTATAAAATCTACTGATATGTTCAAAATCCTTTCCCGCCAAGAATTAGCTGAAGATACTTATTTTTTGTTAGTTGATGCCCCCAGAATCGCGAAAGCCGCACTGCCGGGGCAATTTTTGATTGTCAAAAAGACGGATACTGCCGAGCGCATTCCGCTGACCATCAGCGACAGCGATGCTGAAAAGGGCACCGTCACCATCGTGTTCAAAGCTATCGGCAAGTCCACCCGCGACCTTGCCGCCATGCGGGAGGGTGAGTTCCTACACGACATCACCGGCCCCCTCGGCCGTCCCTCCGAGTTCGTCAACCTGACGGACGATGAGCGCCGCGCCAAACGGTTCGTCTTCGTGGGCGGCGGTGTCGGCATCGCCCCCATCTACCCGCAGGTGAAGTGGCTCCACCAGCATGGAGTCACCCCCGATGTCATTGTAGGCGTGCGCACGAAATCGCTCCTCATCTTTGAGGACGAACTGCGCTCCGTCGCCAACCTGCACGTCACCACTGACGACGCTTCCTACGGTACCAAAGGCCTCGTGACCGACAAGCTGCGGGAACTTATCAACGCCGGCAACCGCTACGACGAGGTCATCGCCATCGGCCCGATGATCATGATGCGTTTCGTCACCGAGGTGGCCAAGGAGTTCAACATCCCCTGCACCGTCTCCCTCAACTCTTTGATGGTGGATGGCACCGGCATGTGCGGTGCCTGCCGCGTGAGTGTTGGCGGAGAGACCAAGTTCACCTGTGTCGATGGTCCCGAATTTGACGGCGCAAAGGTCGATTTCGCCCTCGCTATGAAACGTCAGGCGATGTATAACAACGTGGAGGAACGGAAGATTCTTGAACAGGAAGAAGTTGCGGAAGGTCACGTTTGCCACGTCGGAGGCATTTGCGAGGAGATGCCCGACAAGAAAAAGCGGGTGCCCGTCCGTGAGCAGGATCCGAAGGTGCGTGCCACCAACTTTGGGGAGGTGTGTCTCGGCTACAATGCGGAAGAGGCTGTGGCGGAGGCGCAACGCTGCCTGCACTGCAAGTCGCCCCGCTGCGTACAAGGCTGCCCCGTCAACATCAACATTCCTGACTTTATCCACGAGGTGGCGCAGGGCAACTGTGAAGAGGCCGCCCGCATCATCAACCTCGACTCGGCGCTTCCCGCCGTTTGCGGGCGTGTCTGTCCGCAGGAGAAGCAGTGTGAGGGCCAGTGCGTGCTCGGCATCAAAGGTGAGCCTATCGCCATCGGCAAGCTGGAACGCTTCGTCGGTGACTACGCCCGTGAACACAACCTCACTTTTGATAATCCCGTTGCAAAAAAGGGGAAGAAGGTGGCGGTCATCGGCAGTGGCCCTGCGGGCATCACCTGTGCGAAAGAACTGTTGGGCAAAGGGTACGATGTCACCGTTTTCGAGGCATTGCACGAGATGGGCGGCGTGCTGGTCTATGGCATCCCGTCGTTCCGTCTGCCCAAAGAAACCGTAGTGAAACACGAAATCGAGAATGTCCGCAAGATGGGTGCGAAGTTCGAGACCGACGTGGTCATCGGACGCACCGTTTCCATTGATGACTTGTTTGAAAAAGAGGGCTTTTCCGCCGTCTTTGTCGGCAGTGGTGCGGGACTCCCCAAGTTTATGAATATCCCCGGTGAGAACTTGTGCGGCGTGGTTTCCGCCAACGAGTTCCTCACCCGCAACAACCTGCTGTTCGCCTATCGCGAAGGTTACGATACGCCCAACTTTGTGGGTAAGAAGGTGGCAGTGGTCGGCGGCGGCAACGTGGCCATGGACGCAGCCCGTACGGCGTTGCGTCTCGGCGCCGAGGTGACGGTGGTGTATCGCCGTTCCGAAGCCGAGCTGCCGGCCCGTGCGGAGGAGGTCCACCACGCCAAGGAGGAAGGCATCATCTTCAGGCTGCTGTGCAATCCGGAGGAGATTCTCGGTGACGAGAACGGCTGGGTTCGCGGTATGCGGTGCATCCGTATGGAGCTGGGCGAGCCCGACGCGAGCGGTCGCCGTAGTCCGGTGGAGGTGGCTGACAGCGACTTCGAGCTGGAGGTCGATATGGTGATCATGGCGTTGGGTACGTCACCCAACCCGCTGATTGCCGGCACAACCCCGGGGCTGAAGGTGAATCGGCGCAATTGCATCGAAACGGACGAAGCCACGGGACAGACTTCACGGGAAGGCGTATTTTGCGGCGGTGACGCGGCGAGTGGCGCGGCCACGGTCATCCTCGCGATGGGCGCGGGCAAGAAAGCCGCCGCTTCCATTGACGCTTATTTGTCGAAGTAATAATTCCTTGGTGATAATTTCCCGCAGACAGCGAAGAAACACACAAAAAAAGGTCTGCGAGATCTGCGGAAAAAAAACAAAAAATCCCTGACTTTCATCAGGGATTTTTTCGTGTACCCGGGGCCGGGATCGAACCGGCACGAGTGTTACCTCATCGGTTTTTGAGACCGACGCGTCTACCAATTCCGCCACCTGGGCATCGGCTTTTTTTGAGGCGGCAAAAATACAACTTTTTTCAAATCCCGCCACATCCCGACAGAATTATTTTTTTGTCTCCAAAATTCCATCAAATCTTCAAATCCTTTAATGGAAGATGCCCTTGTACTTCACCTCCTTCACCTCGTAGGTTTTTGCCAATTGGGAAAGATTCATCCGCTTTTTGTCGCCGGCCACTGTGATGACCAACGGATTCTTTCCCACCATTTCGTAGTAGAAATCACACATCTGCTGGAAGTCCATCTGTTTGAGGAGTTCCATCTGTTCATGCCGCGGGTCGCCGTCATAGCCGTATTCCTGCCACTTCCGCACCTGTGCTGGATAGTCGCGGAAGGAGACGTAGGAGGCTTCCATCTTTTTGAGGGCAGAGGCTTTGGCGTTCTCGAATTTCTCGGGCTTGTTCGGGCAAGTGGTCAGCAGCTCGGCCATCGCCTCGCAACCCTCCACCGTCTTGTCCGACTGCGTGCCGAGGAATCCTTGTACACATCCCGGCACCCGTTTGAGCTGGTCGTAGGAGTAAGTTCCGTAGGCAGAATAACCCAACGACCGCAATTCCCTGATTTCTTGGAAGATGACTCCGGCCATACTGCCACCCATAAACTCATTGTAGATTTTACAAGCCATCAGCTGTTTCGGTGTTTTCACCGTATCCCCTAAAATATAGAAGCGGATGTTGCTCTGCAAAAATTGCGGATTGGAAGCCACAAATAGTGTCGGACGGGAATAGGACTGCCGCGAAAAGACCACTCTCTCACCCACTTTCACCTGATCTTTCAGTCCGTAAATCTCTTTCATCCACTGATTTACCTTTTCAATATCCTCATTCCCCACATACGTTACATAACCATCATACTCAAAGATGTGGGCGAACGACTGCAGCAGTTCCTCCCCTGAAAGGGCCTTCAGTTCCTTGAGGGACAACCGACGCAGATAATAGGAGTTGTCACCCCAATGGGCATAATAGTAGAGCGCGGTTCCCCATGTGCCGGCGTCGTTTTTCTCCATTTTCCGGTTGCCCTTCTCCGAATCCAACAGCACCGACAGCATTTCTTCGTTGTTGGCGGGGTGGTTCAGTTTTTCGTGGCAGAGTTCAAGAATCTTCGGCAGATCCTTGTCGAAGCCTGTAATGGATATGGTCGTCTGCTCGCCGGAGGCATCCACATCCAGGGAGGCACCCAACTTCTGCAGTTCTAACTGAAAACTGGTAAAATCCCTTTTTTCAGTGCCTTGAAGGTTAAAGTAATCCACAGCGGCTGCTAATTTACGGTCGGAATGAGTGCCGTAGTTATAGACGATTTCCAATGAGAAGAGGTCATTGATCGGGTTCTTGCTGGCGTACAGCTGGTAGTATTTGTTGATATCGAGCTGCTTCACCTTGCTGGTAGCGAAGGACTCCTGCGGACGGATTTCCTTCACAGGCATGGCCGCTATCTTTTCCGCAAACTTCGATTTTGCTTCCGTATTTTGGGCGACCACCGGCTTCCAATTCGGCTTCTGCAGCTTCTCGTGCTTTTTTATGCCCATATTGGAACGATAAATCAAGCAGTTGTCGGTCAAGTACTTCTGCGCCACCTTCACCAGTTCGTCCTTGGTCAGACTCTTCAGCATTTCCTCTTTTTGTGCATAAAAATCAGGTGTTTGCTGGTTGGCTGCCAAGTCCAAAACGGCATAGAAACGGTCCTCCAGAGACTCCATATTGGAAAGATAATCCGTCAGGAACTCCATCTTTACCGCCTCAAACAAGTCATCGCTGAAATGGCCGGTTTTGAGGGAGTCGAGGACGGCAAAGACGAGAGATTCCGCCTCCTCGTGCGACTGTCCCAAAATTTTGGGAACATAGAATATCGCAAACATCCCGTGTTCCAGCATTCCGTAGTTAAACCCTTGTGAAATAAGGAGTTTGTTCTCGTTATTGAGCTTGTCCAAAAGACCGGTGGAGGATTGGTTATTGAGGATATTTCCCAGCAAATCAAGGTAGAAAGCCTCTTTCTCCTTTGTGCCGATGGTCTGGAAACCGATCACGCCCATTTTGACGGGTGTCTCCTTCACCGTCACCACCTGATGGTTTGAGAAGGGCTTTATGGGAAGGTTCAGGTCGGTGCTGAAGCGTTCGGTCTGCTTTGCCAGTTTCGGATCCACGCCGTCGCTTTCGTTGTGCAGCTGTCCGATGGTCCGTTCTAATAGCGGCAGGATTCCCCGCGCGTCGAAGTCGCCCACCAGCACCAGCGTCATATTGGCGGGGTGGTAGTAGGTATTGAAGAACTTCTGCATGGCCGAGGTCTGCGGGTTCTTCAGGTGCTTCTGGTGGCCGATGATGGGGATGCCGTACGGATGCGTGCCGTAGGCCTCGGCCAGTGCATCCTCCATAAACGTCATCAGCGGCTCGTCCTGATACATATTGTACTCTTCGTAAACGGCCTCCAGTTCGCTCTGGAACAAGCGGAACACGGGGTGGCGGAAACGCTCCTTATAAACCAGCAGCCACTTCTCCAACTGGTTGGAAGGGAAGCGGTTATGGTAAACCGTGACATCATTATTGGTGAAAGCGTTCACACCTTCGCTCCCCATCGCATCCAGAATCACATCCACCTCATTAGGAATGGCGTACTGCGTGGCTTTGTTGCTCAAATCATTGATATGCAATAAAATGTCGTTTCGTTCTTTGGCATCGGTCTTGTCGTGCAGGATGTCGTACAGCAGGGAGATGCTGTCGAGGAACACCCGTTCTGCCGGCCAGTTGATGGTGCCGATGCTGTCGGTGCCTTTGAACATGATATGTTCCAGATAGTGCGCCATGCCGGTATTGTCGGCGGGGTCGTTTTTGGAGCCGGCATGCACGCAGACGGCGCCATAGATCTGCGGTTCCTCGTGGTATTCACAAAGCAGCACGTTCATCCCGTTGGAGAGGGTGACCTGCCGAATGGGCATTCTTTGCGAAAACAAACTGAAAACAAGAAAATTACATAAAAGAAGTCCGATAATTTTTTTCATAAAAAGCGGATTGAATTTACGATATGACTTTAAGATAACGAAAAGAGGGGGGAGTTTGGTATCTTTTCTGAGTTGTAAATTGGTGAAAAATCCGATTAAAACTCGTACTTTTGCAGCCCTTAATTTAGGATAGGTATGCGCCGTTTCATCATCCTCATCTCCTTGTTCTTATGCAGCTTCGGGCTGTTCGCCACGCACCAGCGCGCGGGGGAGATTACGTATGAGTACGTCAGCGGGCTTACCTACCGCTTCACCATCCTTACCTACACCTATACCCCCAGCGCCGCCGACCGCCCACAACTCGACATTGAGTGGGGTGACGGCTCGTATTCGACCGTGGACCGCGTGTGGCGCATCCAGATGGAGAACGACATTACCCGCAACGTCTATATCGCCGAGCACACCTTCCCCTCCACAGGCACCTTCCATATCACCCTCGAAGACCCCAACCGCAACAACGGCATCGTCAACATCCCCAACTCGGTGAATGTGCCGTTCTTCCTTGAAACTATCTTGACTATCAATCCGTTCATCGGGAGCAATTCGTCACCGCAGTTGCTGAACCCGCCCATCGACAACGGCTGCCTCGGCTATCCCTACTACCATAACCCCGGCGCATACGACGCCGACGGCGACAGCCTCAGCTACAGCCTCATCACCTGCCGCGGCTACGAAGGCGAGGACATCCCCGGCTACGCCCTGCCCGCCGCGTCGAACTTCATCACCATCGACCCCGTCACCGGCGACCTCCTCTGGGATTCACCCGTGCAGCAGGGCGAGTACAACATCGCCATACTCATCCGCGAGTGGCGTAACGGCATCTGCATCGGCTCGGTGGTGCGCGATATGCAGATCACCATCCTCAGTTGCCAGAACCAGCCGCCCGTCATCACCACCATCGACGATACCTGCGTGGTGGCTGGCACCGAGCTGGTCTTCGATGTCATCGGCGACGACCCCAACTCCACTTCCGTGGCACTGACCGCCACGGGCGGCGTTTTCAACTTCGCTAGCAACCATGCCACATTTGCCACTGCCGCCGGGCCGCCGCCCGTCACCGGCCATTTCTGGTGGCAGACGACCTGCGGTCACGTGCGCCGCTCGCCCTACAGTGTCCTCTTCAAAGTGACGGACAACGGCCCGCAAGTGAACCTTACAGCCTATAAGACCGTGAATATCACCGTGGTGGCACCCAAGCCCGATATCCTTTCCGCCACACCCATCGGCAATACCATTGAGGTGGTATGGGCGCCCCACACCTGCGCCAATGTCAAGGGCTACCGGATTTACCGGCGTGTCGGCAGCAGCGACTTTGAGCCCGACCATTGCCAGACGGGACTGCCCGCCTCGGCCGGCTACCAGCTTATCGGCACGCTGCCGGGCCACGACGACACCCTTTTCGTGGATGACGGCTCCGTGCTGCCCCTGAACCACGGCAACGAGTACTGCTACCGTGTGGTGGCGTACTTCGCCGACGGTGCCGAGAGCTATGTCTCGGACGAGGTTTGCGCCGTCCTCCACAACGACGTGCCGCGCCTCACCCACGTGGATGTGGATGCCACCGATGCCGAGGCGGGCCGGATCATCGTACGGTGGCTGCGTCCGACGGAACTCGACACGCTCCAGTTCCCCGGGCCTGCGTACGAGTACCGCGTCAGCCGCGCCGACGGCAACGGGCCATTCACCCAAATACGGACTTTTTATTCGTTAGCCGACACCACGTTCGATGATAACGGCCTGAATACGGAGGCGATGGCTTACACCTACCAGATTGACCTTTTTGCCGAAGTGAACGGCGAGATGGTGGAGGTCGGTCCTTCGGACGCGGCTTCGTCCGTGTGGCTGAACATCACGCCGCTCGACCGCTCCTTGCGCCTCGAATGGCACGAAACCGTGCCGTGGACCAATACTGAATATGTCATCTACCGCCTCAATGATGACCTGCACCAATTCGATTCATTGGGCGTTACGACATCTTCTGCCTATCTGGACGAAAATCTCGAAAACGGGCACAGCTACAGCTACTATGTGGAATCACGGGGCAGTTACTTTGCCCCCGACACCGTCGGTGTCTTCCGCAACCGTTCGCAGATAAAGAGCGCCGTGCCGGCCGACATCACGCCGCCAGAGGTACCCGCCATCACCGTCACCACCGATTGCGAAACTGTGGATATGGCGTGGACCTTCTCCAACGATTCCGCCCATTTCGATGTTCATCGGTACTACATCCATTACCGCCAGAACTACAATACCCCTGCCGTCATCATCGACTCTTTTGAGTTGGACGACGACTGCTATCCGTCGGCCTGTACCTACCGTTTGGAGAACCTGCCGTTCATCACTGGCTGTTTCTCGCTTTCGTCGGTAGATACGGCAGGCAACCACGCCGCCCCGACGGAGGAGGTATGCTTCGATGTGGATGCCTGTTCGCCGTATCGTCTGCCCAACATCATCACCCCGAACGGCGACGGTGCCAACGACGAGCTGGTTCCATTCCCGTACGACAATGTGGAAGGGGTTGATTTTTACATCTATAACCGCTGGGGACGGCTCGTTTTCAAGACCACCGACCCCGATATCCATTGGGACGGAAAAGACATGTATTCCCACCAGCCCTCGTCCGACGGCACGTACTATTACGTCTGTTACGTGCGGCTTTACACCTTGGTCGGCGTGGTCACGCAGGAACTTCACGGCACGGTGACGGTGATACGGTAGGAAGTGGGGGAGTAGTGTTTATTTTTCGTTGTCGGAATGATGCGCGCTGGCTGATGCCTTGTAATCGGCGGGTGGTTCAGCGGCGATGGGAAGGTTCTCCTCTTCCGGGAATTCATAACGTAGCCGTTTCGGTTTTAGTATGGCGATGAGGTTGTCGAGGAGGCGTTGTTCCACCTGGCGCATTGTCTGTTCCAGCCGGTTGGCTTTCAGCTGGCACTCCCACACCACGATCACCTGCCAGCCGTTCTCCAGCAGGGTCTGGCAATTCTGCCGGTCCCGTTCCTGGTTGCGCCGGATCTTGTTCACCCAGAATTCGCGGTTGGTTTGCGGGATTTTGCAACAGATGGAATTATCAATTTTCCATTTTCCGTTTTCCATTTTCCATTCGATATCGTGTCCATGCCAGAAACAACCGTTGACGAAGATGGCGGTGCGGTATTTCCGCATTACGATGTCGGGTTTTCCGGGCACTGATTTCACGCACAGGCGGTAGCGGTAGCCGTGGTTCCACAGCCACTGCCGCACCTTGATTTCGGGTTTGGTGTTGCGGCTGCGGATGTGCGACATGCAGCGGTGGCGTTGTGCGGGGGACATGATGTCGGTCATGGGGGATCAGTTCTTGTTGAGGATGACCAGAGCGGCGATGACGCCGGGCACCCAGCCGGCGCAGGTGAGGATGAAAACGATGAGCACCGACCCGCACCCGCGGTCAAACACCGCCAACGGCGGGAAGATAATGGCTAAAAGGACACGGAGGAGGGACATGGGTTATTTTGATTTTATAACATATTTCATCAACTCAACCATAGAAACACCTCTTGGTTCAGCACTTGAATGGCCTTTGCCAAGAATTCCATCACTAATCATTTGTTTGATGTCCCATTTGACATTCTTAAATTCATCTTCAACTTCGGAAGCACTTAAATCGAACACAACATAATACAAAGCAGAAGGCGAATACAAATTCCCGAAAGGCTTTTTCTCCAAATCATCTTTTGACATAATCCTTGGCCCTTTGTCACTCAATCTTAACAAGAGTTGTTTGTCAACCCCATGCAACAGAACGTATTTTGCTGCGGTGATTTCCTGTTTCAAACGCAAAGAACCGTTTCTAGTGCCAGTTCTTGCGTTGTAAATCTTATTGTTGAGTATCCATTTAAGATGGTCCTCGTTTTTGTATGAACCCAACAGCACAAAGGTTTCTTCTGGTATCAGATTTCGATTTTCACCATACGGTTCAGGCATGGGTTCGCAAACCACCGTTGGCTCTGAACTATAGATTTCGTAAGTGTGATACGACATGCGCTCCCGCTGGGAAGCTCGGTTCTGCAGGTGTTCAACAATGTCTTGCAAGAACAATTCCAATTCCCTTGAGTCGTTTTCAACACTTTTTGGATTGAGGCAGAACGCACCTAATCCTGGCAGGATTTCATGAAAACCTTTTAATTTCTTAGGATCAACGTTCCCGGGATAAAGAATGTATGCCCCGCTGGTCCGGCGGATGGCGTCTTTATAAGCATGCATTTTAAGCAAATCGACCCGTTTGTAGATGCCTTTTTCCTCCTCCCGCTTTTCACAATTCATCCTCAACTCCTCCTCGGAAAGACCCTCTTCGTCATCGCTGAAAGTGTGCGTTTCATCTTTATCTTGTTCGTTCAGCAGGATTTTGTTCAGTTTGTATTTGGCATCAAAATGGATGTGGACAATCAGGTCTTGTTTTTCCGCATCCTCTTCTTCGATGTTTCCCGGCCAGATCGACAAAGTATAATCGGGACGCATGGCGGTGGTCCAAGAACCGCTTTCGTTCAACTGGCTCGTCGTGCCGAACGTTCTGTTGTAATACAATCGTACTTTTAATGTTCGTGTGGGAGTTCTATAAATTCCGCCAATCATTTTTGTATGCCCCTGCCTGAGTTCAAGGTTGATGTTGTCGTGGTCAGTTTTGACCAATTTCTTTTCATCTTCCTCGGTCAGCTCTAAATGGAATGTTTCTTTAACAATGTCAAGCAACTTAAAGAACACCCAATACTCGTATAGTGCTGCCACATTCCGCTTTCCGGCCTGATACACATTGTCACCGCCTTTCCAGGTAATTTGTGCGGCCAGTTTCGACATCATCCACGCCTGCAACACTTCGCGATAACCCTCTTTGCGTTGTAATGCCGGACTGTTCAACGTCATGGTCTGCAAATTGGAAACATCATGGAAGAAACTGCGACTCAACCATCCGTTCAACTTGTTTGCTGTCAGTTCGGCTTCGGTTTTCAACCTTGCGTTGGCGTTTGGACATTGTTGAATGGTGCTGCAAAAAGAGGCGAACGATTGTAAGACAAACTTCACGAAACGGTTTTCCGCTACGTCAACAGTATCTTTTTTATACGAAACCGACAATCTTCGGGGCACGCTGTCAATGTGGTCGCCAAGTGGGTTGTCGTCACCCAACGGCAGCCGGTTCTTGCTTGTCGCAATCTGTTTTAACTCATGACGGCCCAAGCGCTTCACGGAACAGATCTCCTTTTCGATGGTTGTACCTGTCCATTTATGGATGGGATTATAGAGGATTTTGTTCAGCGCTTCTTCAAACTCGTCGCTGTCCACCAACGATTTCATAAAAGCAAATTGCTGGTAGAGTGTGCGACTGTCTTCGTTGAAATCCACCTCAAAGCGTTGTGTGACAGGGGCTCCTTGCATCATCACCAAATCTGTGAAGTGGCAGGTGATGTCATGCAGCATGCTTCGGTAATCCTCTCGGTAGTCCATTTTTACCGAGCGCACCTCAAAGCTTATTTCGGTTTTAAACCCATTATTGTCGATAACGATGAGTGGCAAGCAGCCGACATAGATGCCCGTTTTAATCAAACCTCTTGAGGCAGTGCTTTTTGAAGGACGGACAAGCTCATGTTCCTTAAAACTGTATGTGCTGTCACTGAACTCATACTCATAATCCTCACCCTCTACCAACTGCCATCTCGATTCACCGGAAGACAGGTCACCTTCCTCAAAGAGCCTGGCATTTGAGGACTGCGGATAAACAAATAGTTTTATGCCGCCAGCTTTTCCTGTGATTGGTATTTCGAGACGATCTAACATGCTTAATATGTTGTTTTTTGAATCTACCTGAAATTTACCTTTATTTCACTCAAAATATTCTTATTTATTTAATTATCAAATAATTATTGAAAACAATCGAGCCAAAATCGAGCCAAAATCGAGCCAAAATCGAGCCAAAACTCACTTAACCGCCTCCTTTTTTGCTTTCCATTTCAATCCATCAAGATAAACAATGTCCGATTCTTTGAGAAGTTGGAGCAAATATCGCAGACTCCTTTTTTTTGCTTCCACCGTTTTGTTGGATGACAAGGTTTCCTGCATATATTCATAAATCTCGTTCAGCATAATACCCGTACTTCCAGCATCTTCGACGACCTGTTGCACCATATTCAATAGTTTGTTTTTGTCCAACCCTTTTCGCTTGGTATATTCTGGCACTTGATGGATCTTTTGAGCAACCGCTTGAGATATTATGTAGTTGGGCTTATGCCATTCTATAAGTTTCCTGCTCTTCAATATTCTTAAGGCCTCTTCTGTAACGGGACGTTTCTTTTGTATGGCATCCAGCCAAATGCATTCTTTTAGCGATAATGAAACGTCTCGCTTGAGCAGGGCCACATATCGCTCATCTATAATCCTTCCGTAAATTTTTACATTCACCTCCGGAACATTCTCGTTTATTTCATAATCGGGCATGGGAAAATGGCGCTCCTTCTGTTTGTAAAAAATAGTCTGAATGCCACTACTCACAGTATCTATCATATTGTAGCTCACCATGCCTTTGCATAGACATGCGTTCCGATAAAACTTTTGCTGTTTCAATGTATCAAGGGCATTCTCCAACGTTCCAGGATAGAATGTGCCCGCATTGGAGTAATATAAATAGTCTGGCCCTTCAATGAAATTGATTCGCTGGCAAAGCGTATAATCCTGATGCGCGATAGCATTATGCAACACTTCTCTGATAATGAAGTCATCGTATTGCATAAGCTTTTCGGGGAACAACGTCCCACCAGGCATTTCTCGCATGGTAAGATTGCGTATTTTACCCAGCACCTCATCTACGGTTAAGATGAAAGGGATGGTAAAATGCTGGTAGTTGATTTTACGCCCCTCATCATTCACCAAAGTCCATGTGATTTGCGGTATGGCAGGCGACAATTTATAGGCTACCGTTGGCTTGCCAAGTAAAAGAATAGCTCCCCGAGTCAATTTACCATTGTTTAGCAGGCCACTATGTCTAAGGAACTCCTCTGGTGACCAACCGTCAACCAGATTCGCTGGCAACTTGTCATGCACTTTCTTGAACTCGATACGAGCCTTGGCCAAAGCCAGTTCATCCAAGTCGTTTTTGACTGTCGCATCCTCGACCACATGGGCCGACCAATCATCAACAGGGCGTTGGTAGCGTATTGCATCATATTTGTCTTGCGACAAGAGATCAAGACTTTCACCACTCCGTCCGTAAGCAATTCCCTTCCATTTGGTAACTATATTCCTCGGCGCTGCAGGTATTTGAAACAGCAGAACCCGTTTCCCTTTCACCTCAATGGGCACAATGTCACGAAATGTCAATCCTCCCGTGGTATTAACCGCTATTTCATGCTTAAGCAATTGCAGTTTGGTGTCATCCATCAAGAATTGGGTTCCTACAATTTGACGACCATTGTTGACACCCATTACTATCCAAGCAAAAGCCATATCCCGCAAATTCGCCTCATTGCTTAATGCCGAAAAATACTTGCCAAGCTTATCCTTGTCGTACTGATTTTCAGCCGTCTTAAACTCTATTACTTCCTGCTCTACATTGGTAATGAGCCTGTCAAATATCGCTTTGTGGTCTTCCATCAACTTTCAGCTCTTAACAATCCTTTACGCCTCTGCAAAACTGGTGAATCCGTTGTCAATAACGGCATGGCACATCCGTTGAATCTTTTCTGCCGATTCGGGATATTTGAAATCGTCTTTATTGAAATCCGCTTCAATCTCTTTTGTTATGCCAGCTTTAAGGCAGAGTTTCCACATGGCAGCAAGCACAGGAACGAGTTTCTTTCTGGAGCCATGCAGTTTGGGGAGCAGTTTTTGCAGGATAGCAGTATCCATGGCAGCGTCGTCTTCCAGATCACCATTGGCAAAGTGAAGATAGCGGCTGATTTCGTTCACGGTGCGATAGCCAAATTCGGCATTCACTTTTTTCAATTCCCTGAAGAATGAGAGCAAAACATCTTTGTTTTTATCGTCCTTTTCAACTTGACTTTTGGCTTTGTTTACGAAATCAACGGCCATGTCTGCACAAGCAGAATAGGCACTTTCAAGGTTGATATTGACTTTTTTGCCCAAATATTCATCCATCTCGTCAGCGGCGATTTTGAACTCAATTACATTGGCGCGGTCGAGCACCTTCGGGCTGAACATATAGGTGGTTTCGTCCACATTGATGGTACCGATGATGAAGACATTCTTGGGTAGAAGTATTTCTTGGGGGACATCTTCACTCTCATGATCCCAAAGTTTGATAGGTTCGCCCGACTCCATGGCACTGAGAAAATCGGCAAAGTAGCGTTCCACCACGCTGAGGTTCATCTCGTCGAGAATCAGGAAGTAGGGGTTGGTTGGGTCAGCGTTGGCTCGCATTAAAAGTTGCAGCACCCCGCTTTCGGGCTTTACATATTCGTCGTTCTTCAGTGCATTGGGATAACCCAGCAGCGGTTCCAGGTTGGTCCAATCGGCGCCGATGGAAACCGTGCAAACCTGCTCTTCGATATTCTCGCTCAAACACTTGGCAAAAGCCAAGGCCAACTGTGTCTTTCCCGATCCCGCCAAACCGCTCAAAATAGCGAAAGGCTTGGCCATCAGCGAATAGACAAGGCGTTTGATGAGAGTGTCAGAATAGATGAGGCCGGTGGAGAGGATGGTTTGACAGATTTTATTAATAGAGAAGTCAATACCTTGAAGTTGAATATTTTGGCGAGGAGTCTCTTTATTATCATCTTCTTGTTCCGATGATTTTGGGCTAAAACTCTTTGCGACAACTTCAAGTTTACTAATCGCATTATTCAAAGACGATTCGTCTAATTCAATAAATTCATCAGGATTTATACCATTTAACCTCGGTTGATTCCCCCACATAATCACTTTGCTTAATGTGGAAAACAACGGTTTTGTTTGTACTGTAGAATTTGCATTCGCAACTGAATCTGTAAAATATGCGGATCCATTATCTCTCCATTCTTTTTCTTTATATTTTGTCAAATGGCAGAAAACATCTAAGTGTTCTAAAATATCTTTTAATGTCTGGAGAATATTATCAAGACCTATTTGAAAGTATTTTATACCACCTCTTTTACCAGAATTGCTAAAGGTGACAAATCCTCCTCGCTTGCTCAATTCAGCATTAAAATCACTATTTTGAGATACATTCTCAAGAAATGAGTACAAATCGTTCATATTCGCTTATTTCATTAATTGTTTCACTATTTCTTCTGCGATTCTTTTAATAACAGGAACTGCCACACTGTTCCCAAATTGGTGATACGCTTCTTTTTTGGAAACGACTATTTTGAATTCAGGATTGGAATCATTATAGTTTGATTATCTGCACACTCTTGGTGTTCCCAGCCTTTCCCTATAATACGATATCCCTGTAATCTGCCAGCCTCAACAGGGGTTAATGTTCTAGGGTTAAGCCCCTTATCAGATTGATCAATTAAAATCTCACTACCATCTTTCCAATAACGAGCAGAAATAGTACTGGTATAAACACTATCCCCGTTGAACAAAGAATAACCGAAGCCCTTTCCGTTCATTCGGTTTCTCTCTTTGCGCGCTTTGTGTCCTTCCCACATTCTATCACTAATTGTAAATGAAGGATCCATTGTCTCAAAGGGTTCAAATATGTCTGATACTTTTGTCTGAAGGGTGCCTTCTTTCAATTTTTTCTTATCATAAATAGTGTTACCATCTTCTGCAATACCATAGGGGAAATGAAAAGCATCAATATTGACAAGTTTTTTATACCATGCTATAATAAATAATCTTTCACGATTCTGTGGAACACCAAAATATTTAGCATTTAGCACCTCGTATGAATACCCATATCCTAACTCCTCCAATGTAGCAAGGATCACCTTAAGCGTATTTCCTTTGTCGTGGTTTTTAAGCCCGCGTACATTTTCCAAAAAAAGTACTCTTGGAGGATAACCAGCTTCGATTTTCTCTTTAACAATGTTGGCAATATTGAAAAACAATGTTCCTCTCGTGTCTTCAAACCCCTTTTTCAGTCCAGCAACAGAAAAAGGCTGACACGGGAATCCTCCGCAACAAATGTCAAAGTTAGGAATCTTTTTGGGATCGGCGTCATTGATGTCCTCATTAAAATATAAGTATTTTCCTTTCTTGTTCTTTTTGAACAACTTCGGTTCGACATCTTTGTAATTCGCCTCGTAAGATATTCTCGCATTTTTATCCCATTCACTTGCAAAAACGCATCTGCCACCAACACTATGCAGTGCTGTGTGAAAACCGCCGATGCCGGCAAAAAGGTCTATGAAAGTGTATTTTTTCTTTGGCATTTAATTAGTGATTTAGGTACTTTTGATTATCAATATATTTCTGAATCTCATCAAGAACATTTGAAAGATAGTTACTAGCTTCATTTTTGTATACAATCAAATCACTAACAGTATAATCTTTTCCAATGTCAGAAAAAGTGAATTCGCCATGAGCCAAATTATTTCTTTTATCTTTGATAGTCTTCAAGTCTCTCCCGTTGCTTATCTCATTTCCACCAAATTGTTTTATTATATCTCGTATTTTTTGAGCATCTATGTTCCCACTAATATTGATGCAGTCTCTTTTAAAAGATAGAATCTCGTTATCCAAAATGGATTTTGCAATTTGCATTATTTTTCTTGGCTCTTTTCATCATTCAATCCTTTGGACTCTTGTCTAATCCAAATTCTTTTGAGATTATCTGACAAGCTTTGGAAAGTTACAGTCGAAGAATGAATAGAATTTAAAACGGCATCAATGGAATTCCTTATGGTAGCCTCAATCAAATTATATAGCAGTAAAAAACCATTGGCTTTTAGTATTTTTGAAAGTTCTGCATCAATCACCTTTGTTTCTTCTTGGCCAAGAACATCTGTGCATTTTATTGTGCAATTGCCCTTGTCCAGCAATTGCATCGTATCAAAATACAACTCTACTTCATGCAGCCTTTTATTGTATTCGTTTCTGGCATTAATCATTTTCGTATTGTAAATCTCGCATGGTTCCTAATAAACAATCACGTACAAATTCAATTCTTGCTTTTAACCTACCTTGGTTATTGCTCGCATCCGATGTGGTGAGTTCCTTGAATTCCTTCGATTCTAACCATGAAAAATCAGTGGGTTGCAAGTCAGGATTTTGTTTTAGTGCCAAATAAATACCAACAGATAATGCCTCAAAACGAACTCTTGGGGTTGCGGTGTCTCTTCCTTTTCGTGCAAAGTAGGGCGGTTCGAGATGTTGTTCTGCAAAACACATCACCATATCAAAATCCCGTTTCATTTCTTCTCTGTTAAATCCCTTGTTTTTCGATTTCAAAAAATCATCCAAAAATGGAGCGACGTCATGCTTAAAACTTTCGTACGAGTTTGCATAAGCAAAAAAACGCAAGGCCAATTCTTCGTATTCGCCTCGATTGGCTTTGTTATCTGGAATGGGGCAAACTTTTCTAAATAATTCTGATTGCGAACATTCAATGATAAAGTTATAAAAATCACCTTGATAGGCACCTTTTCTGATTTCGCTTGGTTTTAGTTTATTGGCACTTGTATTTACCCTGTTAAAGATGTCTGCTCTAATATCCTGATCTGCCTTGTCCGTAACAACATGAAAACGAAAATCTCTTAACAAGAATTTGTTTTTGCGAGACTCTGTAAGCTCTGAAAACTTAGTGCCGTTTAATTCAGTGAGCTTTTTCAATCCTGACAATTTGAATCCATCTCTACAATATTCTTCCAACGTTCGAATACGTTGAGAGCCATCTATAATTTCTAATTCTGCTTCATCACCTGAAACGGAAACCAAAAACGGCATTATAGGAACTCCCAGAAATACAGACTCTATGAATCTGGATTTCTCGTCTGGTTTCCAAACATAATTGCGCTGGTAGTGCGGTACAAAAATTTGGTCTTTACTATATTTGGCAATAATAACCTCAACGGGATATTCTTTTGTGTCATATACATAAGGTACGCTTTCATGCTGAATTTGCTCTTCAATAGCAGCTAACTTTTCGTCACTTAGTTTCTTGTTTTTCTTCATGTTGAACGTTGTTTAGATGATTAATGATACTTTTTGCAATTACATCTCCCAATTTTGGAGGAACTGCATTGCCAATATAACGTGATGCTATAGTTATAGAAATAGTTTCTTCGTCTTGGAAAAACTTATATGTTTTAGGAAAAGTTTGTAGAAGTGCGGCTTCCCGGATAGAAATTGCCCTATCTTGTTCTGGATGGCCAAATCTGCCATTTCCCAGTCCAGTACATTGAGTGGTCATTGTTGGAGAAGGTTTGTCCCATTCCATGCGACCATAAACACTTCCATAAGTTTTTCCACCTTTTTTTTTGTGACAATCAAGAACCAGCTCTTCCGGCCAATCGTGCCAACTTCCTCCGCGCGGAGTTGCTTTGATACGCTTTAGATTCAATGGTGAGAGGGCTGTACAACGATGTAGAGGGTCATTTTCATCAATTCCACCAGAAGAAATTGGATGTAAATAACCGATAGTTTCTCGAACCGTTACATATTCCTCTTTTTTATGAGTGGGTGGTATCATTTTTATTTCCCCTAAACGAGACGCCAACAACACTAATCGTTTCCTTGTTTGAGGGATACCATAATCTGGGCAAAAAATCTTGTTCACATCAACAAAATATCCTAGAGATTCTAGTTTTTCAACAAAATCTTTTAAAACGGGTTTTGATCTGAAGTTGAGAATCTGAGTTACATTTTCCATTGTAACAATATCAGGTTTTGTTTCCCCGACAAGTCTTCCAAACTCATATAATAAATCGTATTTATTTGGGTCTTTTTCTTTCTTTTTAAATGCATACGAGGAGAAAGGCTGACAAGGGGCACACCCCGCAAGTACTTTTATTGTGTTTTTCTTTTTTGAGTAAAGTTTCTTTATTTCAGCACCCGTCACCAATTTCACATCTTTGTAAAAGAACTTGCCGCCAGTATTTGTTTCGTATGCGTATTGGCAAGTCCAATCCAAAGCGTACCCTGCAAGAATATTAAAACCAGCAGACTTCATGCCATAGCTTAAGCCGCCTATTCCGCAAAATAGGTCAACAACTTCAACTTTAGGTTGTCGGGGATTTTTCCTATTTGTTTTTTCTTTAGCCATACTTTCTATTTATCAACCAAAGTCTTCGTCATCCCGCCTCCTCCGCAGAAGAAGTCTATCGCCTTGAATGTTCTTCTATCTTTTTGATTTTCCGCCATTTTACAATACACCAATTTACAATGTAATGGAGCGGCAAATATACACCATTTGAACTTATTTCCAAGTCCCAAAGATACCTATTTTTTCATAAATAAATGTTCGGTATAAAGCGCGGGCAATTCCCTCTCACCTCACCCCCACAATCCTATGCACCGGCAGCGAGAGCCGCTATCATGGGTTTGACAGCACCGCCAGAACAAAGGCTGGTAGGTTTGTGTCCCGTTCTGTTAGTAAATCAGCGGAATCACCCGTTTCAGACGGCGGCCTTTCATTTCATCACCGAACTCGCTTTGGTACTTGTGGTACAGCGTGTTGGCGCGCGGCACGAGGTTCGCGGCCGTCCAGATGAAGAAAACAAGGCCCGACAATGACCACGTGAGGATGGCGAATCCTAACCACTCCGTCAGCTCGCCGAAATAGTTGGCCGAGGTGACATAGTTGAACATCCCGCCCTTTGGCAGGTAGTGTCGCGTGTCGGTCGGATCCTTGCGCAGATGACGGATGATGTAGTCGGAGTGCAGGTTCGTGACGAAACCGCAGAGGAACAGTAGCAGCCCGATGATGAACCACGGCGACCACAACCATTCGATATCACTGTAAGTCAGCCCAAAAGCGGTATAGTTCACGTTGTAGGATTCGTAGAAAATCCAGTAGCCTTGCATCGCGGCGTTCAGAACATTGAAAGCCATGCCCATCAGCATGATACCGATGGGCATTTTGCTGTTACCTTTCATTAGGAAGGGGAAGATGAACACCCGCTGGAAGTAGTGAGTCTCAAAGATGATAAAGAAAGTGAGTGGCACGATGGAAAAGCGGTGCGGCGAAAAGAGCCACAAGCCCACCATAGCGGCAAAGATAGGGAATTCCATAAAGAACCACGCCACCTTGTTGTTGATAAGCTTGCCCCAACGGGAAGACACCAGCATCCCGTAACCTGCCTCCACAAAATAGAGGGAGATGAACACGATGACAGCCACCGCTATCATCACATATAAATATATGTAAAACATAATGGACTATTCGATGGTGATCTCCATTGGCATTCTGGCCTGAACGCCTTTGGCTTTGATAATCTGTTGCAGTGCATTGTAGGTCGGGTAGAGGTCTCCGAGCTCGCTGCGGACGGCGGCGGAAATCTCTTTTTCCTCTTTATCCTTGTTGAAGAGGGTTTCAAACCACTCTTTTTTGACGGGGTAATAGACGATCTGGTACTTGTCGGTGCCGGCGAGCTTGGCGGCGACAGCGATGGCGTCCTTCAAATTGCCGAGCTGGTCCACGAGGCCGAGCTGGAGGGCATCGGAGCCGGACCACACACGCCCCTGCCCGATGGAATCGACCTGTGCCTTGCTGAGGCCGCGGCCGTCGGAAACACGGGTGAGGAAGGTGTCGTAAGTCTTGTCCACATTGCACTGAAGTGCGGTGTACTCCTCTTCGGTCATCGGCCGATAGGAAAGAAAATCGGAATGGGCGTTGGTCTTGACCACGTCAAGGGTGACACCGAGCTTGCTTTCGAGGCAGCGCTGTATGCTCGGGATCATACCGAACACACCGATGGAGCCGGTGAGCGTGGTGGGTTCCGCCACGATGGCGTCGGAGTTGCAGGAGATGTAGTAACCGCCGGAAGCCGCATAGTCGCCCATGGAGGTGACCACCTTCTTGCCGGCCGCCTTGGCGTTCTCCAATTCGTTCCAGATGATTTCGGAGGCGAGGGCGCTGCCGCCGGGGGAGTTGACACGCAACACGATGGCCTTCACGTCCTTGTCCTTGTAGGCACGGCGGATTTCCTGACAGAGCGTCACGTCACCGATGGAAGTCTCGCTGCCCTTGCCGTCATTGATTTCGCCAACGGCATAGATGATGGCGATTTTGTCGGAACCTTTGCCCAAATCCTGCTTGAACGATTTGCGGTAGGTGTCCAAGGAAACGAGGTTCAGTGTCTCGTCCTCCTTAACACCGAGCTTCTCCTTCAAAAAGTTACGGTATTGGGTGGGGTAGAAGAACTCATCAGCAATCCCCAGTTTTACGGCATTATCAAAGTCCTTGAGGAGGAGCATGCTGTCAGCGACGGCGTTGAGGTCATCTGTCGAAAGGTTGCGGGATTTTGCCATATCGGCGACCATCTTGCTCCAGATGGAGTTGCCGAGCACAGTCAGCTGCTCACGGTTGGCATCACTCATCTTGTTCAGCAGGTACGGTTCGACGGCGCTTTTGAATTTGCCGCATTTTACCACCTGCACGTCAATATCGAGCTTGTCAATCAGACCCTTATAGAACATGATCTGGAAGGCGAGACCGCGGAAGTCAATGGTGCCTTGGGGGTTGACGAACACCTTGTCGGCGGCGGAGGCCAGGTAGTAGGCGCCCTGTGAGTAGTTGTTCCCATAGGCATAGACGAACTTGCCAGACTCCTTGAACTTGAGGAGGGCGTCACGCACGGCCGAAAGGGTGGCGGGGCTGGCGGACACGGAGCTGAGTTTCAGGGAAACGCCTTTGATTTTGTCGTCAGTGGCGGCATTTTCGAGGGAGGCGAGAATGTCGTCCAAACCGGTGGCAGAGTTGTTGTAGAAGCGGATGTCCATACCGGCGAACGGGTTCTCGATGCCGCGTTCCTCGATGGGGTCATTGAGCGTCAGTTCCAAAATGGAGTTGGACTCGATTTTCTCCGTATCGGAGGAGCCGAGGGCGGCAACCATTCCCACCATCATCAAGATGGACAGGAAGGAGAGGATAACGGAGGCGAGGACGAATCCGAGCGCGGATCCGAAAACGACCCGGAAAAATTTCCGCGATTTCGACTCGCCTTTCACATACCTGAATTTCTTGGTTTTGCCGTCCTGCTGGGTGACGGTCTGCTCAATGTCGTAATTGTTTTCCATAAAATTATTAAAGTTTCAAGTTTATAAAATTCATCAGGTTCATCAAGTTGTGCGGATGAATAAGATTTCGCCCGTACAACTTAAAATTCCGTGGCAAAAATACAACAATTATTAAATTGGCTGTTAAAAAAACAAAAAGAAAACCATTGTCAGAAAATAATAGTATATTTGCCGCCGTTTTTTAAAAATGGATATTTGAACATAAAAAATTATAACACAATGAAAAAAGGATTCTTATCATTAGTGATGATGGTGGCTGTTCTGTTTGCGATGGCCCAACCGAGGATTGAATTTGAAAAGAAGACGCATGAATTTGGCGACATTCACGAGGAAGGTGGCAAAGTTACGGCCCGTTTTACTTTCAAAAATGTAGGTGATAGCGCATTGATACTCACCCGCGTAAAACCCGGCTGCGGATGTACTGCTGCCAACTACACCAAAGAGGCCATACAGCCTGGACAGAGTGGCTATATTGATGCCACTTATGACCCGTGGGGACGTCCCGGACAGTTCAACAAGAACATCAAGGTTTCGACCAACGAGCCGAATCAAGCCACTCCGTACATCATTTTTATTAAGGGTAACGTTATCAAGCGCCCCCCCACAAAGTATGAGCTCGCTGGGTACAAATCTGGTCGTGGCGAAGTGCGTGTGAAGGAGTCCACCGTCCGTTTCCAAGTGAAGAACACGGGTAGCCACATCGACACTTTCCAAATTCGCAGTTTCTATGAAAATGGCCGTGCCACCACGTTCAGCATTGAACTTCCCGAATATATTCAGGAGGTGGGACGCAGCTTCGGACAAACCATCCCCGCCGACCATGAGGGTTATATCATTCTCAAATATGACGGTACCAAGCGCAATGCATGGGGTAACCTTAAGGATCGCGCCGTTATTGTTACGGATGATACAATTGAACCCCGCAAGTATTTGTATTTCAATGTAAATCTTGTGGAAGATTTCTCCAAAATGTCGGCAAAGGAACTGGAAAAGGCTCCGAGAATCAGTTTCGACAAAACCACTTTCAAGTTTGATACTATTGTCCAGAACACGACCATCACGGAAACCATCAAGGTTACTAATACGGGTAAAAGCAAACTGATTATCCGCAAGATTGAATCCAGCCTGCCTGCCCTTACCTACAAGATGTCGGCAATGGAAATTGAACCGGGCCAATCCGCAAACCTCGACCTTACCTTCAATGCGAAGAACCGTCGCGGCAAGCAGAACGCCACTATCGAGATCATCTCAAACGCTCCCACAAACTCCAGCCAAATCATCAATGTGAATGGGATGATTATCCAATAGCAAAATTCAAAATATCACTACGGGGATGCGGGTTTCGTGTCCCCGTTTTGTTTTTTTTGGAAAAATATGTTTTTGGCTTTCTTGTAACATTAAAAAAGCTGTATATTTGCACCCCAATTTATTGAAGGTGAAAAGCAGGGACAAAAAAGAGGAATTTAAGCTCCGAATTTCTGGAGTTGAACGTGGAAAACATTTATTTTCAATAAATTGTGATAATGCGTTCTTTGAAGTTGCAGAGATTCCCGATCTGCACGAAGGTGATGTGAAATTGCAGATTGAAATGGATATTTCTGACAAAATCGTCACATTGGATTTCCATTTCAAAGGTTATGTCACTCTTCCGTGCGACCGTTGTATGGAGCCCGTCAACATTGACTTGGACTTCAGCGACAATCTTGTGGTGAAACTGATGCCATGGATTGAAGAACCTGAGGAGGAAGACAATTTGTGGATTGTGAATGAAAACACTTATGAACTGGACTTGTTCCATTTTGTGTATGAATCCATTGCCTTGGCACTGCCTACCCAAATCCTTCATCCTGATGATGAAAATGGGAACTCCACCTGCAACCCCGAAATATTGAAAAAATTGGAAGAGCTGACCCCGCACGAGAAAGAAATGGGCGACATTGACCCGCGCTTGGAGGCTCTGAAAAATATAAAACTAAGTTAATCACTTAAATTAAAGATAGTTATGCCACATCCGAAAAGAAGACACTCAGCAATGAGAAGAGACAAGAGAAGAGCACACGATTTCATCACCGCTCCCGCGCTGACCACTTGCAGCCACTGCGGTGCTGCCATCCTTACTCACAGAGTATGCCCTGAATGCGGTTACTACAGAGATAAGCAGGCCATCGAAATCAAAGGCGCCAACGCCTAATCTTCACGAAGCAGTGTGCGATGGAGTTGTTCTTCGCAACACATAACCAGCACAAACTACAAGAAGCAGTTGCAATAGCAGGTGCTTCTTGTGTCGTGAAAGGAATTGCAGAACTTGGCTGTTTCGAGGATATCCCCGAAACAGCTGATTCTTTGTTGGGCAATGCCCGACAAAAAGCGGAATATGTCCATAACAAGTACGGTGTCAACTGTTTTTCCGATGACACCGGCTTGGAAATCGAGGCGCTCGACGGCCGCCCCGGCGTCTATTCCGCACGTTACGCAGGACCGGCGTGCAGCTTTCAGGACAACATCCAGAAGGTGATGTCCGAAATGGAGGGTGTGACCAACCGTAAAGCCTGCTTCAAAACCGTCGTCGCTCTCATCTTGGATGAGAAAGAGTACTTTTTTGAGGGCCGTGTCGATGGTGAAATCATCAGTGAACAGAGAGGAACGGCTGGTTTCGGCTACGATCCCATCTTCCGTCCCATCGGTTTTGACCAAACCTTCGCTGAGATGGATGAGGCCGCCAAAAACGCCATCAGTCATCGCGGTCGCGCGATGCAGGCCCTGAAGGAGTTTTTGAACTCCCTAAACCAATAATCCGATTGTTTCATTAATGGTAGAAAATCACCCCGAAGTAGAAGCGGGGACCTGTCGGTGCGAGCACTTTGCGTCCGGAGATGGTGGTCATCCAGTCGGCTTTGAGTGTGAGGTGCAGGAACTTGGTGGCGATGAAGTCGCAGCCGACGAAGGGGGTGAGGGCGCAGAAGCCCTGTTTGTGAAAGACGGCGTCGTTTTCCGATGTCCAGTCGCTGCTGGTGCCGTCGAATAGGAGGAGGGTGGTCTGTTTTCCGCCGCCCACCGTCATCCCGACGTAGGGCATCACGTGGCGGAAGGCCCAGTAGAATTCGCCCAGCACGCCGCCCCAGCCGTATTTGATGTAGCTGCCGTTGTGCATCTGCCGCAGGGTGGAGACGTATCCTTCACCGCCAATCATCCAGTGCTGGCCCAGTTGCAGCCGGAGGGTGCCGCCCAGTCCGAACGGTGCGCCCTTCGCCTTGTAGCCGATTTCGGGAATCGTGCCGTACAGGTAACCGGTGTGCAGCATCATGCCACCGTTGAAACCTGTCAAAACTTTGGCTTTCGCAGGGGCGGAATCCTCCTGCGAAAAAGAGGGAGAGCAACTTAGGAATATCACAAAGAAGATTAAGAGAGTATGTAACAGTTTCATAATCAGTAGTAAAATTGGTCAAGATTATGTTCCGGTTTACGCATAGCTGTGCATCCCGCCTAACAGGAAGTTCACTCCGAAATAGGTCATAAGGACGGACAGGAAGGCGACGATGGCATACAGATGGAAGCGCATCGGGCGGTTCTCGTCTGTGAAAAAGGCTGAATGGAGCGGGATGAGATAGACCAGCAGCGTGATGAGCGCCCACACCTCCTTCGGATCCCAAGACCAGTAAGTCCCCCACGACACGTTGGCCCACACTGCACCGATGAAGATGCCGATGGTGAGCAGTGCCACCGCGGGGTAAAGCAGCAGCATACTGATGTCGCGCAGCCGTCCCGTGTAGTCGGGGCTGCCGGATTTGGAGAACCTGACGAACAATGCCGTGATGCCGTTCAGCATGATAAAGAACAGCAGGGCGTAGGCCATCATGATTACGGTGACATGCAGACTCAGCAGGGGAGAGGCGAGCACCGGCATCAGGTAGGCTACCGGCGGGTTGGAGCCGCCCATCATCTGTACCAGCAGTACGAAGCCGGTCATCAGCAGGCCGGCCGGCAGCGCCATCTCGTGCCTGCGTGACAGGATAAGCGCAAGGATGCAGATGCTCAGCGCCAGCAAGTTCATCGAATCGAAGCTGCCGGCCATCGGTACGTGTCCGCCCGCGACCCACCGCAGGATGAACAGCAGTGCCAGAAACGCCCCCAACAGCGCCATCCACACGATGGCAAACCAGCGGAGCGGTCGGTAAAGCCTGCGTCCTTTCCCGATGCAGATGAGCGATACCGCGAAAAAGACCAGTCCAAGCACGATGTTGACGAAGGCCAGCCAACGCCCGGTGGTGAGCCGGTTATAGATCCGTTCGGCTCGATATTGCGCCTTCGGCTGCGTCAGCCCCTGCGAGTATTTCTCCTGATAGATTTTTGTTTTTTCAAGCACTTCGTCCAAACTTTTGAAATCTCCAGCCACTACATATTCTTTGCAGAGGCTCAGCTGCTTGCGGATGAAAAGGTACTCCCCGTCGGAAACGTCCAAAGGCAACACGTCATTTTGCGAGTACCACGTCACCTCCCCGAGACTGTCGGCGTGAGGATAAAGTTTCAGCAGTTCCCCGTTGTAGAGCATCAGGACGAGGTTGTATTTTTTGTCGCTGATGGGCTCGTCTTTCCAGTCGTCGAAATAGAACATCCAGCCGCTGAGCACCTGCTCGGACGAGAGGCCGTGGTAGCGGGCGCTGCCGTACAGTGTGGTGGTGAAGTCCTTGGCCAATGTCTGCAGCGGGCAGACGCGCCCTTTGTACTGCACATAAAGCTGCCCCAGTTTGTCGGCACTTTCTTTCGGAAGAGTGCGGGGCGCATTGGACGAAAAGGCTGGCATACAACAGCCTGCTGTCAGCAGGACGAGGATGACGGTGGCTTTGGCAGAAGTTTTTTTCAGCAGCTGCCGGAAGCGCCCGTTGGGCACGATAAACATCGCCACCAGGGAAACCAGCAGCAGCAGGTAGCCCGCGTAGGTCACGCCGATGCCCCATGGGTCGTGGGCGACGGCAAGAACGGAGTTGCCCTCCTCGTCATAATCGCTCTGGTAGAAACGGTAGTTTTTGTGCTTCAGGATGTTATTCATCGAAATGGTGGCTTCCGTGGCGGTCCCTCCATCCAAAATCTGAAGGTGGCTGACAAAGTCCATCGGGGTGCGGGAACCGGGGTATTTCACCACCTCAAAACGGTCGAGCATCAGATGAAAAGGCAGTGTCACTTCACGGCTTTCATCGTTTTTTTCAATCTTAAAAACGTTGTTGGCCTCGCCCGGATGCAAGGTCATCTCACCGTGCTGCCCCGTGAGCATCGTAAGCAAAGCTCCGAGCAGAATCAATAGTGCTGAAATGTGCAGAAGACAAACTACGGGACGTTTCCACGATTGCTTTTGGAAAATCATAAAAAGCATTCCGGCAGCAACTAGCCCCCACAGGGCGACAAACCACCACGCGCCATAGACGTGGCTCAATGCAAATTCGGAACCGTGGTATTTCTCCACAACGGTGCCTGCGGCCATCACGACAATCAGGACGGCCATCAGGGCGGATAAAATGTGGCGGAAAATTTTCATTGGATAAGATTTTGATTAAACGAATGTAGAGACGCCATATTATGACGTCTCTACAAAAAAACAACCTAAAATAAAAACATCTTGTATGGCATAGAAAAATTTAAATGGCATTGATGAATTGCACGATGGCGTCGCGGTCCTCCTTGCTGAGGTTGCGGAATTTCTCGACGGTCCAGCGGGCATCACTCTGGGAGGAACCGTGCCACATGATGGCCTCGATGACGTTGCGTGCGCGGCAGTCGTGCAGACGGTCGGAGGCGCCGGTGCAGATGGCGGAGAGGCCGCGTCCCCACAGCGGGGTGGTGCGGCACCAGCCGGTACGGATGTCGTTCTGCATGTGCAGCTTGTGCTGGATCATATCGGTATAGGGCCAGATTTTCTGTTTCGGGTAGCGCGGCAGGCGCTGGTCGGCGGTGGTGAAGAAGCCGTTGGGATCGGTGAAGCGGTCGTTGCCGGTCGTCCAGCTGGGACGGTGGCAGCTGGCGCAGCCGATCTGGCGGAACAGTTCGCGTCCGCGCTGCACCTTGGCATTGTCGAGGTTACGGGCGGCGGGCACGGCCAAACCACGGTGCCACACCATCAGGTTCACATAGTCATCGTTCGACATTTCCGCAGGCAGATCGTGTGAGGTCAGATAGTTGTAGATGTCGGTTTCGGGATTGCCCGTCACATTGTATTCGGGGAAATAGTTGTAAAATTCGGCTTGCACCTGCGGGTCTTGTGAGGCAGTGCGGGCGTAAGTGTTGGTCATGTAGTGGTAACGGCGGTCACCGCGGGTCACGTTGGTGATATTCCAAATGGCATTGGCACCAGGTCCGTCTTGCAAAGGACCACGACTACAGGCGTAGGTGAACCGTTTGGGATGATTGGTGCTGCCGTAAAGTCCGCTCGGTGCCCAGTCGTTGCCGGCCCACATCGCAGGGTTGAGGTTCGCGCCGGCTTCGTACTCCTTGCGGTATTGCTCTCTCAGAGAGTCGTCCGGAATGGCGTCCAGCAGGCCGGTGCCGTAGATGCCGATGGTGGACTCTAAACGCACGATTTCGCTGCCGTAAGGAATCGTGTTGCCACCCGACTCCAACGGTACGTAGTAGGCGGAAGCGGGAATATGCACCTCCGGATAAATCAGGCTGTAGCTCTCGCCGTCGGGAAAACGGTTGCCCCATTCGTCGGTGTACGGGAGCCACGTGATCTGGATTTGCGATTCGTCGATGGGTGCCTTGAACGGCGGCACGGCCTTGGTCTGCGGCATGCCCGTCAGCGAGGAGATGTAGTTGTCGTTTTGATCAGTCACCACCAGAAGGTAGCCGTTGCCCCAGTCGCCAGCGGCGTAGCGGTCCATCCGCTTGCCGTGCCCGTAGCCCGGGTGACAGGCGATACAGGAACTGCGGATATATAACGGGCCCAGTCCGTTGAACGGCGGCGTGTTCTGCGTGAAATCGCGCTCAAACAGGTACTCACCGTACTTGAAAGCGGCAATGTCTGTCACGGCAGGCGCAGGATCTTCGTAGGCGGACGACGAAGCGTTGAAGGTCGTCCCCAACTTTCCACCTGCGTAAGTTTCTTCTTCAATCCAGGCCAGCGGCTCGTCCGGCTCGGGTTCGTCCTTATGGCAGCCGTTCAATAGCAACAGACCGGCCAAAATCAAACTTGCTATTTTAAAATGTGATATTAGATGTTTCATGATCAATATATTAAATAATAAAACTTATTACCTTTTACCTTTTACTTTTTACAAATCCTACTACCCCGGCCTACGGCCACCCCTTCTACATAGAAGGGGATTCCTCTACTGTCCCCTATTCACTGAACCCTATCCCCTAATTACTGTTGGCTGATCAAGCTGTTGACTTCGGACAGGACGGCATCGAGGGATTGGCAGGCGGCGATGGCGTCACCGTTGGCGGAACTGGTGTAATTCTGTACGAACGGGGCGGGCATGGCGTGAATCTTGTTTTTGGCGTTGTTGATGGCGGCGACCACGCGGTTGTCCAAATTCTCATCAAGGCTTTTGATGTAGGAATGGAGCGAGCCGGATTCAACCTGCATCCCTTCCACACCGCCGTAGTAAGCGTTTTCGATACTCAATATATTGTTGTAGAAGTCTTCGATGGACTTGTGGCTATAGGGGGATTCGATGTAGTTGGGATCTTCGCCGTTGAATGGCTTGCCGATTTTGGATGTACCCACCTCGTCGGCGATAGTGCGGCAGCCGTCGATGATGGCCATCAGGCCGCTGGCGCTGCTGGGGTAGGTGCTGCCAAGGGTGCCGGCTTTGCGGAGGTTCTCGCCGTAGCTGAAGTCACCGCCGTTCACGGTGCTGTTCAGTTCCAGATCCTCCACTTTGTCGCGGTGGGCTTTGGGCGCAGCGTTGCCGATCCAGCTGACTTCAAGTTGGTAGCAGCGGTTGCGCAGGTCGCCGGCCACTGCGATGGCGTAAATCAGCTGCAAGTCGGTGATTTCGCTCACGCTCTTGGGGGCGCCGTTGCTGAAAAGGATGTATTCGATACCGTGGAAGCCGAGCAGCGAGTTGCCGAGTTTTTCACCGGCATATTCGTCACCGTCCTCCGCGTCCATCGCCTGAATCTGAGCAGTGTTGGCCATCATCGTGTTGAAAGCGTCCACGTCCAATGGCCACGAGTCAATGTGCGGGTCGATACCGAAGTCGGAGGCGGCACCGAACAGGAACGCCTCGCTCTTCTCCCACCAAGCCCGTGCGGTGAGGAACGTCTCGCAGGCGTGGTTCAGATTGCTCTGGCTTTTGTCGGCACGCAAAGCCTGCAAATCTGTCACCAACTGCTCCGTATTGGTTGCTAGATTCTTGTAAGTCGGTGAAATCGTGTTGTTTACATACTGTTCCAAAATAGCAGCGTGAATTTCGTCAACGGTTTGCACATTGTCATCCTTGTGACAGGAAACCATCATGCACATCATCGTGCATAGAACTGAAATGATAAAAAGGTTGTTTTTCATAATTGTTTATTTATTTGATTCCAATTTTCATTTTTCAAATTTCAATTTCTTAAAGAATGCCGCCCACGTTGCGCCGATGGCGAACCACGGCTCTTGGTTGTATTGTGAACGGAGCAGACGGATGCCGCCTTCCGCTTTAAGGATGATTTCGGGGATGGGCCGGTAGTTGATGCCGCCGGAGATGCAGTGCCGCTCGCTCCAAGGGTAGGGGGTAGCGTCTGCGACAGGTACGTAGGAGTCGTAGTACTCGTAACGCACGAAAAGGTAGAACTTCTGTCCCAATGCCTTGGAGGTGCTTTTCAGGTGGTGGAAGATGTCGTAGCCCGCCTCGATGCCTGCGGTCCAAGCCGACTTCCCGACCAGCGTGTGGGGGTAGGGCGACTGTGAGCTGTTGACCTGTGAGGCATTGTAGGTGGAGATGAGGCCGGCATCGCCGAGGTGCCCGTAGAGGCCGCTGCCACGCATCAGGAAACCGCCGTAGCTGTATTTGAAATCGAGGGCGCCGATGAGCACCGTCCCTTTCACCTTGGCGTATTTCGAGGACTTGCCATCTGTGACGATGTCGTTGTTGAAGCAGTTGCCGGCGTATCCGCTGAGCCCGATGCGGAGACCCTTGACACTGCTGTTGTCGATGCGGGCGGCGACGGCCAGTTTGTTGGCCACCTTGAACTCGTAGGGCGAGGCGTTGCCGTCGTGAATCCAGCCGGAAGCGTTGAACATATTGGAGTTGAGGGCGGGCATCACCATCACGTCGTAACGCCACCCTTTGATTTTGCCCCACAGCTCGATGCCAGTCTCGTGCCATGTGCACGGGATGATGGTGTTCTCGCCTTCGGGACGATAGACACCGAAGAATTCGCTCGGCAGATGGGCGTTGTTGGTGCCTCCCACGGGAACGACGATGTGTCCGAGGCGGATGTTGATCTTGGAATCCAAAAACGACTTCTGGAGCCAGAATTGTTCGAGGGCCACCTCGCCGCCGCGTTCAATCTCCTTCTCGAACTCACCGGTCTCTTCCGCCTCCACCTCCACCGCCGCTTCGGTGCCGCCGTGTTCAAACTCGATTTCCGCATTGAAGGTCCAGCCCTTGCCGAAATCATAACCTATCATAAAGACGGCGTGCGGCAGATCCACACGGCCGTGCCCTTTCGCATCCGCGTACTTTTCGGCATGCGAATAACGGAACATATTGTCGCTGTAAAAATTGTATTTGTAAACCGCTTCGCCATACCCACCAATGGTGAGACGGCTTTTCGGCTTGATGCTGTCGGAGACGGCAGCATTGTCGGGAGTGGAACTAACTGTGAATTGGGCGTTTAGCGGACTTGCAAGGAGGATTGTAACAACCAGTAGAAGGAGTTGGATTTTCTTTGCCATATCATAATGGATTTGAGAGTGCAAAAATATGGGCGCTTCAAAAGTGCTCACATACCAAAATTGGGGGAATATATCCGAGGTAGCTCCTTATTTGTGGGGAAGCCATAATTTAGGGTAATAGGTAATAAGTAATAGGTAATAAGTAATAAGTAATAAGTAATGAGTAATAGGTAGTAGGTGATAAGTAATAAGTAATAAGTAATAAGTAATAAGTAAGTAGTAGGTAATACTGTTACTATTATGCCAAAAAATGTTAATAACTTCCCATTTCGCTGAAAAAAAATCCTCAAAAATTGTAATTTCCTATAAGTCAGTTTGTAAAAATTTCAACGGAAATTTGTTGATAATAAAAGGAAAAAAAATGACGAAAATCGGGGCAAAAAAAATACTTTTGTAATCGCTTTCAAAGCCCAATCATTATTTTATAATCATCTAATAATCAGTCAATAGTACGTCTGCTTATTCAACGTTAAATGCGACTTGTATGAAAAATGAGTACACCCTTTTTGAAAACGAACCACTGACAGAAATGGAACTGAAAGATGCCGAATCCTCCCTGTTGGCGGCACGAAATCAACAAATGGAAAATATGATGGAGAACAAGAATGTTTCCGCCGTTTCCCGTCCGATGGAGTCGGACATTCCGGAGATGGACGAGAATGCACAGACGTACGAAAAAAAGGAAATTTTTGCGGATGTCACCGCCTACTTCCACGGTGATGAGCTGGCTGCCAGCGTGTGGATCGACAAGTATGCCCTCAAGAACAAAGAAGGTAAGTTGGTGGAACGCACCCCCGACGATATGCACCGCCGCCTCGCCCGCGAGTTCGCCCGCATCGAGCGCCATTACCCCAACCCGATGAGCGAGGACCGGATTTTTGAGCTTCTCCGCGACTTCAAGTATATCATCCCGCAGGGAAGCCCGATGGCCGGCATCGGCAACCGCTATCAAGTGGTCTCCCTCTCCAACTGCTTCGTCATCGGCAACGGCGACAACGCCGACTCCTACGGCGGCATCATGCAGATGGACGAGGAGCAGGTGCAGCTGATGAAACGGCGCGGCGGCGTCGGTCACGACCTGTCCTCCATCCGCCCTGCCGGCAGCGGCGTGCAGAACTGCGCCCTCACCTCCACCGGCCTCGTGCCCTTCATGGAACGCTACTCCAACTCCACCCGTGAAGTGGCTCAGGACGGTCGCCGCGGTGCCCTCATGCTTACCGTCTCCATCAAACACCCCGACGCCGAGAAGTTCATTGACGCCAAGATGACCGAAGGGAAAATCACCGGCGCTAACGTCTCCGTCAAGATTGACGACGAATTTATGGAGTGTGTCAAGAACGGCACTCCCTACACCCAGCAATACCCGATTAATTCAAAGAATCCTAAAGTTGTTCAACAAATCGACGCAGGCAAACTGTGGACCAAAATCGTCTATAACGCATGGAAGTCGGCCGAACCCGGCGTCCTCTTCTGGGACACCATCCACCGCGAGGCCGTTCCCGACTGTTACGCCGACGAAGGTTTCCTCACCGTGTCCACTAACCCCTGCGGCGAAATTCCGCTTTGTCCGTACGACAGCTGCCGTCTGATAGCCATTAACCTTTACAGCTACGTTGATAACCCATTCACGGACAAAGCCACCTTTAATATGCCGTTGTTCAAACAGCACGTCGCCAGCGCCCAGCGCCTGATGGACGACATCATCGACCTCGAACTGGAAAAGGTGGACCAGATTCTCAACAAGATCGAAAGCGATCCGGAACCGGAAGAACTCAAACGGGTGGAACGCGACCTTTGGCAGAAGATCCGGTCACAGTCGTTGAAGGGCCGCCGCACCGGCCTCGGCATCACCGCCGAAGGAGACATGCTGGCCGCCCTCGGTATCCGCTACGGTACCGACGAAAGCAACGCTTTCTCCACCGAAATCCACAAACAGCTCTGCCTGGCCGCTTACGGTTCTTCCGTCACAATGGCGAAAGAGCGCGGTGCTTTCCCCGTCTATAGCAGCGTCAAGGAGGCCCGCAACCCGTTCATCCAACGCATCAAGAAGGCCGATGAGAAACTGTATGACCGTATGACCCGCTACGGTCGCCGCAACATCGCCCTGCTCACCATCGCTCCTACGGGCAGCGTGAGCATCTGCACCCAGACCACCTCTGGCATCGAACCCGCCTTCAACGTGGTCTATAAGCGCAGAAGAAAAGTCAACCCCAACGACATCAAGTCCGACCGCACCATCGTTCGCGACGTGAACGGCGACCAGTTCGAGGAGTTTTTCGTCTTCCATCAGAAATTCCTCAAATGGGCCGAGGTAAACGGCTATGATACCAGCACCTTCAGCAACATGCCGGAGGCGGAAATCAATGAGATCGTCGCCAAATCACCCTACTACAAGGCGATGGCCAACGACACCGACTACCTCAAAAAAGTGGAGATGCAGGGCATGATCCAGAAGTGGGTCGATCACTCCATCTCTGTCACCATCAACCTGCCGAAAGACACCACCGAGGAGACGGTGGGCCAGCTCTACCAGCGGGCTTGGGAGTGCGGTTGCAAGGGCATGACCGTCTATCGCGACGGCTCCCGCGACGGTGTCCTCGTCGGTATCAGTGAAAAACCGAAAGAGGAGGAAAAACCGGCAGTCAACATGAAACGCCCCCGCGAGCTGAAAGCTGATGTCATCCGTTTCCGCAATAACAATGAGGCATGGGTGGCCCTCGTCGGACTCCGCGCCGACGGCACCCCGTACGAAATCTTCACTGGCAAGAGCGATGAGGAGCGTATGCCTATGCCCAAGAGCGTGACACAGGGCGTCATCATCAAGAACCGCCATCAGGACGGCACCAAGTCGTACGACTTCCAGTACAAGGACTGCGACGGATTCCCAGTCACCATCAGCGGCCTCAACCGTTGCTTTAATCCCGAATTCTGGAACTATGCCAAGATGATTTCTGCCATGCTCCGTCACGGCCTCCCCATTGAGAATGTGTGCGACATCATCGGCGGCCTCAACTTCAAGGAAGAGACCATCAACTCATGGAAAAACGGCGTGATCCGCGCCCTCAAAAAGTTCATCAAGGACGGTACCAAGGCAAAAGGCGTGGTTTGTCCCAAATGCGGTCAGGAGAACACGATGGAGTACAAGGAGGGATGTCTCTGCTGCTCCAACTGCGGCTACTCCAAGTGCGGCTCCTAAGAGTTAGAGAAGTCAACAAAGAGCATGTATGCAAGAAAGAATATCTGATGCAAAGATGCTGGCTAGTAAAGCGAAACAGCATCTTTTGCCATTTTTAGTCATTGCGGTAATATCGTTTGTTATCAATGTACGCCACTTGAATGAGCCACCGGGATATATTCATGCTTGGGCGCAATCGGACAACTATTCGTTGGCTATCGGCTTTCTTCATAACGGGGGAGATTTGTTTCATCCACAAACGCTTATTTTTAACAAGCAGCAGAAGGATTTTGATTGCCCCGAATCGTTGGTCACTGCTTGTGATTTTCCGTTACATCATTGGATAGTTGCTGGATTGATGTCGGTTACGGGCAGCTCCCAGCCTTGGGTATTCCGGGGATGGACGCTGGCCGTTTCCATTCTGGGAGTGTGGGCTCTCTATTTGCTGGCTTTTATGCTGACTTCTTCAAGAGCAAAATCACTATTGGTTGCGACGTTCACTGCAACAGCTCCATCTTTTGCATATTATAGCGGATCTTTTATACCTACTGTGCCCGCTTTGGCATTGGCAATGGGAGGCCTGCTGTTTTATGCCCTTCATTTGCGCGAATCCAAAATATGGATGTTGTATGTAAGCCTGTTTTTGTTGACTTTGGCGATGATGGTTCGGACTTCTTTCGCAGTCCTCTGGGTGGCGGTAGCTTGCTTTCAAGTGTTGCGAATATTCCGCAAGGAAGCCAGCCTGAAAGATTCGTGGATTCCTTTTGTGGCAGGGGTGGGCTTGTTTGTTGCATGGTGGCTATGGAGTTGGCATTTGAGACAGCAATATGGTTCATTGTTTCTTGGCAGCCTTCTTCCTGTGCAAAGCAAGGAGAAAGCACTTTTTGTGCTACAGAATGTCCATGACAGATGGCGTTTCCATTATTTCCAGCAGTTACAGCATTGGCTTTATATGGCAGTGGCAGTGGGCGTTGTGGTTACCCTCGCCCTTAAGAAGGTACAGCTTGTCCAAGGCAGTCAAAAATTGTCTTTATGGTGGTTTTGGTTGATTTGGATGTTTGGGGAGGTATTGTTCGCTGTTGCCATGTTATTGCAGTTCAGTGACCATGATTATTATTTCTTGGATAGTTTTTTCCTCCCAATTGTACTGTCGTTGGTAGGGCTGTTGAGATTTCTTCCAAATTTTTCTAACCAATGGGGTAGGGTATTGTCCTTTTTAATAGTGTTGGCACTTGCAGGAACAATGACGGTTAATGCTTGTCAGATGCAGAAGGTGCGCAGATTGGAAGGAATAGAGGCTTTCCAGACGGCGGTGCGTTATAAAACAGCAAACCGTATGTTGGAAGATGCAGGTTATGGTTCTAAAAATTTGCGTTTTCTGACGATGTTTTCTTATCCTCAGAATACCCCATTTGTGATGATGGATAGGGAGGGTTATTCCGTCATGCGGCCAAGACCGGCTGTGGTCGCTCATGCGTTGACGTTTGACTATGACTATATTCTGGTTGAAGATGAAGTCTATCGTAGGGAGTTTGATGAGGCTCCCTATATCCTGCCACATTTGCGACGTCTCGCAGGAAATGGAGAAATTTCGGTATGCACTCTCTCTGACAGTATATTGCACGAGACTGCCGAGGATTTTTTCAAGTAATATTTTCGTTGACGATATAAGTTCTCTACTCTTGTTCTTTTGAGAGAAGAGGGAAAAAAGGCTATTTCAGCAAATTCTGCAAATAGTCTTCGCCTGCCATCTCATAGATTTTCTTCCCTGACGGGGAGATGGTTGGCATAAGGCAGCTGAAAAGCTGCTGCAAGAAGCTGTTGACCTCCTGAAGCGTGACGATGGGCTTGAGCGAAGAACGTCGCTGCCGCGCCATACATAAGGCCAGATTCTTTTCCGTTTCCATCATACGGTTCATCCGATTCGACTTGTAGTCATCAATGATGCCCTCAATAAGTGTCTGGATATCACCTATCTCCTCGTTGACAGGCGTGCCGTTGATGGCGAAATTAGTGGAGGACATCGGCTCGATTTCGTACCCAAGCTGCTTGAATTCGTTCTTCAGCTCGTTCAGCAGCTCACTCTGCGCCGCTGTCAGCGTGATGGTCTCTGGAAACAGCGACTGTTGCACCACGACGGGCGTTTCTTTCAGTGCTGTGATGTACGATTCGTAGATGATTCTTTCGTTGGCCCGGTATAGGTCAATGACCATCAGCTGCCCTTTTATTCTGACAATCAAATATTTCTTGTAAATAGGAAGGAATGCTTCTGCGGTAATCGGGTCGTCGGATGTTCCCTCCTCCACAATCTGCATCTGCACGGGTTGCGAGGTGGGTGCAGGCGTCACCTCCGTTGTATGGATGTCTCTGAGGAAACTGTCCCAGTCCTGGCTCATTCCAGAAGGCCGTTTCGGGGCACTATAGCCGCTTCCAGAGGAATTATGGTGCGATGTTCCGCTGCTATGGAACGGATTGTACGACGGGTCCAATGCCACCGTCGGGGGCTTGATAGGCATCCCTGTAGGCACATTGTCCGGATCCAAGTCCTTGTCGTAGTCAAAATCCAACTGCGGCACTAACGAAAACTCGCCGATGGCCTTCTTGACAGCGGCGTTGAGGAAACCGAAGACAAGCCGGTCGTCCTGCAGTTTCACCTCCACCTTCGTAGGACTGATGTTGACATCCACCGTAGCGGGATTTACCTCGATGTAAATGAAATAGGGTGGGTGATGTCCTTCGGGAACAAGTTGGGTATAGGCATTTTCTATGGCAAAATTGAGGGAACTGCTTTTGACGAACCGGTGGTTGATGAATAGGTATTGTTCGCTCCTTTTCTTCTTGGCGTGTTCGGGCTTGCCGAGAAAACCGCCGATCTTCATAAAGTTGGTCTCCTGTTCGATTGGGAAAATCCTGTCGTTGAAGGCAGTTCCGAAAACGCCTGTAATGCGTTGCTTCAGGTTGCCTGCGGGCAGTTGCAGCACCATTTTCCCATTGTGGTACAGTGTGAAGGCGATGTCAGGGTGAACCAGCACCACCCGGTTGAATTCCTCCTCGATGTTGGCGAACTCGGTCGCGTCGGACTTGAGGAAGTTGCGGCGAGCCGGCACGTTGAAGAAGAGGTTGTTGACCGCGATGGACGTTCCTTCCGGTGCGACCGTCAGACCGTGTTCCTTGATTTCCGAGCCTTCAATGACCACGCGGGTGGCGGTTTCGTCTTCAGGCCGGCGGGTCTTGAGTTCCACCTGTGCAATGGCGGCGATGGATGCGAGTGCCTCCCCCCGGAAACCTTTCGTCCGAATGGCAAAAAGGTCGTCGGCACAGGAGATTTTGGACGTTGCGTGCCGTTCGAAGCAGAGGCGGGCGTCATTGAACGACATCCCTTTTCCATCATCCACCACTTGGATGAGCGTGCGGCCGGCATCCTTGATGATCAGCTGGATGTGGCGTGCGCCAGCATCCACTGCGTTCTCCAGCAACTCCTTGACTGCCGAAGCGGGACGCTGCACCACTTCACCCGCCGCTATCTGATTGGCGACGGCATCGGGTAACAGATGGATAATGTCGTTCATGATATTGGTGTTAATGATTCCCCTTCTTTTTGAAGAAGGGGTGCACGAAGTGCAGGGTAGTTGTATAGAGATATAAAATACCTTTAAAAAAAATTTCTACTACCCCGGCCTACGGCCACCCCTTCTACATAGAAGGGGAAACTATAACGGGGCTGTAGAAAGCACTACGCCAGTCCGCCGTCGCCTATCGGCAGGCGGGTTGCATTGGATTCGCCGATGACACCGTGCGTCTCCTCGAACTTGCGGACGTTGTCAGCAAGAGCAGCTAATAGCCGTTTGGTGTTCTGCGGGGTCATGATGACGCGGGAGCGCACATTGCTTTTCTGTAAGCCGGGCAGCATCGCCACAAAATCAAGAATGAATTCATTGTCGGAGTGGGTGATGACGGCAAGATTGGAATAGATGCCCTGTGCCACTTCTTCGCTCATATTAAGGTCTAATTTCTGTTCTGGCATTTTTTTGTTCGTTTTTTAGTGAATATTGTTCTTTTCTACTACCCTGGCCTTGCGGCCACCCCTTCTACATAGAAGGGGAATAAAAAAGGGGATGTTTTCGCATCCCCTTCATTTGTTATTGTTCGTACTTGGATGCCATCAGGCTTTCGTACTCTTCCATGGAGCTTACCTCCATATTTTGATACCGTTTCAAGCCGGTACCAGCGGGGATAAGATGTCCGACGATAACGTTCTCTTTCAAACCTAACAGGCTGTCAGATTGCGCGTTGACGGCGGCATTGGTGAGCACTTTCGTGGTTTCCTGGAAGGATGCTGCGGAGATGAAGCTACGGATCTGGAGGGCGGCGCGGGTGATACCCTGCAGCACCTGCCTACCTGTGGCGGGACGGGCGTCACGCACCTGAAGGAGCGGCATATCACGGCGTTTCAGCAGTGAGTTTTCGTCACGCAGCTGCTTCATCGTAATAATCTGGCCGGGCACGTAGGTTTCGGAACCGCCAGCATCTTCCACATATTTCATTTCCCAGATATAGTCGTTCTCTTCCTGGAAATCGATCTTGTTGATGAGGTCACCGGGCAGGAACTTGGTGTCACCGGGCTCGATGATTTCCACCTTGCGCATCATCTGGCGGATGATGACTTCAAAGTGCTTGTCGTTGATGGCCACACCTTGCAGACGGTAAACGTCCTGAATTTCATTGATGAGGTATTCCTGAACCTCGCGGGCACCCTTGATGTTGAGGATGTCGGCGGGGGTGACGGCACCGTCGGACAGCATGGTACCTGCTTTGACGAAGTCGTTACGGTCAACCAGAATCTGCTTGGAGGTGGGGATAAGGTAGGTCTTGGCTTCGCCGGCATCGCCCGAACGCGGGGTGATGGTGAGCACCTTATTACCACGTTTCATCTTTTCTTCGATAGAAACCACACCGTCGATTTCGGCAAGGATGGCGGGATCGGAGGGGTTACGAGCCTCAAACAACTCCGTAACACGCGGCAGACCACCAGTGATATCGCCCGACTTACCCACAGCACGCGGGGTCTTGGCGAAGACCGTACCAGCCTCAATCTTGTCGCCTTCGTTCACAGAGATACGGGCACCGACCGGCAGCGCATAGGCTTCCAGAACGGCATCGTTCTCGTTGACGATGGTGATGGTCGGAATCTTGTTCTTCAGACGGCTCTCAATGATGACCTTTTCCTGCGTACCAGCCTGTTCGTTGGTTTCGGTGTAACAAGTCACACCTTCCACAATGTCGGTGAACTTGATGGTACCTTCGAATTCGGAAATAGTCGGGGAGTTGTACTGATCCCAAGTGGCGATGATGTCGTTCTCCTTCACCTTATCGCCTGTCTTGAAATAGAGGGCGGAACCGTAACGGACGGGTTCTGAATAGAGGGTGATACCACTCTTTTCATCCATAATCTTCATTTCCGCCATACGTCCGATGACCAACTGGTAAGGATTGCCCATGTTGTCGATCTTGTCGAGAGACTTGAGATCATCGATGACGAAAGTACCGTCGAGCGGGGCGCTGATACTGTTTTCAGCGTTGATACCACCGGCCACACCACCGACGTGGAAGGTACGGAGGGTCAGCTGTGTACCAGGCTCACCAATGGACTGGGCGGCGATGACACCGACAGCCTCACCGATCTGAACCAGACGGCCCGTGGCAAGGTTGCGTCCATAGCACTTCTGGCAGACACCATGCTTCGATTCGCATGTCAGCACCGAACGAACTTCCACTTCCTTGATGCCGGCTTCTTCAATCTTCTTGCAGAAGATTTCGGTAAGTTCCTCACCAGCGGCAATAATCAGTTCGTTGGTTTCGGGATGATAAACATCGTGCAGGGTGACACGACCGAGCAAACGGTTAGCCAGTTTCTCAACCACCTTACCTTTTTTCTTCAGGTCGGTGACGGAAATGCCACGGAGAGTGCCGCAATCGGCTTCAGTGATGATCACATCGTGAGCCACATCCACCAGACGACGGGTCAGATAACCAGCGTCAGCGGTCTTCAAAGCGGTATCAGCCAAACCTTTACGAGCACCGTGAGTAGAGATGAAGTACTCCAGCACGGACAAACCTTCCTTGAAGTTCGACAAAATAGGCGTTTCAATAGTGTTGGCACCGGCGGAACCTGACTTGGTGGGCTTGGCCATCAAACCACGCATACCGGCAAGCTGACGAATCTGCGTCTCAGAACCACGAGCTCCAGAATCCAACATCATATATACAGAATTGAAGCCCTTCTTGTCGGCAGCGATCTTCTTGATCAAAATCTTACTCAACTGGGCATTGGTGTTGGTCCAGATATCGATGATCTGGTTGGAACGTTCGGTGTTGGTGATGAAACCCATCTCAAACTGTCCCTGAATCTCTTCAACAGCAGCATTGGACTTGGCAATGAGGTCCTTCTTCTCTTCGGGAATAAGCACGTCGCCCAAGTTGAAGGACAGACCGCCGACGAAAGCCATGCGGTAACCCATGTTCTTGATGTCATCCAAGAAGTTGACGGTAGCGACGTTGCCACATTTGTAGAGCACGCCACTGATGATATTACGCAGTGCTTTCTTGGTCAGCAGCTGGTTTACATAACCGTAACCCTTCGGAACCACTTGGTTGAACAGGACGCGGCCGACGGTAGTTTCGGTCAGCACCATCTTGCCGTCACCTTCCAGATCCACTTTGCAGTAGATGCAGGCATTGAGGTGAACTTTACCTTCGTTGTACGCGATGATGACCTCTTCGGGAGAGTAGAACTTCATCCCTTCACCCATAACCTTCTGGTTCTCATCCGACTTCAACGGTTTGGTGATGTAGTAAAGACCGAGTACCATATCCTGTGAAGGAACGGTGATCGGGGAACCGTTGGCAGGGGAGAGAATGTTATGGGAGGAGAGCATCAGCATCTGTGCTTCGAGGATGGCGGCGTTGCCCAGCGGGACGTGGACAGCCATCTGGTCACCATCGAAGTCAGCGTTGAAAGCTGCACAGCAGAGGGGGTGCAGACGGATAGCCTTGCCTTCTACGAGGCGCGGCTGGAACGCCTGGATACCCAGACGGTGAAGGGTAGGAGCACGGTTCAGGAGAATCGGGTGACCCTTCAGGATGTTTTCCAGAATATCCCAAATGATGGGGTCTTTACGATCGACAATCTTTTTTGCGGACTTGACGGTCTTGACGATACCTCTTTCCAAAATCTTGCGAATGACGAAGGGTTTGAAAAGCTCTGCGGCCATGTCTTTCGGCAGACCGCATTCGTTCATACGAAGGTCGGGACCGACTACGATAACCGAACGTCCGGAGTAGTCCACACGTTTACCGAGCAAGTTCTGACGGAAACGACCCTGCTTACCTTTCAAACTGTCGGAAAGGGACTTGAGGGCGCGGTTGGACTCTGTTTTCACGGAGTTGGTCTTCTTGGAGTTGTCGAAGAGGGAATCGACGGCTTCCTGCAGCATACGTTTTTCATTACGCATGATGACATCGGGAGCCTTGATTTCGATGAGTCGTTTCAGACGGTTGTTGCGGATGATGACGCGACGGTAGAGGTCGTTGAGGTCGGAAGTAGCGAAACGTCCGCCGTCGAGCGGCACCAACGGGCGCAAGTCGGGGGGCGTGACGGGGATGATCTTCACGACCATCCACTCCGGTCTGTTCTCGGCGCGTTTGCGAGAATCGCGGAAGGACTCGAACACCTGAAGGCGTTTCAGAATGTCCTGCTTTCTCTGTTGGGAATGTTCCGAAGCGGCCTTTTCGCGCAGTTCGGCGGCCTCCTTGTCGAGGTCGATTTTCACCAGAAGGTCGTAGAGCGCTTCGGCACCCATCTTGGCGATGAACTTATTCGGATCGCTGTCGTCAAGCAGCTTGTTTTCCGCCGGAATCTGGTCGAGAATCTCGAAGTACTGTTCCTCGTTGAGGAAAGTCAGGCGCTGGACGCCCTCTTTGTCCTTCTCATCCAGTTTGATACCTTCAGCGGCACCCGGCTGGATGACGATGAAATTCTCGTAATAGACGATCTTGTTGATGGCATTGGCGGGAATCCCAATCAGGGCGGCAATCTTCTTGAAGAACCAGATATGGGCGACAGGGACGATGAGCTGGATATGGCCCATGCGCTCACGACGCACCTTACGCTCGGTCACTTCCACACCGCAACGGTCGCAGACGATACCTTTGTAACGGATTCTCTTATATTTACCGCAATGGCATTCCCAGTCCTTGGTGGGACCGAAAATTCTTTCGCAGAAAAGACCATCGCGCTCAGGCTTGTAGGTTCTGTAATTGATGGTTTCCGGCTTGATTACCTCGCCGTGCGACTGGTCGAGGATGTCCTCCGGAGAAGTGAGGCTGATGGTGATGGTCGAAAATTCTTTCCGAGTATTCGTTTCTTTTCTAAAAGCCATAGTTCTATATCAAAAAATGTTATTAATCAAATTTAACGTTCAGGGAGAGGCCGCGCAACTCGTTGACTAACACGTTGAACGATTCGGGCAGGTTGGGAATCGGCATCACGTCGCCCTTGACGATGGCTTCGTAGGCCTTGGAGCGGCCCACTACGTCGTCGGACTTCACCGTGAGGATCTCCTGCAGCACGTTGGCAGCACCAAAGGCTTCGATAGCCCACACCTCCATTTCACCAAAACGCTGTCCACCAAATTGGGCTTTACCGCCGAGCGGCTGCTGTGTGATCATGGAGTAAGGTCCGATGGAACGTGCGTGCATCTTGTCGTCCACCATGTGGTGCAGCTTAATCATATAGATATAGCCGACCGTAACTTTCTGGTGGAACTTCTCGCCGGTACCGCCGTCATAGACGTCCACGCTTCCGTTTTCGGGAAGACCGGCCTTGCGCATCAGTTCGTTAATTTGATCAATACTTGCACCGTCGAAGATCGGGGTGGCAAATCTCATTCCGAGTTCTTTGCCGGCCCAGCCAAGGACGGTTTCATAAATCTGTCCCAAGTTCATACGGGAAGGCACGCCCAGCGGGTTGAGCACGATGTCAACAGGTGTACCATCCGCGAGGAACGGCATATCCTCCTCCTTGACAATCTTGGCGACGATACCCTTGTTACCGTGACGACCGGCCATCTTGTCACCCACGCGCAGTTTGCGCTTGTTGGCGACATAGACCTTGGCCATCTGGACGATGCCGTTGGGCAGCTCGTTGCCGATGGTGGCATCGAACTTTTCGCGCATCATCTTGGCGAAAAGGGCACGCTCCTCAATCAGGTAGTTACGGATGATTTCCGTCACCAATGCATTCAGTTTTGCGTCGTTGGTCCATTTTGAAACAGCCACGGTGGAGTAGTTGATTTCACCCAGCAGTTTCTTGGAGAACTTGGCACCCTTGGCCACCACAACGTTCTTCGCGTTGTCGTAGATATTGTGGGAAATCTTGCCGTTGAGCAGTTCGTACAATTTGTTGACGATTCGCTCACGCAGGGCAGCCATATCCTTTTCGAAGACGGCGTCGATCTCTTTCAGCACATCCTTGTCCTTGGCTTTGCCCTTGCGGTCTTTCACCATGCGGGAGAGTGACTTGGCATCGATGACCACACCCTTCATGGATGGCGGTGCCTTCAGGGAGGCGTCTTTTACGTCGCCGGCCTTGTCGCCGAAAATGGCGCGGAGCAGCTTCTCCTCCGGTGTCGGATAGGACTCACCCTTCGGGGTGGTCTTACCGATGAGGATGTCGCCCTCGTTCACTTCGGCGCCGATACGGATCAGACCGTCTTCGCCGAGGTCCTTGGTGGCTTCCGTGGAGACGTTGGGAATATCATTGGTCAGTTCCTCAACGCCGCGCTTGGTGTCGCGGACTTCGAGGGTGAACTCTTCAATATGGATGGAGGTGAAGATATCCTCTTTCACCACTCTTTCGGAGATGACGATAGCATCCTCGAAGTTGTAGCCTTTCCAAGGCATGAAGGCCACCTTCATGTTGCGTCCGAGTGCCAACTCACCATCCTTGGTGGCATAGCCTTCCGTGAGCACCTGTCCCTTCACCACCTTGTCGCCTTTGCGGACGATAGGTTTGATGTTGATGCAGGAGTTCTGGTTGGTCCTTCTGAACTTCTGGAGGTTGTAGGTCTTCTCGGCAGAGTCAAAACGCACAAGGTTCTCTGCCTCGGTGCGGTCGTACTTGATGACGATCTTGGTGGCGTCGGAGTAAAGGACGACACCGTTGTTCTCGGCGCGAAGCAGGGCGCGGGAGTCGATAGCGACCTGACGCTCGAGGCCGGTGCCCACGATGGGAGCCTCCGGATTCAGCAGCGGCACGGCCTGACGCATCATGTTCGAGCCCATCAGCGCACGGTTAGCATCGTCGTTCTCCAAGAACGGGATCAGGGAGGCGGCGATGGAGGCGATCTGGTTCGGTGCCACGTCAATCAGGTCGATTTTTTCCTTCGGCACAATCGGGAAGTCGGCGAGGTTACGGGCCTTCACCATTCCCTGCAGCACACCGTTTTCATCCATGGGTGTGCGGGCTTGTGCGATGGTTTTGTTCTCTTCCTCTTCGGCGCTGAGGTAGATGGGCGGTTCGTTGAATTGCACGGTACCATCCACCACCTTGCGGTAGGGAGTCTCGATGAAACCGAGATTGTTGATCTTTGCAAAGACGCAGAGAGAAGAAATCAGACCGATGTTCGGTCCTTCCGGGGTCTCGATGGTGCAGAGACGGCCGTAGTGCGTATAGTGCACGTCACGTACCTCGAAGCCAGCTCTCTCGCGGGACAGACCTCCAGGGCCGAGGGCGGAGATACGGCGCTTGTGCGTCAGCTCCGACAGCGGATTGGTCTGGTCCATGAACTGCGACAGCTGGTTCGTGCCGAAGAAGCTGTTGATGACGGAAGAGAGCGTTTTGGCGTTGATAAGGTCAATCGGGGTAAACACCTCGTTGTCGCGCACGTTCATCTTGTCTCGGATAGTGCGGGACATGCGGGCGAGACCTACGCCAAACTGGTTGTATAATTGCTCACCCACGGTGCGGATACGGCGGTTGCTGAGGTGGTCGATATCATCGACTTCCGTCTTGGAGTTGATCAGCTCGATCAGGTGTTTGATGATCTCAATGATGTCTTCCTTGGTCAGCACGCACACGTCCATAGGTGTGGTGAGGTTCAATTTCTTGTTGATGCGGTAACGGCCCACTTCGCCGAGGTCGTACCGTTTGTCGGAGAAGAAGAGCTTCTCGAAAGTGGAGCGTGCGGTCTCTTCATCCGGCGGGGCTGCGGAGCGCAGCTGGAGGTAGATGTATTCGATGGCCTGCTTTTCGGTGTTGGTCGGGTCCTTCTGCAGGGTGTTGGTGATGATCGAATAGTCCTGTGTGTCGTCTTCCTTGTGGAAAAGGACGGTCTTGATGCCGGCGTCGGCGATCATGTTGATGTGCCGTTCTTCGAGGCAAGTTTCGCGTTCGACGATCAGCTCGGTTCTTTCGATGTTGACCACTTCACCGGTGGCGGGATCGACAAAGTCCTCATACCAGTTATGGACGACGCGGGCGGCGAGCTTGCGGCCCACGCATTTCTTCAGGTTCACCTTGGTGGCTTTCACCTCCTGGGCGATTTCGAAGATGTCGAGGATGTCCTTATCTGACTCGTAGCCAATGGCGCGGAGCAGGGTGGTGACCGGAAGTTTCTTTTTACGGTCGATGAGGGCGTACATCACGTTGTTGATGTCGGTGGTGAACTCCATCCACGAACCCTTGAGGGGGATGATACGGGCGGAGTATAGCTGCGTGCCATTGGTATGGAAGGAGGTTCCGAAGAACACACCTGGCGAACGGTGCAGCTGGGAGACGACCACGCGTTCGGCGCCGTTGATGATGAAGGTGCCGCGGGGGGTCATATACGGGATGGTGCCCAAATAAACGTCTTGGATCACGGTCTCAAAATCCTCGTGCTCTACGTCGTTGCAGGAGAGCTTCATCTTGGCCTTGAGCGGAACGCTGTAGGTGAGTCCGCGCTCGATGCACTCGTCCATCGTGTAGCGGGGACCGTCGATGTAATAGTCAAGGAACTCGAGGACGAAGCTGTTCCGCTGGTCGGTGATGGGGAAGTTTTCGGAGAAGACCCGGTAGAGGCCTTCATCGCGGCGTTTCTCCGCATCGGTATCGATCTGGAAGAACTCTTGGAACGACTTCAGCTGGATGTCCAGCAGGTCGGGATACTCGATCGGCCGTGTGGTCGCAAAACTGTGTCTGGTGGGGACGGTATTACTTTTTGTTGCCAATGTCATTAACTTTTTAAGGGTTGTTAAAAAAGCGTTTCGGTAAATCGTTGAGTCACCGGAGGCATATTAAGTAAAAGGGTAGGGGAGTAGTGGCAGGTTCTGAGTTGATTAGAGAAAAAAACAGCAATAAGCACAAGGGTCCCGTAGGGGCTCCTTGCGCTTATTGCTTGACGCAAAATGAATTATTTTACTTCGATTTCGGCGCCGGCTTCTTCGAGGGATTTCTTCAGGCCCTCAGCCTCATCTTTGGTAACGCCTTCCTTGACCGGTTTCGGGCAGGAGTCAACGAGTTCCTTAGCTTCCTTAAGTCCGAGACCAGTGAGTTCCTTCACCAGTTTCACGACGGCCAGCTTGCTGGCACCAGCGGATTTCAGGATAACGTCGAAAGAGGTCTTCTCTTCGGCGGCTTCGGCGGCACCACCAGCGGCGGGACCAGCGGCAACTGCCACTGCTGCGGCTGCGGGTTCAATACCGTACTCTTCCTTCAAAATTTGAGCCAGTTCGTTAACTTCCTTAACGGTCAAATTTACTAATTGTTCTGCGAATGCTTTCAAATCTGCCATGATTCTATTTTTTTAAATGGTTTTTACTAAATTGATTGATTGTTTTTTTGTTTTTTTATGCTCTTTCGGAGAGCGTTTTTACGATGCCGGCTAACTTGCCGCCGCCAGACTGAAGGGCGGAAATGACGTTCTTGGCCGGGGATTGCAACAAACCGACGATATCGCCGATGAGTTCCTCTCTGGACTTGATGTTGCAAAGTGCATCTAATTGATCATCACCGAAATAGGTGGCACTCTCGATGAATGCGGCCTTGATGATGGGCTTTTTGTTCTTCGCACGGAAATCCTTGATCAGTTTTGCCGGTGCGTTGCCCGTCGTGGACAGCATGATGGAGGTGACGCCTTTAAGGGCGGGATAGATCTCGGAGTAGTCAAGTTCGGACTGCTCCATGGCGCGTTTCAGCAGGGTGTTCTTCACAACCTTGAGCTTGATGTCGCGCTTGAAGCATTGTCTTCTCAACTGGTTCACAGTCTCAACTGTGAAACCGGAGATATCCGTCACATACACATTCGGGTAATCAGCTAAATCCTTCGCAATCGCGTCAATAATAACACTTTTTTGTTCTTGTTTCATTGTAATTTAGCTTTTTAAGATTAGATGGTTACCGATTTCACATCGACTTGCACGCCGGGGCTCATCGTCGAAGAGATGTAGATGCTCTTGATGTAGGTGCCCTTGGCGGCGGTCGGTTTCAGCTTGATGATGGTGGCCATCATTTCGCGGGCGTTGTCCACGAGCTTTTCGGCGGGGAAGTTGATCTTGCCGATACCGGTGTGGATGATACCGTACTTGTCCACCTTGAAGTCGATCTTACCGGCCTTCACTTCGGTGACGGCCTTGCCGATCTCCATGGTGACGGTGCCTGCTTTCGGGTTCGGCATCAGTCCGCGGGGACCGAGGATCTTACCCAGGGCACCAATCTTCGGCATCACGCTCGGCATGGTGATGATGACGTCCACGTCGGTCCAACCTTTCTTGATCTTATCGACGTATTCCTCCAAGCCCACATAATCGGCGCCAGCTGCCTTTGCCTCTTCCTCCTTGTCGGGGGTGCAGAGGACCAGGACGCGCACTACCTTACCTGTGCCGTGCGGGAGGGTCACAATACCTCTCACCATCTGGTTGGCCTTACGGGGGTCAACACCCAGACGGACGTCAATATCGAAGGAAGCATCGAACTTGGTGTAGGTGATGCCTTTTACGATATTTACGGCTTCAACGAGCGGGTAGGCCTGGTTCTTATCAAACTTGGCAAGCGCTTCTTTGCGTTTCTTTGATATTTTAGCCATGGTTTAGTTTTTTTTAATGATTAATTGTTCTCAAACGGGTTGGTGCCGCCCTTGACGACGATACCCATGCTGCGTGCCGTGCCGGCCACCATGGACATGGCGGACTCGGTGGTGAAACAGTTCAGGTCGGGCATCTTCACTTCGGCGATTTCCTTCACCTGGTCCCACGAGACGGTGGCAACCTTGTCGCGGTTCGGTTCCTTCGAACCCTTTTGAACTTTGGCCGCTTCCAGCAACTGTACGGCGACCGGAGGAGTCTTGATGATAAAGTCAAACGACTTGTCCTTGTAAACAGTGATGATGACGGGCACAACCTTGCCAGCCTTGTCCTGTGTACGGGCGTTGAACTGCTTACAGAACTCCATGATGTTGACGCCCTTCGAACCCAGTGCGGGGCCTACCGGCGGCGATGGATTAGCGGCACCTCCTTTAATTTGTAACTTAATAAGTCCAGCTACTTCTTTTGCCATTTTCTGTGTAGATTAATAAATTGATTGATAATTGTTTGCGCTGCACATTATGCCTTTTCAACCTGCATGAAACCCAGCTCTAGCGGGGTCTTACGCCCGAAGATTTTCACCGTAACCTTCAGTTTCTTCTTCTCCGCGTTGATCTCCTCGATCACACCGGTGAAGGAGCTGAATGGCCCGTCAGTCACCTTGATTTCCTCGCCGACGATGAAGGGGATCACGAGCGACTCGTCTTGGCTGAGCCGTGTGTCCTCGTCACCGAGCATGCGTTGGACCTCGTCAGCATGGAGCGGAGGCGGCGTGTCGGTCTTGTGCTTGCAGCCAACGAACCCCAGCACGCCCGGAATGCTCAGCAGCAGGTGCATCACCTTGTCCAAACCAGCAGCCTCCACGAAGAGGTAGCCGGGGTAGAGGGTGTTCTCCTTGCTCACTTTCTTTCCGTTGCGGATCTGGTAAACCTTCTCGGTCGGGATCAGGATGCGCGTGACAAACTCGCCAAGATGGGAAGCTTCCACCTCGTTCTCGATGTTCTGCTTCACCTTCTTTTCGGTACTTGACGCGACCCTGAGCGCATACCATTTCTTTTCAATCTCTGCCATACTGCGTTAGGTTTTGACTAATGTACAACTGAACTACTCAAAAATTACTAAAGTTTCGGCATCGGGAACATAGAGGTCATTCCCAAGTTGAAGATCCAGTCCATCAAACACACCACTAACGCGATGATAAGGGAAGCAATGGACACGACCACAACACTACTTTGCAGATCCTTTGCCGACGGCCAGGTCACCTTGTTCGCTAACTCGTCGTACGTCTCCTTAAAATAATTGACTATCTTTTTCATTTCTGAATAATTTTTCCGTGTTATATACTTTTTTCTTTTTCTTCGTCTTCCTTCTTTTGGAAATTTTCGGAGTTTTTTTTGCCATTTTCACGCAAATATTTATAAACAATAAGAATGTTGATTACTTTTAAAACACATTGTAATCCAACATGTTATTGCCTATAAAAAATCGCAATCCCCGCCGCTTTCTCCTATTATCCAATAAGCTTGCAAATATACAACTATTTTTATTCCACCGACAATGTTGAAAATTTTATTGAAAAAATTTTTTTGGAGCGGATTTTGGCACGGAAAACCGAAAAATTCCGATTTTTCCACTTCGGCCCACCTCCACCTCCAAAAACCTGTTTTGTGACAAATTTATAGGTTTTCCTGAAAAACAGGGTGATAGCCTATTCTTCCCGAATCATCAGCAACTCCCTCGTAAAAGGAGACCACAAGTACAACTACCCCACGGTCATCTCCATCATCCTCGCCAATTTCAAAATCCCTGAACTGAAAGGGACTCCTGATTTTGTACAGCATGTGATGCTGAAGGATGACAAAAATCGTGTTTTTTCAGAGAAAGTGTCCTACCTTTTGATAGATTTGAGTAAATTTGCCGCCCGAAAGCAGTTCAGGAATCTTACGGACGACAGGCAAAAATGGTGCTACGCCATCAAGAACATGTGGCGTTTGGAAGAGAGCGACATCCCGGAGAAGTATGACGTTTTCCACGAACTGTACGAAGATTGCCAACTGTCAAAACTGACCACTATGGAAAAAGAGGAATACGAAAAGAGCGTCTTGGAGTACGAGGACGTACAGGACGCGATGGAATACCACCACAGAATGGGAAAAGCTGAAGGCTTCAACGACGGTTTTGAAAAGGGTAAGGAGAAAGGTATGGAAGAAGGACGAAAGGAAGGACGGGAAGAAGCACTCCTCCAAACCGCCAAGAACCTTCTCGCCTTGGGCATCTCCCCCGCCGATGTGGCCAAAGCTACCGGCATCCCCGAGGAACAGATCCTGCAACTTCAGTAGAAAGTAAAATGTAGAAGGTTCTAGGTAAAAGGTAATAGGTAGGAGGCTTGAAGAGGGGCTGTGTGGGGCAACCTATTACTTTTCACTTCCTACCTCCTACTTTCCTCTCTTCATCCTTTCATCTTTTCATCCATCAACCTGATGAACATGATGAACTTTGTTGTACCTTTGCACCTCGAATCAGCCGATTTATAAATCAGAAAATTATACAATATATATATATATGGCCGACAACGACACCCTCCGCAGCGAAATCTCCCAACTTGGGAAATTCAACCTCATCAGCAAGCTTACGGATAATATCAAGATAGAGCAGCCCTCCACCGTGGTGGGCCCCGGTGACGACGCAGCCGCCGCCCGCTTCGACAATCGCCTTACGGTGGCCGCCTCGAAACTGTTCGTCGAGAACGTCCACTTCGACCTCTCCTACTTCCCACTTAAGCACCTCGGGTACAAGTGCGCCGGTATCGCCGTCTCCGACCTCCTCGCCATGAACGCCACACCGTCGCAGCTCACCGTCAACCTCGCCGTCTCCAACCGCTTCTCCGTCGAAGCCGTCGAAGAGCTCCTCACTGGCCTGCGCGCCTGCTGTCACTTCTACAAGCTCGACATCGCCAGCCTTGACATCACCTCCTCCGTTTCGGGCCTCGCCATCGGCCTCACCGCACTCGGCTCCGTCGAACCCGACCGGATCACCCGCCGCACCGGCACCCACGAGAACGAACTCATCTGCGTCTCGGGCGACTTCGGCGCCGCCTACACCGGCCTCCTCCTCCTGCAACGCGAAAAGCAGGTCTTCGAAACCACCGGCAATAACCAGCCCGACTTCGAAGGCTACGAATACTTGCTGGAACGCCAGCTGAAACCGGAACCGCGCCTCGACATCGTCGAGGCCCTCCGCAAAAACGACATTCTCCCCACCGCCATGACCGTCGTCAGCGACGGCCTCGCCTCCTCCCTCCTTCATCTCTGCCACCTCAACCACCTCGGCTGCACCATCTACGAGAACAAGACCCCCGTCGATCCCCTCACCTTCCAGACCCTCCGCGAACTGAAAATCGTGGCCACCACCGTCGCCCTCAACGGCGGCGAGGACTACGAACTGCTGTTCACCATCAAACAGGAGGATTACGAAAAGGTGAAAACCATCGAAAACGTTTCCGTCATCGGTTACATGACCGAACCCAACGCCGGCTGCAACCTCATCACCAACGACGACCGCCAGATTTCCCTGCGGGCACAGGGATTCCAAGGGGATAGTGAATAGGGGATAGGGTACAGGGTACAGGGTACAGGGGGGGGCATAGTGTAGAAACGCGATTCATCGCGTCTCCCGAGGAACAGATGAAGACTTGTAAAAGGTAAAAGGTAAAAAGTAAAAGGTATGAGGGTACCTATTACCTATCACCTATCACCTTTTACCTTCTACTTGATGAACTTGATAAACTTGTTACTTCAGTATCTTCAGGAACTCCACCGTTAAATCCCAGCATTTTTTCACCGTGGCTATCTCCAGTTTCTCGTCGGGGGAATGGACGCCGCGGAGTGTGGGACCGTAGGAGACCATGTCGAGGCCCGGATATTTCTGGGAGAAGAGGCCGCATTCGAGGCCGGCGTGGATGGCCTTCACCTTCGGTTCCTCGCCGTTAAAGACGTTGTGGTAAGCATCCACCAGGGTCTTCAAAGCTGCGGAATTGGTGTTCGGCTCCCAGCCCGGATAGCCGTCGGTGTTCTCCACTTCGGCGCCGATCATATAGAAGCAGGCGGAAACACGGTCAACCGCGGCTTTCTTCTTGGATTCGACGGAGCTGCGCTGACTGGTGCAGAAGACGATCCTGTCCTCTTTCACCTTGACGGAAGCGAGGTTGGACGAGGTTTCGACGAGGCCAGGAATGTCCTGCGACATGGCGAAGACGCCGTGAGGGCACACGTAGATGGCGTTGAGTGCATCGATGGCGGCATACTCGCCCCAAACTTTCTTGGGCATGTCGGCCTTCTCTATCGTCACTTTCACACCCGGGTCGGTAGCGTGGAACTCGTTCTGGAAGACCGGAGCCATCGAACGGACGTACTCCTCGAACTCTTTCGCCGCATCTGCCGGCACGGTGACGACAGCCCAGCCCTCGCGGGCGATGGCGTTGCGGAGGTTGCCCGCGTCCATCGTGGCGATGCGGATATCATATTCCTGATAGGCATTCCAAAGGATACGGCCCAGCAACTTGACGGCGTTGCCGCGGCCCTTGTTGATGTCGTCGCCGGAGTGTCCGCCGAGAAGGCCGCTCACCATCACCTTGTAGGCGACGGCTTTTTTGTCGGCATCCTCGAACTCGCAGTCGATAGTGGCCACGGTGTCCTGGCCGCCGGCGCACCCGATGAAGAACTCGCCCCAGTCCTCCGAGTCGAGGTTGAGAAGCATCTTGCCCTTCATAAAGCCCGGTTTCAGTTCGAAAGCGCCGGTGAGGCCGGTCTCTTCATCCACGGTGAAGAGACATTCGATGGGGCCGTGCTCCACATCCTTGGAGGCGAGCAGCGCCAGCTCCATCGCCACGCCGATACCGTCGTCGGCACCGAGGGTGGTGCCCTTCGCCTTCATCCATTCGCCATCGACGTAGGATTGGATGGCGTCTTTTTCGAAGTCGAAATCGACATCGGCGTTCTTCTCGCAGACCATGTCGATATGGCTCTGGAAAATCACGGGGGTGACATTCTCCTTGCCGGGGGTGGCGGGTTTGCTGATCAGCACGTTGCCGATCTCGTCGCGCTTGGTAGGAAGCCCCAGCTCTTCGCCGACTTTCATCAGCCAGGCGGTCATCTTCGCCTCCTTCTTCGACGGGCGGGGAACCTTGCAAATCTCTTCAAAATAGTGGAACACCAGTTCCGGTTCTAACTTTACGTTGCTCATAATGATATGTTTTTGGTTTTGATTTCGGAATGAGGGTGCAAAGATACAAAAAAATCAGCTGCGTCTCATCCTGTGCACATCCGAGGAGTCCCACGACTGGAACAGGAGGATGTCGTGGATAGTGCGGATGATGAGGATGAAAAGGTCCAGCTTGTTGTCCACGAACCATTTGATGGCGTCGTCGTCCTTCCGGCAGGCGGCAGCGAACTTCGAGAGGAAGTCGCAGTGGTACTTCTCGAGCCAGGCGATGGCCTCATCTTCGTCGTCGATGGCGTCGCTGAGGACTCCGAATTCGGGGTAGCCGTTATCGAACAGCCACTTCAGGGCGTCGGTGTCGGAGTGGATGGCCCCCGTGAGTGCCGCTAATTCCGGAAAACCGTTCAGCATCAGGAAGTCGGTGAACTTGCGGTCCCCCTTCAGGCTTTCGCCCCATGCAAGAAGGACTTTGGGCTCATAATCTAACAGGCAGTGCAGTTCTCGCATATAATCTCTATTTTTTTGAAATCGGCGGCAAAGGTACGACAAAAACTGGTTATACGGTTATGCGGCATCCCCGCATCCCCGCCCCCCCTGCTTTAGTGAAAAAAAATTAAAAGTGGTTTAAATGGCGCAAACCCCGTACAAACTAACAAAAATTTCCGTATTTTTGCAAACTTGAAATTCGATGTCTTCTAATCTTCCATATCTTGTATAACTCCCTTATACTCAATGTGTCTATTGGCATAAAAAAGCGTATTTTTGCTTTAAGTCTGGTTAGGAAATCTGCAAAATTTTCAAACGCCCCATGACAAAGGCAAAGTAATGCACGGCTAATTTGGCGTGACATACTTGTTTGGGCGTTTGGCGTTGCAGAGCCTCCTACGAACAAGTCTGGCACGCTTTTTTATTGTCATTTCTTAAAAAAAACGCCACGTACGGCACCATTGTGAGACGATGAAACAAATACAACAAATAGACAAAGGAGGGTGGATGTCCGATTTTTTTTCAGGGCTTTCTGGATGTCCGCCCCGCCTTTGTTTGCTACATATAATCTATATAACCGCATCCTCGCATCCTCGTATCCTCGCATAACCGCATAAACATATAAATATATAATCTCATAAACCAAAACCACTGACTATGGCATAATAAGTACAAAATCACATATTATAGCATCAACTTGGTAGGAAATCTGCAAATTTTCAAAAACGCCCTGATGCTGTTAACATGGATACCTCCCCCAAAGGCGGTTTCTGTGTTGTAATATGATGACGGGCCGGAATTCTTCCAAGAAGAGTTCCGGCCTTTGTGCTTAGAATAACCACCGAAAATAAAAATAAAATAAAAATACAACAACACTAATGAAAAAAGCCTACAGAAATTGTCAGAACGGAAATCGTTTCATGTTGCACCTCCTTGCAGTATTTATGCTGCTCGTGGGAATTTCGGCAAACACGTTCGCCCAGTACAGCGGCGGTCTCGGTACAGAAGGAGCACCATATCAGATTGCCACAGCGGCTGATATGCAGACCCTTGCCAATACCGTAGCAGGCGGCACCGATTATGCAGGTGTCTATTTCAGTGTCCGTCAGGACATTGACCTCGCAGGCGTGGCCATGCAGCCCATCGGAACCGCAACCACCCCCTTCAAGGGCGTGTTCAAAGGCGGTGGCTACACCATCTCCAACCTCACGCTCAACCTGCCCGGCAGTGACAATGTCGGCCTCTTCGGTTACGTGAATAGTGCCAACATCTCTAACTTTTTTCTCAAGAGTGTAAATATCACCGGTGCCGACTGCGTCGGTGGTATCATCGGTTATGCCACCCTGAACACTGCCGTCGGCCAAGTGCTGGTCACCGGTACCATCACGGGTGCCAACAAGGTGGGCGGTATCATCGGCTCTGCCGAAGTGCAAGTGCAGCTCGAAGCCTCCGCCAACTGCGCCGATGTCGAAGCGACTACCGCATACGCTGGCGGTATCATCGGCTATGCCTACGACAATGTGGGCGCACAGTTGAACCTTAATGCCGGACGTATTACCGGTAGCAGCTACATCGGCGGTATCGTCGGTTACCTCCACGGAGGTACCCCCGCTGCCGGTACACACCACTCCTCCATCTCCAATAACTTCAACTATGGTGACCTCGACCTCACCTCCTCCTCCGCCACCCACTATGGCGCCATCGCCGGTTTTGTCAATGCCAGCGACGCCAATGCCAACTACAACTACTACGACAAGCAGATGGCCCCTTACGGTGGCGTGGACGGCAGCGATGTGGCTAACGGCGCCGTCGGTCTCCGTACCTCCCAAATGCTCGCCGACTCCCTCTACCACCTCCCGTACGGATCCACCTCCATCCGCGACTTCTTCACCTTCACCTCCGGACGCTACCCCATGGTGACAGCTGTTGAGCAGTTCAATGCCTCCCAGTTCGTCTCTTGGCCTATCACCCTCCGCGTCAACTCCGACAGCGACTACGAGGATATCAAACACCTCAAGACTATGTTCAACGTCCCCTTCGGACGCGGCTTCGTCTATGAAAGCTCCAACCCCGCATACGTCGAAGTGGGCAACTACGCTTGCTCCCCGATCGAACCGGGTTCCAATGTCATCGCCTCCATTAAGGTCGGCGGCGTCACCTACCGCACCATGCGTTGGCGCGTCGCTACGGAAGAAGAGGACCACCATGAGTACGGCGACGTCCTCAACCCTGCCCTCGTCAACAGCGTGGACGACCTCGACAGGCTCCGCACCTCCGTCAATACCAAAGTAGCTTACAAAACCCTCCCATATATCGACGGCTTCAGAGGTGACAACTTCCTCCTGACCACCAACCTCGAAATGGGTGCCGAATACAACTTCTTGCTCAATACGTGGAGCGGCCAGTCGTGGGATCCTATCGGTTATGATGCAAGCCATCCGTTCAACGGCACCTTCAGGGGCGATAATCATACCATCAACAATCTCCTCGTTTCGGCCAATGTTGACAATGTCGGTCTTTTCGGCTATGTGGGCGACGGCGGAATCGAGAACCTCACCGTCTTTGGCGGTATCTATGGTAAGTCTAATGTGGGCGGCTTTGTCGGCTATATGAAGAATGCCACCCTTACCCATTGTACTTATACCGGCTATGTGACTGCTACGGGCGACAATGCCGGTAACCTCGTGGGTCAGGCTTTTCATGGCACTCTCTACGGCTGCCGTAATACCGGCTCCGTTACGGGTATCCGCGCCGTGGGTGGCCTTGTGGGTACTACCCGCGACACCACCCGCATCGACAGCTGCTTCAACACAGGCTCCGTTTCGGGTACGAGCAACTGCGTGGGCGGTCTTGTCGGCCTCTTCGGCGACAATGTCGGCTTCTGCCGCATGACCCGCTGCTCCAATACCAGCCCTGTTTCCGGTTACAGCTATGTGGGCGGCGTCGTTGGTGAGAGTAATGCCAACGGCATTGCCGGCGGTTCGATAGTGACCACCCGCAACAACGTTATCGACAGTTGCTTCCACGTAGGTGTGGTGAGTGGCCGTGACCATGTCGGCGGTATCGCCGGTCTTATAAGAGGTACGTCACTCACCCGCTGTATCGTGACCTGTGACTCCATCAAGGGCCTCGGTAACTATGTGGGCGGTATCACTGGTGAGATGCTCTATACACCTCAGGTCAACTCTGATTTCACCGATACCTGCTACTCCGTAGTGGACAACTGCTCCGTCACAGGCCGTATCATGGGCTTCGGTTACACAGGCGGTTTTGTGGGCTATGTGGACCACTGCCCCATAACCAACTGCTCGAGTGCCGGTAACGTGGAAGGACAAGGCGACTATGTGGGCGGTATCGTGGGTCTTGGTAACCGTGTCAACATCACCAATATCACCAACCACTACAAGGTGTCCTCCACCAGTAACTACGTGGGCGGTATCGCCGGCGGACTTTGCGGCACCCGTATCAATGACGTGGACGAGTTCGCCTCCATCCGCAACTGCCGCAACGACGGCGAAGTTTTCACTACGAAAACTTCTGGCTATATCGGCGGTATCCTCGGTTATGGATATAAGAATGTCATTGTGGATAATTGTGTGAACGAAGCCCCCGGCACCATCACCGGTAACAACAACACGGGTGGTGTCATCGGACGTATCAACGGTCCTGCCTCCGTCACCCGTTGCGAGAACCATGCCAATGTGCTGGGCACAGGCGCCGGTGACTCCTATATCGGCGGTGTTATTGGCTGCTATTTTGCAAATTACGATGCTACCTATCGTGGCCGTATCTATGCCAACGACCTGAAGAACTACGGTTCTGTGACGGGTACCTCCCAGCACATGGGCGGTGTCATCGGTCGTTACGACGGCTATGCAAACTATGGCAACCTCGTGAAAAACCTTTATAATGAAGGAACAGTTTCCACTACCTCCAAAGTGGGTGGTATTATCGGTACTTGCACCCGCTGGGCTGTCATTGACAGCGTGGAAAACCGCGGTTCCGTAACCGCTACGGCCAGTAGCAGTGTCTGCGGCGGTATCGTGGGCGCCTTAGGCTGGAGCGATACAGGCGACTTCGACACTCTTACCCATGCCAAGAACTATGGCTTGGTGACGGGTTACGGTATTGTGGGCGGTATCGTGGGTAATTCCAATACCACGGGTACGACCGACTATAATGCTGCCAACAAATATAACTATATGGCCTATTGCGACAACTACGCCAATGTAACCTCCACAGGTGATTATACCGGTGGTATCGGCGGTTATGTGCGGGCCACTCATATTGAGAATTGTAACAACCGCGCTGAAACCGTGAACAGCACCGCCAGCTATGTGGGCGGTCTCTTTGGTTGTATTACCCGCAATGTCCGTACGAGTGGTGCTTATCCGGACACTTGCTATTCGTATGTGGCCAATTGCGTGAACGAAGCGGTGGTGACCGCCACGGGTAACACCGTGGGTGGTATCGCCGGTCTTTCTGAATATATGAACCACGGCACCCTTACTTGTAATACACCCGTGACGGGCGGTAACTATGTGGGCGGTATGTTTGGTAACTATTATGCCGACACGACCCAGCTTACAGGCACCAATTGCGTGCGCAGCGGTAAGGTGATGGCCACAGGAAACTCCACCGACAGCCGTGTGGGCGGCTTGGTGGGTAACTTCTGGTACGGTACCATCCACGACTATACCAACAACGATACGGTATGGTCGGCAGGCGGTTCCAACATAGGTGGTATTGTGGGCTACTCGAACGGTAGTTCCGACCGCATCCCTGTCTATTACAACCTTGTTAACAACGGACGTGTGGGCGTGGATGTCTGCCTCAACCAATATAATTTCGGCGGTATTATCGGTAATGCCGGTGATTATATTAAAATGTATGACTGCCGCAACAACGCCCTGATTTCCGGTATCGGTTGTGTGGGTGGTATTTTCGGTAAAGTAAATGGCTATGCTAATCTCACCCGTCTCATTAACTATGGAGAGGTCTCAGGTGACTACCTTGGCCAAACAGGCGGTATTGCCGGTAAGTTGGGTGAAGCCACGGGATACGACACCCTTACCTACAGCCAGAACTACGGCTATGTTCATTCCACCGCTTACTATAATGGCGGTATTGCGGGTTGGTCTATCTCGAGTAATGCTGTGAACTCCCGCAACAATTTGATTGACCATTGCGACAACTATGGTAATGTCTATGGCCGCAGTTATTACCATGGCGGTATTGTGGGCTATATGACTGCTACCACCATCAGCAATTGCAATAACAATTGTGATAACATAACAGTGGAAAGTGGTTATTATGTGGGTGGTATCGTCTCTTATATGCGTTCTACCTATAAGACGGATGCCACACGTACCGATACCTGTGTCTCCCGTGTGATCAATTGTAATAACACAGCTGAAATTATTGCCTCTGGTAGTGCAGATGGTATGTTTAATGGTGGTATCGTGGGCTATTGCGACGAGTACCGCGGTTTGGTGGAGAACTGTAACAATAGTGGTAACATCACCATTTCCAGTACCAGCTACGGACGTTATACGGGCGGTATTGTGGGCTATATGAAGGGTGACACCATCCGCAACTGCCACAATACAGGTGAAATTCATGCCCAAGTACAAACGGGTGGTGTGGTTGGACAAATGACCTACTCCGTAGTAAATGGTGACACACTTCTTTCGGTGATGGAAAACTGTGACAATAGTGCGCCAGTAACCGGTACCTCAACGGTCGGTGGTTATGTGGGTGATGCCTATAATATCAGTTTCCGTGAATTGACCAATAGCGTACCGGTGACAGGTACCACCACAGTTGGCGGTATTGTGGGTTATATGAAGGGTTACGTGCATGGCGATACATCCTATTTTATCCCCGTCAGCATAGTAAAATGTAAAAATACAGGAGAAATTACGGCTACAACCAGTGACAATTGTGGTGGTATTCTTGGTGCCGGACGTTGGTGTGTGACCATTGACAGCTGCGAAAATACGGCTGCTATCAACGGCAGAGCATGTACGGGCGGTATTGCCGGTTACCTGCGTGCTCCGGAAACAGCAATTAGGAATAGTGTGAATAAAGGAACGGTTACTTCCATAATTGGTGAAGGTGTCGGTGGCTTGGTTGGTTTTATGTATGGCTATTCAGACGAATGGACAGGATATGTGGATGGAAAAAGATTTATCCCATACGGAAAAATTGTTGCTGAAAATCTTCAGAATGAGGGGAAGGTAACAGGGGTATCAAACTATACAGGTGGCATCATTGGCCGCTTTGACGGCTATGGACAATACGGTAACTATGCCAAAAATCTTGTGAATACAGCAGATGTGGAAGGCGGCCGTTGTGTGGGTGGCATTTTGGGTGCCGTCCTCCGTTGGGTAGATGTGGACACCATCCAGAATTCTGGAAATATAACGGGTACGGTTACAAGTTATAGTCATGTGGGTGGTACCATTGGCTCCATGTCTTATTTATATAATGGAGAATACCAATCAGTGGTAAAGTTGAATTATGCTTTGAATAGCGGATCGGTCCGTAGCAGCACAATCAATGGCAACCCTGAAAATTTAGGTGGTATTGTGGGATATGCTGGTTATTATGACACCATTCAAAATTGTAGTAATAGGGGATCCGTTATTGGAAGGGTACACACTTCAGGTGGTATTGGCGGTGTAGCAGGTACCCTTAGTAATTATTCAGTACTACAGAATTGTAGCAACACAGGTGATGTGACAGATCTGCATACGACTGGTGACTGGAATTCTGGTCGTACTGGTGGTATTGTGGGTGTGAATTACTTCTCGAAGGTGATGAGTTCTGTGAATACGGGACGTATTGAGGGTCACAGAAATGTGGGTGGTATTGTGGGTTGGTCTCAAACTTCTACCACGGCAACGGGTGGTCCTGGCTACGGTTTGGTGGAATATTGCTTGAATGCAGGTGAAGTGAATGGACTTGTCTCCATTGCAGGTATCACAGGTTTTGACTATCAAGACTATACAGCCAACTATAGTATTACCCGCAACTGTCTGAATGTTGGAAATGTTCTTATTAATGGAGGAACCAGTTCTGCTCGTGCCGGTGTGGTAGGTAGTTACTATACTAGAAACACAGCTCATGACAGTATTTATAATTGTTATTATGATTATCAGATGTGTCCACTTTCCATTTCTGTGGTTTCTCGCGGTAATCTGCTCCTTGATGCTGCTAAGCCGACCACTGAATTGGTGGGTACAAGTCTGCAGGGACAGCTCGGTTTTGATACCGAGCACTGGGTCTTCGAAGACGGTCTCTATCCTCGTCCGATAGCCATTGCCACAACATCGCCTGCACTTATTGCCGCCAGTCCGGTATTCCTTTCTTTGGAAGGTGGTGACGGAGAAGAGGGTGTCCAAACCGTGGAAGAAGTCTCTTCCGACTTTAATGTGAGTGTGGCCAACAGTGTGGCATGGACCTCCCATCCCGACAGCATCCATATCAACGGCAGCACGGGTGAAGCCATCCGTGGAAACTTCAGTAATGTATGGCCCTTCAATGACACCCTTCGGGTGGTGAAGGACGGCTATAAACGCGATGTGGTTCTCTATATGTGGACCGAACAGGAGCTGACCGTCGATTCACTGGGCGACCTGCGCCATCTGCGCGACTGCGTAAACAACGACACTGGCACCTACAAGGGCGTGGCGTGCGTGAATGGTTTTGAGGGTTATACTTTCCGTCTTACTACCAATATTGACATGAGCCCCGAATCCAACTGGGTGCCCATCGGCAAACGCGTGGATGGAACTCTTGCGAACGACATTGCTTTCAAGGGAGTTTTCCATGGCAATAACAAGACGATAACGAATCTTACTTTAGAACATATTGGCGCCGATAATGCCACTACTCAGGATATGGGTCTTTTCGGTGTGATCTATGGTGCCACCATTGACAGTTTGCACATGGATGCTTCTTGCAGTGTTAAAGGTTATCGTTATACAGGTTCTGTCGTGGGACGTGCAGGCTATAATTCCCGTATTGTGGGTTGTACCAATGCCGGCTACGTCTTTGGACAACGTCTTTCCCGTGGTGGTATTGTTGGTATGTTGCACAATAATTCAGTGATATTGGGTTGCGAAAATACGGGTAAAGTTGAGGCGTATACATGGGACGGCCGTACGGGTGGTATAGTAGGATGTGTGGCGGATTATTCTGAAGTGGTGGACTGTATCAATAAGGGTAGCATAAGTGCAGATAACCATACAGGTGGGATTGCAGGATATGTATATGGTAATTCCATAATTCGTAACTGTAAAAACCTAGGAAAAGTCACTGTTAATAATGAATACTATAGTGGTGGTATTGTTGGTGATTTGGAAGGACATTCAGGCATTTACCGTTGTATTAATGAAGGTGCTGTTTCTGGAGCACAGTATCAGGTGGGTGGTATATGCGGATACAATACTACCTATAGTTTAGTAAGTGCATGTATTAATAAAGGAGATGTCACCCAAACGCATTCTACAGGCTATCATGGAGGTATCACCGGTGTCAACTACAATGGTGCACGTGTGGAAAGTTGTATTAATATGGGCAACGTGACGGGAACTGCTATGGTAGGTGGTATTTCGGGTGAATGCTCAAGTGAAGTGAGCAGTAGCAATTATCAAGGTGCCTCTGTCAAAAATAGTTTTAATGTGGGTCAGGTGAAAGGCTCTACCAGTGTGGGTGGTATTGTGGGTCGTATGGCCAATGACCGCCCTGCATTTGTGCAGGCAAGCATTAACACTGGCTATGTGATGGGTGCTGAAAACACGGGTTCCATATTGGGTAATGCACTCAATCCCACATACCATACAGTCGAGAGTAGTGTTAACGACAAACAGTTCTGTACAATCACCAATGCAGTAGGCTCCGATGCTTCTTCTTTGCCTGACGCTAATCTCTTTACAATAAAGATGTTAGATGATGACCTCGAAGCTACGCTTGGCGATGATTGGACCTATAATACGGGTATGTATCCGATGCCAGCCGCATTGGATACCTATTCTCTCGCCATCCTTGCTGCCACTCCCGTGATTCTGGACACCAATGTGCTCACCGAGGCTGGTTACGAAACGGTGGATCGCGTGGATACCTTCGCGCTCCTCGGTATCGAGAAGGGGGTGACTTGGCATGTGAACAGCAATGTCAATCTGGCGGTTCCGCTGGGTACCGCTACCTGCGATACGGCTTATATCATTTATCCGTCAGCCAACTGTACGGTCGATACGGCCACGCTTACGGTCTCCCTTAACGGCTACTCCCGTGACGTGAAACTGAAATTCGGTGACCTCGGCCAGGATTGGAACCGTATCACCATTAATAATCTCGCCGAACTCAAAGAGTTCCGCGATGCCGTAAACTACGGTACTAAATACGGCTGTGTGGAAAATGTGGACGGATTCTTTGGGAAACATTTTGAACTCACTGCTGATATTGACATCACCTATCTTCCCGAGGAGAACAACAGTTGGGAACCCGCCGGATGGTACTACGATGCCAGCCATTTCCGTAAATTCAAGGGCTACTTCCATGGTGCAGGCCATACCATCAGGGGTCTTAAAGCAAATGCTAACAATATCTCTACTGGGAAATATGAGGATCCCACGCTTACGAACACGCGCAACACTACTTCCTACAAAGGTTTGTTCGGTTGTATTGAGCAGGCCTATATTGACAGCCTGACGGTTATTGGTGACACAATTTTGGGTGGTAATTATAAGGGCGGTATTGTCGGCTGGGCTTTGGCTTCAGAAATCAACAATTGCCATACGGATATTACTTTATTGAATAGCAGTTATCTTGGTGGTATTGTGGGTACTGCTGATGGTGTGACAATGCGTGGTTGTACTACCAATGTAGATATATATGGTAACCAAAACCTCGGTGGACTTGCTGGAACTGCGGGAAATGACTGTGTGATTGACAGTTGTGAAACTAGTGGTACGATTACAGGTACTATCTACTATATTGGTGGTTTGGCTGGTTATATGCATACTCGTGGTAAAATTAACCAAAGCATTTCCCATGTTGATCTTGCGTGTACTCGAGTGGATAATGATGATCATGTGGGCGGTTTGGTTGGCTGGTTGAATAACAATTGTCGGATTACCAATAGCCTGAATACGGGAAGTATTACGGCTGAAGGTAATTATATTGGTGGATTGGTTGGTTATAGTCAAGCCGCTAATACCATCGACTTGTGTGCAAATACGGGTGATATTAGTACGAAAGGTATCTATTGCGGTGGTTTGGTCGGTAACAACTATGATGTTTCCAAACTCTACCGTAGTGCCAACTATGGTGTAGTGGACGGCGGTCGTTTTTCGGGCGGTGTCGTGGGCTACAACAATATTAACTGTACTGTGAGTACGGTCTTTTCCACAGGTGCAGCCAATCCTGTGGGAGCAGGTGGCGGTGTCATAGGTTGTTCCGTCACCAATTCCGCAACCTATATCAATCATTTTTATTATGATGCACAAATGTGTGGCTTTGAAGTGGCTGTGCAAAACTTTGACGATCTCTATGCGGATGCGGTACGCAACACCCGGAATATGGTGGCCGACAGCCTTCTGCATGTAGATGATGCTTTTGATACCGAAACGTGGGTCTATACGGACAGCCTCTATCCGCGTCTCCGTTTCTGGGCAGAACATCCTGCCATAGTGGCCGCCGCTACCCCCGCCTACCTCAACGAGGGTGAGGATATCCGCCGTGTCACAAACTTCCCCTTCATCGCAGCCAACCCGGGAGATACCCTTACTTGGAGCGTGAGCCATACCGAATATATCGGCGTGGCTGCCACGGGCGGTGCTGTGAACCAATACACACTTCCGGCCGACACCATGATGGTGGTCACCCTTACGGTCAAGGATCACGGCTATGCGCACAATATCCCCTTTGTGATTGGTAGTCTGCAGACCCTCACGATTGACAGTCTGCAAGACCTCGTCAACTTCCGAGAGGCCGTCAACAACGGCACCTATTATAAGGGCGTTTCCGGCGCAGGCGGCTTCTCCGGTCTCTATATCAGCCTGACCACGGATCTTGATCTTTCCGAGGTGTGCGGCGACGGTATCGGAAACTGGGAGCCCATCGGTAAAAACAATGCCAGCTTCAAGGGTACCTTCCTCGGACATGGCCATACTATTAACAACTTATATATTAATGTTACCGCGGATAATGCAACTGCTGACTATCGTGCCCTCTTCGGATATGTGACCGATGGTGGCGGCATCGACAGCCTGAACGTGAACGGCTATGTCTATGGCCGCAACAATGTGGCGGGTATCGTGGCGCATACGGCCAACCATACCCTTATTTCCAACTGCGACTTCCATGGTGATATTGACTGTCATACCTATGGTGGTGGCATCGCAGCACAAGCACGAAATAATGCAACTATTGACCACTGCCGTACTTATGGAACGGTCAATACTCGTCACACTGGTGATGATTGCATTGGTGGTGTAACGGGACTTTTGGACGAGTATTCCAATATTTTCTATTGTGAAAACTTTAGTTCCGTGACGGGTGCTGGATCTTATATTGGCGGTGTCACTTTTAGAATTGGCAATTGCTGTGTTGTGAAATATTCTGTAAATGTCGGTGATGTGACAGGTGTTGGCTCTAATATCGGTGGTATTGCAGGTCATCTTACCAATTCAACCACATTCAGTTCAGATGACCAGATAAGCTATTGCTCAACGTGCTGTAATATCGGACAAATCACTGCTACAGGCAATGAATCCCATAATGTGGGTGGTATTGTTGGTTATGTCAATCCGAATATGCCACGACTTTACTATTGTATGAATGCGGGTCCTGTGGTCATTACAGGTTCTAATTCCACTCGGATAGGTGGTGTAATAGGTTATCATAGCCACTACAGTTATGGTTCAAATGGTGCTTTAACAAAGTATAATTTGAATGTTGGAAATATTGTAGGCGGTGAGAACCATGTGGGTGGATTAATCGGATATAGAGATACATACGGTCTTACTAATATATATATAAATAATTATTTTGACCAGCAGATGGCTGTGGCACAATCCGTGGGATATGGTCCTTTGGATGCTCTCCAGGGTGAACGTTTCACTACAGAATTGTTAGGCTCTTCTCTCATGGATGCCGGTTTGGAAGGCTATGATACGGAACATTGGGTCTTCACCGATGGTCTTTATCCGCGTCCAAAAGGCATTGATACGCTGCCTGCAGTTATCTTGGCTGCTACTCCCGTATTGCTCAGTATGGAAGATGATGTGGCCGATTTCAGCAATGCCATCCAGAAAGACTTTACAGTGGCTACGACTGCCGCTGGCAATGCCATTGAATGGAACAGCCATGTGACTGGAGTTACCATCAGCGCCACCGGACAGGTTCATATCGAAGAACTTACGGGCGGTGTGCCGTTGGTGGACACTCTTACGGCCACCCTGAATGGCGTAAGCCGCAAACTGATGTTGACCTATTTCCCGAGTGACTATATTCCTGAACTGACGATTGACAGTCTGCAGGATCTGATCAACTTCCGCGATGCCGTCAACAACGGTACCGTCTATAAAGGTTTCCGCGCGCATACAGGTTTCATGGGATTGACGGTGGTTCTTACTACCGATATTGACATGACCCCGATTGCGGGCACCAGCTGGACTCCCATCGGTACCTATGCCAAACCTTTCAAGGGAACCTTGGCGGGTAACAACTTCACGATCTCTGGTTTGTATGTGAATACTTCCGAGCAGTATGCCGGTCTCTTTGGCGTGATCAACGGCGCCCATATCGACAGCCTGAATGTGGAAGGTAATGTCACCTCCAGCACCATTGAAGTGGGCGGTATTGTAGGTAGAATGCTCAACCGTGCCTACCTCACCAAATGTACCTATAGCGGTACGGTTACTTGTACCCTTACTACAAATTGGAACTATGTGGGTGGTTTGGCCGGTTATCTGCACACGGGTTCTGGAATCCGGCAGAGTGAGAACTTTGCCACGGTTACAGGTAATGCTGAAGCCACGGGTGGTTTGGCCGGCTTCCTTTATAACGGAAGTTATGTGCGTAATTCCCAACACAGTGGTACTGTCAACGGCGTAAAAAGTACAGGCGGTATTGCAGGTTATATGAATACGAATTGCTATATTGATTCCTGTTACAATAGAGGTAAGGTGATTGCAAAAGGTGTATACGAAGGTGGTATTGTGGGTTATGTTGTCACCAATTGTTGGATAAAGCATTGCCATAACTATGATACTGTATTAAACAATTACTATAATGCTAACTCATGGGGTGATATTTATATCGGTGGTATTGCGGGTCTTGTTATGTATAACTCATTGATAGATAGCTGTTACAATGAAGCTACTGGCTATGTGAGTGGTTATGGAAGTTTGCAGGCTGGTATTGTGAGTCATATATCATTTGGTACAGAATGTTATCACTGTTATAACTACGGTACAGTAGAAAGTCTCAAGGGAACGCATACAAGTGGCGTAGTTGGTCGTCTATATGGTGGTGACTCTAATAACACCGCCAATTATGGCCCGTCCCATACGAGTGATTGTGCCAACTTCGGAACGGTGATTGCCAATGGTAATTACGCAGGTGGCGTGCTTGCTACAGCCACTCGTACAATACGTCGTTATGGTTCGGCTGATGATTACCAGTATGATACCACACGAGTCTATTTGAATCACTGTTACAATGAAGGTGAAGTGCGCGTAACAAATGGTGACTATGTGGGTGGTGTAGCTGGTAGTACTTTGGAGTCAGGTACTTATGACCACATGTACAATAATGGATCAGTTTCAGGACGGTCGTATGTGGGTGGTGTGATAGGACAAGTGGAATATCATTCGCCTATGGATAGTTGCTGGAATACAGGTACGGTTGATGCTACTGGTAGTTATTGTGGTGGTGTTGTAGGTAACATATTCAACTATTCACCGGTCTCCCGTTGTTGGAGTACGGGGGCTGTTACCGCTGCAGGTAGCTATTGCGGTGGTGTTATAGGACAGATCCATATGTATTCGCCTGTCACTAATTGTTGGAATGCAGCTTCTGTCATTTCCAATAGCACTGATGCTCGTACAGGTGGTGTCATCGGCTATGTCTCTAACCATAGTGCAGTGGATAGCTGCCATAACAGCGGTTATGTGCGGGCAAAAGGTACGTATGTGGGTGGTGTCATTGGTTTGGCTTATAACTACTGCCCGGTCGATAGCTGCAGCAATACAGGGGAACTCTTTAATGCGGGTTCGCACTTTGGCGGTGTCATCGGTCGTATTTCTAATGGCTCTCCGGTCACCCGCTGCGAAAACTACGGTGTGATGGCCGATACGAACATCCTCGGTACGGTTTATGATTTCAGAGGCGGTGTCATCGGTTCTATCGCTGCTGATACAGCATTTGCTATGAAAACTTGCGTGGAGGATTGTGCCAACCATGCACCGATGCGTCTCCATTCGAGATATATGGGCGGTGTGGTTGGTTATGTCGAAGGTTATAAAGGTGACCATACGGTAAATGGGGTCACGAGAACGGATACCAACTTCATCACGCTGAAGAACCTCACCAATACCCAAACAGTCCTTTCACCCAAGACAGATGCCTCCAGTACCTATATTGCTGGTGCTGTGGGTTGGATGAATTATGTGGACACACTGAAAAATATCACCAATACAGGTGATTCGATTTATACGAACGCCAGTTATGCGGGCGGTATCGCCGGTGCTGCCTATCGCGTAAGTGTGATGGACAGCCTCTCCAATAAAGCCATTGTTTATTCCGGGACTAGCTATGTGGGTGGTATCATTGGTGTGATTGATAATAATACAATAAATCAACCATTACATATTACCAATATTTATAACGAAAAGAGTGTGACAGGCAACACCACTTGTGTAGGTGGATGTTTGGGTGCTACTAACGGCTATGTGCGTTTGGATAATGCTGTCAATAAAGGAGATGTCACAGCGTTTACGGGATATGATTGTGGTGGTATCGTTGGACAGTTTGGTGCCACTGTAGGACATGATACCATGACCTATTGTGTGAACTACGGTAATGTGAACGGTAATTATATGGTAGGTGGTATTGCCGGTCTGGTTTCTGCAGGAACGGACGGTGGTAGAGGCAATTCCAATTATTATAATTGCAAATTCAACCAGATTGACACCTGCCTTAACTATGGTAAAATAACTGCGAAAAATAATAATGTAGCTGGTATAGCGGGTTACATCAATTCAACAGAAGTTATGCGCTGTTATAACCACGGAGACACTGTGGTAGGTAATGCTAATATAGGCGGTGTGGTCGGTTATGCCTCATGGCAAACCATCAAGAATGCCACCTATCCCGACACTTCTTATAGCTATATCCACAATGTGGCAAATGAGGCTGTCGTAATAGGTAAAGGTGATTGTACAGGTGGTATTGTCGGTTATTACGATCAAGGAAGAGCGCACCTCGCCAATGCCACCAATACTGGGAATGTAACGGGTGTAGGCTATGTGGGTGGTCTGGTCGGCCGTCATCGTGGCGGTGAAGTGGCCCATGTTTCCAGCAGTGGTCTGGTTACTTCTACCGGCAACTACTCCGGTGGTCTTTTCGGTTCAACGGAACGGTTTGTTTATAACAATAATGCCGACACCTCCCGTTTGATTTTGGTGGATGCCAAACATACGGCTGATGTGAATGGTGGCAGTTATGTGGGCGGCTTGATCGGTTGGGCCAATGATTTCACTTTGGACGGTTATACCAATGAAGTGAACGTGACAGGTACAGGTTCGCAGGTAGGTGGTGTGGTCGGTCATATTGAGACGAAAGCCCTTCTGCGCAATCTCACCAACAAGGGTACGGTCACAGCTGAAGGCGATTATGCGGGTGGTATTGTGGGCTTCTCTGCATCCAGCTCCCGCATCGAAAGGGGTTTGAACCGTGGCTCTGTGCTGGCCAACAACTATGCCGGTGGTATTGTGGGCCGTCTGGACGGCTCTGTGCTTGATACCTGTATCAACTGGGGTAGTGTGGAAGTGAATTCCAACTACTGTGGTGGTGTAGCTGGCTGGATGGAAGGAAGCCGTGCTATCCTGAGTCATGCTATCAATGGCGGTCCTGTCACGGCTGCTAATGTCACGAAAGGTAACTATATTGGCGGTATTGTGGGTGCTACCGAACATGACTACCATACAGTACGTTTTGTGGTCAACCGTGGTACGGTGGACGGCATCAATTATGTGGGTGGTATCGCTGGTTTCCGTAATACGAACGACTCCATCTACAGCACCCTGAATGTGGGTCGGGTCACTACCTTCATCAACAACCAAAGCTCAGAGCATGGTGTGTTTGGTGGTAATAGCGGCGCTCCGACACGTTGCTTCAACAACTACTTTGACATCCAGATGAGCTGCCAGACCAAGGCTCTGAACGGCTCCAACAATTGGGCGAACGCCGGACGCTACACCAAGGCTCTGATGAGCGACAGCGTGAAGTACATCGGCGGGCTGCGCAGCAGCACTTCCGAAGGTTTGGCCGAAGCCGAATGGGTATTCAAAGACAACCTCTATCCGCAACTCAAGGTATTCGACGGCACCGACTTCTCCACGCTCGTGGCTACACCTATCTGGCTCTATCAGAATGATGAGGAGATGGAAGGCTACAAGTACGAAACCGTCGAACGCGTCGCCAATGACTTCCACTATGTCCAGTACGATGGTATCAATGACTGGACCGCTGTGCTGGATACTAGTATTAACCAATACGAAACACGCGTCCACCTTATCGAACTGGCCGGTCCTATCGATTCCGTGAACGTGGAATGTCAGCTCTACGCTGACCAAGTGTTGGTGATGATTGACGAAAGCGGTGCCGAAAGACTCGTCACTGACCTTATCATCGCCAAGCATCCGGATGTCTATCTCTTCGAGGATTCCGTCATCTGCTTCGCTGACCTCCCGTTTACCAATGCACGTGGAAGTATCACCTTCGAAGAGAGCGATTTCCCGCGTCTGCAAAATACGGAAACGCTGATGAAGGTCTATTTCTACGGTTGCGACAGTGTGGATGTCTTCACCCTTACGGTGGAAGGTCTGCACGTGGTTCCTGACAGCGTGATCCTCTGTCAGAACCGAACCTATACCACCAAATATGAGAACTCGATTACACACGAATATCGCGACACCACTTTCATCGGAAATGATGTTCCTGCCTCCCTCTTCAATACATGGCAGTATTTCCCCGAAGTTGAGATTCATAGTGAGCATGGTTGCGACAGTATTATCGGACTCTATCTCTATGTGCATCCTGCTTACAACTTCACCGATACCATTACCGTGTGTAGCAATGCATTCCCGTTTGAATATGGAGGCGCGGTGGTCACGGAGGTGTTTGAAGGCCTGCACCATATCACCATCCATACCGAAGAGTGCGACTGCGACAGTGTGAGTGGCGCTTTCATCTACTTGGAGGAATACGATATGGTACCGTGGGTGGACAGCGTATGTAAGAATGGTGAATACACTTTGTGGGGCTGGGATATCGATGCCTCCAACGACACGCTCATTACGGGCAACACCTATAATTTCGTGCGCGTGGAATCCACAGTAGGTATGACGGGTGAGTGTTCCACTCCCAATAAAGTCTCCAACTGGGTGGACAATCCGGGTACCACTTACGCAGAACGTTATAACTACGGTCTTGGCGCTGTCTGTAGCTGCGATAGTATTATCCGTCTGCAGCTCACCATCACCGTTCCGGAAATCGAACCCATCGATCCCGACCTCGCTGATGATACGACCATCTACTACACGAATACCAACTGCGACTATACAGAAGTTCAGGAGTTGGGTGAAACCGACTTCATCATCAGCCATCGTCAGGGCGGTACATTCTCCATCGAACACAGCGACACCACCCACAATGGTGAGGGCTGCGAATGGAAGTACAAACGCACCTACGTCTTTACCGACAGTTGCGGCAACCGCGCTACGGTGGAACAGTGGATTACGGTGAAGGATACTACCCGTCCGGCATTGGCTGCCACCACTTGGGCCGATAGCACGGTCTATATCCACTCCGCCAACTGCGCCGACTTCATCCTGCCCGCCGCTTATACGAAAGTGTCGGAGGTGAACGCCGCATACGCCAACTTCATCACCGACTGCAATATTGACGGTAATCAGGAAGTGACGCATACCGACGTGCTTTACGCCGATGGCACCTGCGGTCGCTACTACCTCCGTACCTACGAGGTGAAAGACAGCTGTGACAACGGCCCCGCCATCTTCGTCCACCGCATCAACGTGGTCGATACGGTCAAGCCCGTCATCACCGGTACGCTGAATGACGCTACCGTCTATATGGATGCTTCCTGCGTTATCACGCTGCCCACGGCAGCCGCCACCGTCGGTGAAGTGATCGCCCTCGGCGGCATCACCGCCATCGAGGACTGCAACATCGACGACAATACGGCCGTCACCCACGCGGATGCACAGGATAACAACAACACTTGCGACCGCTTCTACGTCCGTACTTACACTATCGCCGACAGCTGCGGCAACAGCACTACGACGAAGCAGACCATCCATGTGAAGGATAACATCGCTCCGGAAATTGCTGACATTGCCAACCAGCCCGCTGTGGTCAACGGCTCTTGTACCTACAAGATTCCTGACCTCTCTACAGTGGCTCTGGACGCTGCCAGCGACGGATGCAGCGGCATCCAATTCGCCGGACAGACTCCGGCTGTGGGAACTCCCTATCCGCAGACCGCTTCCGAACAGGAAATCACGGTGGAAGTGGTTGTCTCCGACAGCTGCGACAACACCGCTTACAAGAATGTGATTGTGACAATTCCTGCTCTGCCGTCTATCACCCATACCGTGACCAACATCAGCTGCCACGGCAATGACGGTGCGGTCGATATCACCCCGGTGGACGGTACCACACCGTACTCCTACGAATGGAACAACGGGGAAACCACGCAGGATATTTCAGGTCTTACCGAGGTAGGGAAGTACTCCGTAATTCTGACGGATGACAACGGCTGTGTGGTGAAAGACACGGCTGAAGTAGGAATGCAGGAACCTGTTACAGTCTCCATCCTGAATCCGGTACGTCCGGTCTCCTGCTACGGTTATACCGACGGTATCGCCGCCGTACAGGTGACAGGCGGTACGGCTCCTTACACCTACGAATGGAACACTACACCCGTCCAGACGACGGCACGGGCAACAGATCTGCCTGCCGGCACCTATAGAGTGACCGCTACCGACGCGGTGGGCTGTCCGGGCGAAAGTGCACCGATCATCATCACGGCACCGGAAGCTCCGCTGGCTCTCACCGATCTGGTGGTATCCAACGTCTCTTGCCATGGCTTGAGTGACGGTACTGCCGAATACACCACGGTGAGCGGCGGTTGGAGCGCTTACGGTATCACCTACCACTGGACCAACGGTCAGTCGGCAGCGCAGGCCACCGGCCTCGCTGCAGGTGACTGGACACTCTCCGTCATCGACTACGAGGGCTGTCAGGTTGACTCTGTCGTCACCATCACCGAACCGGCTGCTCTGACGGTCAACATCGTCACCCCGACCTCTTGCCCGAACCAGAACCATTACGAAGTGAGCGCTACCGTCACGGGCGGTACGGAACCTTATACCACCCTGACTTGGACGGGAGCCACTCAGCTCGGTGACCTTTACACGGCCCATGTGATCCCGACGCTCGCCAATGACTGCAATACGGACTACACGGTCACCTTCCATGTGGAAGACGCCCACAGCTGTATCACCGATTCTGCCAAGGTCTTCAGAGTGGTGGATACCGTGAAGCCCGAACTTACCGGCACTTGGCCCGCCAACCAGCTGGATCTTACGGTCTGCTTCAACAACCGTCCGGCCTTCCCGACCAACGAGGCAATCAAGGCCTTGTTCACCGACGGTTGCGGCCACGACCTGACGGTGGTTTCCGACAGCGTCTATACAGCCGATGACTGCGGCTGGACCATCACCCGCAACTACACCATCTCCGATGAGTGCGGCAACTCCCTGACCAAGGGCATTACCTACAGTGGTAGCGACCAGAGTGTACCTGTCATCGACGGTACGCTGGCCACCGTGATGGTGGAAGGCTGCTCCGACGACCTCACCACGCTCTATCCGGCCGCTGCTAACATCACCGAACTGTTGGCTCTCGACGGCATCAACTCCATCACCGACAACTGCACGGCTACGGACGAACTCACCGTTACAGTGTCCGAGACCTCTACCGGCAGCTGCCCGATTGTAGTCACCCGTACCTACACGGTTACGGACGGCTGCTCGTTAAGCAGCACTATCAACCAGACCATCAACGTGAAGGATACGACGAATCCGAAGTTCGATGCGGCAATCGTCAGCACCTATCCTGCAAGCCACACTTCCAATTGTGAATATAGCTATCCGGATCTTACGGAGGTGGTTCGCGGCTACGCAACCGACAACTGCACCGATGCTGCCGCCCTTACCATTACCCAGAATGTGGCCGCCGGTACCTCGATCACGTTGACGGATGCTGCGCAATCCCTTGAGGTACAAGTAACTGTGAAGGATGCTTGCAACAACGATACGGTGAAGGTCATCACCGTGGAAGTTCCCGCCCTCCTTACAGCGACGATGGCTTACACGCCTGTCTCCTGCGAGGATAACGACGGTACCGCCACAGTGACCGTCTCTAACGGTACTGAACCTTACATTTATGCATGGAACAACGGTGATGCCACGGCTACGGCATCGCACTTGACCACCTCTACTTACACGGTGACGGTGACGGATGCCCACGGCTGTATCGTTACTGCTTCCGTGACTGATACGCTGGAGAACCCGTACCGCAACATGACCATCAGCGACCTTACCTTGTCGGAAGGCCCGATCTGTAGCGGTGCCAACTTCGCAGTGGTGCCCGCTGCTATGCCGGCCAACACCACCTACTCTTGGGATGCTCCGGTCAATGCCGGCCTTACCGGTCTGGCTGCTGGCACCGACGAGACCACCATCCACGGCACGCTGACTAACATCTCCGGCATACAACAGGAGGTGACCTACGTCGTCAACCCGATGATTGGCAGTCGTTGCCCGGGTAACGCCTTCTCCGTCTCCGTTGGTGTGGCTGTCACCGTCAATCCGCCGGTGCTCTCTTCCGTCCCGACGGTGCAGGTATGCCCCGGCGTGGATGCAGTGCTTGCTGATACGCTGAAGCAGGTGTGGAGCACCCACACGGTAGTATGGCAGTTCAACGGTGTGGACCTCCACACGGATGCTGACATCGCCATGCCGACCACCCACAGTGAGGTGCTGAACTACACTGTGGATATGAGCAGCTACACCTCTTGCGACGCTACGTATCCTTACATTGTCAGATACACCGACGAAAGCGGCTGTACGAGCTATGCCACCAGCACGGTGTCCATCCGTATCCCCGCCGAGTTCGACGTTCCTACCAATGACACCAATGATGTACAGTGCCTGGTTGCTGTGGTGGCTCCGCATGAAATCAGCGGTTACACTATGCCGACCATTAAGGACGGTTGCGGTAACGTATTGAATTACACGGCCTCCTCACCGGCATATTCCCGCGCTACGGGTAACAACTGTGAAGATCAGATTGTCTATACCTATGTTTATAAGGCTTGCGACAACACGACCACAGAATGGAAGTACGTCTATAACCTAAAGGATACGGAAGATCCGACGGTGACCGACAGCTACGACCACACGGTGGCACTGACTTCTACGAACTGTACTTACACTTATCCTGATTTCCGCACGGACATCCGCAACCTGTCCAACGACAACTGCACCTCCCGTGCAGGTTTGATTGTGGCCCAGACGCCCGCACAGGGAACGGCCATCACGCTGACGGATGCGGCCCAGACTCTGCCGGTGGAAATCACGGTGACCGACAGCTGCAACCACACCACCACGGTGACGATCAATGTGACCGTCCCGGCACTGCCGGAGGCTACGATGACCGTGCCGGTGGCATCTTGCCCGAACCAAGGCACTTACGATGTCTCTGTGGCTGTGACAAAGGGTACCACTCCATATAACTACGCATGGAGCAACGCAACGGATGTGAATGCTAACGCTACCACCGTGGCTCAGTCCCCGGCCAACGACTGCGGCACGACCTACTCGCCGTCTGTCGTGGTTACGGACGCTCACGGTTGCGCAGTGACGGTTACGGAAGACTTCACCGTCACCGACGAGACCGCACCGGTACTCTCCGGCACGTGGCCGACGGGTGCGGACAACATCAACGGCTGCTACGGCACCGATGTGGACTTCCCGACCAACGCACAGGTGGCTGCCCTCTTTATGGACGGCTGTAGCGGCGCCGTGACGGAAAGCCACGTCACCTACGACGAAGAAATCGTCAGCAGCAACTGCGGCTGGAGCGTGACACGTACTTACACCATCACCGACAGCTGTGGCGTGACAGTAACCCCGAAGCCCTTCATTACCTTCTCCGGTAGCGATGAGACGGCTCCGGTAGTGGCAGGTTCTATTCCGGACACCACCTTGGCCGGTACCTGCTCCGCCGACATCAGCACCTCTTATCCGGCAGCTACGACCTACGCCGGACTGGTCTCTGTGGTGAACCAGCTGCACGGAACGATCACCGTTTCCGACAACTGCACCACCGACCCGAACTACTTGGTCATCACTTCTGCCGAAAGCAACACCACGGTCGGCTGTGAAATCCACATTACCCGTACCTATACGATTGCGGATACATGCGGCAAGTACACCACCATCGACCAGAAAATCTATGTCCATGATACGGTGAAGCCGGTGATTGCTGCTACGCTTATTACTGAGAAGGAAGCTGACAACGACGGCCATTGCGGTTACAGCTATCCTGACCTGAGAGAAATTGTGCGTGCCGCCTGCACAGATAACTGCACGGCTGCTGCCGATCTGACTATCGAACAGAATCCGGTACAGAACGCAACCATCACGGTGGAAGCCACTGCACAGACCCTGCCGGTACAGATCACTGTGACCGACCTCTGTGGCAATGTGAACAAGACCACCATCAATGTGACGGTTCCTGCTGCTCTTACGGCCTCTATCACCGCTACTACGGAAGAGACTTGCGACGGCAACGACGCTACCGCTACGGTTACGGCTGCTAATGGTACTCCGTTCACCACCGGCAGTGAGACCTTCTACTACTACAGCTGGAGCACCTCACCTGTCCAGAACGCCTCGACCGCATTCCGTCTCTCCGAAGGCCGCTACTATGTGACCGTGACCGACGCCCACGGCTGTACCGCCACGGCGAACGATACGATCTATCTGCACAATCCGTACGATGGTCTCCCGATGACCGACACGACCGTCACCATCTGTAGCGACGGTAGCTTCTCCGTAACACCGAACTATTTGCCGAGCACCACCACCTATTCATGGACGGCTCCGACCTCCTCAACCCTGACCGGTATGATCGACGGTAACGACGAAAGCACGGTGAACGGTACATTGCACAATCTCGAAACCACGCAGCAGACGGTTGTCTATGAAGTTACCCCGCAGATTGGCATCTGCCCGAGCTCTCATTGGACGGTCTTTGTGGATGTGAATGTGAACGTGAATCCGGCTATCGACGTCGTCCTGAGCAGCAACTCACCGCTCTGTGCCGCCGAGGATGCCGAACTCACCGCCGAAATCAGCCATATCTGGAGCGTTTATGATGTGGAATGGACCTTCAACTCCGGCAACGTATCCACTATGAGCGATGTACGTGTCCCGTCCACTCACGATACGACACTTACCGTGACGGTTCCGGCAGGCTTTTCTACTTGCACAGGCACCTACACGTGGAGCATCACTTACAGTGACGAGAGCGGTTGCGCCTCCACCAAGAGCGGTGATGTCACAGTGGCTATTCCCACATGGAGCGTCACGGAAGACAATGACACGACAGCAGTGGCCTGCTTCGCCGATGTGGTGACTCCGACCGCCCACCTGCCCAACATCACGGACGGCTGCGACAACCTTCTGACTCCTTCCGCACCGGTCATCACCCGCAGAACCAACAACGACTGCAACGATACCATCACCTACACCTACACCTATACAGCTTGTGACGGAACTTCCGACACATGGAGCTACTCTTACAAGGTGAAGGACGAGACGATCCCGACGGTTGCCGGCTATCCGACACTGGTGAATGCTTCGGTTGCTTCCTGCGTGTTCACGGTTCCTGACCTGCGCGACACCATCCGTCGTCACACTACGGACAACTGCACCACCAACGCTGCCGACTTTGTCATCGCACAGACCCCGGCTGCCGGTACGGTGCTCACTCCGGCTGCAGCGCCTGACACCATCACCGTCACCTTCACGGTGGACGATGCTTGTGGCAGACAGAACACCGAGGCTTCTATCCGCGTGGCTGTTCCTGCCCAGCTGGGTGTTGACGTCACGGATTCCGCAGCCCTCTGCTACGGCGTGAACGACGGCTACATTGTCATCAATGTGACGGGCGGCACTCCGAACTACGCAGTGACCCTCTATGGCAATACTTCATCTTATTATGTGATGAATGCTCCCGGCACTCACACCTTTGACAATCTTGCTGACGGCAACTATGTAGTCAGAGTTCAGGATGCTGATGGTTGCGAAGTGACGGATAACACCGCCATCAACCAGATTGCTGAAACGCTGGAAATCACCGCTTATAGCCACGAATGGAACTATGACGGTGTCACCCATATTGATGACAGCTGCACGGTTGTCTTCGGCAGCCTGACGGCTAACGTCCGTACGCTTGATACGGTGACCTTGGCCAATGGTGACAAGGTGGTGCCCACCATCACCGGTTCGGTAACCACCCTGTCTGAAAGCCCGGCTACCAACGCCGTCGCTTGCAAAGTCTTGCGTGGTACCGAGGATGTCACCTGCTACTACAACCAGAATCTCGTGAACGGCACGCTGGTGCTCTATCCGACGCTGGTTGCTCAAGCCATCGACTCAGTCGATATCTCCTGTAACCGTCTGACCACCGGTATCCATGACGACGGTAGCATCACCGTCAAAGTGGTGGGTGGTAAGCCCGGCGATCCGAGATACTCCTTGTCAATCGACGGCAATACGCCTGTGACCGCCAACGAGACCTACACCTTCACAGGACTTGAGTTTGGTGATCATCGTATCATCATCACCGATCTGCTCGGTTATAAGGATACGGTGGATGTCTCGATTGACGAACCCGAAAAACTGACTGTCGTCCTTACGGTGCCCACCACCGACCTCTGCCCGAACCAAGGCAGTTATCCGGTGAGCGTGGTGGCCGATGGCGGTACCCCGACTTACCATTATGCTTGGACGGGTGCCACCGCCGTTGACAACGCTTCCACAGTGGTCGCCCAAAGTCCGGCCAACGATTGCGGCACCAAGTATGTGGTGGATGTGACGGTGACAGACCAGCATAATTGCCAGGTTTCCACGAATGGTAACTTCACCGTTGAAGATACGGAAATTCCGACCTTCACGGTACCGGCTGCTCTCACCCTCTACAAGGATAATGACTGCAACTACAGTGCTGATACCTCTGTGACCCACTCCGTGCCGACCAACCTGCACGACAACTGCACGCCGGTTTCTGCTATCCGCGTCCATTACACCGACGCTGCCGGAACGGCTGCTTGCACCGACCAGACCGTCATCGAACGTACATGGTGGGTGACCGACAGCTGCGGCCGGAGCTCCGCTACTGCCGTCCAGACCATTACGGTGCTTGACACTACTCGTCCGACCTATGTGCGTCCGGCTGACACCGTCCTCTACAAGAACGACGTGTGCGTGGCCGACACGACGACGACCGCCATTGGCGTACCGATGAGCCTCTGGGATAACTGCACAAATGTTGACGACCTTGTGGTGAGCTACCGCAACGAAGAGTTCAGCAGCAGCTGCACCGGTTCTTACAGCTTCAAGAGAATCTGGAAGGTGGTTGACAACTGCGGCAACGTCTCCGTGAGCGACTCCGTCCAAGTGATCGAGGTACGCGACACGATGCGTCCGAAGTACGTGCGTCCGGCTGACACCGTCCTCTACAAGAACGACGTGTGCGTGGCTGACACGACGACGACCGCGATCGGCGTACCGACGAGCCTCTGGGATAACTGCACGGATGTTGACGACCTTGTGGTGACCTACCGCAACGAAGAGTTCAGCAGCAGCTGTACCGGTTCTTACAGCTTCAAGAGAATCTGGAAGGTGGTT
>JAGCXN010000047.1 GCA_017961265.1 Bacteroidales bacterium | reverse complement strand
TTTGGCCAAACGGTTGGCAGCTGTCAGTTGTCCGCCTACATAGAGTGGTAACGTAATATTGATGCCGGCCAAATAGGTGCCTCGTGTAGGCAACGATGACGTCGGTAGCGTCCTTGGCACCGTAGTAGGTGAAAGGAGCGTACTCGCGGCCGGTGATTTTGCTCATCTTAGCCATATATTTGGCCACGATGTCGGGTAGAGCGTCGTAATATTTGGTCTGCAGCTCGCGGGTCTGGAAATAGATGTCGGGGTTCTGTGCTGTGCCGCGGGTTACGGGGTGCTCGGGGTTGAGGGCGCGTTCGCGGTATTCCTTCAGAGCTTTCCAGTTGACGAGTTTCTCGACCTTGGCATGGTCGGTGGCTTCCACTTTCTGGATTTCGTGCGATGTGCGGAAACCGTCGAAGAAGTGGAGGAAAGGCACGCGGCCTTCGATGGCTGCAAGGTGAGCCACAGGAGCGAGGTCCATAATCTCCTGCACGGAACCGGTAGCCAGCATGGCGAAACCGGTCTGGCGGGCGCTCATCACGTCGGCATGGTCACCGAAGATGGAGAGGGCCTGTGCGGCGAGGGCACGTGCGGAGACGTGGAACACGCCGGGAAGGAGCTCACCGGCGATCTTGTACATGTTGGGGATCATCAGCAGGAGGCCCTGCGATGCGGTGTAGGTGGTGGTGAGGGCACCGGCCTGGAGGGAACCGTGAACGGCACCGGCGGCACCAGCCTCAGATTGCATCTCGACAACCTTGACGGTTTCACCAAAAATGTTCTTTCTTCCACCGGCACTCCACTCATCGATGTACTCTGCCATCGGGCTTGACGGGGTGATGGGGTAGATGGCGGCCACTTCGCTGAACATGTAAGCTACATGAGCAGCAGCGCAGTTACCGTCGCAAGTCATAAATTTCTTTTCTGCCATAATTGTTTGTTATTTAATAGGTTGAATAAAAAATTTGCTATTTTTACAAAGCGTGCAAAGATAGAAAATTTTTCTGGGAAAAAATGGCCAGCAGAAGAAAAGATATGTAATGAAATTGTGGCTTTTTTTTAACTGTCAGAGCACTGTGATGATTCCTTTAGTCATGCACTCCTTGCCATTGTTGTTTGTCCAACGAATAACGTAGGTGTAGGTGGTGTTCGCCATAATCTTACCGTTGGAATCACCGTGCCATCGGAAGTTTTTATCCTCGCTGCGGAATACCATCTCGCCCCACCGATTGTATATGATGATTTCAAAAGTGTTGATTTGCCTGTGTGAGTGCTGCGGAATGAAGAAGTAGTCGTTGATGCCATTTTCTTGCGTTGGCGTGATGGCATTAGGCAGATATAGCTTGCAGTCGCAAGCGGGAACGGTGATATGACCTGTCGCAACGCAGATTCCATCGGATACGGTGACGTAATATGTTCCAGATTGATATACGGTAATTTGAGGGGTCGTCTCTCCCGTGCTCCAAATGAAGTTTGACATTTCTGTCTGTGCAATGAGTTCCGCTTCGAATTCCCCACAAGGGTCTTCGGTGAGCAGAGTGACTTCAATATTGTTGTCCACGCTGTTCAGCGTCATTGTAATGACGGAGTCGCAGCCGTGCGAGGTCTGTAGCACCGCAGTCTGTGTGCCATCCTCAATGAACGTCACGCCGTTCCAATGGTAGGGAAGGTCGCTTTTGCAAACGGTGGTTTCAACAAGCTCAGCTGCGGTGGAATATACGGTAAGGTGAAGCGTGTCAGCGCTAGGACAGCCTACGGCATTGGTGTATTCGAGGATGTAGGTGCCGCTTTCAGTGTATGTATCTCCCGCGCCCTCAGACCATGTATAGCTTTCACAAGCAGAGGCAATGGTCACAATGTGTGTGCCATTGTTAACAGTGAGATTCAGGGAATTTACACTACAGTCTGGATTATTATGAAAATATTCGCCAGATTGAACGAGTGTCTCATCATACCAGAGATAGGTTTCACAAACGGTATCGGTGATGAATGTTGTGTCTCTTTGGTTTGAGACGGCTGTCCCAACTGTATTGTCGGTGGTGTCGCACTCTAATTGCAGCCCACCGTTTTGAGCGATGCCTGTGCCAGCACAATTGATTGCCGCCACAAGGCTGTCCAAGTCCAAAATGTCGCAAAATGTGTTGATAGGCAGACTGATGGTTGTCTGTGTACAGCTATCTGCTGGCAGATTTTCATTGGCGGTGGATGTAGCGACGATGTCACCATTGTAGGTATTCGCGAAAATGGTGACCGGATAGGGCGCCGTCAGGGTGTTGTCGCCATTATTGCAATAGCTTATGGTAATGAAGACACTGTCTTCAACAATTTGAAGATCGAGGCTGTTGGCGGTTGCATTCGGCACGGCAAGGAACGGGCGTCCATAGTGGTCTATGGTGGTGGCCTGTTGCAAAAAGTTGTTGAACGGCCGCCGCACCACATTGTCGGGGTCGGTGAAAACCGTGGCGTTGTTGAACTGTGGTGCCGGCACTGTCAAATCCTCGTTGATGTTGGTGACATTGTACATGTACTGGTTCCACACCTTGCGGGCAGGAGCCCACGGATGTATTCCTCCCACCACCACTAACTGTCCGCCCACAAAGCCCAGTCCAGTCGTCATTCGTCCGCAGGTCACTATCTCCGCGTGACCGTCGTTGTTGACATCCGCCACCACAGGATACTCTTTCCATGTACCCGCCGTCATTCCGATGGAGTACAGGTCGTAGAAGGGAACGGTGTCGTTGCCCGTTTGGTGGCTCCTTCCGCTGCCGTTGATGATGCGAAGCCGGTCTTGGTCGCGATAGACAATCTCCATGATGCCGTCTTGGTTGAAGTCGAATAGGGTCATAGACGTTTGTCCCGATTCATCGGTGTGGGTGGCCTGCCATTGCATCTGAAGACCAGTACCGGGTCGGTATTGCATGGCTGTGATGCGCGAATTGGTCACGGATGATTGGTAGTCAAGATAAACGAACTCAAGAAAACCGTCCCCGTCGATGTCTCCGACAAAGGGAAAACCAACCGTTCTGGCATAATGGCGGTGGGCGAACAGAATCTCTCTTGTTACAGGGTCGTAGGCGTAAAAGTAGGAGGTATCCAAAATAGTGTTTGGAGTGGGATCAATGGTGACCAGCACGTCCAACTGGCCGTCCCTATTGAAGTCGGCTACTGCTACGTTGCCATCTTGCGGTATCGAGTTCGGAAGTGTGATGGTTTCCAGAAGGTTGACATTGTTTTGGGCAACATCTGTGCGGCTGCCGATGTGTACGCTGTAAATAGTGTTGCCGCAAATCAGTTCTGGAAAATTGTCCCCCATCACATTTGCCGCGAAAGACATTGCCATAGGACCTCTTTGGTTATTGTCGCAACGCCAGCTCAACCCCATGTTGCCATTGGCTGGCCCAGCGCAAAGCCTTTTGAGCGTTGCTGCGTCATACACCGCGTTGCCAATGTAAACCTCCGGCCAGCCGTCGTAATTGAAGTCAGTGATGGAGATCGCTCCCGTACAAGGTGCGTTCACATCGGACGTGGCCAACAGTTGGCCGTGAATGTCGTAGGAGCGCAGTTTGTCGTCATAGCAAAGCAGGACGACCGCACCCTGCCAGCCGCCGTTGCCGTCGGGGTAGCGCACAAGGGCCATCGGCCCGCCATAGCCCGCATGGACCGGCTGTGGGGTGGTGATGGTGCCGATCTGCTGAAGGTCGGACCCTCGGTAGATGCCGATGGTGGTGACGTTGTAGTCATTGCTGGTGGCCTTCCCTGCAACTATCTCAGTGCTTCCGTCCCCGTCGATATCACCCACTAACGGTACAAAATAACAGTGTATGTCATTGACAGAATGGAGCACCTGCGCATCCCAAGGTTGTTCTATTGCGTCAATGGTACAGTCCACATCCTCCACATTGTCGGGATAGATTATGTTGCAGTTGTCGTGTACTGCCAGTTGTACACGAAACGTATCTAGGCAGGCATCGTGACTTATTCCGGAAATGAGTGTGACCATGTATATGCCTGCGTCTGGAAAGGTGTGTGACGGGCTGTGGGTATTTGAAGTGCTGCCGTCACCGAAGTCCCAGTGGGAGCTCTCGCAAGGCTCGTTGTTCGTGTTGGTACTATCTCCATTATAGAAGACGGTACTCGTATTATGAAAGGTATAGGTCAGCCCGCAGCTGTCGCTCTCTGCCTCAAAACTCGCCAACGGATAGCGGGAACCGAAAGGAGCATGGATGTCGAAACAGCAATTCGGGTTGCCAAGGGAAGAGACATGACAGTGCAGCTCTCTTGGATCATTTGTGCTCATAGTAATGAACTGGTCGGTGGAGATGGTGATGTCGGGCTCATCGGCATAGTACCAACTATAGTTGAAGCCTGAAGGTGCCCTGAATGTATGGGTGGAGGTCTCTCCGCATTCACTGGCTGTAATGATCTTCCGTTGACATCCCAAGGTAAAGTAGGCGTATCCATAGTGAGCGCCAAGACTGCAATCATACACGGTCATCCTGATACGGATAGTCTGTCCGTGATAGGCGGAAATGTCGAAGCCGATATAGGTCCAGTCTTTCCACAGACAACCGTTGCCGAGATTCCAGCCAAGGTCAGCGTTGGCAATAAAGCTGGCATATCCACATTCGGGGTCAATCAGGTTCCCGTCCCCGTCAAGAATCTCAAAGTCAAAGCGAGGTTGTTCATCCATTTCGTGGTGTGGATTTTGGAGTACGGCAGCATATTTCAACAACAGGATATCTGCATCAGCGGTATCCACCAGCCAGTCGTAGGCAATACTTTCCGCTTCTGCCCCTATGCTCCAGTTGCCGAGGCGCACGGAGTAAGGTTCGCATGGCGGTATGGTCATGAGCGAATCTCCTGTTCTCGGGTCTGGTTCGTTCAAGTAGTGGATGGTATGACGGCTTAAAGGAGACCAGGACCCATTGTCAATGATGCCGACCGTAGCATAGGGGTCGTCATAGGTTCCGTATGTGCATGTAATGGCGGGGTTGCCCCAATCTGTAAAGTCAATGCACGCGATGGCGTCTGGCACACAGAACGAAATGAAGGCGGGCACTTCATCGGTTACGATACCGTCTTCTCCGCAGTCGTACCAGATGTAGAAGTCATAGGTATCATTCGGGATCAGCCCCGTCACTTCATACCACGTGCTGTTGACCAACACCGTTGTCCCTGTGCCTGGTGTGAATCCCGACGGACCGTATTCAATGATATAGTTGTGAATACTGGTGTCTGGAGAGGGATTCCATGAGACGAGGAACGACTCGTCATCTCCTTGAATAATAGAGAGCCCATACGGCTGTCCACCGTGCTCACAGACGCCCCAACAGGAGACAGTAAAAATAAAACCGCTTTGGGTCAGCGAATTATCGGAAACGAATCGAATAGTAATGGGACCAGTAGTGGAAGTGACATCAAGGTGGCCAGTGCCCTCATACTGGCCAAGCAGCGGTGCAGTAATGTCGGCACCATCGTAAATGTATAGATGGTCACAGCAGCTCTCGGTGTCATAATTGCCTTCCAAATGAATTACGCCTGTGTTGTTTACGGGATAAATGACTGTGTACCCGTCGCTATTATTCGAATAGTCACCATTTCCGCCATGGTCAATTATTGCGGCATTACAAGTAGTGAAGGATTGTGACCCCGAAGAGGGGACGATGTAAACTTGCGCAGTCAGGGAAAAATCGAGCAGCAGCACAAAAAATGTGCAAACGGCAATACAGATGTGCAGTCCATTGTTCAATTTGCGCATATAATTGACGACTCTTGTATTTTGCTTGACGCAAATTTTGCAAAAACGCTGCAAACTTTGTCTTATTATGTAGGGAAAAAAGAACAATGGGATTTTCGCATAATCCCCTTGTCTCCTGTTTTATCGAATTTTCCTATTGATAAAACTATTTTCAGATCTCTTACTTCTTATTCCCTTGGTTTGCCACTGCGTCCATCAGTTTCTTCACTGTCTCTTCGTCGGCGAGGAAGTAGTCCTTCTGGAGATTCATATTATCGTCAAATTCAAACACATACGGGATACCCGTCGGCAGGTTGAGGTTGATGATGTCCTCATTGGAGATGTTCTTGAGCACCTTGATGATGCCGCGGAGGCTGTTACCGTGGGCGGCGATGATGATGTCGCCTTCGGACTGGGCCACCCGCGGGCGGATGACGTTCTCCCAGTAGGGCACGATGCGGGCGATGGTGTCGCACAACGCCTCAGTGTGGGGGCGTGCCATCGGGTCGTCGATGTTGCGGTAGCGCGGGTCGAGGGCGGGATTGCGCTCGTCGTCGTCGCTCAAACTTTCGGGACGTATGTCGTAGCTGCGGCGCCACATCTTGATCTTTTCCGGACCATACTTCTCGGTCATCTCGGCCTTGTTGAAGCCCTGCAAAGCACCGTAGTGCTTCTCGTTCAGGCGCCAGCTCTTCTCCACCGGAATCCAGAGTTGGTCCATCTTTTCCAAAGCAATGTTCAGGGTCTTGATGGCCCGTTTCAAAAACGAAGTGTAAGCGTATTCAAAACAGAAGCCTGCTTCCTTCATGGCGATGCCCGCCTCCGCAGCCTCCTGCATTCCTTTTTCCGATAAATCAACATCGGTCCATCCCGTGAAAAGGTTGGCCTTGTTCCATTCGCTTTCGCCGTGGCGAATCAATACTAATCTATGCATCGTGTTTATTCGTTTAATGGTTTATTAGATTTGTCCTGTAGAGACGTGATATTATCGCGTCTCTACAATGCGTTTTTATAACCTATTGTTTTTCGGGAAGATGATGGTGGGCTTGAAAGATTTTGCCTCCTCGAAATCCATGGAGCAGTAGGAGATGATGACCACAATGTCGCCGACGGCGGCTTTGCGGGCGGCGGGGCCGTTGAGGCAGATGACGCCGGAGTCGCGCTTGCCCTTGATGACGTAGGTCTCGAGTCTTTCACCATTGTTGATGTTCAACACCTGCACCTTCTCGTTTTCGATGAGGTTCGCTGCTTCCATCAGGGCCTCGTCAATAGTGATGCTTCCCACATAATTGAGATTCGCCTCTGTAACAGCGACTTGATGTATCTTTGATTTTAAAAGTTCGATTTGCATCGTATTGTTTTCTATCGTTTTGTTAAAGAAATAGCTTATTTGTAACGGATGTTGTCAATGAGACGGATTTCGCCGCAATAGACGGTGATGCAGCCGACCACAGAGTCGGTGTCGTTCAGGTCTTTGATGGGTTGGAGCGTCTCGCCATCCACGATTTCGTAGTATTCGAGGCGGAAAGTATCAACTTTAGCGATTTCATCGGTGACGAACTGGCGGATTTTGGCCACATCGGTGGTCTCGAGGCGGGTGCTTTCTTGCAGGATCCGGTAGATGTTGGCGGCCTGCTTGTGCTCGTATTCCGACAGACGTTTGTTGCGGGAACTGAGGGCCAGTCCGCTGGCTTCACGCACGATAGGGCAGGGGATAATCTCAATGTCAAGGTGATATTGCTTGACAAGGCTCTTGATGATGGCAATCTGCTGGAAGTCCTTTTCGCCAAAATAGGCTTTTTCAGGTTTTACCCAGTCGAACAGCCGTTTTACGATGATGGCCACGCCGTTGAAATGGCCGGGGCGCATAGGACCCTCCATCACCTTTTCAAGGTCGCCGAAGTCGTAATGTTCGGTGGCGGGTTCCTTATAGACCTCTTCGGCGGTGGGTGCGAAGACGAAGTCCACGTAATCCTCAATCAATTCCAAATCGTTGTCAAGGGTGCGGGGGTACTTCTCCAGATCCTCTTTGTTGTTGAACTGGGTGGGGTTGACGAAGATGGAGCAGACTGTGGCTTGGTTCTCGCGGCGTGCCCGCTTGATCAGCGACAGATGCCCGTCATGTAGCGCCCCCATCGTAGGCACCAGCCCCACCGATTTTCCGGAACTATGTACTCTGAACAGCACCTCTTTCAGCTCTTCCACTGTTTTTATGACCATCATAGTTTTATCCTCCTTTTGTATTTATTTAAATATCAAAAAGTTATAAAAAGCCTATCCTGTAGGCATAAAGCGGGCAAATGTACAAAATAGTTTATAAAGTTCATCAAGTTTATAAAGTTGCAAGTTTAAAACCTAAAAGTAGAGACGTGCTGTATCGTGTCTCGGTACTTTTTTATTGCTCATCCTCTTTTGCGCGGCTGGTGGTGACCAGATAGACACCGGCGAGAATCAGCACCAGCGCCACCGGCTTGTTCCACGTGAAGATGTCCTGTCCGAGGGCGATGGCCACCGTTGCCGTTACCAGCGGCTGGAGGTTGCTGTACATGCTCACAGTCGTCGGTCTCAGCATCCGCAGCGACAACGGCAGCAGGAAGTAGGAGACTACCGTGGCGAAAATCAGCACAATTAGAAGGTTGATATACGCTGTTGCTGGCACCGCATGAAACAGCATAGGACTGGTGTCAGGCGACAATAACGGGATCGCTATCGGTATGCAAATGATACTGCCGTACAAGAACATCCACTTCATCATCGTGATGGGGCTGTACCGCTTCGTAAGGGTGCGGGTGAGTAAGAGATAACTGGCATAAAACAAGATGTTTACGAAGCAGAGGAAAAGTCCGAGAGGGGAAGCATTGGCGTCAATTTTCCACGAAAACAGCACGATGAACATCGCCCCGCTGATGCCGATGAGCACCCCTAATGACTTGCGCCACGAAATCGGCTCCTTCAGGAATGCAGCAGCTAAAAGCATTACGATGAGCGGGCTGGTGGCGGAGATTAGTGAAACGTAACAGGGTGAGGTATAGCAGAAGGCCCGTCCGAAAGCCAGCAGTGTGCCCGCCATCAGCACTCCGCCACCCATCAGCACCTTTTGGTCCGCCCACGGCACCTTTTCCCGCTTGGTGAACAGTGCCAGCAACCAGAATCCTATGCAGCCGAACAGCATCCGCACCGCCGTATAGACCTCCGGCGCGATATACTCCGGCACCACCGCCTTCGAACAGTTCGGATTGATGCCGAAAATGATGTAAACGGCTAATGCTGCAAGGTGGCCTCCCCATTGGCGTTTTTCCAAACTCATTGTGGTTTTATTTGTATATCAGTATTTTACGTTTCTTGAAAATCGGGTACAAAGGTACGAAATTGTTGCTATTTTTTTGTACTTTTGCCGCCCTGATGAAAAAACTGTCAAAACTCGTAAGAAATAAGGATTTCCAAACCATCCGCTCTTGGATCAAGGAGTCGTTGGGCCGCCAGACGCTGATACTGCTCAGCTTCTTCGTCGGCGTGTTCGGTGCCACGGTGGCCATCGTGGTCAAGAACCTGCTGCACTTCACCTCCACTGCACTTGCCACCGCTTTTCCGGAAGCTGAACTCAACTACCTTTATCTCGCCTTCCCGATGGTGGGTATCTTTCTCACTGTGCTGTATGTCAAGTATTTTGTTCGTGACAATATCAACCACGGGGTCAGCATTGTGTTGAACGCTATCAGCAACTACAACGGGAAGTTACGGGCGCACAATATCTATAGCTCAATGGTGGCCAGCTCCATCACCGTCGGTTTTGGCGGCTCGGTAGGGTTGGAGGCCCCGATTGTGCTGACGGGTTCCGCCGTCGGTTCCAACCTTGCTCGTCTGTTCAACTTGTCGCGCAAGGATACCATCATTTTGCTGGCTTGCGGCTCGTCGGCGGCAATGGCGGCCATCTTCAAGGCGCCGATTGCCTCCATCGTTTTCGCCATCGAGGTTCTGATGCTCGACCTCACCGCCACGGCCATCGTGCCGCTGCTGATTTCCGCAGCTACCGGCACCATCCTTTCCTTGCTGTTCCTCGGTGAGGATGTGATGCTTACCAATGCGCCGGTTACGCCGTTCAAGCTTGCCAATGTGGGCATCTACATCATCTTGGGCATAGTCGCCGGCCTCGTTTCGGTCTATTTTCTCCGCACCTCCCGCTTCATTGAACGCATTTTCTCGAAACTCAAAAATCAGTATGTCAAGTTGATAATCGGCAGTTTGGCCCTCGGCGCCCTGATCCTCGTTTTCCCCGTGTTCTACGGTGAAGGGTACGAAAACATCCTGACGCTGATGAAGGGCGGACGCGAGGTGATGTTCCGCAACTCGCCGATTTACATGCTGATAAAGTCACGTTATGTGATCTTCCTGTTAGCGATGGCGGGCATCGTGTTCCTGAAGGTGGTGGCCACGGCCGTCACGAACGCGGCGGGCGGCGTTGGCGGAGTCTTCGCACCGTCGCTCTTCGTGGGCGCTTTCCTCGGCTTCCTAGTGCCGGAGGTGCTTAACCATTATTTCGGGTTCAACCTCCCCATCACCAATTGTGTCTTGGCGGGTATGGCCGGCCTCCTTGCCGGCGTGATGCACGCCCCCCTTACGGGTATCTTCCTGATCGCTGAATTGACAAGTGGTTACGCCTTGCTAATTCCTTTGATGATAACATCTTCCATCTCTTATAGAACGGCAAAGATATTTGAGAAATACTCCGTCTATACCCGCAAATTGGCCGAAAAAGGCAAGCTGAAAACCCATAACAAGGACAAGTACGCGGTGCGCCATATCGACTTTATGAAGCTGCTTGACACCAACATCAGCACTGTGCCGCTCGATGCCACCCTGCGCGAATATGTGGAGGTGGTTTCCAAGAGCAAACGCAATATCTTTGTGGTTCTGGACCATAACGAAAAATTCGCCGGACTCCTCTTGATGGACGAACACCGCGACATCATCTTCAAGCAGGAGTTGTACGATGTGATGAAGGTGCGGGATTTGTTGTATGTGCCTGATGTAGTGGTGTATAACGATGATACGGCAGAAGTGATGGTCGAGAAATTCCAGAAGACCCATAATTTCAACCTGCCAGTCGTGACGAAGGAGGGCGCGTATGTCGGCTTCCTCTCCCGGGCTAAGGTTTTGGATTCTTATAAGGATGTAATTGTAGAAGAATCAGACGATTAACCGCTATGGATCCGCTGATTTTGAAAACCGCCACTGCCGTTTCGCAGATTTCTTTTTTTTCTTCTTTTGCAGAAATGAAGGAGGAACTTTGCCGCTCCCTTCCCGAAAACTGCCGTATCGTCGCTATTATTGACGAAAAAGTAGATGTTTTTTACGGATATCTTTTTCCATACGAGAAAATTACGGTGGTGGCTGACGAGCGGGCGAAGACGATGGCGACGGTGGAGCGGATCACCCGCCGGCTGATGGAGATGAAGGCGGGGCGTGACACGTTCCTGCTGGGCATTGGCGGCGGCATTACCACCGACATTTGCGGATTTGTCGCCTCTATTTATAAGCGCGGCGTCAGTTTCGGCTTCGTGCCGACCACCTTGTTGGCGATGGTGGACGCGGCCATCGGCGGGAAAAATGGCGTGAATGTGGACGGCTATAAAAACATGCTGGGCACGATAACCCAGCCGCAGTTTGTCATCAGCTGTCCTGCGTTTCTCTCATCTTTCCAAAAATCAGAAATTTGCAAGTCTGTACCGGAAGTGCTGAAAACTCGACTTATTGGCGGAAAATCCATAGAGGAGGTGGCTGACTTTTTCGGAAATACGGATTCCCTGAAAGGTTTGGAAGACGGACGTTTGCTCGGCTTCATCCGTGAAGCGGCGGAAGTCAAGTGCAGGGTGGTGGCTTCGGACGAACGGGAGAGCGGTTGCCGGCGTATTCTCAACCTTGGACACACCTTCGCCCACGCGCTGGAACGGTGCAGCGGAAACCGTCTGTCGCACGGCGAGGCGGTCGGCATAGGGTTGGTATTGGCGGCTAAAAACGGAGGTGCTGGAAGGATGACGGAATCCATCGCTGCCGTCTTGAAACAGTTGGGACTTCCATCGCAAATACCAGAAAATCTGGAGATTACGGAATTAAACCGCGCCGTCTTGCAAGACAAAAAGAATTCCGGCACCCATCTCAACCTTGTGGTCATTGATGAGGCCGGAAAAATCTCGTTAAAGCAGAAATTAGTTAAGGATTTGATTTGGGGTTAGTTCGCTTTCTTTTCCGTGGGGGTGGCCTGCAACTCCTTGTTCATCGGTCTCATATCCATCTTGGCTGGCATAGGATGGTTCTTTTTGACCGCTGAGCTTTGGAAATTCTTTTCCAATAAATAATATTGTGCAATTTGTTGTGGGGTCAGGATGTTTTTCATGTCGTTGAAGAATTTTTCTTCAGCTTTGAAAATCAAGTTCTTGGTAGTGAAATTGTTTTCGTAATATTTCAGGATGGCGTCGTCGGAAAGGTTGGAGAGGCTGTCGGCGTTCATTCGGTTGGGAATATTATTGGCTTTTCTGAATTCCCGTTGTGCCTTGTGTGCGTCAATAATGCTGCGTTCGTAAGCGTTGTAGGCGTTCCAGAAGGCCTCTTTTTTTGAACTTTCAATTACGAAATTCTCTTGGATAAAATCTTTTTTCATCTTGAGCATCATGGGGTTGATGGAACCGGGTTCTCTTTGATGCTGGGGCTTTTCAGGATGGGGTGCGTTTTTGTCGGGCATCGGCTTGCAGTGGTCCTGCGCGAAGGCGAAGTTCAGGGACATGGCGCATGCAAGCATCAGTATAAAAGCTGTTTTTTTCATAACTAATAGATTTTGTGGGTTTTATTGTAAAAATGAACGGTGCTTTGACGCGAACCCTTCTCCTGGGTTTAAAAAGCGATGAAAATTCTTCGTATAACTTTCTACCTTATTACCTTATTACCTATTACTTGTTACCTATCACCTTCTACTTATTACTTGTCGCTTGACGAACTTTTCAACGAAAAGTCGTACTTTTGCCGCCTCATTGCAACTGCTATGTTTAGACCACGTACACTCTTTGTCCTGCCGCTGATTCTGCTTATGCTCGCTTCGTGCCATCGGGAGGAGGTGTACGAGCCTACGCCGTACCAGTTGGTCATTCCTCGCTACTTTCCCACCGACCTCAACATCCCCGCTGACAATCCGTTGACGGAGGAAGGGGTGGCATTGGGCAAGGCGCTCTTTTCCGATCCGATTATCAGGGGCTACACTGGCACGTCGCCTGATTCGATGTTCTCCTGTGCCACCTGCCACGTTCCGTCTGCCGGCTACGACCTCGGTGCTGACAATCCGCACTTGCGTAACGGACGACCGGTGGGCGTGCACGGTACCTCCCCGAAACACAACGCACTGCCGTTGGTGAACCTCGTCTTCAACCACGAAGGTTACTTGTGGAACGGGGCGGCCACCGACCTCGAATCCATTGTGGGAGCGGCCATCCGTGATCCCGACGAGCTGGCGGCGGACCCGGCGAGGGTGGTGGCAGCCATCAGCGCCAACCCGACCTACCGGACGATGTTCGCCAAGGCCTTCGGTACCGAGGAGGTGACGCTCGACCGCATACAGAAGGCGGTGGCTCAGTACCTCCGCACGCTCATCGCTGCCAACTCCAAGTTCGACCGCTACTTGCGGGGCGAGGCACAGCTGTCACCGGAGGAACTGCGGGGGTACATCCTCTTCTCCACCGAGGAGGGTGCCGACTGCTACCATTGTCACGGCGGCGCGGGTACGCCACTTTTTACAACCAACCTTTTCTACAACAATGCGTTGGACGCAAATCCTGATTTGACGGGTGACCGTTCCTCCGTGACCGGTAATGCCAGTGACTGCGGGGCGTACCGAGCACCTACCCTCCGAAACATCGAAAAATCAGCCCCTTATATGCATGACGGACGTTTCACCACCCTCGATGAGGTGCTGGAATTTTACAATACCGGACTGCAAACCTCGCCTTACGTACATCCCTACATGCACCGTATCAACGATGGCGGTGTTTGCCTTACTCCATCTCAACTGGCTGATTTAAAATCGTTTCTGATGACACTAACCGATGAAATGGTGGATAAATGAAAATATGTAAAGACAATGCATGCATTGTCTCTACTTTATAAACTTTATGAACTTGTAACTTTATAAACCAAATATTATGACGAAGATTTATACGAAAACGGGCGATGCTGGAAAGACGTCCCTTGTTGGCGGAAAACGCGTGGAAAAGACCTGTGCGCAATTGGAGGCCTATGGCACGGTGGATGAACTCAATTCGGTGCTGGGCACGGCGATTGAGGAGTTGCGGGTGGCTGCGGTGGATGCCGACCGCACCATGCAGCGCGATGACCTGATAAAGCAGCTGTCGGCCATCCAGAACCGGCTGTTTACCATCGGGGGTATATTGGCCACTGAACCAGAAAATTGTGACAAATACTGGAAGGATAGTCCTGTGGTGTCGTGGACGGAGGTGCTGGAGGCCAAGATGGACGAATACACGGAGTCGTTGCCGAAGGTACAGAATTTCATTTTGCCGAGGGGTTCGAAGTGTGCGGCGCAGTTGCATGTAGCTCGTACGGTGGCTCGTCGCGCCGAACGCAAAATGTGCCAGATGGGGGAGGAGACGGCCCGTGAAGATGAGTTCTTCTGCAACGTGAAGAAATTTGCAAATCGGCTTTCAGATTTTTTCTTTATTGCCGCCCGTTACACGCTGTTTGTTGAGAAAAAAGATGAAACTTATTGGGAATTAGAGAAATAAAATTTTCTTATAAGAGGCTTGTTTTATCAAAAAAAATGTACTTTTGCCGACCCAAAATTTTAGGTACCATTAAAGCGAAAAGACATGTATTGGACATTGGAATTAGCCTCAAAATTGGAAGATGCACCATGGCCGGCAACCAAGGATGAACTGATTGATTTTGCCACTCGTTCGGGTGCTCCGATGGAAGTGATTGAGAACCTCCGCGAACTTGAAGACGAAGGTGACATCTATGATTCCATCGAAGATTTATGGCCCGACTATCCCACTACGGAAGACTTCTTTTTCCACGAGGATGAGTACTAATTGATTGATGAATAGTGTTTTAAACTATTTGTCAATAGGTCAAAAGAAACGGACAAGCGTAATGTTTGTCCGTTTCTTTTGTTATTGCTTATAGGTTAAGGTTGAATCGTCAGTTCCTTACGCATCGCACAGCGTAAGCCCACTCCGACATGTCGTAGGAGACGACAGGATACGGGTGATTCATCAGCAGGTTCCAGCTATAGGCGGTACTGCTGTCGCCGCTGGCGCCCCAGTAGGAGGCGTACTGTCCTATTCCTGAAGGGTCTTGCGCCCACTGGCCTGCCGGTATGGCATTGAAGCCAGTGGCATTGTTCGCACTCATATTATAACCAGGCGCACATTCGATGGGAGAGGTGTCCCACCCTTCGTTGCTGGCAAAGGCGGAAGCCACATAGTTTGTGTAAGTGGGATTGCACGCATACTCACTCTGCGCCTGCACGAAGTCAATCAGTTGGGTGTATTCGGCCTCACTTGGGAGGTGCCAGCCGTTGGGGCAGACGCCCTGTACGCCGCTCGGATTGCTGGTGGAAGCATTGGAAATGGTGCGAATGGCCGCCTTCCAGTTATAGAGAAGACCGTAGGTGCTCTGATTGGCGCTGTTGCCATCTGGATAAAAATAGTAACTGACGCTGGTGGTCAGGCTGAACATCGAGTTTGACCCTTGTGAGATGGTGGTGCCGTCGGCATAGTGCTTGGTGCGCAGGTTGTCCTTCATCCAGCATTGGCTGCCGATTTGGACCACGCGGTAGCTGTTGTTGTCGTAGTCTTTTAGTGCGGTGATCTGGCCACCCCCACCGGTCTCATTGGCGTTGACCGAGCTTACGGAGCAGGAATTGAGGCTGCTGTTCCCGCCACCACCGCCACCAGTGCCTTCATCACGCACGCAGCGTACGCCAAATCCGTAAGTGGTAGAGTAGCCGCCGCTGGGGATGCCCACCGTAGCGGTGCTGTAAGCAAGATACAGCGCATCCGCATTTTCGCCGCTGCCAGAGCAGGTCCAGAACATGGCGTACTTGCCGAAGTTGGCAATGCCCGAACTTACGAAACCGCCCGTCGGCATTCCTGTGAAGTGTGTGGCGTTGTTCGTAGCTTGATTGACACCCACCGCACAGTCTATCACACCGGCATTCCACCCGCTGTTGTTGGCCAATGCCTTGGCGATATTCTCACTTTCGCCGTCACAGATGTACTGACTCCGGGTGCCCACGTAGGCAGTGAGGGTCGTCCACTCCTGAAGGCTCGGCACGTGCCAGCCGTCTGGACAGACACCCTGCACATTACTGGAATTGTTGTTACTGGCCGACTCCCCGTTCATCACCGCGGCACGGTTGTAAAGAAGTCCGTAAGTGGCTGCGTTGGTGTCATCGCCATTGGGATAGTAGTAGTATTTTTCAGTGGCGGAATGCTCCGTCCCCAAAGTGAGGGCATTGCCATTAGCGAAGTGTGTAGTACGCAGGTTCTGCTGCATCCAGCACTGGCTGCCCAACTGGACGGTATTATAGACATTGCCGTCGATGTCAGTGAGGGTGGGGGTGCTGGGACACGGCTGCCCGTCCACCGGAGCAGGCAGAGTCTGGTCGAATTGCAGCTGGAAACTCTCCGAACCCTGTTGCGGCTGGCTGATGGTGTGGCTTTCGTATTCGCTACCGCTGAAGGTGGCATATCCCACGTAGGTCATCTGGTCGCCGGCGGTGAAGGGGTTGTCGGAAAAACCGCGGATGTGGGATTTGGGGGTGGTTGATATTGGAATGTCCGTCGCCATTGTAGAGACGTCATAATATGGCGTCTCTACAATACCCGCATAATCAATCCTGTTGGTGTTCCCCGCACCATTGCATACCATTTTGATGGATGATGTTTTGCCGTTTTTGCGGGCCGTCAACATATAGATGCCGGTTTGGGAAAGGGTGATGCGGAATTGGTGGGTGCCGGTCGGTAGGGGCGAATAATTATTCGCCTCTACAACACGCCCGTTTCCATCCGCAATTTCCAATGTCACCGACCCTGCGTCTGCCACCGTCAGGTTCACATCGGTGGTGCCGTTGAACGGGTTGGGGGCGTTTTGTGACAATTGTAGAGACGAAGTGCACATCGTCTCCACATCCTGAATGTCCGTTCCTGCCTGCAAGGTCAGTATGGTGTCCGGCCATTCGAGGGTTTCCTGCCAGCCACGGGTGAGGTTCGTCACCGTCACGCGGTTGAGCTGGACATAGTGATTTTGTGCATCACGTCCGGAAAAGGTGAGCGTCACCGTTTGTGCTGTAGCCGCCGAACATAGCAATAGGGCTATGCAGATGACCCACAATCTTTTTAGCATATTTTTCAAATTTATTTTTATTGACAATCAAAAATGATTATAGCATCGTCACGGGAAAAGTGAAGTAGGTGTCAGGATAAGGTTCGTTTTTGAGGGTGAAGTGCCACCACTCCTCATCATAGGGTTTGAAGCCGTGACGGAGCATGGCCGTACGGAGAATCATCCTGTTTTGAAATTGTTCTGCGGTGATTTTGTCGTTCCCGTTGTATTTTTGTGTGTTGGAGTTTCCGCCGAAATCTGGGTGGCTTTCAATGCCGAACCAGTCGAAGGTGCCGCCCATATCCACCTCTTTTTCGGTATTCATATCAAAAAGGGTGAGGTCAACGGTGGATCCGCGGGAGTGGCCGCTGCGGCGGGCGATGTAGCCTTGGTCGAACAGCACGGCCTTGTCGATGTTCGGGTAGAAGTACTGTTTCATCAGTGTGTCACTCAGGTCTTCTCCCCAGCGTACGAAGTGGTCAACAGCCATCTGCGGACGATAGGCATCGTAGATTTTCAGCCGGTAGCCCATGGCTACCAGCTCGTCGCTGACGGCCTTGAGGCTGTCGGCAGCCTGGCGCGTGAGCAGCGCGGTGGGCTCCTGATAGCCGTCGATGCGGGTGCCGATAAAATTGTAGGTGCTGTAGTAGCGGATTTCAAGGATGGCGTCGGGCACGACGTCTGTAATCACGACAAAGCCGCTGGCGTCGTCGGTGTTGAGGGTAGGGGAGACCTTGCCTGTTTCGGGAGCCGAAGCGCTGGAACAACCCGACAGCAAAAGTGTCACCGCTATTCCTAAAAGAAAAATTAACTTGTTGATTTTCATTTTGTTTTAAGGTTTTTTGGTGATTCAGAAATTTTGGCAAAGGTAGAAAAAAATCGGACGGTCTCAGCAAACTTCCCCGTCACGCGCACTGCTTTTCCGGGTGGTAGAGCAGGGCGCAGCGGTCGATGATGTCATTGGCGTATTCGAAACCGGCATCACAAACTTTCTTTCCCTTTGTGCCATCGTACCCCATATACAGGTGCATAGTGTCGTATCCGGCTACGATGAAAGCCAAGAGTTTTCCGTCCCGCTTGCTGACGGCTTCCTTGTATTTTTCGATTGACGGGCGGCCTTTGCCTTTGCGTACATGGAAGACGGCATCAAGGGCAATCAGGCAACCTTTCCATAGGATGTCGCCTGCCGTCTTGACGTACTTGCTGTCCTTATAGGATTTCGTTTCGGGGTCATAGATCGCTTTCTGGATGGTCTCTTCCGCATTGGCCACGTACCTGCGGGCCTCTTCAATAGGATTTTTCTCTTCCATGATTTTAACGATTTGTTTGAGGGTGCAAAGATATAATGGAAAATTCAGATTTTAAATGATTTCTGAAAAATATTTTCTTTCTGATAATCAGAAATTCAATTATATTTTTACAAATTTTATTGTTTTTGGGTGTCTGTTTTTTGGATTTTTTTGCAATCGGAATTTCCTTCAATTTTTATTTTTTAAACTGAAAAAAAAGAGTAAATTTGCCCGCTTTTTGTGTACGGATGGATTCGTTGTGATGTTATTGCAAAAGCGTTTTTGAACTGTTTATGCAACAATAAAATAGACAAGATCAATCATTATTTTTATAAACAAAAACCAATCGTTATGTATCAAAATTTTCAATCTTTCCTGCAAAATGAGCTGAACGGCATCAAAGAAGCAGGTTTGTACAAGAACGAACGCATTATTGTTTCCCCGCAAAGCGGTGAAATTACCCTCCAGAACGGGCAGAAGGCCCTCAACTTCTGCGCCAACAACTACCTCGGTCTGGCCAACAACCCGAAGCTGATTGCCGCTGCCAAGGAAGCCCTTGACACCCACGGCTACGGCATGGCCTCCGTCCGCTTCATCTGCGGCTGCTCCGACCTCCACAAACAATTGGAAAAGAAAATCGCTGAATTCTTCGGCACAGAAGATACCATCCTCTACGCCGCCTGTTTCGACGCTAACGGCGGTGTTTTCGAACCCCTCTTGAGCGATCAGGACGCCATCATTTCCGACGCCCTCAACCACGCCTCCATCATCGATGGTGTACGTCTTTGCAAGGCAGTGCGTTACCGTTACGCCAACGCCGACATGGCCGACCTTGAGGAACAGCTCAAGAAAGCTCAGGCACAGCGTTTCCGTCTCATCGTTACCGACGGTGTCTTCTCGATGGACGGCAATGTGGCCCCGCTCGACAAGATCGTCGAACTCGCTAACAAATACGATGCTATGGTGATGGTGGACGAATCCCACTCCGCCGGCGTGGTCGGCAAGACCGGTCGCGGTGTAACCGAGCATTACAACCTCCGTGGCAAGGTGGAAATCCTCACCGGCACCCTCGGCAAGGCTTTCGGCGGCGCTATCGGCGGCTTCACTACTGGTAAGAAAGAAATCATCGATATGCTCCGTCAGCGTTCCCGCCCGTACCTCTTCTCCAACTCCATCCCCCCGATGGTGGCCGCAGCAGGCTGCAAGATGGTGGAGATGATGTCCGAAACCAACGAGCTTCAGGATCGTCTGCACGAGAACACGGCCTACTTCGTCGAAAAGATGAAGGCTGCCGGTTTCGACATCAAGCCGACCCAGTCCGCTATCTGCGCCGTGATGCTGTACGACGCGAAACTTTCTCAGGAGATGGCTGCCAAGCTGCAGGAGGAAGGCATCTTCGTCACCGGTTTCTACTATCCGGTCGTCCCGAAGGGCCAGGCCCGTATCCGTGTCCAAGTTTCCGCTGCACACACCCGCGAAAACCTCGACAAATGCATCGCCGCCTTCACCAAGGTCGGTAAGGAATTGGGCGTGCTGAAATAATATTCGAAATTTCTGTAGAGACGTGATGCATCGCGTCTCTACATTCAATGATTTGATAATTCACAAAATAATTATTAGAATGGCAGATAACATTATTAGAAAAGACGACATCGTCGTCCGTTTTGCTGGAGACTCTGGCGACGGTATGCAGCTGTCAGGAACCCTGTTCTCGGACGCTTCCGCATTGACCGGCAACGACATCGCCACCTTCCCCGACTATCCGGCGGAAATCCGCGCCCCGCACAACACCATCGCCGGTGTGAGCGGCTATCAGGTGCACGTGGGCACCCACATCTACAGTTCCGGTGACAAGTGCGACATCCTCGTCGCCATGAACCCCGCTTCTTTCAAGTCCAACCTCAAGTGGGCCAAGAAGGGCGCCGTTGTCATCGTGGACATCGACACCTTCACCGAAGAGGCTATGAAGAAGGCCGGTTATGATTCCGACCCCTTCACCGACGAACTCGAACGCGAGTACGCCATCGTCAAGGCTCCCGTCACCTCCTTCACCGAACGTATCGGCAAGGAGCAGGGCGCGGACAAGAAGACCTACGACAAGTGCCGCAACATGTTCGCCCTCGGCATCATCTTCTACATGACGCACAAGACGCTGGACCAGACCTTCGCCTACCTCGAACGCAAGTTCGCCAAGAAACCCGATGTGGTGAAGCTCAACAAGGCCGTTTTGTCAGAAGGTTACGAGTACGCCGACAAGGTGGAACTCATTCATTCCCATATCATTGAAGCCGCTCAGGCCGAAATGCCGAAAGGCCGCTATCGCAACATCACTGGTAACGTCGCCACCGCTTGGGGTCTTCTGGCCGCTTCCGAACGTTCCGGACGTCAGCTGTTCCTTGGTTCCTATCCTATCACCCCGGCTACGGACGTGATGGTGGAACTGGCCAAGCACAAAGCTCTCGGTGCCAGAGTGTTCCAGGCTGAAGACGAAATCGCGGGCGTTTGCTCCGCCATCGGCGCTTCCTATGCCGGCGCACTGGCCTGCACCTCCACTTCCGGCCCCGGCCTTTCCCTCAAGAGTGAGGCTCTCGGTCTGGCTGTGATGGTGGAACTCCCGCTGGTGGTGGTTGACGTGCAGCGCGGTGGTCCCTCCACCGGTCTGCCGACCAAAACCGAGCAGAGCGACCTGAACCAGGCACTCTACGGCCGTAACGGCGAGGCTCCCCTCATCGTGGTGGCCGCTTCCAGCTCCGCCAACTGCTTCTACTGGGCATACACTGCCGCCAAGCTGGCTCTGGAGCACATGACCCCCGTCATCCTGCTCACCGACGGTTATCTGGGCAACGGCTCGCAACTGTTCCGCATCCCGAAGGTGGCCGACCTGCCGAGCATCACGCCGCGTCTGGCAAAACCGAACGACCCGAACTACCGTCCGTTCCGCCGCGATCCCGAAAAGTTCGCACGTGAATGGGCTCTTCCGGGAATGGAAGGCCTGAGCCACCGTGTGGGCGGCTTGGAGAAATGCCCCGACGGGCCTCTCAGCACCGATCCGGAGAACCACGCACTGATGACCTACAACCGCCAGGAGAAGGTCAACCGTGTAGCCAACTACATCCCTGAACAGGAGGTGACCGGCGACCCCGATGCCGACCTGCTCGTGGTGGGTTGGGGTGGTACCGCTGGCGCACTCACCCTCGCTGTCGAAGAACTCAACAACGAAGGTAAGAAAGTGGCCTATACCCATTTCAACTATATCTGTCCTCTGCCGAAAAATACGGGCGACATCTTGCGCAAGTACAAGAAAATCGTGGTCTGCGAGCTGAACAATGGCCAGTTCGCCGGCTATCTGCGCACCCAGTTCCCCGAATGTCCGATGAAACAGTACAACAAGATCATGGGACTTCCTTTCGAGGTGGGCGAATTAAAAGATTGTTTCACTAAAATTTTAGGAGAATAAGCTATGGCAGAAAGACATTTTGTTCCCAAAGCGGAATGCGAATATACAAAGGCTGATTTTCAGAGCGACCAGATGGTGAAATGGTGCCCCGGCTGCGGTGACCACGCCATCCTTGCCTCTTTGCTCAACACGTTCCCCAAGACGGGGCACAAGAAGGAGAACATCCTGATGGTTTCCGGTATCGGCTGCTCCTCCCGTATCCCTTATTATGTGGATACATACGGATTCCACAGCATCCACGGTCGTGCCTGCGCCATTGCTACCGGCGCCAAGCTGGCCAATCCGGCCCTCAGCGTGTGGGTGAATATGGGCGACGGTGACTCCATGGCTATCGGCGGCAACCACCTCATCCATGCCGTCCGTCGTAACCAGGACCTCAACATCACCATCTTCAACAACGAGATCTACGGTCTGACCAAAGGTCAGTACTCACCGACCACCAAGTTCGGCCAGGTGACGAAGACCTCTCCGTTCGGCACGATCGACTATCCGTTCAACCCCGGTGAACTGGTGATGGGTGCCCAAGGTACCTTCTTCGCCCGCGCCCTCGACTGCGTGCCCGGCCTGACAACCGACATCATGACCCGCGCCGCCCAGCACGACGGCACCAGCGTGGTGGAGGTTCTTCAGAACTGCATGATTTTCAATGACAAAGCCCACGCTGCCATCACCGACCGCGCCGTCCGCGACGACCGTACCATCGTTCTGGAGCACGGCAAACCGATGATTTTCGGCAAGGAGAAGAACAAGGGCTTGCGTTTCAACGGACGCTGCCTCGAAGCCGTCACCATCGGCGAGAACGGCATCACGATGGACGACATCATGATTCATGACGAGACCACCGAGGACGCCGGTATCCACATGATGCTGGCCCGCATGAGCGGCGACCTTCCCGTTGCCCTCGGCGTGATCCGCAATGTCAAGAAAGTTTCCTACACCCAGCTCTATGAGGACCAGATGGACGAGTGCAAAGCCAACGGCAAGTACAAGTGCGTCGATGACCTCCTCAACAGCGGCGACACTTGGGAGGTGTAGTTAACTGACAATTGAAAAAAGAAAATTGAAAACGGGCGGCTGCGGCTGTCCGTTTTTTTATTATTTTTGCACGCTTTTTGTATCAAAATGTTTAATCAAAATTTTTAGTTATGAAGAAAATCACATTATTAGTTGCCGTTTTGGCACTCGGACTTTTCTTTGTGTCTTGCAACAAGGAAGGCCAGTTCAACCCGAAGAACAAGATTGACAGGGTCTATAGTTCGAGCAGTTACAAATCTGAGTCCAATTACAATGGTTACTGGGAAACGGAGAGCATCGACAATACTCCCAAGCATCTAAGTGAAATCTGGAATTGGGACGGGAAACTTTTAAAAAGCATCTCCTACTACGATTCAGATGGCGAATTGAGCTATACTGAAACCTATGGGTATGAAAGCAAGCGTCTTGCTACGATTTCGACGGGTAGTAGCGATCGTTGGAATTTAAATTACGAAAAAGGGAAACTTTCTTCGATGGAGTACTACGAAGGTACTGAAAAAGTGTGTTCCTATGAGTTTATGCACGATAATGGAAAAATCTCTGAGGTTAGACTCACCGAATTTGGAGGCAAGAAATCCGCTACAGCTAAGTTCCCGGTCAATGCGCTTCGCTTTTTCATCCCATCTGCTAATACGGAGAATATGATGAAGGCAATGGCAAAAATCAATGAAAGGCATACGACAAAGGATGTTTATACATATAGTATAAAACTCGAATGGGATGGTAAAAACGTTTCAAAAGTAACCTATGTGGATGGCGCTTATACAAGTACATACGAATACACATACGATGAAAAGCTGAACCCTTACTATGGGTTGTTTGATATTGAAGAGGTTGGTTTCACAGAGATGTTATCCAAGAATAATGTTACTCGATATGTCAACCGTGAAGATGATTACTATGAAGAGCAGAACTATGTTTATACATACGACGGCAAGATTCCTACGATGCAGACCCATTCCTATACTCATACCTATGACTATAACCGTTATACATACTCTTATACCACCTACTACGAGTACAAATAATCTTCCGGTTTTCTGATACCAAAAAAGGCAGCCCAAAACCTACGGGCTGCCTTTTTTGTTAAAAGGAACGAAGTCGTTCTATTCTCTCTTCCGCGGCATCACTTGCGGTGTCCTTCAGTACCTGCCGCACGTGCCGCGGGCCGATAGATAGTGCCTTCCCGCACCCCAGATTGCGCTTCGCTTATCTGGGGTTATTGAAATATCACCTCTCCGAGGTGAGTGAGATTATGTCAATACTCACAGAAAAACGGTGCTGTGACGAAGTCGCACGCCGCCTTGCGATTTTTGCCGTTAAGAAATTGCGTCGTTTCGAGCGTGAAGAAACGCGAACTGTTTGAAGCAACACGGAATGGAATGCAGTGTTGCAAGTTTTCGCGTTTTAGCGAGAAACGGCCAATTTTAGGAAAAAATCGTGCAGCGGCAAAGCGCATTTCTTTTGGTTCGTTTTCTTTGTGCAATCGCAAAGAAAATGAACAAATATAACCGAAGGTTAAATACACTATATAGGAGCTGACAAAATCAATAATCTTGCCACCAATTGTTTTGGGCAATTTTACCACTTGGGGGATTCCTTCTAGTACCCGAACACCTGCTGCGCCTTCTTCATCTTCTCCCGGACGGGGACGGCAAAGGGACAACGTTCCTCGCACACGCCGCATTCGATGCAGTCGCTGGCGTGGTGCTCCAGCTTTTTGTAACGTGCCGCCAGGTCATCGGAGACTTTGCCGGCGAGCTCAGCTTCGGCCAGCAGCTCGTTCACCTTGGCGATATCGATGCCTTTCGGACAGGGGGCGCAGTGTTTGCAGTAGGTGCAGCCACCTTGTCCCGCGCTCGTGCCGGCCTGTGCCGTGGTGGCGTTCAGCACTGCGTTGTAATCCTTCTCTTCGTCGGTGGCTTTCAGATAGTGCAGGTAGTCGTCGAGCTGGTCGGCGTTGCTGGCGCTGCAGAGACTCACAGCCACACAAGGCTTCGACAGGGCGTAGGCCACGCACTGGTCGCGGGTGAGGGCCACTTTCAGCGGTGACTTCTCCGCATCCAACAGGCGGTCGCCGCCACCGTAGGCCTTCATCACCGTGATGGCGATATTGTGCTGTGCGCAGTAGTCGTACAGCTCCATACGGACGGGGTCGATGCCGGGCAGCAGGTTGTCGTAGGTTTTGGGATCCCACGGGTTCGCATCGGCTTGGGTGCGGTCGAAGGCGGGGTTGAGGCTGAACATGATGACCTCCACGAGGCCGCTCTTGGCGATGGCCAGCGCCACCTTCGCGTTGTGGCTGCTCACACCGATATGTTTGATTTTGCCCTGCGCCTTCAAGTCTTTGACATACTGGATGTAGTCGCTGCCTTGGAGGGAGTCCCACTCCTCCATCTTGTCGAAGATGTGCATCATGCCGATGTCGATGTAGTCGGTGTGGAGACGTGTGAGCAGGTCTTCGAAGCCGATTTTGCACTTTTCCACATCGCGGGTGCGTTCGTAGCTGTCGCCGTTCCACCAGCATCCGATGTGCCCTTGGATGATCATCTCGCTGCGGCGGTCGCCCAACCCGTAGCCGATGTTGCTACGCACCTTGGGGTTCGCGTCGTAGAGGTCCATATAGTTCATCCCTCGGTCGAGGGCGGCATAGGTCAGCTGCCGGGAGGTGGCGGAGTCGAGGTCGTCGAAGCCGCCGCAGCCCAGGCCGATCACGCCGACGCGCAGGCCGGTGCTGCCCAGCGTGCGGTACTCCATGTCGGGGTTCTCCACGAAAGAGGGCGTCTCTTTTTTGCTATTACAAGCAAACAGTAGCAGCGCCGTGCACACGATGGCGAGGCACTGAACAAGGAAGGATTGATGTTTCATATTGAATGATTTTGGTGAAAAATTTGCTGAAATGGGCGTGCAAAAGTACGGAAAAAGGGGAGATGATCATATCAAAAAAAGTGTATTTTTGCAGATTACGATGTAAGGATTTTGTGAAACGATTGTCTAATGGCATAAAATTTCAATCGGTCTGATGAAAAGTGAAAAAGAACGGCAATTCGAGGAGCTTGTGAAGCAGTACAAGCGCACCATATACACCGTTTGTTATATGTTTTCTTCTGATAAAGAGGAGATTAACGACCTTTTTCAGGAGATTCTTGTCCGCTTGTGGATGGGTCTTGACCAATTTGAGAACCGCAGCAGTGTAAACACGTGGATTTATCGTGTCGCCCTCAATACGGCCATCAGTTGCGACAGGCGGGCAAAGAGGCGGCTACAGACTGTTCCGCTCAGCACAGACATCGACCCGTATGACCCCTTAGACAAAAGCCTTGAACAGATCCGGCAGCTTTATGACCTCATCAACCAACTGGATGTGATGGACCGCGGGCTTGTGTTGCTCTGGTTGGAGGGAATTGGTTACGACGAAATTGCTGCCATTATGGGCATATCCGTGGCCAATGTCGGGGTGAAACTGCACCGTATCAAGGATGAACTGGTGCATAAAGCAAAATCCAAATAATCATCATTATGGAAACGAAAAGCCAAAATCATGAGATGGAGTTGTCAACACTGCAGACGCAGTATAAGGCGCTTCAGGAAAAGTTCAACCAGCAGGAAATTGTCAACAACAACCTGATTCAGGAGATGCTCAAAGCGGGAACGGCTGTCTTTCGGCGGCGCTTTGTGGAGATTGTACTCACTTACGGCCTGTTGGCCGCTACCGTGTGTTGGAGCTGGTACAGGTTCGATTTGCGCTTCTATTTTATGATTGTGTCCGTCATACTTTTTGCTCTGATGGGGCTGATGGAATGGCTTAGTTGCTGGAAAGTGATGAAAATCAATACGAACAATATTGATGTGCAAACGCTTGAAGAAAAAATGAAAGGTCTTCGGACGAATTTTACATTATTGTGGTTAATGGGCGTTTTCGCTTTATGTCTATGGATGATGTGGTTCATCGTTGAAATTGGTGGGCAACTGATGGGCTCTGGATTAGGCGTATCAGGTGTCCTGCTGACGGGTGTTCTGGGTATGTCTATCATCTTGATAATATGGAATATAGACCGCCTTGCCCGAATGATTGACCATTTGATTCCGCAAACATTAAGACTGAATGGCAGCGATAGGGGAGAAGTGCCGGTTTTTCATCGGAGTGGCGCCTATTGGATGGGACTCGTTATGTTGGCACTCACCCTGATCGGTCTTGTTTTCAAACTGATGCATTGGCCGTTCGGCGCTCTGATTATGTTGGCATCGGGAACTGCTGGACTGACGTTCGTGTGGCTTACTTGTCGCTATCTGGCATTAGTCGCACCTGAGGAGCAATCGGTTATCCAAATCTCCAAATATGGTGGTCTGTTGCTTGTCTCCTGTCTGGTTTTTAAACTGACGCATTGGCCTGGCGGCAACCTTCTCGGTTTGGTATCGGTGGTGCTGTTTGCGGTGGCGACGATTGTCTGGTTGGTGCGACGCACCGCATCCAAATAAAACGGGCGGGAATAAATGCCCGCCCGTTTTGCGAATGTGTAATGGGTATATGATTTCTTTTTCGCGGGTGCGTTGCACCCGCCTATGATCTTGCGCCCCTACAGGGCGCCTAATAGGTATTATATTTTTAAATGCTATTCCCTATTCACTATACCCTAACCCCTACTTGCGTTGGCAGCCTTTGGGGGTGACGCAGGTGCCGGAGGCGCGGCAAACCACGACGGGTTCGGGGAGCACGTCGGCGGCGGAGGGGGAGACGTCCGGACGCGGGGCGATGACCTTGCGGGCCTCGAACACCATCTTGCGGCTGGTGTTGCCCACCTTCACGATTTCACCGACAGCTTCGATGAAATCACCAGCATAGACGGGAGCGAGGAACTCCACGTTGTCGTAAGCGCAGAAGAGGCCTTCGTCACCGTCCTGAATGATGAGAAGCTCAGTGGCTACGTCACCAAAAAGGGCCAGCATGTGGGCGCCGTCAACCAAGTTTCCGCCATAATGGGCATCACCGGAACTCATTCTTACTCTGATCATTGATTTAGGATTACTCATAGTCTTGTTTTTTTGGTTATTAAATTATGAAATTATTAAAATATGAATCTCTCAAATCTTTCAAATCTGCGAATCTTTTAAAAAGCAGGTGTGCCAATCTTTTTCGCTTTCTTCGGCGCTTTCAGCGACTCGTGGCCAAAGGAGTAGGTAATGCCGACCATCGCGTTGATACCGAATGCTTTGTAGTCGTAGAAGCGGGCGTAATGCTGGTGGGCGATGTTGTTGATGTTGGCGAAGGCCGCGAAATGGTCGTTGATGAGGTACTCGAAGCCGATGCCGAAGTCGAGGATGGGCTTCATATTCTGGACGGTGTATTTTCCGAAGAAGTTATCGTAGGCTAGCGTCTTGCTGCCGAAAGCGAGGTCGAAGTTGAGGTCAAAGACGAAGCGTTCTTTCAAAATGTACTTGCCGTTGAAAGTGAGTTCCAGTTGCGGCTTGTAGTACGGGGCCGCTTTGGTCTTGGTGAGGGCGTACAGCCAGTAGTTGGCCTCGAAGTTCAAATGCAGGTTCTTGATGACCTCGTAGTTGATGTTCAAACAGAGGTTCAGCACATTGCCGTTGTGGTATTCCACCTCAAACTGGTTGCGCGGAATATCGCAGGTGGTGTCGATACGGTAGAAGGCGAGATTGCGGGCGTAGCTGTAGTGCACCGACAGGTTGTAGTTCAACTTTTTCACCAAGTTGCCCTTGATGCCACCATATATATTAATGTAGTTGATGGTGGTTTTGAACGTGTCGAGTTGCGGCTTGAGGAAGGGGTTCTCGTAAAGCATCTCTTTGAGGGAATTGTGGTGCGCATTTCCGTTCACACCTGCGTAAATGTCAAGGATGGACGGCACGATGCCGAGCTGCAGTTCGACGATGGGATAGACCGTTCCTTTCGTTTTCCCGTAGTTGTAGTCCACTACGCCGCCGATACCGGCAATGATGTGATACTCCTTGATAGTGAAGTGAGCCGTGGCTTCCGGCACGAACAGCACGGCGTTCGTACCTTTCTGCTGGAACAGCTTTTCGTTGAAATAATCCAGATCGAGGTCCAGACGGTAGCATTGGCTTCCTGAAATCTTGGCCCAACGCGAGTCGTAGGCGAAGAAGGAGTTGAGACCGAGGTGGTGCTCCATGTCCTTCCACTGGCCGCGATGCAGGAAGTCGTACGAGAGGCGAACGTCCTGTTTCAACTTCTTGTCCTCCAGAACGTAATTGGAGGCGATGCCGACCAGTGCCTTGGCGTGGTGAAATTGGTTGCTTAAAGCGTCTTTGTCGCTAGCGTATGCGATGCCGTCGTGGGAGTCGGGCCATTCGTTGTAGCGATAACCGTAATAGCGGGCGTATTCGTGGTTGTAGCCGGCGGCGGTGTAGAGGGTCTGGTTACGGAAGAACTTCTTGAAGTTGAGGTGAACGCGGGTGTCCGACATCGGGCCGTTGGGGTATTGCTTCATCTCCTTGCCAATTTGAGGTGCCCAATAGGAGTAGTGGTGCACATTGGCGCCGAGTGAGTACTTGGTGTTCTGGAGGTTATGGAATGATAGCTCGGCGAGCGGGGTCAGCGGGTAGCCGAAGCCCACCTTGATGAAGTTGCGGTACATCTTCTCCAGTGCGTCGGGAGAAACCTTGCTGTAGGAGATGGTGCCGGGTTGGAAAGTGGCGTCCATACGCTGCGGCGTAATGTAGTAGTCGAACTTCACCTTCTCGGTAGTCGAGTCGGTCATGTCGGGCTGCTGGTTGAGCTTGCTGAAGCTCATCAGTCGGGGCGTGTATTCCAGACGGAAGCGCGCCGTATCAACGGGCTGTGCTTGAAGGCCGTAGACGGCGAATAGGAGGATTATGACGGAAATGTATCTTTTCATTTTCAAATGGTTTTAAAGGTTAATCTTCGTCGACGGGGCGGAGGCTGTTACCGTCACTGCCGTTGTTATTGTTGTCGAATCCGTTGTCAGGAGTGTCATTGGCAGGCGGCGTCGGATTTTCGATGGCGTCGATTTTGTCGATACGTTTGCGTGCCACTTGACGAAGGTCCTCGCCGTCGTAGTTATCAACGATACTCTGGTAAGTGGCGCGTGCCTGGAAGTAGTTCTCTTTGGCGAAGTAGAAGTCACCGTACAGAATGAAGGTGGAGGCGAGCCAATAACCGGAGGTGTAGCCGGCTTCAAGAATATTACCGATCTCTTTCTCACATTCGTCGAGGTTGCCCTGCGTGAACTCAGAAAGGGCGCAGTAGTAGGCGGCTTCGGCGGAGATGTCGCTGGTGCTCTTTTTGGCCAGCGGTCCCAGGTACTTCTTGACAGCGGCGTAGTTACGGAGATGGTAGGCGGCTTCGCCCGCTATCAGTTGGGCGTCCTCTTTATATTCGGGATCTGCATTGGGGGAAGCGATGTAGCCTTTGGCCCCGTCGAATGCCTCCTGATAGTTGCCGAGCTCGAAGGCGCAGCGCATGATGCCGTTGTAGGCGTAGGAGCTGTTGTTCTCGTTGGTGGCGCAGTCACGCAGCTCGTTGAAGTAGGTGAGGGCGCGTTGATATTCGTTTTTGTTGAATAGGATGGAGGCTGCTTTGCGGAGTGCGATCTCGTTGTGTGCCGTGCGGTAGTTTTGGAGCAGGTTCTCGTAGTCGCGGAGGGCTTCGTCGAAACTGTTGCGCCCGTAAGCACATTCGGCGCGATAGAAGAGTGCGTCGGCGATGAAGTAACCTTCAGGGAAGTTTTTGATGTAGTCGTTGAAGCCGTTGGTCGCCATCTCGCAGTTGCCCTTGATGTACTTCGATTCAGCCGCACGATAGGTGATGGAGTCCTGACGTTCCGGCGAAATGCTGATGTTGCCCCTCGACTTGATGTAGTCGAAGAATTCGCCCGTCCGGCCCTGCTCGGTGTAGATGCTCTCGAGGTTTGCCAAAGCATCCTTCGCCTCCTGTGAGCCGGGGTACTGCTCGATGACCTTCTTGAAGGTGGCAATGGACTTGTCGGTCTCCTGCGAGTTCAGGTAAGCTTGCGCCAGCTTGTTGTGGGCTTCGCGCACGTAAGCGCTCTTCGGGTATTTGCGGATGAACTCCTGATAGGCATTGATGGCCTTACTATACTGGTTCTGTGAATGATAGGTGTTGGCCAACTCGTACTCCACCTTGTCGATGTAGCT
>JAGCXN010000046.1 GCA_017961265.1 Bacteroidales bacterium | reverse complement strand
TGGACGTTCTCTTCCCCAAGATCGGCGACATCATCGGCGGCAGCCACAACGTAGCCTTGTCCCCCATTGACATTGAAGATGTAGAGCATAGGGGAACCGTCTGATTGGTTTTCGCCGTTATGGTAGATGGTATGCACCAGAGTTAGCGACCGCGCCCCATTGATTTTCTGCTTCCCTTTGGTGTTGAGGAATTGCAATACATTAGACCTTGCTTCCGTCTCGCCGATTGGTGCAGCCTGTGCCGCCATACAGGACAACAGGATGAATAGTGTAAAGAATGTGTGTTTCATAATAAACCTATAAATTAGTGGTAATCTAGTTAACCCAACTTCAAGCCTGACAGCTCATTTTTCTTGTGCTATCGGGCTTTTCCGTTTTTCAGACCTTAGGTTTGGATACGACAAATTTTCATTTTCTTGAATGGGGTTGGTTCGTACTTCAGTTTCTGATATATCTCCTTGGCCTTTTCCGTGGGCTTGGTACACATTCTGTATTCCACCTTTTCTCCGAGGCCGTTCATTGCTGTCGACGTGACGGCTTTCTGCGTCCTCATGATTCTCACGATTTCGGTCCAGTAGTGGTTGACATCACTCTGCTTCAGTTGGTAGCGGATGGTGTTGACTATCCAATAGGCGAGCAGCCCAAGGAAGAGGTGCGCGTCGCTGTTGTCATCCTTGTGGTGGTATACGGGTCTGAGCTTGAGGTCGGTCTTGCACTGGCGATTGGTGGACTCTATCTCACGAATAATATTGTAATAATCCCATGTGGTTCTCTCATCGAGTTTATCCTTGTTCGTCCTGAGGAAGTAGACACCCTTGTTGGTCATCATACCTTCAGTGTCCACCGCCCACCTGATAGCCGTCACCTTGGTCTCCACCCATGTCTCCGGCTGGCCGTCCCGACCCTTTTTCTTCCGTCTCTTGTGGATGACGGCCTCTGTTTCGTATTCGATTTTGTAGTAGCGTGCCACCGAAGGATACCTGGCCTTGAGCCTGCCGATGCGCTCACACACCTTGTCATATGTCTTGACCCCACTCTTCTTTGCCAGACCAGCCCTGGCGGCTTCCAGGCCGTCCTCGAAGCGTTTGCGGAAGAGGCTGTTCATCGACTCCTCCTTCATCTGCTTGGCGGGACTCTCTATGCGCAGGTAATAGTCACCTCCTTCCTCGTGGGCCACCCTTGTGAGATAGATGTCCTGACTCTTGCAGTCCTTGACGGTGACGGTCTTGGCGTCAGATGCCAGCTCATAGTCCTTCAGGCGGGTGCGGCTCACGCACAGGTAGTCGTAGCCGCTCTCGCGAACCAGCTTCAGGTTCTCTTCCGTGGCAATGCCCGCGTCCATGACGATGAGCAGCCGCTCGGCCGGATTCTCAGGCACGGGATTCCTGGCGACCAACGTCTCTATCATGGCGGGCAGCGACTTCGGGTCGGCGGTGTCGCCCTCAAGGATGGCGCAGTAGCGGATGAAGCCCGCCGTGTTCACGCAAAGGGCCAGCACCAGCAGGGGGCAGTCGTTGCGGCGTTCCTTGGAGTGTCCCCTCTTGGCCTTCCCGCTGCCACGCTTCGGGCTTTCAAAATATACGTTGGTGAGATCGAACATGTAAATGCGGTCGGTCAAATTGAACAGGCTGTCCGTCGTGCGGCACAAGTGACGCTCCAGACCGTCTTTCAGCGCATACAGTGCAGGAGCAATCTTGTAGATGTTCTCACTGTTCAGGCGGACATCCTCCATGCCGGGTATCTCGGTCAGGGCGGAATTCTCGGCGATGATGTCCAGGCACTTGTTTTCCGACACGCCGTATACGGTGCGGGCGACGAGCAGGGCCAGCGCGTTCTGCACCCTGCGCTCCGACCAGCCTTCGGAGAGCAGGAAAGTGTCCATCTTCAGTTGGCGGGCAGCCTGGAGGCACAGCCACTCCGCACCGATGTCACGCCCCTCCTCATGGTTCAGCGTGTCACCGTGAAGAAGGTTGCGGCAAGCCGACTCGTCCGCCTTCTTGCGGGCAATGGCATCGTCCACCTTGCCCGCCTCCGCCATCTGCCGCCAGAAATCATCGGCCAACTGACGTGAACGCTCAGGAACATCGGGCAAATCGTCACCCCACAAATCTGCGGGCCGGTTCGTCTCCTTGGCCTTCATGCGGCGAGTCAGCAACAGGGGAACGAACCGCAGTTCCTCGCTGGTATAGCCGTGGATGAAACCGGGGGAGAGCAGGCAGCGGTTGTGCTGCCGCCCCGATGCGTCACGATAGGACTCTATCAGGCGGTAATAGCCCTCATCCTTGCCCGTCGCCGGATTATGTCTCATTACTATGGAGTACCTCATTGCGAACGCAAAGGTACAACTTTCAAAATTATCCGCTGGATACGACAAATCAGTTTTTGGGCGTAATCTGGTCGAAATCGCGGCAAAACTGGCAGAATCCAACGGATTTTAGCTGATTTTGGTAAAATTTTTAAACAAAAGATTTTCCAACCCTTGAAGTCGGGTTAATTTCTCTATGTACTATATTGCCGATTTAGAGTGCCTCTTCGAGGCTTTAAACTATTTTGATTGTTTTTGGCAAGAAC